>NZ_CP185260.1:2567500-3273745 GCF_049117195.1 Alteromonas algae
CTATAATACGGTGTTTAGAAACATTGGCGGTTCGTCTAACGATGACGCCTTTAAACTTACCAGTATTGGCTTTTCGATAGATGACAACACCCCTCCCCCAGAAACCACAGCGGTGAGCGAGCCAGGCGCCGCCGGGCTGCTTCTAGCATCAGGATTGCTTGTGATGTGGCGACGAAAACGCCATAACCTATAAATATAGACCAAAGATTAAAATTGACAGGTACGACCTGTCAATTTTTTTTACACCGTGCTGGAAATGAAAAACAAAAAACCCAAAAACTCTTTAGAATCAACACTGTAAATGGTGGCACGGTAAATGCTAAGAGGTATGTAATATTTACAATCCTTACTTCTGGTACCGTATTAATGAATGTAGTTAAGTCTATTGTTTCAAGCATCGCTTTAATCGCGGCAGCTAATGTTTTTGCCGATACAAGTTTACATGAAGCAACTGTGTCGTTGAAAAACGATAACATATCGCATACTTCAACCCCTAGCGCACAAGGAACGACTGTTGATATTGATGGCGTTTCAATTTCGATGGGCTTTTCTGGCTGGTCTGATAACGAAGGAACCAATGATAACATTTTAGGTTCGGGCGTCATAAAAGGCTGGTATAACTGCCAGTTTGATGAAACAGGGTGTACGAACCAAAATAGAAAGTACGGCTACGGGATAGAAAATGATGTGTCTGGCGATAGCCACTCAGCAGATAACTTTTCTGGCGGCGGTGACTTCGATATGTTCCTTTTCACATTCAGCGAAGCAGTTACCCTAAAGGGTGCCGGATTTAGTTGGATGCACGGTGATAACGGCAACAAAGAAGTCACGGTAGCTGGTATAGATAATATTAATTCTTTCTTTTCTGGCACAAGCGCTACATGGCAGAATGTAAAAGGCGATATAATTTCTGGAACGCTTGGGCATTTTGGTGTTGGTTCGAAAGGCAGCAATGGTCTCTACGAATCTAGCTTCACAAATATCACTGGTAAGGCAAAATACTGGTTAGTGGGTGCTTACAACAGCATTTTTGATAGTGTAGGTAGCACATCAGGCGATGGCGTGGGTCTCAAACTTTCAACATTAGACATCTCTATTAGCAAAACTACACCTTCAACCGAAGTCAGTGAGCCAGGTATGCTTGCGCTTATGGGCTTAGGCCTTGGTATGTTAGCGTGGAGACGTAAACGTAGCGTTTAATTGTTTAAAAACAGTTAGAAAACACGTATCTTTAGAAGGTGGCTTTGGCCACCTTTTTTTATGCTTATTGTAAGCTGTTGCTAGAAACCCTTAAGGTAATTATGGACGCTGTCACCCCTAAAAAACGCTTTTTAAAACGCACCTTCTTTTTTGCTGCACTGTCATCGCTCGTCGCTTTTAATAGTGCTGCAACGACATCTGAAGATTATGAGAAAGCCCTCACAGCTTTTAAGAATAATACATACGACGAAGCTTATATCCACCTTAAAAACAGTTTACAAAAAGACCCAGAAAACCTGGCAGCAAAACTTCTAATGGGTGAAATCCTTCTTATTAATGGTTACTTAACTGCCGCAGAGTTAGAGTTTCTCGAAGCGCTTGAAATGGGTGCAGATGTAAACTTGCTAGCAGAGCCATTAGGAAACACATGGCTTTTCCTTAATCAGTACGAAGACATTATCGCGTTTTCAGATGTTGATAAGCTCTCTGGCAATGCCGAACGAGAGTGGCTATTAATTAGAGCCACTGCCTGTATCCGCCTTGAAGATGCGGCATGCGCGTTAAACGACTACAACGCCATTGTGGCCAGATGGCCACAATTTGTTCCAGCTATTAACGGCCTTGCATCCATTGCTTTGCAAAACGAAGAGTTGCGTAACGCGTCAGCCCTTATTGACCAAGCCATGTCAATTGAACCTGAAAATGCCATAACATGGCGATTGAAAGGACAACTTGCTTACCGAAACGGTGACAAGGAAGGCGCAACCGCACACCTGCAAAAGGCCCTTAGCTTTAATCGTGATGACCCAATAGCACTGAGAAACTTAGTCGACCTTTATCTTGAAGCAAAAGATTACGACACGGCAAAACTGTTTGTTGATGAAATTATTGAAGATACACCTAACGATCCGCTGGCCATTTTGTTAGACAGCTGGCTATCGAGTCGAGACGGTGAAGAGGCAATTGATAACGAGAAGCTTAAAGAATTAAACGACTTCATGGCGCAACTTGATCCAGACTTGATCACCTCGCAACCAATGTTGTTATACATCAGCGGCCTCACGAATTTCTTCAATAACAATATGGAAAGTGCGGCAAAAGATTTCAATACCTATGTTCAACAGCAGCCTGATGATCTGCAAGCAGTGCTAATGCTTTCGCAGGTTTACATGGCAACGCAACAAGATAAACAAGCATTACTTCTCTTAGAGCGTTATCAAGATGCTTTAATGGAAGACGTCGATTCGGCGTTAATGCTTGGCGACTTATTTATTAGAGAAAATAAAGCGTTCAAGGCCGAACGACTTCTGCAAACGCTAGAACAAAAGTATCCCGACACGGGCAAACTTCAGCTATTTAAAATTAAGCTGATGGCCGCACGCGGCAAGCAAGACGAAGCGTTGTCTATACTCGACAATAACTTACCTAACTATGAAGACAACGCAGGCTTTCTATTTACCTATGCCTTGATGAACCTTCAGGGGGGGCGTTTCGATAAAGCCATTACCGGCGCAGATAAACTGGCGGTGATATTCCCCGAAGAGGCTGAGGTATTTAACCTAAAAGCGGGTATCTTAATCCGTCAGGGCAAGCTTGAAGAAGCAAAAGTAAACATAGAACAAGCACTCGCAATTAACCCTACGTTATTTCCTGCAAAGTTTAACTTAGCCGCTACAGAAAGTCGGCTGGGGAATGAACCACGCTCTGCGGTACTGGTAGAAGAGTTACTTGCGTTATCGCCACAGCATAATGAAACTTTGATGCTAAAAGCATTTAACCTCACTAAACAGGGCGACATAGACACCGCGAAACAAATATATTTAGACATTCTTACGCTAAACCCGAAAAACAAGACAGCCAGAGAACGTGTGTCAGCGTTATATCAACAGCAAGGCAATATTAAGAGTGCGCTGTATCACCTTGATTTGTTGTTGAAGGACGAGTTTGATAACAGCGATTACTTGTTGCGTAAAGCCGCTTTGCTAATTAACGCTAATAAACAAGACGATGCTGAAAAGGTGCTAAGCGTTGCAGGTAATTTTGTTAACGATGCGCCAAGCAAACTTATCACTTACAGTGATTTACTGCGCAGAATAGATAAACAAGATGCTGCACTTGAAGCGATGCAACAAGCTTATGCCATTTCAAATAAGTCACCGTTTGTCGCGTTTCGTTACGCTAGCTTGTTACTCGATGTAGAAAAAGCACCAGCGGCAGAGCGTGTACTTAATACGTTAACCAAATCGCAACAGCAAACGCCGTTGTATTGGTTCTTAACAGGAAGAGTGTTCGCGAGTAAGTCAGCGGATGAAAGCGCTGTTGATGCATTTAAAAAGTCGCTCGATATTGAACCTGGATTTGCCCAATCACTGGTTGCACTCTACAACTATGCGTTGAATGAAGAATTTGTTGATACGTTTCTAAACACTGCGCGGTCTTTAGTAAGGCAGAGTGAAGAGAACATACTGGCTAAAAACTTATTAGCGCAATATCTCTTTTTTATAAGGGAATTCGAAGAGTCTATAACGCTCTATGAATCGCTTATAGAGGATCCTAATCTACTTAATCCGTCTGAAGCCTTGAACCGGTTGGCGCTTATGCATATCGACACGTCGTTAGTTGACGCACGACGTTACGCCGAACGCGCTTACCAAGCGCAGCCCAATGCATCTCGCATATTAGACACGTTAGGGTGGATTAAAGCCCTTGATGGTGATTACGAGGGTAGCCTTCAAATGCTACGCGACGCGTTTGCTCGTGATGCACAAAACCCGAACATCCGATACCACCTTGGCTACACGCTTTCTAAACTCGGCAGAATAGAGGAAGCCAAGAGCGAACTTACGTTTGCGGTCAACGTTGAACGACCTTTCTTTATGCGTCCTAAAGCGCAGGCGTTGTTAGACACTCTTTGATAGCAACGCTTATACAAAAAAGGCGGCTTTACCCTGTAAAGACCGCCTTTTTATTGACCAGTTACGGCTGTAAGTATTATTGATTCACGATGAATAATTGGTCGTTATCTACGTCAATGCGAATAGTAGATTCAGGCAGTAAATCGCCCGCTAACAGCTTTTGTGCCAATGGATTTTCTATCTGAACTTGGATGGCACGCTTAAGCGGCCTTGCACCAAACACCGGGTCGAAGCCTGCTTCCGCAATTTTATCCATTGCGGCAGCTGAAAGCGTAAGCTTGTAGCCTTTGTCTACCAAACGCGCCCGTAATGTTGCCAATTGAATCTTTGCAATAGACTTAATTTGTTCTTTGCCTAATGGGTGGAACACCACGATATCGTCGACACGATTGATAAACTCAGGTCTAAAGTGTTGACCAACAACATTCATGACCATCCCTTTCATTTCTTCGTACTGGCTTTCACCATGCTTGTCTTGAATGATGTCTGAGCCCAAGTTAGACGTCATTATTACAACAGTGTTTTTGAAATCTACCGTACGCCCCTGCCCGTCAGTTAAACGGCCGTCATCAAGCACCTGAAGCAGAATATTAAATACGTCAGGGTGAGCCTTTTCAACCTCATCAAGCAAGATAACCGAATAGGGTTTTCTGCACACCGCCTCGGTAAGGTACCCCCCCTCTTCGTAACCAACATAACCAGGAGGTGCTCCGACTAAACGTGCAACAGAGTGCTTTTCCATAAATTCAGACATGTCTATTCGAATCATGGCATCTTCTGTATCGAACATGAAACCCGCCAATGCTTTGCATAGCTCGGTTTTACCCACCCCGGTTGGGCCTAAGAACAAGAATGAACCGATAGGACGATTAGGGTCTGCAAGCCCTGCTCTTGACCGCCTTATCGCATTCGACACCGCATTAACCGCTTCTTGTTGTCCGACAACACGTTTATGCAGCACATCTTCCATTCTAAGCAATTTCTCACGCTCGCCTTCAAGCATGCGCGCGACAGGAATACCTGTCCAACGAGATAGCACATCGGCAATTTCGCTATCCGTGACTTTGTTTTTAACCAGGTTAGTTTCAACGGTTTCCTTTTCGGCAGCCTGCTCTAGCTTGGCTTCTAACTCTGGTATACGCCCGTACTGCAATTCTGACATACGGTTCAAATCGGACGCCCTGCGAGCAATTTCTAAATCAAGTTTTGCTTGCTCAAGCTTAGACTTAATCGTTTGCGTACCTTGCATCGCATCCTTTTCAGCTAGCCATACTGTTTCAAGCTCAGCATATTTACTTTCTGCTTGCTCGCGCTCTAGCTCTATCATTTCCAAACGTTTATGGCTTGCATCATCGGTTTCTTTCGCCAATGCTTGTTCTTCAAGCTTTAGCTGAATTACCCTACGCTCAAGCCTGTCCATGTCTTCAGGCTTTGAATCAATTTGCATGCGAATGCTAGATGCCGCTTCATCGATTAAATCGATGGCTTTGTCAGGAAGCTGTCTGTCGCTAATATAGCGATGCGATAAGGTTGCTGCCGCAACAATTGCAGGGTCGGTAATATCCACAGAGTGATGAAGTTCGTAGCGTTCCTTAAGGCCGCGCAGGATAGCAATGGTATCTTCAACACTTGGCTCTTCAACCAATACCTTCTGAAAGCGACGCTCAAGTGCAGCGTCTTTCTCTATGTACTGACGGTATTCATCTAACGTTGTTGCGCCAACACAATGTAGCTCTCCCCTGGCAAGTGCAGGTTTAAGCATATTACCGGCATCCATTGCACCTTCGCCCTTGCCTGCCCCCACCATGGTATGCAATTCATCGACAAACAGAATAACGCGGCCTTCTTCTTTAGCCAGCTCGTTCAATACCGCTTTAAGACGCTCTTCAAATTCACCGCGATATTTTGCGCCTGCGACCAATGCACCCATATCAAGCGATAGCACACGCTTATTTTTGAGTCCTTCGGGTACTTCCCCGTTGATAATACGCTGAGCAAGCCCTTCAACAATGGCCGTTTTACCCACACCGGGCTCACCGATCAGTACCGGGTTATTCTTGGTTCTGCGTTGCAATACTTGTACGGTGCGTCGTATTTCATCGTCTCGCCCAATAACAGGGTCTAATTTCCCTTGCTCGGCACGTTCGGTTAAATCTGTCGTGAATTTTTCTAACGCCTGCCTGACATCTTCTGCGTTAGGGTCGGTAACAGTCTGACCGCCTCGCATATTATCAATAGCTTGTTCAATCGTTTCTTTTTTAACATTTAACTGGCGTAGCACATCGCCCAAACGACCTTTGTCTTGCAGCGCTGCCAAAACAAATATTTCAGATGTGATGTAATCGTCTTTTCGTTGTTGCGCAATTTTGTCACACAAATTAAGCAGTATAATGCTGTCTTTACTTAGCTGTACGTCCCCGCCAATCCCATCTATTCGAGGAAGTCGGTCTACGGCTTCACTTAGTGCCGAGCGCAGTGCATTCACATTGACATTAGCTTGATCTAACAATGGACGAAGAGAGCCACCTTGCTGGTTAAGCATAGCGGTCAACAAATGAACAGGTTCAATGTATTGGTGATCACGGCCAAGCGCCAGTGATTGAGCATCGGAAATCGCAAGCTGAAATTTGCTAGTAAATCTGTCTAATCGCATGGTTACATCCTGAAAGTATCAAATGACCTATGCTTCAGTTATGGGCGCTTAATGATGGCTATTCAAGAGCGAGAGCAAAAAGAGTATAAATTGTTTGATTTAGCGCAAACCAATTACACTAACGATTCTCCCTGTGGGCGTAAGGCCGTTGTGAGTAGCGTAACGGTGAGAATAAAACATGTGATTGTCACAGTAAGTACAAAGGCGGCTTAGTGTCACGTTATCTACCCCAATGTCGTTTAACTGTAACGTTGCAATATGTGGAAGGTCGAGCAAATATTTATTTGCGTTTTTACTTGGCGTTATTGCACTGGGGTACTGGTCAAATCTCGTTATAAGAGCGTTGTCGACCTCATAGCACGTTTTGCAAATAGCTGGGCCTATCCACGCTGTGATTTCACTTAAGGGAGCATTGAAGTGCCTTACTGCATTTTCAAGTATACGCGACGCGAGCCCTTTCCAACCGGCATGTACTGCTGCGACTTGCGTACCCTTTTTGTCACACAGTAACACAGGCAAACAGTCTGCCGTCATAACCGCACAATGGTAATTCGCTGAGCGCGTAAACGCGCCGTCAGCATCTGGAGTAGTAAGCGATTGAACCGTGTCATCAAGCTGCACTATTTTACTACCATGCACTTGATTGAGCCAGAAAACCCTATTGTCATCAGGCAATAGTGCTCTATTTTTACTTACCGTATCGGTGTTGTCCCCAACATGCATTCCAACATTCAACCCCTTATAACGCGATTGGCTATAACCGCCCAACCGAGTTGTCGTATAAGCGACAACGTTAGGCGGTAATGACCAACAAGGTTTGATGAAATGAGGCGCGGTACTCATAGTAAGTCTGGCGGATTATCCTTTGTATCTTGTCTTACTGCCGTGAGAAGGTTTTGCATGTCCTCAGGCAGTGGCGCTTTCCACGTCATCCATTCCTCAGTCTCAGGGTGAAATAATGAAAGCTGTGCAGCGTGAAGCGCCTGACGCTGAAATTGCCTCAATACTGTTACAAACTCGTCTGACGCACCTTTTGGTAAGCGCGGACGACCACTGTATACCGGATCACCTAGCAATGGGTGCTTGATGTGCGCCATATGAACACGTATTTGATGCGTACGGCCTGTCTCTAGCTTCAATCGCAAATGGGTATAAGCGCGAAACTTTTCAATCACGCGAAAATGGGTAATCGCTGGTTTGCCATTTTCTCTTACCGCCATGTGAGTGCGTTTTGTTGCATGTCGACCTATAGGTTCATCAACAATACCACCCGCCACCATCGTGCCTAACGCTATCGCTTCATACTCTCGGCTCATCTCGCGGCGTTGAAGTTGGTCAACAAGGTAGGTTTGGGCCGGGACCGTTTTAGCCACGACCATTAAGCCTGTCGTGTCTTTATCTAAACGGTGCACAATCCCTGCGCGGGGCACCTTGTCTATTTCTGGTACATGATTTAGCAGCGCGTTAAGTAACGTGCCATTAGGATTTCCTGCACCAGGGTGCACGACCAAATCGGCGGGCTTATTAATGATAAGAATATGGTCATCTTCGTAAACGATATTAAGCGCGATGTCTTGCGCTTCACTCGTGACTTGAATCTCCATTTCGGCATTTACCGTTATATGCTCTTCCATTTGCATTTTATGGCGAGGGATAGTCACAGTTTCACCGTTTATGGCGACATTACCCTCTTGGATCCACGTTTTTAACTTAGAACGTGAATATTCAGGGAACAAATCAGCCAAAACTTGATCTAACCGTAAACCAAAATGCGAGGCTTCTGTCGAAGCTTCTAAATGTATTGTGTTGCTCGGTTGCGTCATAACACCAAAGATTGCATGTAAAAAGGGTATTATAACAAGCTTTCTCGCTGTACACTGCGTTGTTTACTATTTTGTATAGTTTTTCTTATAACTAGTACGTTAGAATAGTGTAATCATGTCGAATGAAAGCACCAAAGCGTAGACAGCAGAGCAATAAAACTGTTTAGCAGGAAAAAGAATTATTATGAAATCACTTCGTTTGTTGGCCCCTGTATTGTTTGGAGCCATGGTATCTGTATCTGGTTGTAGCTCTTCTGACTCTAAAGAAGAGAAAGCCGCATTAGCCAACATGGGTGCGCAACAACTGTACGATAGAGCAAAACAGAGTATGGAAGTTGGCAATTTTAGTGCTGCGGCACAAACACTCAGCGCGCTAGATTCTAGGTATCCGTTCGGGCCCCTTTCCCACCAAGTGCAGCTTGACCTGATTTATAGTTATTACAAATCAGGCAAAACATCTGAAACACTGGCTACGATAGATAGGTTTGTTCGTCTAAACCCTAACCACACCGATGTAGACTATGCCTACTATATGCGTGGGCTGACTAATATGGAAACGGACAGCAACTTATTCCAAGAGTTAATGAACATAGACCGAACCGACCGAGATCCCTCTCAGTCACGAGAAGCCTTTGAAGATTTCAGACGTTTAATACAGCAATACCCAGACAGCAAATATGCCGCCGATGCCAAGAAGCGAATGCTTCACATTAAAGACCGTTTGGCTCGTTATGAAATTGCCATCGCCCGTTTTTATATGAGAAGACAAGCTTACGTTGCAGCAGCGAATCGTGGCAGATATGTTATTGAACACTTTCCAGATACCACTCAGGTGCAACAAGCGTTAGAAATTATGGTGTCTAGTTATGAGCAGCTTGGCTTAAACGACTTGAAAGATAACGCGATGAAGACACTGAAACTGAACTTTCCAAGCAGTGACTTTATTAGTTAATGTAAACAGAAAACAAAAAAGCGCACAATGTGCGCTTTTTTTTATTTGAAAAATAAGTGGCTAAAGGGGTTTAATAACCGTGCCAACCCTGACGTAAAGTGAAGTGGCTGGTCTACGATACTAAACACCAAACACCCTTCGCTTTTATCAGCGCGAGGCGTATGGGTATGGTTACCATCCATATAAATGAAGTCGCCCGTGTCATAAGAGTTCAACCCATCACAGAACTCACCATCAATAACCAAGGTGTATTCATTACCTCGATGAGTATGCTCAGGTACACTTCCGCCTTGCCCCATAAAGATAAAGTTCGCAACACCTTTGTTGCCAACTTCTACCGGGGCTTGCCAAAGCTTACCGACAAGACTAGACCAATTTCCCGTATTATCAGTGTAACGATGAAGAGTTCGTGGTAACTCAAACTTTCGACCATCAAGCTCTATCGACACGCTTTTGCGCGCCGAACGCTTGGCAACGACAATATCACCTTCATTCGATGCCGGCATTTGAGTAATAAATGAAAGCATAGAATCGAATGACATCGCATCGTCCATTCCCTGAGGCTGACTCGACGCGGCCGTATTGTCTTCTAATATACTATCCGCTAGCCGCTCAGTTTCTGTCTCAATTCTCTTTTGGCAAGACGGGCACATGTCGCTGTGCGCCGATACTAAAAGTGATACAGCTGGTGATAGCGTGCCTTCAACAAATTCTGAAATTTGCTGAGAGCTTGGGTGAAACCTAATCATTGTCGTTTAGCATGCCTTTTAAACGTTGAAGAGCAAGACGTGTTCTTGACTTAACCGTACCTAAAGGAATGGCTAGCTGGTCAGCAACTTCCTGTTGCGATTTGCCGTCAATATATATCGCCTCAATAACCGCTTTTTGTTTAAGCGGAAGGGCATCAAAAAGGTGACCGATTTGTTCGAGCGTCACCTGATCGTCTAGCGAGGTTTCGTTCACGTCCGCAGTCTGTTCACACAATACTGGCCACAAATCGTCTGAGCACACATCTTCTTTTCGGTTTTGTAGCTTGCGAAGCATATCGAAGCGAATGTTGCGTGCTATTGTAAATATCCATGTAGAAGGTGAGCCCTTCTCAGAATTAAACAGATGCGCTTTTTGCCACACATTCGACATGGTGTCCTGCACCAATTCCATCGCAAGTGCTTCATTTCCCATTTGCTTTAACGCGTATGAACGTAATCGCGGTGCAAAATAATTAAATACTCGGGAAAACGATCGTTTACAGCGGTTTTCAGCTACTAGCACAATGTAATCTGACATTTCAGTGGCGCACTCTTTTGGCTTCACTGTGCTATTACTTTGTTCCAAAGGAATTCCAACTAACATAGGTTTCGTCCGCATTTCCGTTATTTAAGTTTATTCTACGACGTTATCGCGAAAAGAGATTGCTAGAATTAAACGAATTTGATTACGATTTTGTAATAAAGCGATACTAGAGCTGCAGGCAACCTCACGGAATTAAGGCTGACAAGTAGTTTAGTAACAGTTTACTGTCGTTATTCGCTATAAATTGTTGCTTTTGTTCACCGTCAACTGGCAATAGTTCTAGCCAGCGATTAAGCACCCATTCTGGGTCTTCGAACTTAGGGGCTTCATAAAGCGACTTAAGTTCACTGTAACGGTCAAAAATCTCTTTTAACCTTTCGTCCATAGGCATTATTTGTTTTGGAGAAATGTCGCAACGATTCGGGGCTACGTTCTCACATGTACCTGTACGTAGGCCATCTTGCTCTGTCTCGATTGAAGACACTTCAACAATATTAATACCAGCAACCTTTATGCCAAGCAGTCCATCATCAAGCATATCGAAGTCGATGACTTTGGCGAACGTACCATATTTTAAAATATGTTCGTTCTTGTCCTTGTCACCCTTTGCGTTCAGCATACACATGACAAACCCTTTATCCGCGGCACATGCCTCTTTCACCATGCGCACATATCTTGGCTCAAAAATGCGTAAAGCCATCCTACCCTCAGGGAGCAAATGGGCTGAAAGTGGAAATAAAGAAAAACGATTTTCGCTCATACAATAACAATCCTCATAGACAATAAATATTACGCAGGTGTGAGTAAATTGGATCGAATCGGAAAAATTTTCACACTTCATTATATTTAGCTGTGTGCGATTTGATCCACATGACAAAGCAATAGGTAAAACCTTATATGCTCACACCGCGTGGGTTGGCGCGGGGTCGAGCGTGTAGAATTTACAACGACGGGTTGAGGTTCACGGGCAATAAAACGCGGCTTCGCTAGCAATTGACAGGAATTTAATGCATGTTGAGGAGCAAGGATTGTTTAAAAATCAAAGTTCTATGAATGTAATCGAACGTTTTTGTAAAATTTACACGGATCTATGCGAGGTGTCGTCAGGCGACCTTGCTACCATCTACGGTGAAAATGTCGTTTTTGTCGACCCTATCACTACGCACAGAGGGTTAACAGATGTACAGCATTACTTCGCTAACTTGCTAACACAAGCGCAAAGTTGCAAGTTTGACATTGCTACCATCGCACAGTGTTCCGACATGAAGCGGTCAGATCCCGAGGCGCCGTTCACACATGTGGTCAACTGGACAATGACACTCACCTTAAAGAAAGGTCAGAAGGTCATTACCCTCGATGGCACAACGCAGCTTAAGGTCGAGAACGATATTATTACCTACCATAAAGATTATTATGACCTTGGTGAAATGGTGTACGAGCATATCCCTGTCCTTGGCTTTATTATCAAAAAAATAAAAAAGAGTATGTCATCATGAAATCTCTACTAATAACAGGTGCTACATCAGGTATCGGTAAAGCGCTGGCATTACATGCAGCCAAAAATAACTATCGCGTTATCGCATGCGGTAGGAACGAAGACGCTTTAAACGAACTTAGCAAAATAGACAATATCGAATCGCTTCGTTTTGATGTCTCCTCTTTAGAGAGCGCGCGCGATGCGCTTAAAGACGTTAACGCAGACTACTATGTGTTTAATGCAGGAACATGCGAATATGTCGATTTAGAACGTTTTGAATCAGACATGTTCCGACGCGTCTTCGAACCAAACTTTTTCGGTGTTGTCCATTGTGTCGAGGCGGTTTTACCTACTCTTAAAAAAGGTAATTCGCTAGTGATAGTAGACAGTATGGCAAGGCTAATGCCGTTTACACGCTCACAAGCCTATGGCGCAAGCAAAGCCGCGGTTCACTACTTCACTAAAAGTTTGGAAGTGGATTTACATGATAAGGGAATTAGGGTTCAGGCGGTCTCGCCAGGGTTTGTAGAAACACCGTTGACGGATAAAAATGATTTCGATATGCCAATGAAGATTACAGCCGATGAAGCAGCAGTGGCGATGCTAAAAGGCATAGAGAGCGGTAAAAGTAGCATCTATTTCCCAAGGATGTTTGGGTACATATTACGATGCATGAACACGTTGACAGACGGCCTTAAAAAGAAATTGTCGTTGGGTATGCGAACCGAGAAGTAATGATAATGACAAAAAAAATAGCAATTATTGGAACCGGTATTTCAGGTTTAACGTGCGGGCATTTGTTACACGGTGAAAACGACATCACCGTTTTTGAAGAAAATGACTACATCGGTGGCCACACGGCCACAAAGACTATTGAAGATGGCGGTGAAACACATCGTATAGACACTGGGTTCATTGTTTTTAACGATTGGACCTACCCGAATTTTATCGCATTAATGAAAAAGCTTGGTGTGGCGTATCAACCTACTGAGATGAGCTTTTCTGTCACCAGCAAAAAAGCTAATCTTGAGTACAACGGTAACAACCTAAATAGTTTATTTGCGCAAAGAAGAAACCTTTTGCGCCCGAAATTTTGGCGTATCGTTCGTGATATTTTGAAATTCAACAAAGCGTGTAAAGCAATGGTGGCTGACAAGAAAGATACCTCAGGGTTAACATTGCAAGACGTTATTGAAGAATTAAAGCTTAGTGAAGACTTTTCTAAGTACTATATTTTACCTATGTGTGCGGCAATATGGTCGGCAAGCTTGGCACAAACTCGACAGTTCCCGCTTACCTTCTTTCTTCAGTTTTTCAATAATCATGGGTTACTGAATATTACCGACAGGCCTCAGTGGTACACTATTAAAGGCGGCTCTAGTACGTACATAGATCCGATGATTGAAGGCTTTCAAGAAAAAATTAGAACAAATTGTGGTGCAAAACACGTTGAACGAACCGGTGAACAATGGGTTGTTACCGACTCGACTGGCGAAAAGAACACGTTCGACGAAGTTATTTTCGCTTGTCATAGCGACCAAGCGCTGGCCATGCTGACACATCCAACCGATACGCAGCGCGAGATTCTCGGCGCCATTCCCTACACGCCTAACGACGTAGTGATGCACAAAGATATCGGCCAGTTACCTAAACGCCGCCTTGCATGGGCAAGTTGGAATTATCGACTAAAAGAAGATGCGTCAGAAGAATCACGACCTGCTTCTGTCACGTACGACATGAATATTCTTCAGTGCCTGACGGCAAAAACGGAATACTGTGTAACTTTAAATAATACCGCTGAAATAGATAAAACATTGGTTTTAGGTGAGTATAACTACTCCCATCCCCAATACAGCGCCCCTATGGTAAAGGCACAACACCGACGCCAAGAGATTTGTGGGGTTGACGGCCTCCATTTCTGCGGCGCATATTGGTACAACGGATTTCATGAAGATGGCGTGAGAAGTGCGCTTGATGTATGCGAACGTTTTGGAGCTTCGCTGTGACAGACAGTGCCATTTATCAAGGCAAGGTTTACCATGAACGCTTCTTGCCAACCCAACATAAGTTTAGCTACGACATTAATTTGTTTTGGCTACAACTTAGCGACATAAATACGATTGCGTCTCAGGTCAATCGCTTTACGTTAGGCAAATGGGGGCCTGCTCAATTTAAGCGCAGTGATTACTTAGGCCCAGCTACTGTGCCGTTAGAAGATGCGGTACTTGAGAAGATGAACACGTTGAGCGAAACGCGCCTTGAAGGCGATGTGTTTATGCTTGGTCAGTTGCGAACATGGGGAATTTATTTTAGTCCGGTTAATTTTTACTACCTTAAAGGCGCTGATGGTACGTTTACTCATATGCTTGCGGAAGTAAGTAATACACCATGGAACGAGCGCCACTATTACTTAGTCGATTTAGACACGCAGTCAGACACACAAAAAGCGTTTCATGTATCGCCCTTTAACCCTATGGATATGCAATATAAGTGGCGAATTACCCAGCCAAGTACCACACTTTCATTGGTGATGGATTGCGTGCGCCAAGATAAAGAATTTAGTGCGGGAATAAATTTATCCAGAATACCGTTAGATAATGCGAATCTATCTAAAGCAATTAAACGTATACCTAGTATGACAATTAAAACCGTGATTGGTATTTATTGGCAAGCGTTGAAGCTTTTTATAAAGCGAACGCCCCTTTATTCACATCCAGAAAAGAGTCAGGAACAATAATAATATGTCTTTTGGTGAATCTGTACTTACTTCGACTTCAGACGCGTCTTTTATAGATAAAACATGCAGAAAGATTTTTTTGCAGTGTCTTCAAAGTCTGCCCTTGGGCTCATTAACCATTCAGGAAAACGGTAGCACTATTGCTCAGTTTGGTAACAAAAATGATAGCCTTCGCGCGACCGTTAACATCCTCAGTCCTAAAGCCTATAAACCTCTATTACTAGGTGGTAGCGTTGGTGCAGGTGAAGCGTACATGGACGGCTACTGGACAAGCGACGATGTCACCGCTGTTGTGCAGGTTTTTGCTCGCAACCTTCCAACGCTTGACGAGTGGGAAAACAAATTTAAATGGCTAACCATGCCCATCATGAAAGTGCAGCACTTTGCCCGCCGCAACACTGCGGAACAAGCGAAAAAGAACATCGAAGCGCATTATGATTTAGGCAACAAGCTATATACCCGGTTTCTTGATAACACCATGATGTATTCATCGGCCATTTATCCTGATGTGAACAGTTCGCTGCATGAAGCACAAAATCACAAGTTAAAAACGATTTGCGACAAACTAATGCTGAATGAATCTGATCATTTGTTGGAGATTGGTACCGGTTGGGGTGGCTTAGCCGTATATGCAGCGAAACACTACGGCTGTAAGGTGACTACGACAACCATTTCCGAAGAACAGCACGCCTGGGCTCAAGAATGGATAGCAAAAGAAAACCTTAGCGACAAAATTACGCTGTTGAAACGTGATTATCGTCTGTTAGAGGGCAAGTATGACAAGCTTGTCTCGATTGAAATGATTGAAGCGGTTGGTAAAGAGTATCTTGGAAACTTCTTTGATAAATGCTCATCGTTGCTAAAAGATGACGGTTTAATGCTGCTGCAATCAATCACTATTGATGACCGTCGCTATGATAGCTATGCAAGCAGTGTCGACTTTATTCAAAAGTACATTTTCCCAGGTGGCTTTCTACCCTCACAGTACCAGCTGAATTCGCACCTTAAACGCTACAGCAACTTAATGATAAGAGACCTTCATGATATCGGGTTGGATTATGCTAAAACGCTTAATCATTGGTATGAGGCATTTATCGACGCGAAAGATGCGTTGTTAAAGGATGGGTATGATGAAAGGTTCGTCCGCATGTGGACATACTACTTAAAGTATTGCGAGGGTGGGTTTCTTGAAAGAACCATTAGCACCGTTCAACTTGTGCTGTCTAAGCCACACCACAGAGTTGAACTAGCGCGATAACGCCTCAAAAAATAGAATCAAAAACAAAAAAGCGGCATAAGCCGCTTTTTTATTTTTTGGTAATCGGTAGAACGCCCTTAGCGGTATGTATCGATGCCTTACTCGTCTACAACCGAAATAGGTTTCGACAGCATAGGCTTCCCTTGATTAATGTTTATCTCAACACGACGGTTTCGCGCCCTATCTTCCGGCAGCACGGCGTTTTCAACAATAGGGTTAGTATCTGCCTTCCCCACTACTGACATTCGACTTTCATCAAAGCCTGGCGCTGTTCTCATCGCCTCTGCCACGGCGACCGCGCGTTGAGAAGATAGGTCCCAATTCGACCGATACAGCTCATTAGCGATATGCTGGCCGTCGCTGTGACCCGATATTTCTATTTCACCAGGCACATCGGCCAACAGGGTCCCTATTTTTCTCAAGATAGGCTGAAACTGCGGTTGTAAAAACGCAGAGCCTGCCGAAAACGAGCCGTTCTCTCGAATGCGAATGGTGATCTGCTGACCGAGCGACTCCATTTCAATCGACCCATCTAAAATCTGTTTTTGTAATTGCTGAGCAATCTTTTTCATCATTTCTGCGGTCTGTGTCTGGTCGCTGCTTTGTGACGCAGAGGATGATTGGTCGGTTGCCGTTTGCTGTGCTTGACCACCGCGTTGTTCACCGCGCTGCTTTTGCCGACCGCCAGCAGAGTCTTCATCACCGGCTTGAAACTCTAGCATCTGCTGTGTCATTTCAATGGTTTGCTGTTGAATGGTTTCAATGGGAGTCGGATCGGGCTTACCAGGCCTAAACTCCATAGCAATAACGCTGGTACCCTTAGGAATATCCTTTACTTCAATTTTGTTTTGCACCCCGAACGCAAATTTCATTGAACCTGCTATTTGCTTAAATTTCAGCACGTCCATTTCAGAAAATGCTAGCAGCAACACAAAAAAGCACATCAGTAGAGACATAAGGTCCGCAAAGGTCCCCATCCACGCGGGAAGACCTTCTGGGGGACACTTAGGGCATTCTTCTTGTGCCATTACTCTTCCTCTGCAGTGCCGCGCTTACTGGCTGCAAGATAGTTTTTCAAAATACCTTCAATAACACGGGGGTTTTGACCATCCGCAATGCCGACTATTCCATCTAGTACTAAGCTTTGGTTAAGCTTTTCTTCTGCCGCACGGTTGGCCAACTTAACCGCCATGGGGAGGCAAATGACGTTCGCGAGAAACGCACCATACAAGGTAGTAAGTAGTGCAACGGCCATTGCCGGGCCGATGGCTTTCGGGTCATCCATATTCGACAACATCGCTACCAAACCAATCAGTGTACCTATCATTCCCATTGCGGGCGCTACATCGCCCATACCTTTGAAGATAGAAATCCCAAAGTCATGTCTATCAGTTGTCATCGAAATATCTTTGGCCATGGTTTCTCTTACCACTTCTATATCGTGGCCATCGACCAGCATATCGACCCCCTTTTGCATAAAAGGGTTGCTAATTTCCGCTTCTTCTAGCGCTAAAAAGCCTCCTTTTCGCGCAGCGTCTGCCATCTCTACAATTTTTTCGATGAGTTCTTCTGGGGTGTCAATTTTGAACATGAAAGCTTTGCCTGCCACTTTCCCCGCATTAAAGAACTGACCTAATGTAAACTGGGACAATACGACGAACAATGTTCCACCAAATACAATCAGCGTAGAAGGTACGTCGATAAACATACTCATACTGCCGCCCATCAACATGGCCATAACCACGAAACCGATGGCGCCCAACATACCTATGACGGTTGCTAAATCCACTCACTCTTCCCCATATTGCGCAGTAGGTGTTATTACTCTTCGCTAATTCTATCGGCAAACGATAGAATTTCTATAACAAGTTACCGACAAATTAGCATATTTTTATGATAACCATGCAACGGATTACGTTATGCAAGACGGTACGTTACACATATAGCACCAAAATATGCTCACGTAGATGAAATTATAGCGTTTATCCTGTGTAATGGGATCTAATGAAGGCCATAAAGACAAACCATTTGACCCTTTCACGCCCCTCGGTTAATGTGCGCGTACCTGTGACTTCCTATAAATGGGCGCTATTATGACCGACCAAAAAGATTCCCCTTCATTTGAAGAGACCCTTAGTGAATTAGAGGGTATTGTAAGCGATATGGAAGGTGGCGACCTGCCTCTCAACGAAGCGCTCGCTAAATTTGAGCGAGGGGTAGCACTATCTAGACAAGGCCAAGCGTGTTTAGAGCAAGCAGAACAAAAAGTAAAAATATTACTTAATGAAAATGGTGAAGAAACGCTTACTGCACTTCCTGAAAGTAACCAGCCTTAAACTGAATTGTTAACCATTAGGTAACGTATGAATTTTACTGTACTGCATCAGCAGATAAAGCAAAACACTGATGCATCTTTATTGTCTTTGATAGAGACACTCCCTGGCCATGCACCTCGCTTAAGAGCCGCTATGCAACATGCATTGTTAGCCGGCGGTAAGCGAATGCGACCGTTGCTTGTGCAACTGGTGGGCAACCTACTTGATGTCCCAAAAAAAGACCAAGTCGCAATTAGCAATGCTATTGAATGTATCCATGCCTACTCGCTTGTACACGATGATCTACCGGCGATGGACGACGACGACCTGCGCCGCGGCCAACCAACCTGTCATATTGCGTTTGATGAGGCCACGGCTATTTTAGCGGGTGACGCACTGCAATCGCTTGCCTTTTCTTCGCTAGCAGATGCCGAGCTAAGCGCTTATGCATCAACGCAACGGGTTGCGCTGATTTCAGTACTCGCAAGAGCCGCTGGCTACCGCGGCATGTGCGGCGGGCAAGCCATTGATTTGTCTAGTACTGGCCACACTATTGATATCGAACAGTTAAAAGAACTTCATAATTTAAAAACTGGGGCGTTGTTACGCGCTTGTGTTGAAATGATTACACTAGTTTGTGACGGTCTAGAGGCGGACAACAAAGCTAAGTTACTCGCCTTTGCTGACGATATGGGGCTTGCTTTTCAGGTTCAAGATGACATTCTGGACGTTGAAGGCAATAGTGAGCAACTAGGAAAGCCAGCCGGTTCGGATGAAGAACTTGGCAAGAACACTTTTCCGACTGCCCTGGGTATGGAGGGTGCGAAGCAGGTGTTATCAACATTACACCAAAATGCGCTTCAAGCGCTTGCCTGTTTGCCCTACAATACCGACAGTTTAGTCGCTTTTAGTGAGCTATTAGTGAAACGTAACCACTAGCTCCACCATCATGTTGAAAAAGATAATTAATAAATGAGTTTAGATCTCCAACATTATCCTACGCTTGCCAATGCGCAAACGCCGGAACAATTAAGACAGTTGCCTCAAGAGAAATTGCGAACGCTGGCGGATGAACTTCGTGAGTACTTACTTAACAGTGTAAGCCAAACGAGCGGGCATTTTGCTTCAGGGCTTGGCACCGTAGAGCTTACGGTTGCGTTGCATTACATTTACAACACGCCGTTTGACCGGTTGATGTGGGATGTAGGCCACCAAGCCTATCCACATAAAATATTGACCGGCCGTGCACAACGCATGTCTACCATACGTCAAAAAGACGGTTTGCACCCCTTTCCTTGGCCGCCTGAGAGTGAATACGACACTTTTGCAGTAGGCCATTCGTCAACGTCCATCAGTGCCGCGCTTGGTATGGCTGCTGCCGCAGAGATAGAAGACGCGGGTCGCAAAGTAGTCGCCGTTATTGGCGATGGCGCCATGACCGCAGGTATGGCATTTGAAGCCATGAACCATGCAGGTGATATCAACAAAGATATGGTGGTCGTGTTAAACGACAACGAAATGTCTATCTCTGAAAATGTAGGGGCGCTTAATAGCCATCTTGCGCGTTTATTGACGGGTAACTTTTTCAACTCAATCCGCGATGGAGGTAAAAAGCTTTTAAGTAACGTACCACCAATCAAAGAATTTGCTAGCCGTGCCGAAGAACACCTTAAAGGTATGGTGGTACCCGGCACGATTTTCGAAGAGCTAGGGTTTAACTACATTGGCCCTATTGACGGCCATGATGTTAACGCTGTCGTCGACACACTCAGAAACATGCGTAATTTCAAAGGGCCTCAGTTACTTCACGTAGTTACCAAAAAAGGCAAAGGCTACGCGGTTGCAGAAGAGGATCCGATAAAATTTCACGCGGTACCTAAGTTTAACCCTGCGGATAATGCTTTACCGAAGGCCAAGCCAACAGCCCCTACGTTTTCAGCAATTTTTGGTGATTGGCTATGCGATATGGCCGAGCAAGATAGCAAGCTAATGGCGGTAACCCCCGCCATGCGCGAAGGCTCGGGTATGGTTAAGTTTTCGCAGCAATACCCTGAACAGTATTTTGACGTTGCCATTGCAGAACAACACGCGGTTACTTTCGCGGCAGGGTTAGCAAAAGAAGGGCTTAATGCCGTAGTCGCTATTTACTCAACCTTTTTGCAACGTGCATACGATCAACTTATTCATGATGTCGCGCTTCAAGACCTTCCTGTTCTTTTCGCCATCGATAGAGCCGGTATTGTGGGCGCTGATGGCCCGACGCATCAAGGGGCGTTCGATATTGCATTTTTACGCTGCATTCCAAACATGATTGTTATGGCGCCGAGCGATGAAAACGAGTGTCGTCAAATGCTCTATACCGGTCACATTGCACAAAAACCGGCTGCGGTTAGATACCCTAGAGGGTCTGGCATGAACGTGCTGCCAGATAAACAAATGACGGCAATTCCATTAGGTCAATCGCGTACCTGTCGCAGTGCGGGCGAAAAGGCAAACAAACGTGTTGCTATCCTCAATTTTGGTACGCTACTTCCTTATGCTCTAGAAGCGGCAGAGAAACTCGATGCAACCGTTATTGATATGCGGTTTGTAAAACCATTAGATACTCAAGCCGTGGAACAAGCCGCTGCAAATCACGATATGCTTATTACGCTTGAAGATGGATGTATAATGGGCGGAGCCGGTAGCGCGGTAGCCGAACACTTAATGCAAAGTGGCATTGCCATTAAGATGAAAATGCTTGGGCTGCCTGATAGCTTCATTTTACAGGGCACACAAACCGAAATGTACAAAGTGCATGGCCTTGACGCCGACGGTATCATTAATACCGTCAACCAAGCGCTATCAAACTGAGCAAATAACACGTAGCACACTGCTCACAACAAAAAGCCCGCATCATTGGATGCGGGCTTTTTGGTTTACGCTTGTATAAAGCGTGCTAAAAGAGGCTAAACACAGCGGGCCAAAAAGTAAATAACAAGTGCATGCATCCGCATGCCATGGCGCCTGCGAGAATGTCATCAAGCATTATTCCTGTGCCACCATGAAGACGTTTGTCAATGATACCAATGGGCCATGGTTTAAGAATGTCAAAAACTCTAAAAAGAATAAATCCAATGACAAGCGTTGGCAGGCTAATGGGGATGAATAAAAAAGTAACCAACATACCAGCAACTTCGTCCCAGACAATGGCGCCATGGTCGTGTACCTGCATGTCTCTTGCGGTCTTGCCACATAGATAAACACCTACCAATGAACACACAAGCGTAACCGCAATAAACAAAGCCACTGAAGCAGATGACAGTATTACAAGCAAGGGTATTGCAGCGAGCGAGCCAAACGTGCCTGGCATAACCGGAATTAACCCGCTACCAAACCCTAATGCCAGAAAATGTACTGGATTTTTCATACTGACACGTGAACGGTATTCTGGCTGCATAATTTCTCTACTTGTTAAAACGAGTGCTCATAACCCTTAACGATTTTGGGAACAAACTTTTCATTGTTTTTCAATAGTGTCAACGCACCAGATTGCCCGGTAAGTTGACCAATGCACGTCGCTTTTACATTAGTACTTCTAAGCGATGTTTCTAAACTGCCTTTTTGCTCTTCACTGGCGGTAAAAAGAAGCTCGTAGTCATCGCCTGCAGATAGGGCGTACTCTATCGCATCTTCAGCCGACACGGCCTGCGTCAGTGCGCGAGATAATGGCAACCTGTCTACATGAATATTTGCCCCGCACCCTGACGATTTAAGAATGTGTCCAAGGTCAGAGAGCAGCCCGTCAGAAATATCAATACACGATGTTGCTAAACGTCGTAATGCCGTGCCTACGGCAACGCGAGGGGTTGGAAAGTAATGACGATTAATGAGCACATCTCTCGCTTCACCAGTTACCTCGAGGGTGTTCTGAAGAATATCAAGACCAGCACCTGCATCGCCCAACGAGCCAGTGACATATACCCAATCACCAGGTTTAGCTTTGCTGCGGGTAAGCTCAGACCCAGGTGGAATAAACCCCTGCGCTGTAATAGTCATCGCCATAGGCCCTTTTACCGTATCGCCGCCAATAAGCTGCACAGAATAATACTGCGTAATCTCATGAAGCCCTTCTACGAAATCGGTAAGCCACTGCTCGCTTGCATCGGGCAATGATAACGACAAACTAATCCATGCGGGCTCAGCCCCCATCGCCGCCAAATCACTTAGATTTACCGCAACGGTTTTATACGCAATCGACTTAGCGGGCGCATCTTTAAGGAAATGCACACCTGCGACCAACGTATCGGTAGTCACAGCTAATTGTTGGTTTTCTGGAACGGTGGTAACAGCGCAATCATCGCCAATACCAATAACAACATCTTTGCGTTTATGGCCGCTATCAGAGAAATATCGGCCGATAAGATCAAATTCTTTCACGGTAACTCATTAAACCTAATTGCGACATCCGCTGTCACAATTTATTGGTTAGTCGCGCTCGTTCTTACGTAAAGTACGAACTGCTTTGTCTAATGAACCATTAATAAACTTATGACTTTCCTCAGCACCAAAGGCTTTAGCAAGTTCAATCGATTCATTAATAATTACACGATAGGGTACGTCCATTCTTTCTGTCAGTTCCAGCGTTGCTATACGCAAAATCGCTTTCTCTATAGGGTCTAACTCTTCAGGCAAGCGACCTAAATAGGGCTTGATTGTCGCGTCTAACTGGCTTGCATTTTTTGCAACACCACGAAGCAGCGCCTGAAAATAAGCCATATCGACTTTCTGCATGTCGTTACTGGTCGCAAGGGCCAGTTCAACCTGCTGAATATCGTTATGACTCATTTGCCATGAATATACACCCTGTAGGGCAAGTTCACGGGCTTTACGACGAGCTGAAACTTTCACTTAATGTTTACCTTAAAGCTTTTCAACAGCATCGATTACGTTAACCATTTCAAGTGCACCAAGTGCAGCTTCTGAGCCTTTATTACCGGCTTTAGTTCCCGAACGTTCGATTGCTTGTTCAATTGAATCTGTTGTAATTACGCCAAACGATAGTGGAATACCATGCTCTAACGATACTTGCGCAAGGCCTTTATTACACTCACCTGCAACAAAATCAAAGTGCGGAGTGCCACCACGGATTACCGCACCAAGTGCAATAATAGCGTCAAATGATTTTTTCTCTGCCAGTTTTTTGGCCACTACAGGTAGCTCGTAAGCGCCTGGCACGCGAACTACAGTAATATCATCATCACTTACTTCACCGTGACGCTCTAGTGTATCAAGTGCACCTTCAAGTAAACTTTCAACAACAAAACTGTTAAAGCGTGAGACAACGATAGCAAACTTCTTACCTGTTGCTCTGATATTACCTTCAATAACCTGCATGGTTTCATTCCTTCAGAAAAAACGGCGCGAAGTATATCACAACTGCGCCCAAACTAAATCGATTGTTTACCTGCTCTTTCGTCTAACTATCGTCGCGACGAGCAAGATATAAAAAAGAGGTGTTTACACCTCTTCATGACAAAACACTAATCGTGAACGTATTCAACGACTTCTAACCCATATCCCGACAACGCGTGATACTTGATAGGCTTACTTAACAAGCGCATTTGGTGGACACCCAATGACGCTAAAATTTGGCTTCCCACGCCAACAGTACGCGAAGAGCCTTGCCAATCAGCCCCTGCTGGGCGCTCGCCTCTATCTTCGGCTGCGAAACGACGAACTTGATTCTCAATTTGCTCGTCTTTACCCAATAATACAAGTACACCGCCTTCATCAGCGATTTTTTGCATACCCTGCGCAAGCGTCATTGAGCGGTTGATACCGCGGGTAGAGCCTAAAAGATCACTGAATGTATTGTGTAAATGCACCCGAACCAATGTCGGTGCAGACTCGTTCACTTCACCTTTTTGCAACGCGTAATGAAGTTGGTTATCAATACTGTCTTTAAAGGTATGAAGTTGGAATTCGCCATATTCGGTTGGCAACGAACATACAGCAACTTTTTCAATAGTCGTCTCGTTGAGGTTACGATATTCAATAAGGTCTGCGATTGTACCGATCTTAAGGTCGTGTTTTTCAGCAAATTTTTCAAGTTCAGGACGACGCGCCATGGTGCCATCTTCATTAAGAATTTCAACAATGACACCAGCAGGCTCTAAACCCGCAAGACGAGGTAAATCTACACCCGCTTCGGTATGGCCTGCACGGTTAAGCACTCCACCCTCTTTGGCGATAAGCGGAAAGATATGACCCGGCTGAACGATATCAGTAGCCTTAGCATCGGTGGCCACTGCCGCTTTTATTGTTGTCGCACGGTCACTTGCTGAAATCCCAGTTGTTACGCCCGTTGCCGCTTCAATCGACACCGTAAAGTTTGTTGAAAACTGCGCTTCATTCTTATCAACCATAAGGGGTAAATTCAGACGTCGACAACGCTCTTGCGTCATTGGCAGACATACGAGACCTCTGGCATGTGTCACCATAAAGTTAATCGCTTCGGGTGTAACGTGCTGTGCCGCCATAATAAGGTCGCCCTCATTTTCACGGTCTTCATCGTCCATCAGGATGACCATTTTACCTTGACGAATATCTTCAATGATTTCTTGTGTGGTGTTAAATGCCATAATTTATACTTCTTGTAGGGTTATTTTTTTAAAAATCCGTTCTCGGCAAGAAATGCCAGGTCGATATCTTTCTTCTCAGAACGCGCCGCTTTCTCTCCAAGCATCAACCGCTCTAGATAGCGCGCGATAACATCAACTTCTAAATTCACTGCTGTACCTACTTTGTAGGTGCCCAATACTGTTTCTTTTAATGTATGAGGAATAATCCACAACATAAATTCTGCCCCGTTAACTTGATTAACGGTTAAGCTAACGCCGTCTACGGTAATACTACCCTTGTGCGCAATATATTTGGCAATATCATCAGGTGCTTTGACCCAAATTTCAACGTAGTCTGTATGTTTTATAATTTGGCTAACGTGCCCGACACCATCAACGTGACCAGATACGATATGCCCGCCGAAACGGTCTGTTGGGCGCATTGCTTTCTCTAAGTTAACGACAGACCCAACACCATAATGAGCAAAGCCCGTTAACTTGATCGTTTCCGCAGATACATCTGCACAGTAAAAGTCGCTTCCCATATCCGTAACCGTTAAGCAAACGCCATTGGTCGCGATACTGTCACCTAAAGCAACATCCGTCATGTCTAACGCGGGTGAGTTAACCGTTAAACGGATGTCATTACCACGGTTATCGAGTTTTTGAATACTGCCAAGTGCTTGAATAATACCAGTGAACATACACTTCCTTTTTGGCGTTTAGCCATTTAACGGCTTATAGATAAGCTTAATATCGTTACCCACCTGCCGGTTTTCAACAAGTGATAGAGAAATAGTTTCGTCTAGCGAAGTAAATGTTGGCAAGTTCACCATACTGACACCTTTATCGCCCAGTAATTTAGGTGCTTGATAGCAAATAAGTTCGTCAACTTCTGCATTCGCTAGTAGTGCCCCCGCAAGCCCAGGTCCAGCCTCTACCCAAATTTCGTTAAATTGCATCTCACCAAGCTTTTCTAACAAGCGAGAAAGGTCGATATGCCCGCCTCGTTCTTCCACAATAATGAGGTTATCGCCTGTGTTATCTAAGGTGTCAGTCTCACTTAACTTATCTGGGCTACATGCTACGTAGGTTGTAAACCCATCATTAAAGCAGTGATGGTGCCTTCCCACTTGTCGTTGGCTGTCCACTATCACTCTTGCCGGTTGGCGTAAGGTATCAATAGGATACTCATCAAATTGCGCCTCGTTAGCCCTTACCAACAAACTTGGGTTATCGGCAATTACCGTACCTGAGCCCGTCAATACCGCACAACTTTGCGCTCGATACTGTTGTACGTCTTTTCGCGCCATTGGACCTGTTATCCATTGACTCTTTCCATTGCCAAGCGCTATTTTACCGTCGAGGCTTATGCCTAGCTTCACTCGCACATAAGGTTTTCCACTTACCATGCGCTTGATGAAACCTTTGTTCAGAGCTGCCGCTTGTTCTGCTAAAACGCCAGAAACCACCTTAATGCCAGCGTCACGTAGTTTTTGAATACCCCGCCCGCTTACTTGAGGGTTAGGGTCGGTCATTCCCACAACAACGCGGCTTACTTTCGCATCTATAAGTGCGTCGGCACAAGGTGGGGTTTTACCAAAATGACTACATGGTTCAAGCGTGACATAGGCGGTTGCACCTTTAGCAAGGTGTTTGGCGTGGCGAAGTGCATGCACTTCAGCATGGGGGGTACCGGCTTCTTTGTGGAAACCTTGGCCGACTACGTGATTGTCGGCATCAACAATGATACAGCCGACACGAGGGTTCGGTGATGTGGTAAAACGCCCTTTGTGGGCAAGTTGAATGGCTTTTGCCATCCAGTAGTGATCAACGTCTTTGATAGAGTGGTCCACTAAAAGTCCTGTGGTTAATCTCCTAGCTTGGCAATTTCTTCGCCAAACTCTCGAATGTCTTCAAATGAACGATAAACCGACGCAAATCTAACATAGGCGACCTTATCTAGCTCTTTTAATGCTTTCATAATAAGATTACCAAGCAACTCACTACTGACTTCTCTTTCACCAGTAGCGCGTAACTGAGACTTCAGTGATAAAATACATTGCTCAATCTTTTCGGTACTTACTGGCCGTTTTTCTAGTGCACGCTGCAAACCAGCCCTTAGCTTGTCTTCGTTAAAGGGTTCTCTTGAACCATCACGCTTAATCACACGTGGCATAACAAGCTCAGCGCTTTCAAATGTAGTAAAACGTTCGTTACAATTAATACACTCTCTACGCCGACGAACTTGATGCCCCTCAGCCACTAAGCGAGAGTCTATCACTTTCGTTTCTTGTGCAGAGCAAAAGGGGCAAAACATAAAACTTCCTTACTGGTCGCGTGTGCATCTATACTGTTTTTAAAGCGAGCGTAGACGCACATGCAACATTTCGCAAAGCGTGCGATTAACCGTAAACAGGGAACTGCTCACATAGTGCAACCACTTCGCCCTTAACACGTTCGATAACAGCGTCATCGCCCATATTGTCAAGTATATCGCTAATCCATGTAGCCACCTGCTTCGCTTCAGCTTCTTTGAAACCGCGGCGCGTAATTGCAGGGCTACCGATACGTAGACCACTCGTCACAAACGGTGAACGCGGGTCGTTAGGTACCGAGTTTTTATTAACAGTAATGTTTGCAGAGCCTAGCGCTGCATCAGCGTCTTTACCTGTAATATCTTTATCGATAAGGTCTAGTAAAAACAGGTGGTTATCTGTGCCGCCAGAAACAATGTTGTATCCGCGCTCTTGCATTACCGACACCATCGCCTTCGCGTTAGCAACAACTTGCTTTTGGTATTCTTTAAACTCTGGCTGTAGTGCCTCTTTAAATGCAACCGCTTTTGCCGCGATAACATGGCACAACGGACCACCTTGATTACCTGGGAATACAGAGCTGTTAAACTTCTTATAAAGCGTCTCATCACCACATGAAGATAAAATCAAACCGCTTCGAGGGCCAGCGAGCGTTTTATGCGTTGTGGTCGTGACAACATGGGCATGTGGTAACGGGTTAGGATATACGCCAGCGGCTACTAGCCCTGCAACGTGCGCCATATCAACAAGTAGGTAGGCACCAACGCTGTCAGCGATCTCACGGAAGCGAGCCCAATCTACGATACCTGAGTATGCAGAGAATCCACCGATAATCATTTTCGGTTTGTGCTCTTTTGCTAGCGCTTCAACTTGCTCGTAATCAATTTCGCCGGTCTCGTTATTTAACCCGTATTGCACCGCGTTATACGTCTTACCCGAGAAGTTTACATGTGAACCATGAGTTAAGTGACCACCTTCTGACAAACTCATACCTAGTACGGTATCGCCAGCGTCTAGAAGTGCCATAAACACAGCAGTATTTGCCTGTGAACCAGCGTGCGGCTGCACGTTCGCATAATCAGCACCGAACAATTCTTTAGCACGGTCAATGGCTAACTGTTCTACTACGTCAACATGCTCACAACCACCATAATAACGCTTGCCAGGATACCCTTCGGCATATTTATTTGTAAGCTGTGAACCCTGAGCTTCCATAACACGAGGGCTACAGTAGTTTTCAGAAGCAATAAGCTCAATATGATGTTCTTGACGCTTAACCTCTTTAGCCATCGCATCGGCTAATTCAGGGTCAAAGTCAGCTATGTTCATTTCGCGAGGTAACATGGGGGCTCCTTAACTGCGGTAAATATGGGCGCTGTATAGCACAATGTCGCATCGATAATTTGAGGCCATATTCTAGCCATTTTCGACTGCTTGTATACCGCTTTATCATCAAATTTAGACAAATGACGTAGGTTTAACGTAACACCTACCCTTCAGCGAGATCAGACCTGTTTCTCTAGGGCCTTCACTCGGTCAAATAAACTGCCTATTTTTTGAAGGCGTACCGTATTTTTACGCCACGCTAGATTTGTCTGTGCAGGTTGCCCTGAAGAATAAACGCCTGGCTCGGTAATATCTTGTACGACCATGGTATACCCCGTTATCTGTACATTATCACAGATAGAAATATGGCCATTAATACCAACCCCACCTGCAACGACAACATGTTTACCAATATTACAGCTTCCTGCAATGCCGGTTGAACCACAAATACAAGAATGATCGTCGATAATACAGTTATGTCCAATTTGTACTTGGTTGTCGATAATCACGTTGGTACCAAGAATAGTATCGTCCATCGCGCCACGGTCTATACTCGTGTTCGCGCCAATTTGGCTGTCATCACCAATACGAACGGTACCGGTTTGTGGAATAGGTAACCACACTCCCTTATCGTTAGCATAGCCAAAACCTGCAGAACCGATAACAGTTTGACTCTGCACCATGACTCTTTTGCCGATAATGACATCGTTATAAATGGTAACGTTGGGATGTATAACGCTTCCTTCACCAATCTTTGTACCGCGTCGAATAACGGTGTTGGCGCCAATTGTAACGCGATCGCCCAAGACGACGTTATCTTCGATGATGACATTGTGACCTAGCGCAATGTCGCTTCCCAACCGCGCCGATGGGGCAATAACGGCAGTATCCGCAATACCGCTTGCAACAACGGGGGTGGTATCAAACAGCTGAGATATTCGAGCAAATGCAGCATGAGGGTTAGTCGTCACTAATACAGGGCATATTGCTTCGTCCTTTAAATTTGGATGAATGATTACCGCACCCGCCGACGAATCTTTTAGTTGAACTTTATACTTCGGATTGGTTAAAAATGAAATTTGATGCGCGCCCGACTGTGAAAGTGTGCCAACAGCCGATAACGTAATGCTTCCGTCGCCCTCGACTTCACCACCAACATGGTCAGCCAGCTCTGATAGCGTGTATGTGCGTTTGTTTAATGCAGTCATACCAAAAAACACCTGTAAATATAAAATGCGTCAATTGCATGAAGTTTACATTATTTCCCAGCGTCTACCGATGCAATATTCGCACTTTTTACCATAAGTGGCGAAAAAGCCATCAGTTATTCATCGGTATAGCGTAACGGACTAGCACAGACTATAGTGATGCGAGTACAATAACGCTTTATTTTTATACCGCTTGTCAGCGAGGACACAGAATGTCTCAATACGTTTATAGTATGCATCGGGTGGGCAAAATCGTTCCCCCGAGCCGCCAAATTCTTAAAAATATCTCACTCAGCTTTTTTCCAGGTGCAAAAATAGGTGTGCTGGGGCTTAACGGTGCGGGTAAGTCTACGTTACTGCGTATTATGGCGGGTATCGATACCGACATTGAAGGTGAAGCACGCCCCCAACCCGGCTTAAAAATTGGTTACTTGTCGCAAGAGCCTCAACTAGATGAAACCAAGGATGTTCGCGGCAATATAGAAGAAGCCGTGGCTGACGTGAAACATGCATTAACACGCATTGATGAAGTCTATGCCGCGTATGCCGACCCTGACGCTGACTTCGATGCGCTAGCTAAAGAACAAGGCGAACTAGAAGCGATTATTCAAGCTAAAGACGGACATAATCTAGAAAACGCATTAGAACGCGCCGCTGATGCACTACGTCTGCCGCCTTGGGATGCCGACGTCAGTAAACTATCAGGGGGTGAGCGCCGCCGCGTAGCACTGTGCCGCCTATTACTAGAAAAGCCTGAAATGCTGTTATTAGACGAACCTACCAACCACTTGGATGCGGAATCTGTTGCTTGGTTAGAGCGCTTCCTACACGATTATGAAGGTACTGTGGTTGCGATTACCCATGATAGGTACTTCCTTGATAACGTCGCGGGTTGGATATTGGAGCTTGACCGCGGTGAAGGTATTCCGTGGGAAGGCAATTACTCTTCTTGGCTAGAGCAAAAAGAGAATCGTTTACAGCAAGAAGAACGCGCTGAAACTGCACGCCAAAAAAGCATGAAACAAGAACTCGAATGGGTTCGTTCAAACCCTAAAGGCCGACATGCCAAGAGCAAGGCGCGTATGACTCGCTTTGAAGAAATGTCTACAAGCGACTATCAAAAACGTAACGAAACAAACGAACTCTTTATTCCACCAGGCGAAAGACTGGGTGATAAAGTCATCGAAGTAGAAAACCTCAAGAAGTCTTATGGCGACCGCTTATTAATTGATGACCTTTCTTTTAAAGTGCCAAAAGGCGCAATTGTTGGGATTGTTGGGCCTAACGGCGCGGGTAAATCAACGCTGTTTAGAATGCTGACTGGGGCGGAACAACCTGATTCAGGTGCAATTAGTGTCGGGGAGTCTGTTCAGATTGCCAGCGTTGATCAGTTCCGCGACCACATGGATGAAAAAAACACGGTGTGGAAAGAGATTTCCGACGACCAAGATATTATTCGAATTGGTAACTTTGAAATAAATAGCCGTGCTTATTGCAGCCGTTTCAATTTTAAAGGAAACAGCCAGCAAAAATTCGTGGGTGACTTATCTGGAGGTGAGCGCAACCGTGTTCATTTAGCGAAATTGCTCAAAGCGGGCGGTAACGTGCTATTACTCGATGAACCAACCAACGACTTGGACGTTGAAACGCTACGTGCGCTAGAAAACGCGCTGCTAGAATTCCCTGGATGTGCCATGGTTATCTCGCATGACCGTTGGTTCCTTGACCGTGTCGCGACTCACATTATGGATTACCGTGATGAAGGCAAGATCAACTTCTTTGAAGGTAACTATGCTGATTACGAAGCATGGTTAAAAGCGGAATATGGGCAAGATGTCGTTGAGCCTCACCGTTTGAAATACAAACGCATGTCAAAATAGCCATAGTTGAAAAGACCCTTCGGGGTCTTTTTTTATGCGCAAACAGTAATGACATTCACCTTAACAAAACCAAACATTGATTAGCATCGCATATTCGCTAATACTCACTAATTATAATCAGCAGTAAATAGGGTATATCATGTCAGATAAGCGAAAATTCAGCCGCGTACCGCTGCGCGTCCATGGAACCTTGTCGCATGGCGATAAGCAGGTCGATGTGATCATAACCGACGTGTCACTGCAGGGCATAAAACTTAGCGCTAATGAGCAACACCTCAATGCTCTGCCTTTTGATAGCCACGATGCCTATGTGGCAGAGTTTAAAGTAAATGAAGATAGCCCGCCGATTATCATGTATATCGAACAACTTTATCGCCAAACGGATAGTCGTGAAGATATGATTAATCTAGGGTGTAAGGTCTCAACAATGAGCGTAGAAAGTATTAGTGCATTAAGACGCCTTATCATGTTGAACAGCAACGACGCTGACTTAAATGATAAAGAGCTTAATGCACTTATAGATGCCGTTTATTCTAACGCATCGAGTGCATCAGAAAGCTGAGCGACCGGCACAACCGTCATTCCCTTAATCGATTGCTTCGGCGCATTCGCTTTTGGCACAATAGCACGCGTAAAGCCATGCTTTGCCGCTTCTATAATACGTTCGTTTCCATTTGGCACTGGCCTAATTTCTCCGGCCAAACCGACTTCTCCAAATACAATCAAATCCCGTGGTAGCGGTCGGTTTCTAAAACTCGATATCATGGCCATGAGCAGCGCTAAATCAACACTTGTTTCGGATACTCGTACCCCACCGACCACATTCACAAAAACATCTTGGTCGTTCATTTGCACATTACCATGACGGTGCAACACCGCCAGTAGCATCGACAATCGATTTTGATCAAGCCCAACGGCAATACGCCTTGGATTCGACATTTGCGAGTAATCGACCAATGCTTGAATTTCGACAAGTAGCGGGCGCGTTCCTTCCCAAATCACCATAACGCTAGACCCTGGTGTTTCATTTTCACCACGGCTTAGGAATATGGCAGATGGATTATTGACTTCTTTTAATCCACGCTCAGTCATTGCGAACACGCCAAGTTCATTTACTGCGCCAAAACGATTTTTGTGGCTTCGCAGTGTGCGATAACGACCATCGCTGTCGCCTTCCAGCATCATTGAACTATCAATGCAATGTTCGAGTACTTTCGGCCCTGCCAAATTCCCTTCTTTTGTCACATGGCCTACGATAAACATCGCAATATGATGCTGTTTTGCAAACCGTGTAAGGTAGGCTGCGCTTTCTCTTACTTGCGATACACTGCCTGGTGCCGACGCCACCTCAGCGACATGCATAACCTGAATGGAATCAATGACCATAATTCGAGGTTTTTTGGTTAATGCAAGGTCACAAATAGTTTCGACATTCGTTTCGGCAAGCATCATAAGCTTGTCATCGGGTAAATTAAGTCGCTTGGCACGCATAGCAACCTGCTGCAACGACTCTTCACCGGTAACATATAGTGCACTTTCCGTTTGCGCCATTTGGCACATTACCTGGAGTAACAAGGTACTTTTACCTGCACCTGGCGACCCGCCAATTAGCATAGCTGCACCGGGAACAATGCCCCCCCCAAGCACCCTGTCGAGCTCTTTAAACGTAGAGCTAAAGCGCGGAAGTGCTTCTAAATCTATAGTATTTAGCGTTTCTATTTTAGCTACGGTTTGACCCGCATACCCGCTATGAGCGGTTTTCACTGCTGATTTGGGCGAGCTTACCACGAACTCGCTGATGGTATTCCAGGCCTTACATTCAGAGCATTGGCCTTGCCATCGAGGAAATTCTGCACCACAGTCAGAGCAGACATATGCGGTTTTTCTTTTCGCCATATTTTGGTTTTATCCGGTTGATAAAAAGCGTATTCTACCACTATACATTACGGTCATTAACGTTGTTGGCAATATCAGATTAATAATGGTGTTAATTACATGCATTTTGTTCAGTAAAAAATCAAATGTTAATCAATTTCATGCACTTGCCGATAAACTGTCTACAATATAACAAAACACTACTTTGCGCATTTAGATGAGTCAGGATTTAGAGCAGTACGCTGATGTTATCGATCAGCTAAAACCCATGGTGAATGAGCCTGAATTTAATCAGGTACTTCTTCAGCTTGCGGGCGACGTTCCGAAAGAAAAACGCTTTCTCATTAAAATGGAGGTTAAGCGTCTTGCTAAGCCGTGTCTGCGCACAATCGACCTTAGGGGCAACGTATCGGGCAAATGCCGGGAGTATATCCATGAAGGCAGAACCCATTACATGGACGATGTTGCAGTTGAAGTGTTTGAAGAACAAATCCGCATTTTTAAAGCCTACACCTTCGGCGTGTATGAGGCTGTTCAGAATACCGAAAACAACTTCCGGGTGATTCAAGAGAAACTACATTCACAAAACTTACAGGAGCAACAGCAAGGCACAAGCAAAAAGTCCTCTGTTGTTTTAGAGCAGTTTAAAGTGCCTACGGTTAACTTGCTCGACTACCGACAACGCAATACTGAGCGTATGAATTTCGCGGTAGCTGTTGAGTTAATTGATAAATATGATCAATCGACTCGTGGGTTAAGTGTTGATATTTCGCTTGAAGGTCTTCAAGTAAAATTAACCAAAGACACGCACTTTAAGAAGGACGATGTACTTGAGGTGTTTTTTCGAGGCCTTGAAGACGAATTTGCCATGGATAAAGCTAAGGGCATTGCGTACAAGCTGGTAAAAATATCGTACAAAAATGATGTGGTTTATTTGGCGCTACAACGAGACATGAATAAGCCGAATGCCGCCTTCGATAAATTTCTTGAAAGCTTTATCCATGGGAATAAACGCCGCTATAAAGTGAACATGAACAACACTATAGAGGCGATTACCAGCAAAATATGCGAGCAGTACTTTTCACCAAGAAGCCCCACACTACCTGTTTTCCTTAGCGAAAAAGAAGGCGTTTTTACTGCACGCTTTGCCATGATCAATGAAGTTAACAGAGAAACCATTAGTTACTGGCAAGATGAAACCGATACATTAAGGCTTAGCTTTTTATTAACACAACCTCGCCTTACTGCGTTGTTAAACCGTTCACACGGTAGCCGCGAAATATTTGTTTATAGTTTTACTCATCTACAAGATGAAAAAGTCTATTTTTATTCAGCCTCTTACGACGAGTTGATGAAAAAAGACGTGTTGAAGAATGTATTTTTTGGTTTTGGCTCTAAAAAAGCAAGCTGGCGCGTATTTAAACTTACCCTTACAGACATGTATCCAGAACAGGCCCACACGCCATTATCTATTCCTGATTCAGTAGGGAATAAGGTCAAGCAACAAAATACGCCCCCTGCAGCGCGTTTGATGGCAAAGATTAACAACCTAAGTTATGTAGCTCACGTTACCGACGTAACGTCAGTAATAGGGCAACAAACGTATAACGATGTTAAATTTAATCGAAGTAACCTCACTCACTTACGTATTTTTGGTCACCCGCGCAATCGCGCTCCTTCAACGATTGAGCTTTGCCGGTTTAAATATGAAGAGCAACGCTTAGAGACTCGCTACCGTCTGCGTTCGCAAATTCAACTGCAGCTCCCAGACGATGACACGGTTCATAATGGCATTAGTGAGGATATATCCATTCATGGACTGGGGTTGCGTATTGAACTGAATAAGGAATACCACGGGGAATTAGAGGGGGCTGTTAAGGTCGCTTTTCCGCGCCTGCAAGAAAAGACCAACACTTTCGATGTAATGAACCTGACGTACGAGGTGGTCTATCATAATGTTGATAAAAACATATTACATCTAAAAGCAATGCCTGGCGATGAAGGCAAAAGCGCACGTACCTTTTTTGAAGAGTTAATTAAAAAGAACAAAAAAAATCTTGAGGCGGATGACGGCGATGAGCCTATTCCAGGTATGGGCCAAGCGCTTCGCTGCATTAATGCAAGAAACGCCACCTCAATATCATTTTTATTGAGCAAAGATGGCGTACGCTACACACCAAAAGCATGCATGACGGGAAAACAAGACACTCGCATGTTGTCGCTCGTGAGCTTCTTGGCTAAAGAGCGTGAAGTAAACCTCGAGTTTTTATTCAGAGATCGTAAGTTGGACGTGCCCTTTATGCAAAGCGGCATCAAGCAAGTCAAACTTGAAAACATGCCAATACGCGAAGAATTATTTGTATCTTTTGATGCGTCCAAAAAAGACCCGCGATTTGCCATATTGCCTCGCTTTTCAGATAAGTTTGAAGATGACAGCAAACGCAAAAGCTTTATCACCGAGGCCATTACGCGAGGACAATTTATTGCAATCCACGTAATGGTGACCACCACCGGCAAGCCAGACTTATCGATGCTGCAAACAGAAATAAACTACGTAAGTATGTATGCGGTTCACCGAGCAAGGGAACTTGAGAAACAACTCTGGAGTATCGCAGCGTGCGCTCACCTGGTTGATGTCACTGACGAGGTTTTAATTCGTTATGGGTTTGATATCGAAACCATTACCGCAAACAAGCAAGAACAGAAGCCTGTGCGCCTTGTTAACTAATACGGTCATTTAGCCTGAAGATACTTGGCGTTCAGGCTAAAGGTTCGGCGCGGCGTGTTGCGGTAGCGGTTGCAACTTATTACTTTAAAAAATACAGCATGGCATGCAAGCCGCCAAAGCGTATGGCAACATCCGCTTGTTTGTTCACAACCGGCTTAGCATGGCAAGCCACTCCCAAGCCAGACTCAGCCATCATCACAAGGTCGTTTGCGCCATCCCCCATTGCGATAGTCTGCGACTTATCAATGCTCCATTTCGCAGCAAGTTCTTGCACAGTACGTGCCTTTACCTCTGCGTTAACCACTTCGCCTGTAACTTCACCTACGAGTTTTCCGTTGTCTTCCACAAGCGTGTTAGATATTGCAAAGTCTAGCCCCAAGCGCTCTTTGAGATGGTCTGCGAAGTAAGTGAAGCCTCCCGATGCGATAGCCAGCTTCCAGTTATGCTGCTTAAGCACACTCAGTAAACGTTGAATCCCTGGCATAATAGGAATGCTGTTGCGAATGGCCTCCAAATGCGCCACCGGCACACCTTGTAAACACGCAACACGATGATGCAAGCTTTCGTTGAATGCAATTTCTCCTCGCATCGCGCGCGCCGTTACGTCTGCCACTTCTTCACCGACACCTGCTAATTTTGCAATTTCGTCAATACATTCGATGGCGATAACCGTGCTGTCCATGTCCATGACGAGGAGCCCGCCGTCGGCTAGCGTTGGTTGAGACTTTTGCAGCCCGACATCAATATGGTAGGTCGCAGCAACATGATCTAACTGAGACTTTATACGTGCTTCATCGTTTTCTATGCAGTCACCATATAGCACAACAACATCGTCGCCAAACGCTTGGTGCAGAGCATGTGGTGCGATATGCTTCGCGACGAACACCTCTGTTAATGCCTGTATGACATTGGATACTATAAAAGGCGTAAGCGCCTGTCCGACAAGTGTGAGAACCTGACCTTGGTATTCGGATGGGGCATTGTGTGTTATTAATGACGAGTACAACGCCTCGCTTGAGTGATACTCACTGGTATTAAGATGATGAAAAAAGGTGGTCACGTAAAATAACTCTAAGCAATATTTGATAGTATGCTACATAATTGAAGCGCATCTTGAAACACACCCGTTAAAATTTAACGCATTTACTATAATGCCTTTACGCTACACAACGAGAGCATGAATGCCTACAACAACGCATAAGTCTAAAGACAGCATGCTGGTATCACATACGTTTTACACAGCAATAAAACGCCTTGTTCACACCATAATGATGAGTGTTGCGCTGGTATTATGTATCGGCATATTTGTTTTTATTCAGCAATACAATCAATTGTGGGTAATGAACCATACGGTTGAACCTAGAAATAGTATTTCTAAACAGTATGCTGAAATCATTGCGCCGAGCGTGAAAGGTGAAGATAGACAGGCATTAGAGGACCTATTACACATTGCTATCGAAGACCCAGCTATTGTTGGTATGGCAGTGTTTGACACCAACGGGCAATACCTTGCACCACTTCCTCGTATAAGCAGTATCGCAACGCTAACAAAAAGCCTTTCGCATCCCCCGACAACACAGGTAAATCATATCTACAATGATGGTGAGCACATCGGGTACCTACATACCTATATTGATACCGCAACCCTCATTGCGAAACCTCATGAACTTCGAGAAAAACAGGTTATATTGCTTGCGTTGATTGTTACGTTAGCAATGATCATAGGCGTATATCTTACCCGAGGTTTTTATAAATTTCGGCCTTGGATAAAAAGTAAAATTGAACAACAAGCCCGCTAACGCAAGAAGCAGTTATAGTAGTTTTCATTGGTACTATTAATAACTGTCGTCGTAGTGCTTCCCACCAAATGCGCAAGTGCGGTGACGACATCAATAACATGAGCGGGCTCGTTTCGCTTCCCTTGCCTGCCCATCATGGGCATATCAGGTGAATCGGTTTCCAGTAGCAGTGAAGAAGGGTGATGCTTGAAAAGGTAACGAATTGCTTCTCTGGTTTTATGCGCTCTTTCATAAGTAATGGTACCGCCAACACCGATATAAAACCCTCTATTTATATACTGCATTGCCACCTCAATACTGCCTGAAAACGCATGAATAACGCCTCGGCCCGTATACCCTACATTTTTGAGAGAAGAAAAAATATGATGATGGCTTTTTCTGTGATGCAAAATTACCGGTAACGAAAATTGCGTAGCCATCATTAATTGTTGCTCAAACGCCTGCAGTTGAAGCGCGAAATCTAGCGGAATATGGCAGTCGAGGCCTATTTCCCCCAATGCAACAATGCGGTGTCGATGAGAGGCCACAGCCTGTTCGAGTATTGATAACTGCGTACTAAGTGATGCCGTTTCGGTATTCAGAAAGTAAGGGTGCAACCCTAGTGCGACATCGATAGGAAGCGCGTCAACCTGTTTTGATTGAATCGCAAATTGCTGCTTAGAGGAGGCGTTGGTCGTGCCTGGAATAAGAAGCCGTGTCACCCCTGATTGAACGGCGCGAGACACGACCTCTTGCCAGTCAGAGTCAAATGCGGGCAAGTCTAAATGACAATGGCTGTCTATCAAGGTGTATTGCCCGTTCTGACTTGAGCAACGCGGTGTTCAGTTCGACAGAATAACAACACCGGCACTACGGCATTAGACGCTGTGTTGACCACGTACCGTTATCTTGAAGGTTGTATTCAAACCTATCGTGCAGTCTGTCTTCACCACCCTGCCAAAACTCTATCTGATGTGGAACAATACGAAACCCGCCCCAAAAGTCGGGCGTAGGTAACGCCTTGTTCGCAAATTTGTCTTTCATTTGCTGAAATTGGGTAAGTAATAACGCTTTGCTGTTTATCGGCTGGCTTTGTTTCGATGCAAATGCTGCAAGCTGACTATCTTTCGGGCGAGAGAAAAAATATTGTGCATTTTCTTTTAATGATAGTTTTTCAGCAACACCACACACGCGCACCTGCCTTTCCATAAAAAACCATGGAAAATGGCAGCTTACTTTAAGATTTTCGCTTAACTCTTTCGCTTTACGACTGCCTAGGTTCGTAAAAAAAACAAAACCATCGTCGTTAACTTCTTTCAGTAATACAATGCGTTGCGATGGCTGCCCTGATGCATCGACCGTTGCAACGGTCATTGCAGTAGGGTCGGGAATCTCTGCATCAATAGCGTCTTTTAACCATGCGTTAAATAAATCGAAAGGCGTATCTGTTAGCGCATCTGCGTCTAACGAGCCTTTGGAATATTGCCTGCGTAAATCTGAAATGGCCATACACACCTCATAAAAAAAACACTAAACGCGGCAATGATTAAAAGCTATTCTCGTCGCCATATCCTAGAGAACGCAATGCCCTTTCATCATCAGCCCAGCCTTGTTTAACCTTAACCCAAAGCTCGAGAAACACTTTGTTATCAAACAAGTTTTCCATATCTCTTCGCGCTTGCTCACCAATAGTTTTTAGGTGTTTCCCGCCTTTACCAATAATCATGCGCTTTTGGGTTTCTCTTTCTACCAAAATTAGCCCGCTGATTCGGTAAATACCGTTTTCAGCAAGTTTAAATTGCTCTATTTCTACGGTCGTTGAGTAAGGAAGTTCATCGCCAGTGAAACGCATTAGTTTTTCGCGGATAATTTCAGCCGCCATAAAGCGACTTGAACGGTCAGTGACATACTCTTCGGGGAAGAAAAACGGATTTTCTGGCAACGACTTTGCTACTAGGCTTCGAATATCATCGACCATTTTGCCCTGCTTAGCGCTAATGGGGATAACATGCTCGAACTGGTGTTTTTCCGCCAACGCCTTGAGATGATCTATAAACCCTTCCTTGTTTTCCACCTTATCCATTTTGTTAACGATAAGGTAGCAAGGTAGCCCTGAGTTTTTCACCTTCGACAGCACCATTTCATCGTCGCTATTCCAACGATCGCCCTCGACAACAAACAGTACAAGCCCTACTTCACCGAGTGAACTCGATGCCGCGCGGTTCATGTAGCGATTTATAGCGCGCTTCTCATCTTGGTGTAACCCTGGTGTGTCGACATAAATCGCTTGATAGTCACCTTCGGTGTCTATGCCAAGAATACGGTGTCGTGTGGTTTGAGGTTTACGCGAGGTAATTGATACCTTTTGCCCTAGCAATCGATTGAGTAACGTTGATTTACCAACGTTCGGTCTGCCGACTATGGCGATGAGGCCACAGCGTGTTAAATTATTTGCTTCCATTATCTTCAAGCTTCTCCAGAGTAAGACGTGCGGCTTCTTGTTCCGCTTTTCTGCGGCTGTTCCCTGTCGCTTTGACAGGTACTGATAAGTTGTCCACCGTACAACTTACTTCAAAGGTTTGGGCATGATCTTTCCCGCTAATAGTAATAACTTCGTAGGTAGGAAGCGGGAGCTTTTTACCTTGAAGAAATTCTTGCAGCCGGGTTTTACTGTCTTTCGGGTGCGCGTTAGGGTCTAGCTTCTCAATACGCGAGGCCCAAAGCCTATCGATAACGCCTCGTACCGCATCCATACCTGCATCGAGGTATATTGCACCTAAAACGGCTTCTACCACGTCTGCAAGTATTGAGCTTCGCCTATGGCCACCGCTTTTCAACTCACCTGGCCCAAGTTTAAGCAATTCTCCCATACTCGTTTCACGCGCGAGCTCAGCTAAGGTTTCACCTTTAACTAACGTCGAGCGCATACGCGTTAACTTACCCTCGGGCTCTTGGGGAAATCGTTTATACAGGGTTTCACCAACGATCATGCCTAAAATAGCATCGCCCAGAAACTCAAGACGTTCATTGTGTTGTTTAGCCGCGCTTCTATGAGTGAGCGCCTGCTCAAGCAGCTCTGTATTGGTAAATGTATAGCCTATCGCCTTGTAAAGGCGACGATATTTGTCGATACCTAGCATTAACGAATGCCACCTGCTCGCTCAAAGCGTATACCCGTAGGTATCCACGTTGGAAGCATATCTGAGGCGTTACGCTCGAATTCAAACGATATCCAGATCGCAACCGCTTTACCCACTAGGTTTTCATCAGGTACAAAACCCCAAAAGCGGCTGTCTCTGCTGTTATCGCGGTTATCACCTAATACGAAATACTGACCTTCCGGTACAATCCACTCGTTACTTCTTGTACCCGGTTGAGTATAAAAATTAGCCGGAGAAATATCGCGCATTGGATGGCGAAGAATATCGTGCTGTTTACCGTCTAAGTCTTCGGTATAACGCATTAGCTTTGCCATATCCTGAACAAACTCTCCACGCTCTTTGAAAGTAAGAGGAACGGCTGTCAATTTTCCGCAATTATTGCTTGCATCAACACACTTTGGCTTGATGTAAACTTGCTTATTTTGATACACCACCGTATCGCCTGGCATGCCTATCACACGCTTGATGTAATCAACTGATGTATCTTCTGGATATTTAAACACCACTACATCGCCGCGCTCTGGTACGCCAGTCTCTACTAATTTACTTCTAAAAACCGGGTCTTTAATGCCATAAGAGAACTTTTCAACGAGGATAAAATCGCCCACTAATAACGTTGGCATCATTGAGCCTGAAGGTATTTGAAACGGCTCATAAATAAACGAGCGCAACACCAATACAAACGCAATAACCGGGAAAATTTGCTGAGACGTATCAACCAAATAAGGTAGTTGCGGGTCTTCACCATACGATGCACCAGACGCATTGGCCTCAGCCTGTAATTTTGCTTTACGCTTCTTAGCAAAGAAAAGGCTATCAAACAGCCAAACTAAGCCCGTGACAAGGGTTAGCGCTACTAAAATCAGTGAAAAGTAATTCGCCATTACTTACCTACCTTCAATATTGCAAGGAATGCGTCTTGAGGGAGTTCAACGTTACCCACTTGTTTCATTCGCTTCTTACCTTCTTTTTGCTTTTGAAGTAGCTTCTTCTTACGGCTAACGTCACCGCCGTAGCATTTTGCTATAACGTTTTTACGTAATTGTTTCACGGTACTTCTTGCGACAATATGGTTGCCAATGGCCGCTTGAATCGCGATATCGAACATTTGACGTGGGATAAGTTCGCGAAGCTTTTCGACTAACTCTCTACCACGGCTCTGCGAGTTTTCTCTGTGCGTGATAACCGCTAGCGCATCAACTCGCTCACCATTAATGAGAATATCAACGCGAACCATGTCTGATGCTTGGAAACGTTTGAAGTTGTAGTCTAACGACGCAAAACCACGGCTTGTTGATTTAAGTCTATCGAAGAAATCAAGTACCACTTCAGCCATCGGTAATTCGTAGGTAACTGCAACCTGCTTTCCGTGATAGGTCATGTTGGTCTGCATACCGCGTTTTTCTACGCACAACGTAATAACGTTACCCAAGAACTCTTGTGGTACCAAAATATTTGCTTCTACCAAGGGTTCTCGCATTTCAGCAATATCATTAACAGGCGGCAATTTTGCCGGACTATCAACGGTCATCACTTCGCCTTTCGTGGTTTCTACTTCATAAATTACAGTTGGTGCGGTTGTAATAAGCCCTAGGTCGTATTCTCGTTCTAGGCGCTCCTGGATTATCTCCATATGAAGCATGCCAAGGAAGCCTATGCGGAAACCAAAACCAAGGGCTGCAGAGCTTTCTGGTTCGTAAAACAATGACGCATCATTAAGGCTTAATTTAGCCAAAGCATCTCGGAAATCTTCATAATCGTCTGAGCTTATTGGGAAGATACCTGCATAAACTTGAGGTTTAACCTTTTTAAAGCCAGGTAACATGTCAGTAGCAGGGTCTCTTGCAAGCGTTATGGTATCGCCCACGGGTGCGCCCTGAATATCTTTAATACCAGCAATGATAAAGCCTACTTCACCTGCGCGAAGTACGCCTGTGTCTAGCGCTTTAGGTGTGAACACCCCAATTTTATCTACTTGGTGTGTTTGCCCGTTGGACATAATTTGAATTTTGTCTTTCTTTGAAAGCTGCCCTTCAACGATGCGCACTAACGACACCACGCCTTGATAGTTATCAAACCAAGAGTCGATAATAAGCGCTTTTAATGGCGATTCTCTGTCACCACCTGGAGGGGGGATTTTGTTTACGATAACTTCAAGCACTTCGTCAATGCCAATCCCCGTCTTCGCTGAACAGCGAACCGCGTCTATTGCGTCGATACCAACAATGTCTTCAATTTCTTCTGCAACACGATCAGGATCGGCTTGCGGTAAATCGATTTTGTTCAAAATAGGAACGACTTCCATATCCATTTCAATGGCCGTGTAGCAGTTCGCGAGCGTTTGCGCTTCTACACCTTGCCCTGCGTCGACAACTAGCAATGCCCCTTCACAGGCCGCTAAAGAGCGAGATACTTCGTACGTGAAGTCAACGTGTCCCGGCGTGTCGATAAAGTTAAGCTGATACGTTTCGCCATCTTGTGCGGTGTAGTGTAACGTCACGCTTTGCGCTTTGATGGTAATTCCGCGCTCTTTCTCTAAATCCATTGAGTCAAGAACTTGCTCGGCCATTTCGCGATCGGTTAGCCCTCCACAATGCTGGATTAAGCGGTCAGACAACGTTGACTTACCGTGGTCGATGTGGGCGATTATACTGAAGTTACGAATGTGCGATTGTTGCATAATGCTGGGAATTACCTGCAGAAAAATTCATTAAACTAAAAAATACTGACAAACCGACGTAAGGGTTTGCGTGGCGCGTGCGGATTTTACCCATTTCTTAAGGGAAAAGCGAATTACCTAGTGGGTTATCTTCGACTACTTCATCAAATAATAGGATTAACGTTAAAATAACCGCAGCTATGCCGACAGATGCATCGTTTAATAGAGGGCCGTTAACCTGCACTATGGTGCTGAAGGCCCTACTAAAAGTACAGGTTGAAACTTAGTCTTGTCCAGTTGAGATAGCCTAGCAGCAATAGTGCGATAGGCAATTAGCGTAAGCAACGACGAGGGAAGCACCGCCCACAGTTCATGCGTCAGCGATAACAATGGCATTGCATAGCTGGATACCGAAAACCCAACTATAAAAACCACAAGAGGAAGTAAATAAAGCCATGCTGAAGCGGTGAGTATTCCCTCTTCAGGAATACCAACCGTTACTTGTTGACCAATACGAACAGGCATGGGAGACGTAAGCGCCAATTGTTGCGTTTTTGGCGCTAGCGCTCGAGAAACAACGCCCGTTCCACAGTCGCTTTGTGACTGACAGCTATTACATGTTGATTTGATAGCCGCCTCAACAACAATGGTGTCTCCATCAATTGCTACGACGGTTGCGGTCTCTTTAATCATTTTTATCTTCTGATGCTTTTAACGATGTCGCAATTGCATTTGCCGTCTGCAAAGGAATTTCCCCCACCACGGTAACCTGCGCTTTGCCGTCGGTAAGTGTTAAGAATGTACTCAAATCGTTGCGTAATACCATATCCTCTCCCACCGCATCTTGAGCTCGTTGCACATAGACAGAAATATCAACTAAACCGTCACTAAACATCTTATACTCTACAACTTGCCCGGTAAGCGCGAGCCTGCGCGTATCATGTCTGACTTCCTTCATTCCCACCGGCAAATAACCGACGTCCCATTGGTGTTCCTGTGCTTGCTTTCGTGTAAGCACCATAGGCCCGGGTAACAATGCGTTGTTTATACGTGAAAAATACTCGTTTGGCTCGGGTGTAACATTTAATGATGTGACCTGAATTTGTTCTAACACGCCGCCTTTTACGTCTAGCATATTAAGTTTAAGCAGCATGCCCGTTGCTTCATCAAGCCAAAGTTGATAGCTAAAGCGGGTGTTATCCCGGCTAATAATCCTAATTTGCTGTGCGGGCCTGCCCGCAATACGTGCTCGCCCTACCGATACAAACTCATAAGCTGTCTTCAAATTTTCAGGCGAATACAGTAGTTCGCTAGGAATTGGTCCATTAACAAACTGAGAGCGAAAGCTGTAAGGGGAAACGTCGGGCTCAAACACGCTCACAACATCATTTACCCTTATTTGCTCTCTTCCAGGGCCGTTTTGTAAATTCAATTGTTCGACTTGTGTACCGTCGTCTAAAATGCCATGACGCCACAAAAAGGGAATGGTTTCGCTGCCCGCTCTGCTTTGCACGAAGCTCAGCTCAAAGTTAGTGGTTCGTACTGCATTACTAAGGCGCGCAAGCCATTGCGACGTAGACATCACTTCATCGCCTTGCGGTGCATTATTCGCTGAACTGTCAGGCGATTCAGGCGCAGCAGGTTCGCTTGTGTCGCTACTTGCAGGCATCATTGATGTCTCTGGCAACGCAGTCTCTACGTCTTGCGCTATGCTAGCTGTTGAACATAATGCAAACAGCATAGTGCCGACACATTTTTGCACAGTATGAATGCACTTTTGCGAGGGTAAAAACAAACGTACCAGCGCGACGGCTGGTACGTTTTTAACAGTGATAACTTTCATTAAAATCCACTTATTTAGGGGCGCTCGTTTTCAGCTGCCTCTTTTTTATCTTGTTCAGAACCGTCAACCTGTTTCAATTTAACCTGTTGCTCATGGTCTGCAATAAGCGCATTAATCTTGCGCTTTTTCTCCAACACTTCATTCATATCGTTGCGAGGAAGGGTGCGCGTTTGCTCAAGGCTAACCGGCGCTAAACCACCTTGCGGATTTCCTGTAGAAAATGTCGAGAATGGCTCAGATGGAGCAGGCTGGTTGAAGTGCTGAACACCAAGAATAACTGCTACGGCTACTGAAGCAGCCATCGCAAACTGACCACCCTGCTTAGCAAATGGAATAACATTACTCACACTCGATAATGCACGCCAGCGTGAGCGCTTCGGCGCCACAATTGCAGGCTCATCGTCAAGCGCAGCAGCAACACGGGCTGTAATATCAAGCTGAGGTGCTACGCTTGCCTCTTTTCGCATTGCACTGCGAACTACGTGGTAACGTTGCCATTTCGCTTGAAGTTCCTCATCCATTTTGATCGCATCAATGATTGCGTCGCCGTCTAATTCACCATCCATGAATGCGGACATTTTTTCTTGCTGTTGCGTCATAAAATTCGATTCCTGATCTTCAACGACCATTTTTATACCTTAACACAGCTGTTAGTCATCTCAATACTAAGAAAGTTCATCGTATTTGAAATTAATTTTCTAACAAAGGCTGAATAACCTTATCAATCGCCTCTCGCGCTCTGAAAATACGAGACCTAACCGTACCAACCGGGCAAGACATTACATTAGCAATCTCTTCGTAGCTTAGCCCCTCAATTTCACGCAGCGTAATCGCCATGCGTAAATCGTCAGGTAACTTCTCTACTACTTTAAAAAGTGTTTCTTCAATTTCGTCTGACAACAAACTACGCTCTGGCGTGGTTTGCTCTCGTAATGCATCACTTCCTTCGTAATAATCAGCATCTTCAGCATCAACATCGCTCGCAGGCGGCTTACGCCCCTGAGCAACCAGATAGTTTTTCGCGCTGTTGACAGCGATGCGATACAACCACGTGTAAAATGCGCTATCGCCTCTAAAATTCGGTAGTGCTCGATATGCTTTAATAAAAGCGTCTTGGGTAACGTCCGCGACATCACCCGTATTTTTCACATAGCGCGAGACTAAATGCATCACTTTATGCTGATAACGTGTTACCAGTAGATTGAATGCATTCTTGTCGCCGTGCTGTACTTTTTCGACCAGTTGTTGATCGGTAATCTGCTCGCTCATTCGAGCTTGTACTCCCTACTTCACATACCCATAAGCTCTAACAAGCACAGGTATAGACGTGTTCTAAAACAAAAAGTTCTGTTCAAGTATTAAAAAATAGTAAAAAAGCGCGGCGTAACACCTTTGAATCATTGTGTTTTACACCCCATCCATTAGACTTGCCGAACGTTTGTTTATATTAATTTGTGTAAAATACATGAAATCTGTTTCATCTTCACTTACTTCAACATCGAACGCAATAGAACATCGTTGTGATGTTCTTATCGTAGGCAGCGGCGCAGCGGGTCTAAGCCTTGCATTAAAGTTAGCCGACCACTGCCAGGTTATTGTGCTTAGCAAAAGCGATAGAAATGAAGGTTCTACACGATATGCGCAAGGTGGCATTGCAGCGGTGTTTGATGAACAAGATTCTATAGATGCACATGTAAAAGATACGCTTAATGCTGGCGGTGGGCTGTGTGACGAGCCGGCAGTGCGGTTTACCACAGAACGAGCCAAAGCGGCATTAAATTGGTTGATAGGCTATGGCGTTCCGTTTGATACCGAAAAAACCGAGAGCGGAGAAGAGCGTTTCCACCTTACACGAGAAGGTGGACACAGCCACAGACGTATTCTTCATGCGGCGGATGCCACCGGCGAAGCGCTTCAAATCACCTTAAATGATGCAGTATCATCACACCCAAACATCCACGTATTTGAACGCTATAACGCCATTGACCTGATTGCTTCAAAAGAAAAGGAAGGTCACTGTGTGGGTGCATATGTCTGGAACAGACAACAAGAGCACGTAGAAGTTATCCGTGCCCCCTTTATTGCACTTGCAACCGGTGGCGGCAGTAAAGTATATCAATATACATCTAACCCTGATGTGTCCAGTGGCGACGGTATTGCCATGGCCTGGCGCGCAGGATGTCGCGTGGCGAATATGGAATTCAATCAGTTCCACCCTACTTGTCTATACCACCCGCAAGCAAGAAACTTTCTGATCACCGAGGCGCTTCGAGGCGAAGGTGCAAACCTGTGCCATGCTGATGGCACCCGGTTTATGCATAAATTTGACGAACGCGGCGACTTGGCACCACGAGATGTTGTTGCGCGCGCTATCGATTTTGAAATGAAGCGCCTTGGCGCCGATTGCATGTATTTAGATATCAGCCACAAACCTGCAGACTTTATTGTTAAGCACTTTCCTAATATCTACAGAAAGTGTCGTTCGCTTGGTATTGATATAACCCGTGAACCCATACCGGTAGTTCCCGCTGCGCATTACAGCTGTGGCGGCGTAATGACAGACTTTAACGCTAAAACCGACTTGCATAATGTTTATGCTATCGGTGAAGTCGCCTACACCGGTCTACACGGGGCTAACCGCATGGCATCTAATTCGCTGTTAGAGTGTATTGTTTTCGCTAGCGCGGCGGCGGATGATATTGTTGCCAACTTAAATAACATTGCGCTTGAAGAGCCCATTCCGCCGTGGGATGAAAGCCAAGTATCAAACTCTGATGAAGAAGTCATCATTCAGCACAATTGGCACGAGTTGCGTTTATTTATGTGGGATTACGTTGGCATTGTTAGAACCGATAAACGCCTAGAGCGGGCGATGCGCAGAATTAATTTGCTCGAGCAAGAAATCGCCGAATACTATGCCCACTTCCGAGTAAGTAATAATCTGCTTGAATTAAGAAACCTGGTGACCGTTGCAGAGCTGATTGTTCGCTGTGCTATGCAGCGTAAAGAAAGTCGAGGCTTACATTTTAATCTTGACCACCCCGCTCAACGTGAAAACGCCGGACCTACAATACTGACACCTGAAGAGCAACGTAATCGTGTTGTCGCGGGCAGTCTCATTTAACCGCTATTGCCATTAAGGACTGCGCTATCTAACGATATTGCAGCCTTTAATGCGTGTTTATATTAAAAGCTGACAGAGCACTCGACATGCGGCTCTTGGTTTTTGTGACCAACAATGGAAAGTTTTACGTTTTCATCGGTGAAGCACTCGGTTATCACATCAACATTAGCGGGTAAAAAAACGGGCCGTTTAAAACGGCAATCAACGCGATAGAATGACTTACCCGTGGCATTCGCGAAACTTGACACTGCGTTTGCCAGCGTCCACATACCATGTGCGATTGGCTTCTTAAAACCAAATAATTTGGCCGTAAGTCCATATAAATGAATGGGATTGTAATCACCTGAGATTTTGGCGTACTTTCGTCCTGTATCGCTATTTATACTTAGCGTATCGATGAGTGTACTGTCACTTCCGTCGCAGGCGAGTTCATTACCGACCACAGGGGCGCGCGGTGCAACATGCACTGCTTTTACTTTTACAAGGTAAGTACTAACAGCCGTATAGACACAACGCCCACCTTGCAAAGCAATAAGCTCGATATCGACATCCCACCCTCTACTATGTGGCCTTACGTCGGAAAATTTCACGCGGCATTCTAATGGCTCACTAATGTCGATATCATCATTGATAATAATACTATTAGCGGCATGGATAAGACCTAACAGCGGGAACGGGCTTTTCTTGTCAAGTAAACACTGCATTTGCAGCGGCAACGACAGCATCTGAAGATAAAGCGGATGTAGGGTGTCAACGCGTCCCCAGTTAACTTCTTCACAATATTTACCGTAATGCGCATTATCAATGCGCAGTGTCTTTGTATAGATTCGTGAGGGTAACGTTGGGGGTTTGAATTGCATAAGTGCTCGTGTATCAACACGCTTCGTCAATGCTTTTGCGTACTCGCGCAACATTCTATCTTTTCCTTTTTAAATTTGCTTCTGAGCAAAAATAACGGCTCTGCATAACCGCCGGTAGTCAGCATTGGTACATTCACCTTTTAACACCCAGCGATAATGCATCGAAGATTTTGCCCATAAATGGTGCTTCACACGCGCTACGTTCAGCGCTACTCCCCAAGGGAACAGCAAGGAACTGCCGTGGATTTGCATATCGGGAGCATCAACGTCTACTCCACATACAATAAGGGGGCGCAGTCTAGCATTTGACGTTAAGGTAAATACATCATTATGACGAAAAGTTTTGTAACCGTTTGCGTAACAAAACCAACCGAAACAAAGCATAACGACGGTAAACACATACCACGCAGAGAGTACTAGCCAGAACTGCTCTGGCAACACGCTTAGACTGAGAAGAATGGCGCCCACGAAACCTAGTACAGCGTAACGCTTTCTATGGGCGCTGGTCGCAATCTCTATTCTATACTTTGACACGGTTGACTACGGTAGCCACCATATCAGCAAGTGCCGGATCGTCACACTTTTGATGACCCATTATCCACGCGAACAAGTCGGGATCGTCACTGGTAAGTAAGCGTTCAAACGTTTCTTGTTGTTCATAGTCTAATGAATCAAACGCTTGCTCCACAAAAGGAAGTAAAAGCACATCAAGCTCAAGCATCCCTCTTCGGCATGCCCATTTAAGTCTTGCTAATCGTTTTGGTTCAAACATAGTTAACTTCAGTTTTTTAACACATTACAAATAATACCACGGTATTACGTTTGGGATCACTGACCTTATTAGCAGGTTTACATTTATTCATGTATAGCAGCGGTTGCCGCACCTCTTTATCTAAATGATTTTTTTTAATCACTGAGCAACGTGGAGATTTACAGAAAAGTATCATACTTTCCTATTCGTTATTTCAAAGGCAGCTTCAGACAAACATTAGACCTTCAGGCGCTAGGTTTTTCATTTTTGAGTTTGCCGGTGAAATCGAGCGGGGAAAAGAAAGCACGGTAGGCCTGTGTTTTAAAGTAGGCTGGCACCAAAAAAGGCAATGACTAACGCCATTGCCTCATGTTATTACTTCACGCTTCGCTCTAAATAAAGCTATTCAACCGAAGAACGAAATATTGTGCTAGTTTTTAGAAATTTGAAGGCGAGTATTCGCAAGCGTTAAGTTATTTGATGAAAAGCGATTGAACTTATTTGCTGCAACTGAGCGCTCGAAATTCTCAACACACAGGGTGGCTTTGTTTTCTAAGCAATTCAACACTGCTAGGTTGTTTAGCGCGATGCTTTTATTACCTGACTGGTCAACAGCTTTTGCACAATGGGTTTGGGCTGCTTTTAAATTGCCTGTTGCGATGTGTGCAACACACAAGTTAGTGTGCAGTGGAGCCTGCTTGGTCATTACAGAAGTGCGCGCTAATTGCGCATTTAATTTGCGGATGCCATCTGTATAATTACCGTTCTCTATTTCCTGAACGCCGTAAACATCTTCTACGGTGGTGCGAAGCTTATAAACGTTATTGTTAGTTTGCGCTAACGCAGTAGTCGCAAAAAGAAGTGTGGCTGCTAAGGTTAAAAGTTTAGTCATGATAAATTTCCACTTGTCGCGCTAGTTGATTGCTTTTAGTCTAATCGCGTTGCCGTGAGTCAGACGCTGGTTAACGTTTTGTTAAACGATGATCGGAGAATAGTGAATTTCGATTTAATTACATGATGAAAAGATAATTACGAACAAATTTCTTTCTAATGAAAACCTAATGTTCATTATTTTTCTGTTTTAGTTTAATCAATTCAGATGTTTATGTTTTTTGAAATGAGGTCGTTTGGTGCCGTCTACGCTATTTAGTATTGAAAATTATATTGTTAATACCGCGGATAATACGATTTCCAGCGATGATAGCACTGTGAAAATTGAGCCAAAATGCATAAAAGTGTTAAAAGTTTTGGCAGAAAATGCACCCGAGGCAGTGAGTAGAGAGCACATGCACAAGGTGGTGTGGGGAGAACGAATTGTTGTTGATGAAGCCCTGTCACGCGTTATCTCTCAGTTGCGACATGCGCTAAACGATAATAAATCGAAGCGGCTGATCAAAACTATACCAAAACTAGGCTACAAGCTTACGGTAACGCCTGTTGAGCTATCAGCAACTATGAGCACTGCAAATAAGTCCTTTTTAAATCAAGCAGTCTTTAACATGAACGATAAGGCGAGAGGCGATACGGAGGATCAAAACAGGGAAAAAAACCAAAAGTCTGCAGCCACATCTATCGAAAACAGTACTCCACTTTTAAATAAAGATGTAAACAAAGGCTCAAGCAGAGACTCGAGCGCTGGCTCAAACACAGGCTCTTTGGAAAGTGTCAAAAAATCTGATAGTGGTGTGGATATTTACTCGACGCCGCACAGCGAGGGGGCCGAAGAGTCTTCTGCGAAAAACGGAAAAAGCCCCCGTCAAAACTCTCACCAAAGCTCTCATCAAAGCTCCCAACAATCTATACAGAAGAGCACATTAAAAAAGAACAAGAAGTTTTGGTTACCAGTAGGTATGCTGGTAGTAGCGGTTATCGCAACCTTAATCACATGGGTATTCACATCGATTAACAATCCGTTGGTAGACAGCACTAACCGAGCGTCGCTAGAGAGCAATTCTATTGCAATACTGCCCTTTAGTCAGATTTCAGATGATGCAGACTCTTCGTATATTTCTCTTGGGCTTACCGAGGAGATAATTTCGAGCTTATCGACGACGCCTGGCTTTAACGTACCTTCTCGATACTCTACGTTGGCGCTGACCAAGAAAGGACTTTCTCTCGCCGACATAGCCACAGCCTTAAACGTAAGTTACGCGCTTGAGGGAAGCGTTAGGCGTATTAACCAGAACTTTAGAATATCCGTAAGGCTCATTGCACCTTTTGAAGACAAAGCGTTATGGACTGCTCAGTATGATGTCACCATCAATGACTTACTTAAAGTACAGCTTGAAATATCCAATGCAATTATTGCGCAGGTTTCCAGCACGCACTCTTCATCTAAGGCGCCAATAAAGGCAGGGATCACCGACAATGCCGCTGCCTACCAAGCGTATCTAAAAGGCACTTATTGGTGGATGAATGGCACTACCAGCGAGTGGTTTAGTAAAGCAGAAGCCGCGTTTTTAGACGCCGTTAATTACGACCCTACGTTTTCCGCTGCTTATGGTAGTCTGGCGTATATTTATGCGCGGTATAATTTTTATGATTTGTACATACCCCAAGAGCAGGCTTTGCCTAAGGCAAGGGCTGCTATTGATAGTGCACTGCGTTTAAACCCAAACGACGCTAATGCTCACAATGCTACTGCTATTTTGGCAACCCTCAGTTTTGACTTCAAAAAAGCTCACGCATCGCTAAATCGTGTTTTGAGCGAGAATGCAAACAATCCAACTAGTCTTTACTTACATTCGGAACTGGCGCTAGCGCAACTATCACCCGATAGCGCATTAGCGTTTGCACAACAAGCACGTGAAATAGAGCCTTTGTCACCATGGGTGAATGTTAATCTTGCTATTGTGCATTATTGGCGAGGTGAAACTACGCTAGCATTGGCTGCGCTCGATAATGCGTTAGAGTTAGATAGTGCATATACATGGGCTTATGTGTGGAAGGCAAGAGTGCTGGCGTTACAGGGCAACAAGAATGACGCCATCGATGTTATGGAAGCCTGTTTGTCTATTGACCCACTTTCAACGATTAACGCCGCTTATCTTGGCACGCTTTACTCAGCACAGGGCAACGCAAATAAAGCGGACCAGTGGTTTACCCATACCGCCTCATTGCTAGGTGATACCACTATGGCTAGGTTCTGGAAAACCCATGGAAGCAGACTAGAGAGAAAAGCGATTGGCATTACAGATATCGCACTTATGGAGCCGCTTCTTCAAAAGCAGACGCAAGCGTTCAGTGTTATTCCATTGCTCACTAAGGGATATATAGCGACACAGCAAGAGGATATTGGCTTTGACGTAATTCACGCCCATTTCCCTTCGCTAAACACAGTTACTCCAATGGTAAATAGTCACAATGCGGAGGCTGCGTTAGCACTACTTCAGCTTTCTTCTGAACCAGTACCTAACATTAACAATGCACTAAAGACTTTCATTGAAGCTTACCCTGTATGGGCGAAGCAGTCTGGGTTTAAAAACAGGTATGAAGAAGCGGTGTCAGGTTGACACCGCTACAGGTAAATATAGCCAATAGGCCATTAACGGCGTTTGAATGACGGCTTACCGCGCATGCCCAAGCTGCTAGCAATAGCGTTCTTGCCATAACTTGGCTTCACAGTGTGGCAATAAATTTCATCTAAATCTACTGACCAATAGAGTAGAAAATGCATTGCGCTAAGGTCCGCTTCACGCACATTAGCGCCGTTCAGCAAGAAACTTTTGGTACTGCTTCTCTCTTCTAGTCATCATATTCGCAACAAATAGCATTATTCATTTAATTTTCAGTGGATTGGTCTTATGACTAAAGTAAAAAGTTATGCTTTGCGAAAGTATAATAGCGCTTGATTAAAAACAGTGAGGTTAACAACACGAGCGTGTAAATAATTAACGGTACACCTTGATAACAGAAATAACTGCCTTACCATATTAGTTATCACTATTGATGGGAAACAAATCATGAACGCCACGAAGCTAGACACATTACCTGAAGCATTCGCTGTCAGCTTACAAGACAATATGTTTATTTACGCTCACGGCGAGCAAGCAGATAGTTATTTGCACGGCCAATTAACGGTAAATATAAATCAGTTAAGTGACGACAGCGTTCGCTATTCATCCCATTGTGACAATAAAGGGAAAGCGTGGTCGCTATCGTTTGTCACACGGTTTGATGATGGTGTCGCGATAGTAGTCAACAAAGACGCGGGAGCAAAAAGCCTCGCAGAACTTAATAAATATGGCGTGTTCTCAAAAGTCGATATTACCGATGAGAGTAATCACTATACGCAGCTGTATGTAAGCAATGCATTGGCAGAAACGCTGTGCCTTTCACTGTTCTCTTCATTACCGACTGAACCATTAGCAAAAGTAACATCGAAAGATGGCTTCATTTTTAAAAGCGACCTTACGACATCGGGCTATTACGTAGTACTTCGCAGTGAAGTCGCGTCGATATTCCTTAGCAATATTGCTGAACAAAATATTGAAGTCTACGACCACAGCGTTCTGAATGCCCTTCGTATCAAAGACGCTATTCCTGATATCAGTGGGTCAACTGTTGGTGAGTACGTGCCTCAAATGTTTAATGTGCAGGCCATAAACGGTATTGATTTCGATAAGGGATGCTACATGGGGCAGGAAGTCGTCGCGCGCACGCGATTTCTTGGTAAAAACAAGCGTGCTGCGTTTGCCTTTCACATAGACAGCGCCGTGCCCGTTAATATAGGTGATAGCATTGAGAAAATGGCAGGAGAGCATTGGCGCTCTGGCGGTACCGTCATTACTGCCGCGACACTCGGGAACGAAACGTGGTTTATGGCCGTTGTCGCCAACGATACCTCGAGCGACGATATCCATCGCCTAGCTGAAAACCCTTCCATTACCTGTTACCCTTGTACATTGCCTTACAGCATTGAGCAAGCTACCAGCAATATTGTGAAGAAACGCAGGTAGTCGTAAGCAAACTATTTTAATCATTTGCCTTTTTTAGGCTAAACACAGGAATTTCTATGACTATTACTTCTGATAGTGTCGTTACGTTGCATTACACGGTATCGACAAATGACGGTACGCAACTCGACTCTTCTGTAGACAAAGAGCCGCTTGTAGTATTACTCGGGCGCCGCTTTCTTATTGAAGGATTAGAAGACGCATTGGTAGGCAAAAACAAAGGCGATAAATTCGACTTATCTGTCGAGCCTGAGAAAGCGTATGGCGAAAGGGTTGATGCACTTGTGCAACAAGTCCCTCGCACAATGTTTGAAGGCATGGATGTTGAAGTCGGTATGTCGTTTAGAGCAACGACGCCAGAAGGTGAACAATCGGTCATTATTATCGAAACCACAGAAGATGAAGTGGTCGTTGACGGTAACCACCCTCTTGCAGGTATTCCGTTAAACTTCGACGTGGAAGTCATTGATTTTCGCGCGGCGACAGAAACCGAACTTGAACACGGTCACGCTCATGGCGCTGGCGGCTGCGGTCACGAACACTAAGAAAAATAAGGGAGCATGTATGCTCCCTTTTTTAATTTAAAGTGCTTCTTCGTTTTGTTCGCCCGTTCTTATTCTCACGGCGGTTTCTACGTTGTAAACGAAGATTTTACCATCACCAATTTTACCTGTTTTTGCAGAAGTCATAATAGCCTCTACCGCTTGCTCGACAAGCTCATCGTCTAGCACCAGCTCAATTTTTATCTTTGGTAAAAAATCTACCTGATATTCTGCCCCACGATAAAGTTCTGTATGCCCTTTTTGACGTCCGAAGCCCTTAACTTCCGACACCGTCATACCGGCTATCCCTACCTCAGCTAGCGCTTCCCTTACATCATCCATTTTAAATGGCTTTATGATAGCTTCTATTTTCTTCATGTTTTTTACTCGTCGTAAATCGTTGGAATTGGTACGCGTTTATGTTGCGTACGTTCGTAGATATAAAGCAATTTTTCTTCCACATCGGCAGCAACCGGCTTCCCTTCTAGGAAGTCATCAATTTGATCATACGTCATGCCTAACGCTTGTTCGTCAGCTTTTTGCGGTGATAGCGACTCTAGGTCGGCAGTGGGCGCTTTGTTGACAACAGCAGGCGGTGCGCCAAGATGAGTAGCGACAGCCCGAACTTGACGCTTACTAAGGCCAAACAACGGTGCTAAATCGCATGCACCATCGCCATACTTCGTGTAAAACCCTGTAATATTTTCAGCAGAGTGGTCGGTACCAAGCACTAAACCATCAACCATGCCTGCGATTTCATACTGAATAACCATGCGTGTGCGCGCTTTCACGTTACCTTTGACAAAATCCTGTTTAGCTTCGCTGCTAGGCAACAAATTGGCGTCACGAAGCGCTTTTGTCGTAACGTCGTGAATGGCGTCTGCACCAGGCCTCACATTAACGGCTATCGATTGGCTAGGTTTAATGAAATCAATAGAGCTTTGCGCGTCGTCTTCATCTGCTTGGGTGTCGTACGGAAGTCGTACGGCGATAAACTGATAGCGCTCGTGATGCTCTTCATTAAGTTCGTCAACAGCAAGCTGTGCTAACCGCCCTAATGTGCACGAATCGATGCCTCCGCTAATGCCTAAGACAAGTGCGTTTAACCCTGATGTAAGTAGTTGTTTCTTAATGAATGAAACACGACGGGCGACCTCAAATTCCACATCGATATCAGGCAGTACCCGCATTTCTTCAATAACTGCTTGTTTTTGCATCATAATGTCCACGTAGATTTTATGTTTTCTGAATAACGATATTACGACAAAGCCGCAATAGATGTTAGTATAATATTATGCCTAAGCACGTCGCACCTGCACGTTGTGCATCAAAGGTACCGCGTAGTCGCTCCGGCTGAAAAGGCCTATTGAGGACTGCGCTGAGTATTTCACTTAATGCTTTAATTTATTTTCATATACCCATCAAAGGTAATTTTAGTTTACCCTTAGAGATATCGATACAAGCGAACCTAGCTTACGTTAATGGCAAAAAAGTTTCAAAACTGCATACGTGACTGGCACTAAGGGCGACAATGAACGTTCATTCTTCACCATTTAAATATCAACGCGGCCTTACGCTTTTAGAGTTGCTTGTTACGATCACCATCTTGGGCATTTTACTTACGGTGGTAGCACCAAATATTCAGTCAATTCTTATCAAAAACCGAATAACCGGCGACGTAAATACGCTCAGTGCTGTCGCGCAACGGGCGCGATTTACCGCGGTCGATGAGCAAACTAACGTCACACTTTGCCCCACTTCAAACTACACAAGCTGCGTATCTGATTGGAAAAGGGCCAAAATGGTGTTTATCGATAGCAATGGAAATGGTTCTCGAGAAAATAGCGAAGTGCTCATCGCAAGTAGCGACCCCATGCATACCCAAAACACCATAAGCGGTATTACGGGCGCCATTACCTTTGATGAGCAAGGCGCGATAAGCACTCAGGCGTCTATTATCATCTGCCCGTCCTCTGGCGAAAGCAGTTATGCGTCGGCCTTATTGTTATCGCTGTATGGTCGCATCGCTATCGCTATTGATAGCGATGGTGATAACGTGAAAGAAGATTTGGCTGGTAATGCGCTAAGCTGTAGTTAATTGTTATTTCATGGTTGGTGTCACCAGCATCCACTTGGAGACTGTGAACCTGCGGTAATAGTCAACGTTCTGCATGTATCACTTACATCAAGAAACGACATGGTCACGTTAAACTCATAATGTGTAGGGCTAAGGGCGACAGTGGATATTACTGCCCCATTCACTGCAAGCGGAGGCAAGTCTGTTAAGGGTTTGTAGTACCCATATAATAACCAGTTGTTCTCTTGCTCTAACTGCAATCTTAATAAATACGTCATCACTTCATAGCGAGATACTTTGTTATTAGCAAAGGTCAAATTCGGCAAAGTTATCGCCGCAATAATCCCAATAATGGCTAAGACCACCATCAGTTCAACAAGAGAGTAAGCCCGCGCTTTGTGATTATCTTTCAATGTTATGCCATTTTTCCGTTCCATGGTTCAGCTCTTTTTTGTTGCCAATACGAATAAGCTAAACCATATCAACCATAACCCACGGCACAAACCGAACATAAGCATGGTTTTAAATCTTAAAAAAGGGTTCTCATTACTCGAAGCCATGGTGTTGATCATGATAATGGGGATCGTTCTTTCACAAGGGATCCCTTCTTTCATTCAGTGGAAAAAGCAAGAGGCATTGATCGCATCACTGGGCAAAGTGACGGCGCTACTAAAGCATGGCAGGCAGTACGCCCTTAGCCATCGACTCCCCGTGACCATTGTTATGCAAGGTGGAACAAACAGCTGCGTGGGCATAACCACCCTTGCAACATGCAATTGTTCGGTAGTCAACAGTTGTCAGAATCAAAGTAATCGTTCAGCAATCAATCTAAACCCGCTTAACACTGAAATACTGCTTTCTAGCGGCACCAGAAAGGTGATTACCTTTGATGGAACGCATGGAATGAGTTTCAACTCGGCCACGTCGATTACCATAAAAAACAACCGTTATACCGGCAAAGTCATTGTGAGTAATACGGGGCGAGCAAGGGCTTGTGGGTTGACAACCCTACCAGGGTTGCCTTTATGCTAGTGTCTACAATCAAGAACCTAAACAATGTGGCCGGAATGGCCTTGACTGAGTTTCTCATTGCCTCGGCGCTCGCCACCAGTTTTTTATTGTCGGTTACAACGGGTGTAGCCGCCTTCAAACATCACCTAACCCTCAGTCAACATCAGGTATTCCTGGCCAATGAGTTACGGCTTATCCGCGCGACGCTGTCTATGCAACTTAAACGTGCAGGCTTTTATAACGCCTCCCCGTCTAGTCGTTTAAGTAACACCGGGCCATCACCGGCAATCACTATTAGTCATCACGCCTCAGAGCGCGCGGCTTCCTGTGTATTATTTAGCTACGACAAAAATCAGAACGGGATGATTGATAACGCATCGGTGTCTGAGCTATTCGGATTTAGACTGCGTAATGGTAGTCTAGAGTATCGTATGGCGGGCAGAAGCTGCGACCAAAGCGGATGGCATGATCTCAATGATATTCAATCAATTAAGGTAACCCACTTCGAGGTTATCCAATATGCAACGTCTGAAGAAGCATCGCTTTATCAAGTTTCCTTGGCCATGTCATGTGCCCATTATCCGCAAATATCAGTAACAACTGCGCTATTCGTTCAGGCATCCAATGACTGATGGTAAAACAAAAGGGGGCAACGCCCCACGACACAGCCAAGGAATAGTGGTGCTGTCGATAACGCTAATCATTATGGCAGTGTGTGCGCTGATACTGGCTTCAGCCACCTTATTAATGAAAGAGGAAGCAAGGCTTCAAAAGGCGGATACTGATTACCAACTCGCCATGTTTGACGCTGAGCGGATTGTGAAATCGATAGCAGAGCAAATACGTCTAAAGGTACCTACTACAGACTTAGATAAACAGGGCTATGGCGTTCATATAGCCACGCAAATCGAAACAGCCCGCAATGGCCAGCCTATTACCATTGCCAACATATCAGTAAGTCACGCCACCCTAAACGTCTCGGTGCGCCAACGCTATGTGTACTTTCCTATGCTGTTCTCATTGCCCACCCATAGCGTTAATACAAACAGCCCAACCTTAATGGAAGCTATGTTTAATACCCCTATGGCGCAGCTTGTGCCATCGCATTTTCCCGCGCACAGTGCAGATACGAACTGCTCTGCCCTAACGTCATCTTCGATTTACTGGATTGTAGGCAACTGTGTGCTTTCTGATAATACTGTATTAGGTTCGCCGAGCGCGCCAGTACTGTTGCTTGTAGAAAATGGGGATATGACGTTTGGCGAACACGCAACACTGCATGGATTAGTAGTGCTTTATGACAGCACGAGCTTTTCAGTAACGCTAACGCTTCCACCAACTGCAAACATCCGTGGCGCTGTTGTCACTAACCGTGCTATTTCACAACACATTTTGGGGGCTATAACCTTTGATGAAGATAATTTACAGCAGCTTCGCGACCTCCCCGCTTTACAGAAATCGCATTCGGTTCGGGGCAGTTGGTACGATGCACCATGACAAACCTCACTGGGCATCACGCCAATGAAAATAATGCCAAACGATAAGCGCGTTCGAGCAAAAATGGGGGGCATAGCAACGCTAGATTTACTTTTGGCAACCTTCTTGTTTGTCGCTTTTTTTACCATGTCGTTAAAGGGCGTTTTAGCGCTACAACATCATACAAAAGCGATGCAATACCACACTGTTATCAACCACTATTTTATCAACGAAGCTAAGCAATTAGCCTTTAATACAGAACACGATGCAGCGGCTTTTGACGCCCTACGTACAAACTCTTATGCGGTGCCCAACGCAGCTAACGTGAACATCACGGTTGCGGTGGACGCTGGACAGGTAAGTGAATTGGGCTGGCAATGGGGAACGCAGGTTGTGAAAGCAAATGTGAAAAAGGTAAGCGTTTCGCTACACACCACCTCGGCCCATGAAATGCCCAATCATACTATTAGGCGAACGACGTTTTATATTATGCGTAATGACGGTAGCAAGACGTCAGATGTTACGGCACTTACACCACTCTTATAAACAACGTTATCGTATTCTCGTAAATTGAGAAATAGACACGTAGCCCCTGCTCGTTATCGCACTAGCACGACCAGCAATATTCGCCGCTTTCAATAGAGCCGTTAGCATTTTTATCCCACGCCTTGCGCCCATCGCTAAAGTAATACAGGGCTCCATTACCGGCTTGCGCCGTACCGCTCACCGGCGTAGCTTTTAATTCATAACTTGTTGCGCTAGATGCCACGATGGTAAGGTCGTAGCGTTTATTGGCGCTAGGTTCAGATGAGGGTGAATATGACGCAAAAATTGCTGGCGCACCCGTATTGGCACCTCCGCTGCCAGCGCCTTCATAACTAAACGAGCCGCTATGATGACGTTCCATTGCCGCGGCGAGCGCCATTAAGTCAGCTTGTCCCGTGCCGCGGTACCCATCAGCAATAACCGACTGATACGACGGATAAGCAATACCAGCAATAATACCAATAATCGTCACCACAATCATAAGCTCGATTAGTGAAAAACCCTGTGCGTTTTTATTCATCATGGCGATGTCTCGTCTCTTTCTGTTTCTGAATGCCAGCTTCCTCGCTGAACCCGCTCAAACTTACCATAAATATTCTGCGCTAAACACGCAAAGGCCGAGGTACACGCTTCTTCATTTCCATCTTCGTCTACCGATATTACCGCAGACACACATTCAGTACCTAAGCAAACAACCGGGCTTACAATCTCTTCTATCAAAATTTTAGTATCTGGCGCAATCCCCGTTTGCTTGAGCTCTGCGGAACGGTCACCGCCATCTAAATCACCATTTTGGTTAAGGTCGCTGACCGCGTTTCCGTTGAACATATTTACCAGATACGCACGGCTGTTACCCGTTGGCGGTGCACACGTACTTGTGCTGCTCACTGCGGGTACGTACGTGGTAAAAAAGACTTTATAGTCGATGATTAACGGCGACGAAAGTACTTTTTCTCCGCCCGTGGTCAGTTCTATATACCAGCCCTTTTTATTGGCAAAGTCAGCGGCGGCGACATCTCTGGTTGCTTGGTCGGTGCTGGTAAGTGCATGTGTTGTTGCATTGTATAAATCAGCGTGACTAGCAGAGGTTGGAAACGTATATAGCCCGCTATTATCCCGTTGAAAGACACCGTCATCTTTGAACATGTAGAAGTTGTCTTCTACCACCGTATCAAGTGGTGACGCGCGCCACCCGCTGCCAATTGCAACACCGTAGTAGAGCTCATCTCCTAGTGCTACTTCAGTAACATCTGGTCCGTAAAAGAATCGGCGATTACTTTCAGCGGTCTCACCGCCAAAGTCAGCCAGTCTCGCACCTTTTACAAAATCACTTCCAGATTGGCCATTATAGATATCCATTCTGAACAATTGACCGCCCATATCAGCAACATACATATGGTCTGCATAGCCATCATTATCTCTATCAATAACCGAGATTCGCCCCGGAATACTGTACTGAAGTTCGCTGATATTCAGATCGGCATCGGCATTACTGGCATGCCATAACAATGCGCCGGTGTCAGCATCGAACATATAAACGGCATTTCCTACACCATCTACGGCACGAACAAGTTTATTGTCTTGTGACACATCGTAACCACCGCCAATGATCATCACATTTTTATCTTCTGATCCAATACGGACTTTGGTGATTGTGGGGCGTGACCAGGTTTGACCTAGTTTCTCTAAACCCGGCGTGCCACCTTCAATCATGAATTTTAGTTGTGGTGACGTTTTTTGGGTTACATCAAAGACGTAATAATTGCGGCCACCTCTTCGCATACCTAGATACAGATACGTACTTGAACCGACAGTGCGAAGCACCATGTCACCATCTAACCCATACTTATGATCAAAAGAAGAAATGTCCTGATAAAAATGATGCAGGTTAGGCAATAATGACTTGGGCATTACGGCAAAGTTTTCCTCGCCGGTTTGTGCGTCAAACGAATGCAACATACCATGGTTCGTTGCGACGAAAATCGCTGAGTCTGTATTGCTATAATTCACAATAACTGGCTGCGAATGGATAGGATCACCCATCTGCAAACGGAAATCGCTGGTATCACCATCACCATCGCTGTCTTTTACGTCCACGCCTCTTGCCCATTGCAGCAATACATCGCGAAGCGCTTCTGGGTCTGCTTCTGCTTCTAACCCCATATCGGCTGTTGTGATCCCTGTGTTGTTTTCGTGCAGAACATTGCCTGAACGAACAATACTGCCTGCGCCATCAAACACATATAAGTTGCGGCTGGCTGACATTTTACTTGCTGCGCCGCCCTCTCTCACATCGTTACCATCACCTAACACTGACCAATAGCTGTGCGAGTTGTCTGCGAAGAACCCTGTGACGCTGTCAACGGCATCGAGCCCATTTTTGTCTAATACTTCATCACCACTCAAACGATAACGCTTCAGGTTTCCAGGCCAAATAGCGCCTTCACTTGGCTTAAACAATGCGAAGTACAGTTCGTCTCGGTGAGTAAGACGGTTTAACTGGTTAACGGCCACCCCAGGTGACACGAATGTCGCGTTAATATCTTTTACCGATCTCAAAATTGTATTGAAGGCTTCAACCAACTGGGCACTATCATCAGCCCGGTAGAAGCCACCACCACTTTGCACGGCAATTTGATTTAAGAAGTTATTGGCGGTGCTATTTGCAGCAAAGCCGATGGTATGCGTAATTACCCGTCTGTCGATTGCCGACGTTTCCACCTTACTTACGTTTTTAACTAAATCTAAGCCGCAGCGTTCACCCCCACTTCCCGTGCAGGTTTTCCCTACCAAAGATTCAATTCTAGACACACTGTGGTTGTTATTCGCCTCACCATCTGAAAGCAAGACGATATGGTTATTGGTCTGGCACTGTAAGTCACTGACAGGAGAAATATAAGACGCCCCATTAGGAATATATTCATTAATACAGTCGCTGCTTGACAGGTTATCCTCGGTACAGCCGCTTGGACGCACCGCGTCGCTTCCTAAATAAGCGCTTCTGTGGCTTACCCGGGTATTTCTTCGGACCGTATTAGAAACGTTGCTATTGCCCCGTGCTTTTCCCCAATCAACGTCTCTTCCACCATAATAATTTACCGCTTCGTAGAGGGTATCGACGATAGGCGTAAAGCCGCTTGCACTTAGCTCATCGACTTTGCTAATAAGTTGTTCTCTGACCGTTGCCGTAGCGCCTGGTGTCGCGCTGCCGTTGTATTTGATAACAAGCCTTGGGGCTTTTGAAGGTACATCGTTATAACTGAACGCCCCACGGTAACTGGCAAAATCACTGAATACGAACCCCAATGCATTACCTGGCTCCCAGCCTGCACGGTCAACCACCTGTTTAATCACGCCAGACAAGTCAGGAGTGGTATACGTTCGATTTCGTCTAAACTGAGGCATCGACCACGTTGTACCAGCGGTTTTTGCTAAATCGCGTAGCCGGTGTCGCCTGTTTGGGTGAAAATCATCAGCATCGTCATCTGCCACAGCTTGAATAAGCATACTGGCGGTGCCATTTCGGTAGGTATCGTATGCGGTAAACTCAAGATAAGCCTCTGTGATTTCGGCGCCTTGCGGAAGATTTACATTTCTAAAACGGATACCAATGTAATTATTGTAATAACTGCTAAAAGTAAGCTCGGCACCGGTATTCGCATAACCTCGGTAATTTTCCTCTAAGTTATCCTTAGAGTTGGACACTTGGTAAATAGACTCGCCACCAACGCACCCCGTAGCTGTAGAGTCATCATATGACACCACTAACTGAGGAGACCCTGCCTGCCCAGAATCATATGCACGGGCTTCTCGAGCACTCGCGGTATCGCTACTGGTGCCTTCAACTAACAGTGCCAGGTTCTTACCACCGCACCAATCGCCTAAGTCAACTATCTCTTGAATGACGCTAGAGATATCTGGACTGGCTATAATTTCGTTAGACGAAGGAAAACTGTTATCGCTCGCCCACACTACATTGTTAGTGGTCTTAGTGCGCGAAGATAGATTATTTGACGCTGTCGTAAATTCGTTTGGCGTTGCAGATGCTTCACCTGAAATAGTCAACGTGGTCCCAGCAACATTGAACCGTTCTGACGTAAACCTAATGTAGGCACTTAATATTGTGGCGCCCTGGGGGATGTTCATTTCACTGAAACGCATCCCCGACGTCACGGTTCTGGTGCCATCACTTAGAATTAAATCGTTAGACGATACGTCAACGGTACCATTTATTTCATGCGCATCGTCAGCGCCGCCGCTGGTAGAAGTAACCAACTCTGGGCGAATTGGTTCATCTACACCTTTAATCGGCAGTAAAATCGGCCCGCCGTAGTCGGAAAATCGCATGAGCCCGGCATTAATATTGGTTGCCGAACGTAATGCCTCTTTTAACGCATTTTGAACCCGTAACATACGTGTTTGGTCGGTATTGTCATACGCCCCCATACTTCCCGAGGTATCCATAATGAATAATACATTCGGGTTGTAAGTAACGGCGTTGCTGGCATTTCCAAGGTAGATATCTAAATCGTCTCCCATCGCAGAAAAACCAATACAACTAAAAAGACTGATGGAAGCTAGGTAACTCGATAACTTTTTCATATTACACGCCCTCTATTGCGATGCCGGAGCGAACACAGACGCCGCAAGCGTATTAGCAACAACGGTGGGTTTACCAGAAACCCTTCCGCAACCTCGAATAATAAAAACATGACAATTGATATTACTGCCACCTATCACATTACTGGAACCACGGCACGCCTGCTCTCGGATGAACGCAGTACGTGACCAGCTTTGCGATGACGGTACATTTTGATAATTCCCCGTGACCGTATGCCGGTCCCCCGTTGTCAAGCCACCTTGAGTCAGCGCCCTATCGGTCCATTCGCCTTCATCAAAACAGCTCATACTTTCTACTGTAGGGTCAAGCTCTTTGCCTTGACGTGCTTCAGACAAGGGATCTGTTTTAGTGTCATCAGCAAGCAGTATTTCGTCTTCTGACTCGAAAAACACCCCCGCTATTGCAGACTCTGCTGCGTCAAACGCAAGCCCACTTTGTTGCATCGACACCGCCATTTTTGATTGGGATAAGCTACTGGAAACTGCACTTACACCAAGAACGGTAAGTGAAAGAAGTACCAATAAGGCAAACACCATCACGAGGCCTTGCTGTTTCATCGCGAACTCCTTACAAAGTTTTTCATATTGCGCAGTGCTAACGTTTTGGTAAACACTTGGTAATAATGATCTTTACTCATTGTTGTCGACGCTTCATTTAACAAAGCGAACCGAGGCGCAACAGTTTGCTGCACCTCATTTTGATAGCTTTTAAGCAACAGCGCCCAGCGGATTGAGACCACTTGCTGCTGTTGCGCGCGAAACAGGGCGAGTTCATTCGCCGTGCGGTAGGTAATAGCTTGCCCTAACGATTGGTCCACACTGTCAGTTATGCCATATTGAAGTTGAAAGCTTTCCACGTTATCGAGCAACGTTATTGCAACCGGCACAATGACTTGGCTTTTTAACCCACGAAGTACGCGGCCATCAAACCCCATACATTTAAGCGTGTTGCCACTCACAAAATAATGATTCACTACGTGAAATTCATCACCGTTGGCATAGCCATGGGTATTACCCGTACAGTCTTTGGGTGCAAGCATACTGACGGTAAGTTTATCATTTCCCCCATTCACCGCTTGCGTAGCACCAAGCGTAGCATTAGATACAAAGTCGCCAGGCAGTGCGATGGGGTTATTTTCTACGAATGCGGCTTCTGCGATAGGGTCGACCGAGTCATCTATGGTCGCAGAAACTAAGTCATAACGGCCCACCTCATAGAGCTCACTGGAAAGCCGCCCCATGATAAATCGCCCTGACTCTTGCACTTGGGCCACAGCTTGGTTCAGCTTATTAGTAACGCTACTGCTCACCAATACTTGAATAATTGCGCCGGAAATGAGCAGTCCTAACGTCAGGCTAATCATAAGCTCTACAAGCGAAAACCCGTTCTGCTTGGACCCAGAATAAAAGGTAGGCTTCATAAGGTCACATCCTTAAATACGCAACCATAACTGTCACCCGTATCGGGGTTACACCTGGTATTTAATGTGTAGCGGCTATTGCCACTCGATGAGACAGGCCATTTAAGCATTATTTCAACCCGGGACCCTGGGCTACATGCATAGATGTCAGCGTTGTTATTATCAGCACAGCTCACATTCAGTAATGTTTGAGGGTTAGTTTGAACGGCAGAACAGGAGAGCGCCCATCCGTCATACTCCGCCATTTGCGCCTCTGTACACTCGGCCCCTTCACAATTCGGAATACCGGCCGGGCGAGATAAACAAAAACAGTGGTATTTATTTGATGAACCGCTACAACTAAGGCCATCGAAATTATAGTTGGTCGCTTCAAAGTATTTATTGTTCGCAACCATACCGTCGCCCACGGTTGGTGGGCGAGCCGCTGTTCTTAGTCGCTCAGCAACCTGCGCAGCAACCAATTCTCCCTGCGTCCTACTAATAGCATCTTTGTTTGCAAACGAGCCGGTGAATTGCAGCGCAGCAACACCTAGCAACCCTATGGCGAGAATGAATAAAGTAATCAATATCTCTATCAGACCCACACCTGTTTGCAAAGATCGCTTGCCTTCAGCGCAGTATGCTTGTCTTGCGTTCATTTGAGACCATGTAGTGAGTTAGCATGAATAAGTTTCATATTGCCTTTGATATACCTACGTTTTTTGATACCACTGACGATAATATCTGTTACCAGTTTAATAGTGTAAGCTAAAAAGTCGAGTTACAGGGTATCAGCAGTAATTAATACGTATATTCATAATCCATTAAACAGCTCTCATTTCTTGCGCCACTATCGTCCATTGCGTGGCCCGCTATAATATATTAGCGACAATATTACGGTATGCAGATACAAAAACACCGCTTAAAAAGCGGTGTTTGCAATATAGTTGGCAGGCACAATAGACTAACTGACTTGTTTGACTCTTAGTTCTTTTGGCACCGCAAACTCAATATTTTCTTCTCGCCCAGCGCGCTCTGTTGAAGATACTGCGCCCCAAGATTTAAGTTTATCTACAACGCCCTGGACTAATACCTCAGGTGCCGATGCGCCTGCTGTTACGCCAATATTTTCAACGCCCTCAAGCCATGCTTCCTGAATACAGTTGGCATCAGCAATAAGGTACGCTTTGGCGCCAATTTTTTCTGCAAGCTCTCTCAAACGGTTTGAGTTGGAGCTGTTTTGTGCACCCACTACCAGCAAAATATCGCAGTCTTGCGCTAGGTCACGAACTGAATCTTGACGGTTTTGCGTAGCATAACAAATGTCATCTTTACGCGGTCCTTTGATATGCGGGAATTTATCACGCAATGCGTCAATTACATCTGCGGTATCATCGACTGAAAGCGTCGTCTGACTGCAATAATACAAATTTTCGGGGTGTTTTACCGTAAGGTTTGCTACATCGGCTTCAGACTCGACGAGGTAAATCCCGCCCTCTGAATTACCGTACTGCCCCATGGTACCTTCTACTTCTGGGTGACCAGCATGTCCGATTAGTACACATTCAGTTCCCATTTTACTGGCACGCGTCACTTCCATATGGACTTTAGTGACTAATGGGCAGGTCGCATCAAACACTTTTAATCCGCGGTCACCCGCTTCTTTTCGTACCGCTTGCGACACGCCGTGCGCAGAAAATATCACAATACTGTCGTCTGGCACTTCGTGCAGTTCATCAACAAACACAGCGCCGCGCTCACGCAGTCCGTCTACCACAAACTTGTTATGCACCACTTCATGTCGAACGTATATTGGTAGCTCGAACATCTCAAGCGCACGCTCTACGATAGTGATAGCGCGGTCAACGCCTGCACAAAAGCCTCGAGGGTTAGCGAGATGAATTTGCATTATTCGTTGCCACCTTGTTGAGAAGCGCCTGGTGTCACGTCTATGATTTCAACGTCAAACACAACCGTCTGACCGGCGAGAGGATGATTAAAATCTACGGTGACAGAGTCGCCCGCCACACTGCGAATAATGCCTGGAATTTCAGAGCCATCGGGTTGTGAGAACGCTAAAATCATTCCCTCTTCGATTGATAAATCAGCACCAAAACGGCTTCTGTCCATGTAGTGAACATTATTAGGGTTTGGCTCTCCAAACGCATCGGCAGCTTCCAGAGTGAATGCTTTTTTATCGCCTTTTTTCAAGCCTAATAAACAAGCTTCAAAATTAGGCGTCAGGCTACCATCGCCCATCACCATCTTTGCTGGCTTGTTGTTTACGCGCGTGCTGTCAGCAGCAGAGCCATCTTCCAACTTTAAATCGAAATGAAGGATCACTTCACTGTCTGCGCTAATTTCTATGCTATCAGTCATATCCTGCCACCTACTTACTCAGGCGCTTCGTTAGAAGCACTGTCTTTGTCTTTGTCGCCATTTTTGATCATGTCGATAATCAATAATGCTGCACCAATAAAAATTGCGCTGTCGGCAATATTAAAGGCAGGCCAATGCCAATTGTTTACGTAAACGTCGATAAAATCGATTACATAGCCGTGAACAAGCCTATCGTATACATTGCCCAGTGCACCGCCTAAAATAAATGAAAAGGCGATGGGTAACATCTTTTGCTCACGTGGTGTTTGTTTTAGCCACCATAAAATCACTACGCTTACCACGACGGCAATCACAGTAAAGAACCAACGCTGCCAGCCACCTGCACTATCTAAAAAGCTGAACGCAGCACCATAGTTATGAACATACGTAATGTTGAAAAACGAAAAGACCTGTTTTGATTGAAACAGTGACATTGCATCAACAACCGCATGTTTACTCCATTGGTCTAGCAAAAATGCGATAACGCTTATCCACAAAAAGCGCAGCCCCGTCTGGGTAAATAGCGTTGTGCTAAGCATAGTGGCGTACTTCTCCGTCACCATCGATATTAGTGACACAACGGCCACACAATTCATCGTGCCCCTCATGCGTACCTACGTCTTCACGATGATGCCAACAGCGCACACACTTATCGCCATTTGCTTTACTTACCGATAGCCATAAGCCGTCTACGTCGGTTGCCTGTGCGTTGTCAGGCGCGCTGTCCACTTTCGTCAAATTCACACCTGACGTTATCAATACAAAGCGCAGTTCGTTTTCTAACGTGGCCAGTGTATTAAACAATGACTCGGTAGCATAAAGCTCGATAGACGCATCGAGTGAACCACCCAATTCGCCATCTTTGCGCGCTTGCTCCATAGCTTGGTTCGCTGCATCTTTAACGCTTAGCACTTCGTGCCATAATTCATCGTTGAACGTGTCGCTTTGTGTAAAACCATTAAAGCCTTCGTACCACGTTTCTGTGAAGACAAACTCGCTGCGTTCACCTGGAAGTGCTTCCCAAATTTCTTGGGCTGTAAAACTGGTAATAGGTGCCATCCAACGAACCAACGCTTCAACGATATGATAAAGCGCAGTTTGACATGAGCGACGCGCAAGGCCGTCAGCTTTAGCGGTGTACTGACGATCTTTAATCACGTCTAAGTAAAACGAGCCAAGTTCAATTGAACAGAAGTGCATCAGCTTTTGCGTAACTACCAACAAATCGTAACGCTCGTACGCCTCGACCAACTCTGCTTGTAACGCTTTTGCTCGTGCTACAATCCAGCGGTCCAATGCAACCATCTCATCTTCTGCAACCGCATCTTCAACACTAAAGCCATTGAGGTTGGCTAATAAGAATCGGGCAGTGTTACGTACACGTCGATAAGAATCCGCAGCGCGTTTTAATATTTCGTCAGATACCGCGATTTCTCCGCGATAATCTGTTGAGGCAACCCATAAACGAAGAATATCGGCACCAAGTTTATTTGTTACTTCTTGTGGTGCAACAACGTTACCAACCGATTTCGACATCTTACGACCATGCGCATCAACCGTGAATCCGTGGGTCAGTACTTCTTTGTAAGGCGCATGACCATGCATTGCGGTTGAAGACATAAGTGAAGACATAAACCAACCTCGGTGTTGGTCAGACCCTTCTAAATACAAGTCAGCGCTTGCAGGAATGTCATCTCTGCGATCAACCACAAAATAATGCGTTACGCCTGAGTCAAACCACACATCTAGGGTGTCAGTCACTTTGTCATAATTATCAACATCGGCGCCAAGAAGGTCAGTATCATCGATATCCCACCATGCTTGAATACCTTTAGATTCTACATCTTGCGCAACTTTTTCGATTAATGCAGACGACTGTGGGTGAATTTCACCGGTTAGCTTGTGTACGTACAACGGGATGGGTACGCCCCATGTACGCTGCCTTGAAATACACCAATCAGGGCGGCCTTCAACCATTTTTTCGATACGGTTTTGGCCCCACTCAGGGATCCATTTCGTTTTTTCAATCTGTTCAAGTGACGCGTTACGTAAGCCTTTCTTATCCATACTGATAAACCACTGCGGTGTGGCTCTAAAGATAATCGGCGTTTTGTGACGCCAACAATGTGGATAGCTATGCTCGTATTTCACGTTAAGCACTAAGTTACCCTGCTCGGCAACCGTTTCAATGATTGGATCATTGGCTTTAAACACAAATTGGCCAGCGAATAACGGGGTGTTTTCTAAGTAAACTCCATTGTTCCCGACCGGATTGTAGACTTCGATATCGTACTGTTTACCTACATTAAAATCGTCTACACCGTGTGCAGGCGCAGTATGTACACAGCCAGTACCTGACTCTGTAGTAACATGGTCGCCAAGAATTAACGGCACACGAATGTCTAGGAACGGATGATTGACTTTCAGTGTATCAAGGGCCTGCCCTTGGCATGTTGCCACCTCGCGGAATGACTCCACACCGTAACGCTGCATACAACTTGCTAATAAGTCTTGGGCAACAATGTACCAATCACCAGAAGGCTGAACTTCTACGATAGCATACGTTAATTCAGGGTGAAGGCTGATAGCGCGGTTAGCTGGCAGCGTCCAAGGCGTGGTTGTCCAAATAACAACGCCAGCGTTGTGTGCAGATAAATCTGCTTCGCTCACCCCAAACGCTTGTGCAATTTCAGTACTATCAGCAACAGGGAATTTAACATCAATGGCTGGAGACACTTTGTCTTTATATTCTACTTCCGCCTCGGCTAGCGCAGAACCACAGTCTGTACACCAGTGTACAGGCTTAAAGCCTTTCTCTAAGTGCCCCGATTCAACAATTTTACCGAGAGCACGGATAATGTCTGCTTCCGATTTGAAATCCATTGTTTTGTAAGGGTTGTCCCACGTGCCAAATATGCCAAGGCGAATAAAGTCAGACATTTGTCCGTCAATTTGCTTTTGCGCATACTCGCGACACTTTTGGCGAAACACTGCAGCAGTAACTTTCTTTCCTGGCTTGCCCACTTTTTTCTCTACCATCAGCTCGATAGGCAGACCATGGCAATCCCATCCAGGAACAAACGGAGAGTCGAAATCTGATAAGTTTTTAGACTTAACAATGATATCTTTAAGGATTTTATTTACGGCGTGACCAATATGAATATTGCCGTTAGCGTACGGAGGACCATCATGAAGTATAAAAGGCTTTTTACCTTTCTTCGCTTCGCGAATTTTTGTATATACCCCTTTTTCCTGCCAGTCTTTAAGCATTTTAGGCTCACGCTGGGCAAGGTTTCCACGCATAGGAAACGCGGTTTCTGGGAGGTTTAATGTGGCTTTGTAATCACTCATAAAATTGTATTATCCGGTTACCTTAAATATCACCCAGCACCCTTGATAGTGCTGCGAAGGCGTCATTGGTCATCACTATAAAATAGTGCGCAAACTGTATCATGTTTATCTATGCCAATAACAGACGCGCTTGCGCTGCGTCTGCTTGTATTTGGTCTTTTAACGCTTCAAACGAAGCGAATTTAATTTCTTCTCGAATTTTCGCAATAGGAAACACCGTAATAGGCTTCCCGTATAAATTACTATCGAGGTCAAATATGTGCACTTCTAACTGGTTTCGCTCGCCATTTAATGTGGGGCGCGTTCCAATATTTGCAACACCAATGTGGTGCTCTCCGTCCACATCAACGCGCACTGCAAATACACCTCGAATTGGCGTGCGGCAGCGTTTCAACATAACGTTGGCAGTAGGGAAGCCAATCGTTCGCCCTTTCTTTTCTCCATGAACAACACGCCCATGTATGGCAAAAGGCCTACCTAGCATTTCGTTAGCCAACGAAAAATCGCTGTCAGCCAACGCCTCGCGTACGGCAGTAGAGCTAATACGATGAGCATGCATGGTGAAGCTTTGCGTGCTTACCACATCGAATCCGTATCTACGCCCAGCGGCTTGCAGCATAGCAAAGTCGCCTTCCCGGCCATTGCCGAAGCGAAAATCATCGCCGACAACAAGAAACTTAACGCCAAGCTTGTCGACAAGCAAATCATGTACAAAGGTATCAGCAGACTGCTTAGCAAATTTTGCGTTGAATCGAACGGCAAGCAGCCTATTAACACCTTGCTGCATCAGTAGTTCGTATTTTTCTCGCACAGGGCTTATACGCGCCGGGGCAGTATCCGGCGTAAACACCTCTTCAGGCTGAGGCTCAAACACCATAACAGTAGCAGGCAATGCCAGCGACTTTGCTTTTTCAATCACGTTCGCGAGCACCGCTTGGTGACCACGATGTACACCGTCAAACTTACCGATAGTAAGCACGCACCCTTTATGGTGAGGTTTTACATTATTTAGCCCGCGGATAAATTCCACTGTTAGCCACTACCTTTTAACTGCTTGAAATTCAAAGCCCGCGATTATAGCCGACCGCGGTCACAATACCAACACTCTGAGCGCGCAATGACCGTCTAGATGCTCTACTTTCGGTCAGATAACGACTTTTAACCACCACCGCTTCGAAAATGTCGTGGTTTCATTCCCAGTAACACCATGCTTACACCAAATACCAAGACCGATAGTGCAATCGTAATAGTCACGTCTTTGATCTGTTCTAATAACAATAAGTCGAAAAAGGCGAGCCCTGTATCACGATAGTAGATAAGCGCGCCCATTGCCGTGCTAGCAATAATGACACGCGCAATGAATAGCACCGAGGTTTTGCTTAACGTAAACACACCTAGCTTGTGCAAAGAAATGTAAAGCAAGGCGGCATTAAGTGTTGCTGACATACTGGTAGCGATGGCAAGGCCTACATACCCAAACGGTACGGCAAGCACCAGGTTGAACACCATATTTGCAGCCATGCACCAAATACCAAACTTCACCGGTGTTTTAGTATCTTGTCGAGAATAGAAACCAGGCGCTAATACTTTTACAAGCATAAAGCTTAATAGACCGAACGAATACGCCGTTAGCGAATAAGACGCCATAATAGCCGTATCTGCGGTAAATGCGCCACGCTGGAAGATAACGGTCAGTATCGGGCGCGCCATGGTCGCCAGCCCCACCGCGGCCGGTATGCCCAATAGGCAGACCATGCGAAAGGCCCAATCGATATTAGCCGAAAATGCTTTTGCATCTTTCCCCACATGATTTCGCGACAGCGCGGGCAGAATAACCGTTGCTATCGCAATACCGAATAACCCTAATGGGAACTCCAGCAGTCTGTCTGAATAATACAACCAGCTAATTGACCCGGTAACTAAAAAGCTGGCAATAAACGTATCAAACAATAAATTTATCTGCCCCACCGATACGCCGAATAGTGCTGGGATCATTAAAGTGCGTACTTTGACTACGTTTTCATCATGCCATCCCCACTTCGGCTTAACCAACAAACCGGCGCGGAACAAAAAGGGAAGTTGAAAGCAAAATTGTACAATGCCACCAATAAATACTCCCCACGCCAGCGCATAAGCTGGTTGTTCAAATTGGGGCGCTAGGAAAATCGCGCAAGTGATAATGCAAACGTTCAACAATACTGGTGTGAATGCAGCCACCGCAAATTTGTTTAGGGTATTGAGAATGGCGCCAGCTAACCCCGTTAAGGAAATAAATGCTAGGTAAGGAAACGTTATTTTTAGCATGGTAGAGGCAAGAATAAATTTATTACCCGCTTCTTCGTCATGTAACCACGCCACAAACCACCCGGTACCAAAGAGTGCTGCAAGAATTGGGGAAGCGATAACACCAATAATTGAAACAATAAAAACGATGGCGCCCAGCGTGCCGCTTATTTTTGCCACAAACGCTTTAAGTTCTGCTTTATCGTCGTTGTTGTGGACTTCGGTAAGAACAGGAATAAATGCTTGTGCGAATGCGCCCTCGGCAAACAGCCGGCGCAAGAAGTTTGGGATTTTATTAGCAAAAAAGAATACATCTGCCGATGCGCCGTCGCCCATAAGGCGCGCTACCACAACATCACGAACCAGCCCAAGCACGCGAGAAATAAGGGTCATTATACTGACAATAAGGCCTGACTTAATTAACTTACGTGACACCGGTAGTTTCCAAATTGTGATTCACAGAGGTTATATACACGCTATGATAACTAAAGCTTGATACTGGCGAAACGCCTTATTCAAAATAGTTGTGCACCTTCTTTATATTTCTTGCTATAATCCGCGCCCGAATTGGGTAGTGTTTTCGACCCTATGTATTACCATTGAATGTGCAACGTGTTGAGCACTTACCGGTGTTCAATGGCTTGCGCGTTTACGTTAAACATTTAAATATTAAATCGTTTGACATTATGATGATAGATAGGCACAATCCGCACCCTCGTTTTTGACATGAATTTATTTTGGGAGTTACACCTTGGCTAACATCAAGTCTGCTAAGAAACGTGCAATCCAAGCCGAAAAGCGTCGTCAGCATAATGCTAGCCGTCGCTCCATGACTCGTACAAGCATCAAGAAAGTAGTAGCTGCTATTGATAGCGGTGATAAAGAAGGTGCACAAGCTGCACTATCTGCTGCCACTCCGATTCTTGACAGAATGGCTACAAAAGGTTTGATTCACAAGAACAAAGCTGCTCGTCACAAGAGCCGTCTAGCTGCACAAATTAAAGCACTAGGTTAATCTTTACGATTAGTAGTAAAAAAGCGCCGCAAGGCGCTTTTTTTATGTCTGCTAACTTATCAGTAAGCGCGCACTGACAACAGCACGCCCCTACTGGCAATCACTAACTCATTTTTCTCATTGTGCTTGCTGGCGCTATACGCATCACCCAATGCATTATTGCCCATGGCCAGCTTGGTACATAGGCACTCGCTTTTTCTTTATTTATCGCCTTGACCATCGCTTTACACCCTACTTCTGTATCAACGATAAACGGTACCTTTTCTACTTTTTCGTTAATCTCACTACGAATAAAGCCCGGGTGAATACATGTTACTTTAATGGGCGTATTCATTACATCCATACGGATCCCTTCGGTCATAGAGGTTAGTCCCGCCTTTGTGGCCGCGTATACCGTCATCGCGCGTCTGAACCCCCTCACGGCACTAATAGAAGAAATCGTCACAAGATGGCCAGCATTCTGCGCGCGAAAAATAGTCATTGCCGCTTCACACTGCGCGAGCGCTGATACAAAGTTGGTTTCAGCAGTTTGCTTATTGGCATGAAAAAAGCCTGTACCTATTGATGCGCCTTTCCCCATTCCCGCATTAACGATAACGCGGTCTATCTGCCCCATGTCTTCTTTAAATGCATCAAACACATCAAATACAGCACTGTGATCATTAACATCAAGTGCCCTAATAAATACCTTAATGTTTGGGTTTATCGTTAGCAGTTCGTCCCTCGCCTCTTCTAATCGGTCCATGCGACGAGCACACAGCGCGAGGTTTTTCCCTTGCTTCGCAAATTCTACAGCCATGCCCTTGCCTAACCCCGAGCTTGCGCCGGTTATCAGAATGTTTTGTCTATTTGTCATTATTACTTTCCTGATTTTTTAATCGCTTTCTTACAGCGCCACATTAGATAATGGATAAACACCCAAAAATTTTTAAATGCGGGATTGTTGGTTTGCCCATGATGATAACGGTAGTAGATTTGCTGGGCTATTCCGGCAAGCCTGAAAAGACCGTATACTTCATAAAACGTAAAGTCTTCAACATCGAGATTACGCTTTTCACAGTAGTACTTCACCACCTCATCTCTTGTCATCATACCGGGTAAGTGAGTGGGTTGGCGCCTTGTCGACTGAGCCAGAAAATCATCATCGGCATTAACCCAGTATGCTAACGTGTTACCTAAGTCCATTAATGGGTCGCCTAGTGTTGCTAACTCCCAATCAAGTACGCCTATGATTTGCGTATAATCATTTGGGTTAAGTACCACATTATCGAACCGAAAGTCGTTGTGCGTTATGCAAATATTTTCCATGGCAGGCATATTCGCTTCCAGCCACTTCATTACCGACTTTCCCGAAGGCACGTTCCACGTTTTGGCTTTGCTGAACCTTTCACTCCACCCTGTAATTTGTCGCTCGATATAACCATGCCCTTTACCTAAGTGTGATAAAGATGCCTTTTCATAATCAACCTCATGAAGCGATATGAGACTGTCGAGAACGTTTGTACATAAGGTTTTTGTTTTGTCTTTTGTCGTTGCTAAATCTCGAGGAAGATTTTTTCTAGGGATCACCCCAGTTAATTTTTCCATGACATAAAAGTCGGTACCAATGACATGGTCATCTTCACAGTATGCTAGCATTTGTGGTACGTACCGATACACCGGTTTTAGGGCGGCTTGAAGTCGAAACTCTCGCCCCATATCGTGTGCCCCCTTAGCTTTAGTGCCAGCCGGCGCTCTGCGCAAAATAACCGAGGTATTTTGATAGTCTAGGCAATACGTCCAGTTAGAGGCTCCACCTGCATATTGCGTTACCGCAGGCTCTCCCTCAAGGTTCTCTATGTTGTGCTTAAGCCAACTATCAACCGCGTCAACAGGCAATGATTCGCCCTCTCTGACCTCTGTTGCTTTGTCTACAACCGCCCTTTCCATTATTACTTACCTTCTTTCGCCGTTTTGTTCTGCGCCTTATCTAGCGCTTTTTTCATGCCCTGAGTTTGTTTCAGCATGCTTTTAATATAACGCTCTGTGGGCAACAACTTTTTAAGTAAAAAAGCGCGCTTGCCTAGTTTATGTGTGAGGATGAGAAAGCGTTTTTTCTGCACTTCTTGATAAATAATCTTTGCTACCGTTTCTTTGTCGATATCGGCTTTCTTAAAAAAATGCCCCATCATCTTATGCATGGCGGGATTATCGCTTCGCATTGACTCATCAAGATTCGTTTTAAAGAAGCTTGGGCATACGACGCTAACGTCGATATTACGAGGAGACAGTTCAAGTTTCATCGTCTCTGACAATGAAACCACCGCAGCTTTCACCGCGTTATAGCTATTCATATAGGGGATAGGCGTAATACCCGCTTGAGAGGCAATATTAACAAAGTGACCACTGTTTTGACGTTCAAAAAGAGGAAGAAATGCCTGACTCACTCGTACCATACCAAGTAAGTTAATATTGAACACCCATTCCCACTGCGCAATGCTCTCATCTGCTAAACTCCCTCCCGTGGCGACACCTGCATTATTAAAAACCAGATCTACCCCTCCCCACTGTGCTTGCACCGCATGGACCAGGTCGCTCACATCAGTCTGTGACGTAATATCACAGTGCTGATAGAAAGCGCTTGCCCCTTTCGCTTTTAACAAGCTAACGGTCTCTTCCCCGCGCTCTGCGTGAATATCAGCAATACACACCGCGAGCGAAGGCTGATTAGACGCCCATTCTAACGCTAACGCTTTGCCGAGGCCGGTTGCACCACCGGTAATGACTATTTTCACTGGGTCACTCTCACTGTTTATTAGTTACTAATATGATGCCATGCGTTCTGTTAGGCTTTTTTACGCGGCACGATGACTTTGGCTGCTACCATAGAGCAAGACCATTGTTGAATTAAATGAAAAATACTGCGTCGCCATTATGAATGACAGTCACAGTCAGTTATTACTGACGCTGAGGTGCGCGCACATGCTTTTTTGCCCACAGCGCCAACAGCAATGGGCCAACATACATAGCGATACCATAAACGCCCGGCGCAATCGCATACTCTGGAGACTGCAAAAAGGTAATGCAAACTAACATGGCAAGTGCTGCATTTTGAACCCCTACTTCTATCGAAAGGGTCACGGCATCTTTCAACGACAGTGCGGTAAGTTTTGCTAATGCCAAACCCAGTAATACGCTTGATAGATTTAGGGTAAGACAAACTAAAAATGCAGCGTTGAATGAAGACAATAAACTCTCTCGCTCACTGATCAACACTCCCACAATCATCGCCAACATAAAATACATCGAAAATTGACGAAAAAAATCTTCTGTTCTTATCGCAAACGTTGGGTTTGCCGCTCGAATTAGCATGCCTATACACACAGGCATAATTGAAATACCAATTAAGCCCACCACCGTTTCGCTAATTGAAAATGCAGGCGGGTTATCAGCGGCAAAATGCACAATGGCAAACTGGATAATAAATGGGGTGGTAAACACACAAACTAATGTAGATACCGCAGTTAAACTTACCGACAGCGCAAGATTCGCACGCGCGACATGACTAATGAGGTTGCTTGTTGTTCCGCCGGGGCAAGCCGCGAGCACCATCACCCCAATAGCCAGATAGGCCGGCAGGTCAAAAGCCAGACACAGCAGAAACGCTAAGAGCGGTAATAATATAATTTGCCCAATGAAGCCCGCTAAAATAGCGCGTGGTGTGCGTATGAGCCTAGCGAAGTCTTTTACCGTCAGCGTAAGCCCCATTCCGAACATAACAAATGCAAGCGCTAAGGGCAGAAGCACTTCTGTGAATATTGATGCCTGCATATTGACTACTCCGCAAACTGACAACCTTTTATTAACAATTGAATGAGTGTAACCTCATATAGAATTAATTTAAATGATGCATTTTTATAGAGAGACATAAATATGATGCATAGTAAAGTAGACCTAAATTTGTATATCGTATTGCGAGCCATATACCAAGAAGGCTCAATTACCGCGGCGGCAAATAGGCTCCACTTGACTCAGCCAGCGGTAAGCCATGCGCTTGCTAGACTCAGAAAAAACCTTGATGATGCATTGTTTACACGAAATGGCCGAAAGATGGTGCCCACGCCGTTTTGTCAAACTATTATCACCAAGGTACTCACGGCGATAGATACCCTCGAGGCGACGGCTACAGAGCACCACACGTTCGATATCAACACGGTGACAAAGCAAGTCAATCTTGGGCTACGTGATATATTAGAGTTCGTGCTTCTGCCTTCGCTTATTCCAGACTTACTTAAACATACCCCAGGCATTACCATTAACAGCACGCAGATAAGTACACTAGCGCTCGAGTCTTCGCTTACCCGCCAGCATGTTGATATCGCGATAGATGTGCTTACGCCCACTTCGAAACACATTCACTCTGAGTTCTTATGCCATGAGCACTTTGTGCTGATATGCGCGCCACATCACCCCATTGTCAGCCATACTACGCTTGAACAATTTACCCGCGCTGCGCATGCACTCGTTACCCTTAAAAACTCTAAAGTAGACACAGTGGACATCGCCCTTGCGCGCTACCACGCCTCAAGAAACGTTGTTATGCAGTGTGAGCATTACTTTGCGGCAGCAAGTGCTGTGAGTCGCTCAGATTTACTTCTAACCATACCAAGCCGATATGCCAAACAAATAGAAACACGGTTTGATGTAAAGGTGCTGCCCCTACCCTTCACGGTTCCTCAGTTAGACATTCATATGTATTGGCACGAAGACCAAGAGGAAGATTTAGTTAATCAGTGGATGAGAAAAAAACTTCATGCGCTTATTTAGCACCAACGGCAATGTAACGAAACAGTAAGACTACCGTCACTTAACTGTCAATTATTCAACTTATTGTGATGAACCAAGGCAAAACGCTTTGGGAACACGATGCAGACCACGCACCACCATACCCTTTGGCTCTCTGACATCCATTTAGGGAACAAAGACTGTAAAGCAGAGTATTTACTTAACTTTTTAAATAGCATTACCGTCGATACCCTCTACTTGGTAGGCGACATTGTCGATATGTGGCAAATGTCGAAGCAATTTAGATGGCCTGAAGCGCATAACCAAGTTCTGCACAAACTCATGCAAATGAGCGAAAACGGCACACGGGTTATTTACTTACCCGGCAACCATGATGCCCCACTTCAGTCATATTCCGGCATGACTTTTGGACACATTGAAATCGTACGCCAATGCGTACATACCACGCTGCAAGGGAAGCGCTATTTGGTATTGCATGGCGATCAGTTTGATGGCGACGTCACCATGGGGAAATTTCATGCATGGGTAGGCGATAAAGGGTATGACCTACTTCTGTTTCTAAATCGCTGGTACAACCGCTTTGGCCGTTGGCGAAAACGAGAATATTGGTCGCTGGCAGGCTATATCAAAAAACATATCAAAGGAGCCAACCTCGCCATTTCACGGTACCGCACAGCCTGCTGTTTATACGCTAAGCGTTTGGAATTAGACGGCGTTATTTGTGGCCACATACACCATCCACAAAGCAAAGTAGAAAACGGCATTCACTATGTTAACGATGGCGACTGGGTCGAAAACTGTAGTGCACTTACTGAAGATATGGACGGGAATTTAACCTTGGTTTATTACCTCGCGATGCACAACAACACCAATATTTCGCCGATAAAAACAAATACTGCTGCGTCGAAAGCGGCATAGGCATTAGCTTATACGTGCGCTTGAGATTATGTCCTTATAAGCGCAACGCAGGTAAATTGAGGTTAATTATGTTCACAGTTAACGACGTACTACAAACACACTACCCACGCGTGGCAAGCAACCCATTCTTATTCAAGCCCGTCTCGTCGCTTCTTAGGCACTTGCTCCATGAACAAGAGATTAGTGAATTTAGTGAAACCTATCCACATTACAATGATATTGATTTTGTTGAACAGGTGCTGGAGTATTTTAAAGTTAGCTATTCAACGCGTGACATTGAAAAAGAGCGCATCCCGGCCGACGGACGTGTGGTTATTATTGCTAATCACCCGATAGGATCACTGGATGCGCTTGCGCTCATCAAATTAATAAGTGAAGTGCGGCATGATTTAAAGGTGGTTGCTAATGAGATGCTGATGGCTATCGAACCCTTGCACAACATGCTCTTACCCGTTAACAATATGCAAGGTGGTACGCCCAAGCAGCACCTTCAAGCCATTCATTCCCACTTAAAAAACAATGGCGCGGTACTTATCTTTCCTGCCGGCGAGGTTTCACGACTTAGGCCGCAGGGCGTTCGGGATACCCATTGGCAGTCAGGCTTTCTGCGTATTGCAAAAAAAGTAAAAGCGCCTATTCTCCCAATTTTCATTGATGCTAAAAATAGCCCGCTATTTTATGGCATCTCAATGATATACAAACCGCTCGCCACAGCATTACTCGTTCAAGAAATGTTCAAACAACGTCGCAAACATTTGCCCATTCGTATAGGCGAGATCATACCCGTTGATACTTACACTCACACCAAGGTCGGACTGCAAGAGCATGTAAACCTATTCAAACGCCATTTGTATCGCATTGGAAGCGGTAAGAAAGGCATACTTGCTACCCAGGCTCCTGTTGCTCCGCCAGAAAATAGAAAAGAACTCGCCAACGCCATTAAAAAATGTGAACAACTGGGCGCAACCGCAGACGGAAAGACTATCTATTTATACTTGCATAAGCACTGCTCGCCAATTATGCGAGAAATCGGCAGACTTAGAGAAATTGCTTTTCGTGCGGTGGGTGAAGGCACTAGCAGACGACGAGATATCGACCGTTATGACTCCCATTATTACCACCTCATTTTGTGGGACGACAATAGTTTAGAAATCGTTGGCGCCTACCGCTTTGGTGATGCCGCCTTACTAACCCAAAACAATCACCCAACAGGGCTGTACTCAGCAAGTTTGTTTGATTACTCACAAGGTAACAACGCGCTGTTTCAAGAGGGGTTAGAGCTAGGTAGAAGCTTTGTGCAGCCACAATATTGGGGAAAGCGCAGCTTAGATTACCTATGGTTTGGTATCGGCGCTTTTTTAGCTCGATACCCTAACTACCGTTATCTTTTTGGCGCCGTGTCGTTAAGCAATAGCTATCCAGACACTGCTAAAGCGTTAATAGTGCAATTCTATTCTGTTTACTTCCCACCTAAATTTGGCGAGGCCTCGGCGAAGCGCCCCTACGACGGTTCTGAGAATACGCTGCACACCTTCACCGGTGATAATTACAAAAAAGAGTTTACTGAGTTAAAGCATTTATTGGCAAATATGGGCGTGAACGTACCGACGCTCTACAAGCAATACGGTGAGTTAGCCAAAGACGGCGGCCTCGCATTTTTAGATTTCAACGTCGACCCAGATTTTGCTGATTGCATAGACGGGCTTATCGTTGTTGATGTCACCCAACTTAAGAACAAAAAACAACAACGCTACTTACGCACTGACGTTTGCAAAAAAACAGCATAATGATTACCCGATTATACAACATAACTGTTGTTACGTTTCGAAGGTAATGATCTGTTTATGTGTGAAAGTGAAAAAAGGTAAACATAATTGGACTATTTAGCGTAATAATAGGCGGTATCATTGATAACGTTGAAAGGAACGTACGTGCTAAAGATAATAGTCCTTATCCCACTTTTTTTATCACTCCTTTGGTTTGGCTATTTGCAGGCCAACAAATTCACTATTGCCCAAGGTAAGCAGGGTTTTTTGTATATATTTGTTCTTTCAGGTGTCATTGCGGCTTTCTATACGCTAATGCTCTTTCTCACACATTAGCCTGAAAACAATCCCTTTCGCATAAAACAAAAAAGCCAGCGACGAGCACTGGCTTTACCATACACCGCAGACTATGCGCTACTGTTGTGACGTTACCGTCACATCAGCGTTAGCACGGAGTGCGTCGATATACTGTTGATACAAACGTTGACCGTACATTGAAGCCAGCTGCTGCTTAAGACCGCCTGCAAGATCTTCTTCAAGTTCAGGCGCAGCATTAACCGCAATTAACTGTACCAATGATACGTCTCCATTTACTGAAGATGCAACATCCACGTTATTGTCACCTTCTGGCGCCAATTTAAACAAAGTATCAACAACAGCTCGACTCACTGTGCTTGCATTTCTAGCGAGAGCGTCGGTCGATTCCCACGCCACTGACTTTTCAGCCAACGCTGCATCAATGCTTTCGCCAGCACGCACTTTAGCTAACAAATCGTTCGCCCAACCCTTCGCTGCATCTTGAGACTTTTGAACTTGCACCGTTGATACAATCTCATCGCGCACTTCTTCTAAAGTCTGAGTACGTTGAGGTAAGTGTTCTGCAATGCGCACAACAACAGCAGTTTCATCATCTACTTCAATAATGTCACTGTTCAACCCCTCTTCGATTAGCTCTGGTGAAAACGCCACATCAAGCACCGCTGGGTAGCTTAACTCTGCAGGCGCTGTTGCACGGCTAAACAGCACAGACTCTTGAATTTGTGCGTCAACAGCGTTTGCAGCATCTTCAAGTGTATCAGGCACTTCAAACGCAATTTCAGCAAGGGTATTTTGCAACTCAAAATACTTTTCCATCGCCTTGTCGTACAACAAGGTGTCACGAATCTCTGCTTCAACGTCTTCAAAAGCCGTCGTTTGCGCTTCTTTAATATCGGTCAATTTAATGATGTGAAAACCAAACTCGGTCTCAACCACATCAGAAATATCACCCACACTGGCTAAATTAAACGCCGCGTCATCAAACGATGGGTCCATCATTTCTGGTGTAATAAAGTCTAAATCACCGCCATTTTCAGCAGAGAATACGTCATCAGAATTTTGCTCTGCCAACGTTGCAAAGTCTGCACCGTTATCCAGTTCAGCCTTTAGCGCTTGTGCTTTTTCTTGCGCACCCTCACCAGACTCAATCAGGATATGCGACACTCGGCGCGTTTCCTGGGTACCGTAACCATCTATGTTGTTTTCGTAGTAGGTACGTACATCTGCATCATCTACCGATACTCGCGCTTTTAAGTCTTCAACGTTCAACGTAACGTAGGCAAGCTTTACTTGCTCTTCAGTATCAAATGACTCGATATTCGCGTTGTAGTAGTTTTCAACATCTTCGTCGGTAACCTCTACACTGTCGGCAAAAGACGCGGCGCTTACTGTCACAAATTTCGCGTCACGGGTTTGACGTTGTAATGCATTCGCGCGCGCTGCCTCACCGTCTAATGTGAACGACGAGTTTGTTAGTGCCGCTGCAAGTTGGTTTTGGGTCATTTGAACGCGAAGGTAATCACGAAAGCCAGCTACCTGAAAACCATTTTGGCGCAAAATAGCTTGGAAACGATCATTGTCAAATTGACCGCCAAATTGAAACTCTGGCATTTGAACAATGGCTTCACGAATTTGCGCATCACTTACACGGAGCCCCATTTCAACGGCTTGCTGCTGTATAAGCTTTTCGGCAATCAATCTTTCTAACACATTGCTGCGAAAATCACTTAAATACTGCTCGCTCGAAAACAGTTGCGCAATGCTCTCGCCAAACTGTGATTCCATTTGTGCCCGCTGATTTTGGTAGGCACGCTCTAATTCTTGCGCAGAAATCTCTTCGCCATTAACTGTCGCTACCGCTGCAGAACCTGAAGATGTCAGGTAGCTACCAACGCCAGCAAAAACAAAACTTAGTACGATTAACGCGATAACCGCCATTGCCCATGGGCCTTGAGAACCTTCTCTGATTCTTTCTAGCATGATTATTCTTCAACTCCGTTGCTTACTACACTTGCCTCAACTTTCAACCTATGGGAAAGCGATAACAAAATAAGCGCTGATTATAACCTAATAGCCGCGAATATAAACGCTCTGTGCTGAACAAAACCGCTTAAATTAACCATGTTGACGCAATTAATAAATAAACGGGATGAGGAAGGCGCTACTGCAATGCTATTAGTGCTTTTAAATTGCTGAAATAAAAAAGGCGATGGACTAGCCATCGCCTTTTTATTTATTAAGATTTGCTTAGTTGCAAGCGTCTTTCAGAGCTTTACCAGCTTTGAAAGATGGAACTTTCGCTGCTGAAATCTGAATTGTCTCACCCGTTTGTGGGTTACGACCACTGCGAGCTGAGCGCTCACGTACTGAGAAAGTACCGAAACCTACTAGTGCAACTTGGTCGCCGTCTTTAAGCGCCGCAGTTACTGAGTCAGTGAATGCGTCAAGCGCGCGGCCAGCTGCTGCTTTAGAAATGTCTGCACCAGCAGCGATTTGGTCGATAAGTTGAGACTTGTTCACTATTATGATCCCCTTCGATTGTTATTATACTGTTTGTCCAAAACAATTTGTTTGAACGTTATAACAAGCTTGATTGTTAACTTCAAGCTTATGTCACAATTAATTAACTTTTGTTATATCGCTGCTATCCCTTTTGTGGCAAGGCTTTTAGCGAATACCACCTAAAGGTAACACAACTTTTGCGACTTTAAAGCCCTATTTTGAAAAAAAACGGCGAAACAGCCCAGGTATGCGCATTTTTTATACAAAAAAGACAAAAAAGATGCTGCACCCCTTTAAAATTAAGGGGGCAACACTAATCATTATTTTGCATTTTCGACGGAAAATGATTCAACAGGTTCCTGTAATGCAATATCTAAAACGTCATCTATCCATTTTACTGGGTGAATAGACAAATCTTTTTTCACATTATCCGGAATCTCTTCCAAATCTCGTTCGTTATCTTTTGGAATAACGACCGTTTTGATACCGCCTCTGTGAGCTGCAAGTAACTTCTCTTTAAGTCCACCAATAGCCAGCACTTCACCGCGCAATGTTATTTCGCCCGTCATAGCGACATCACACTTCACAGGGTTACCGGTTAACGACGACACAAGCGCCGTGCACATGGCAATACCTGCGCTAGGGCCATCTTTTGGTGTCGCACCTTCCGGCACGTGAACATGGATGTCACGCTTTTCGTAGAAATCGCCATTAATACGAAGTTTTTCAGCGCGGCTGCGAACGACCGTCATAGCGGCCTTGATACTCTCTTGCATGACATCACCCAGCGAGCCGGTTGACGTCATTTTGCCTTTACCGGGCACAGAAGTGGTTTCGATAGTCAGCAGGTCACCGCCTACTTGCGTCCACGCTAACCCAGTGACTTGACCGATTTGATTGTCTTTATCGGCTTTGCCGTAGTCGAAACGCTGAACACCAAGATAATCTTTTAAGTTATCTTGTGTTACCACCACTTTTTCTTTGCTCTTGTTCAAGAGAATATCTTTAACCGCTTTACGGCATACTTTTGATACTTCACGCTCTAAGCTTCGAACGCCGGCTTCTCGGCTGTAGTAGCGAATCATACCAATCACTGCAGAGTCGGTAATCTCAAGCTCTTTCGCTTTTAGACCATTACGCTCCATTTGCTTACCAATAAGGTGATTCTTGGCGATATTAAGTTTTTCGTCTTCGGTATAGCCAGACAAACGAATCACTTCCATTCTGTCTAACAATGGCCCAGGTATATTCATACTGTTAGACGTTGCCACGAACATAACATCAGATAAGTCGTAATCAACCTCAAGGTAATGATCACTGAAACTGTTGTTTTGCTCTGGATCTAACACTTCCAACAATGCCGAGGCTGGGTCGCCGCGCATATCAGAAGACATCTTATCTATTTCATCAAGCAAAAAGAGGGGGTTCTTTACGCCCACCTTCGCCATCTTTTGCACTAACTTACCCGGTAGCGACCCGATATATGTTCTGCGATGCCCTCGAATTTCAGCTTCATCACGAACGCCGCCCAATGCCATGCGAACGTATTTACGCCCTGTTGCTTTAGCAACCGATTGGCCTAAAGAGGTTTTTCCTACTCCTGGAGGACCTACCAAACACAGTATTGGGCCCTTGAGTTTTTTCACGCGTTGTTGAACCGCGAGATACTCTAAAATGCGCTCTTTAACTTTCTCAAGACCGTAGTGGTCTTCATTAAGCACTATTTCAGCTCTTGATAAGTCTTTCTTAACGGGCGAACGTTTATTCCACGGTACATTAGTAAGCCATTCAATGTAGCTGCGTAATACCGTCGCTTCTGCCGACATCGGTGACATCATTTTAAGTTTTTGAAGTTCGCCTTTCGCTTTGTCTTCTGCCTCTTTCGGCATTTTTGCGTCAGCGATTTTTTTAGAAAGCGCTTCAAACTCATCAGGTGCATCATCTAATTCACCCAGTTCTTTTTGAATCGCTTTCATCTGCTCATTCAAATAGTATTCGCGCTGGCTTTTTTCCATCTGCTTTTTAACGCGAGTACGAATTTTTTTCTCAACTTGAAGCAGATCGATCTCGCCTTCCATCAGCGCCATCAGATACTCAAGACGTTCATTCACGCCTTTCATCTCTAGCACTTTTTGCTTTTCTGGCAGTTTAAGCGGCATATGCGCTGCCATCGTATCGGCAAGACGTGCGGCGTCTTCAATACCGTTAAGCGAAGTCAGAACCTCGGGGGGAATTTTTTTGTTAAGCTTCACATAGCCTTCAAACTGAGACACTGCTGAGCGAATGAGTACTTCTTGCTCACTTTCATCAATGCCTTCATCTTCAAGCTTATTGATAGTAGCCACGAAATAAGGCTCAGACTGTTCGTAGCCTTCTATTTCGCCTCTTACACTCCCCTCTACTAACACTTTAACTGTGCCATCGGGTAGTTTAAGTAATTGAAGAATAGTCGCGATAGTACCTACCGTGTAGATATCGTCCGATTCAGGCTCATCAACGCTTGCGTCTTTTTGTGCTACAAGAAATATTTGTTTGTCATTTTCCATTGCGGCTTCAAGGCAACGGATAGATTTCTCACGCCCTACAAAAAGGGGTATGACCATATGCGGGTAGACGACTACGTCGCGCAAGGCAAGCACAGGAATTTCAATGCGATTTTCACGCTCAACTGTCATACTTGTTCTCAAATTAGTTTGCATTGTCGATTTATATGGGGATGCGAGAGCAAAGTTCAATCAAAACTTATAAAAGTGCATTAATTCATTGCAATGCCCTGCTCACCAATACCATTATCGATTTTCACTTTAATGGCAATACTTAGTTGCTAAATCAGTGTCAAAGGATAGTATTCTTCGCCATATTGGCTAAATAAAACGCAAAAAAGGCCCTAATGGGCCTTTTTCTCAAATCACAATCTCTTACTCAGAGACCGCTTTCTTTTCGTTACTGTCGTAAATAAGTATTGGCTTTGACTCGCCACGAATGACCGTCTCATCAATAACAACCTTACTCACGTTCTCGGCAGACGGTAGGTCGTACATCGTATCAAGCAATACGGCTTCAACGATTGAACGTAAACCCCGTGCCCCTGTTTTACGCTGCATTGCTTTTTTAGCAATCGCATTTAATGCGTCGTCACGGAACTCAAGCTCTACATCTTCCATTGAGAACAACGCACCATACTGTTTAGTAATCGCGTTTTTCGGCTCTCGTAAGATTTGGATCAATGCGTCTTCGTTAAGTTCTTCCAAACTTGTAACGACAGGAAGACGACCGATGAATTCAGGAATAAGACCGTATTTTACTAAGTCTTCTGGTTCAACTTGCTTGAACAATTCACTGACAGCCGCAGAATTATCTTTTGACTTAACCGTTGCACCAAAGCCTATTCCAGTGTCTTTATGAGCACGCTGTTCAATGACTTTATCAAGCCCTGCGAACGCACCGCCACAAATAAACAGAATCTTTGAGGTATCAACTTGCAAGAATTCCTGCTGAGGATGCTTACGTCCACCTTGTGGTGGCACTGAAGCAACCGTACCTTCGATAAGCTTCAATAACGCTTGTTGTACACCCTCACCCGATACGTCTCGCGTAATCGATGGGTTATCTGACTTACGTGAAATTTTATCTATTTCATCAATGTAAACAATACCACGTTGCGCTTTCTCAACATCGTAGTCACATTTTTGAAGAAGCTTTTGAATGATGTTTTCTACGTCTTCACCGACATAACCGGCTTCAGTAAGCGTAGTGGCATCAGCCATCGTAAACGGAACGTCAAGTAGCCTTGCTAGCGTCTCAGCGAGCAACGTTTTACCGCTTCCTGTAGGGCCTATTAGCAAAATATTACTTTTGCCTAACTCGACACCATCTTTCACATCGCCATTACGAAGTCGTTTGTAGTGGTTATAGACCGCCACCGACAATACTTTTTTCGCATGTTCTTGGCCAATGACATAATCATTGAGATGCTCATGAATTTCCGCGGGTTTAGGTAACGCATCCTGCTTTTGCTTTGGCGCTATTTCCTTAATTTCTTCGCGAATGATATCGTTACATAGCTCAACACACTCGTCGCAAATAAATACAGACGGGCCTGCGATTAACTTTCTTACTTCATGCTGGCTTTTGCCGCAAAACGAGCAGTACAGCAACTTGTTGTCACCATCACCACTTTGCTTATCACTCATTACTCTTGCCTCTGCCTTGCCTGAACCAAGAACAACATCGTTCTTGGCACATGTTCAGGTCTACTATAACTATACTACTTAGTTCCGGCTACGTCAGATCGACTTGTCAAAACCTGATCGACTAAACCATAGTCTTTTGCTTCCGATGCACTTAAGAAGTTATCACGATCTGTGTCACGCGCAACCTTTTCATAGTCTTGCCCAGTATGGTCTGCCATTAAACGATTCAACTTCTCTTTAATAGACAGGATTTCTTTAGCATGAATTTCAAAGTCTGATGCTTGACCTTGGAAGCCGCCTAGCGGCTGGTGAATCATCACACGTGAGTTAGGCAAGCAGTAACGCTTACCTTTCGCACCAGCAGACAATAAGAATGCGCCCATGCTCGCTGCTTGACCCATGCACACAGTGCTTACGTCAGGTTTAATGAAATTCATTGTGTCGTATATTGCCATACCCGCGGTTACAGAGCCGCCTGGCGAATTAATGTATAAGAAAATGTCTTTCTCTGGGTTTTCTGCTTCTAAAAACAGCATTTGGGCAACAATGAGATTAGCCATATGGTCTTCAACTTGACCAACTAAGAAAATTACATTTTCTTTTAATAGGCGTGAATAGATGTCGTAAGAACGTTCACCTTTGGAAGTTTGTTCCACTACCATAGGGACGAGGGCATTCATAGGGTCAAACGGAGAATTAGTCATAGCTACCTTGATTATCTAGCGTTAAAAACAAAAATGCTCGGAAGGCTCCGAGCATTTAAGCAGTTGCTGACGTGTTAAGTCAATCAGACAATAAAAAATTACGCCTGTTTGTTCATAACCTCGTCAAAAGCTTTAGTTACTTCGGTAACTTTAGCCTGCTCAAGAACCCACTCGATAGCTTGTTCTTCAAGCGCAACGTTTTGCATTTGCTGCATAAGCTCTTGGTTGTTGTTGTAGTATTCTACTACTTCTTTTGGATCTTCGTACGCAGAAGCCGCCGTTTCGATCATCTCGTTCACTTTAGCATCGTCAGCTTTTAGCTCGTTCTGCTTAATGACTTCGCCAAGTAATAGACCGATTGCAACACGACGCTTAGCGTTGTCAGTAAACAAATCAGCAGGAAGCTCTGGAAGGTTTTGACCTCCACCTTGTTGGCTGAAACGCTGTTTAGCTTGTTCACGAAGCGCATTCACTTCTTGGTCAAGCAATGCTTTTGGAATATCAACTTCATTGGCTTCTACAAGCTTAGAAATAACGTCTTCTTTAAGCTGTGCTTTAAGCGTTTGGTCTAGCTCACGCTGCATGTTCTTGCGAACTTCAGCTTTAAGCGCGTCAACACCACCTTCTTCAACACCGAATAGTGTAGCAAACTCGTCGTCTACTTTAGGAAGTGCTTGGCCTTCAACTTTCTTCACTGTCGCTTGGAATACTGCGTCTTTACCTTTAAGGTTTTCTGCATGGTAATCTTCTGGGAACGTTACTTCAATAGTAACTTCCTCACCCGCTTTCGCACCAACAAGTGGTTTTTCGAAACCAGGGATCATACGGTTTTGACCTAGCTCTAATGAAAAGTCTTCTGCTTTACCGCCTTCAAACTCTTCGCCGTCAACCGAGCCAACGAAGTCGATAATTACTTTATCGTCTTTCTTCGCTTTACGCTTAACTTCTTTCCACGTAGCGTGCTGCTTTTGAAGGGTTTCCATCATTGTGTCAAGATCGGCGTCAGTAATTTCTACTGTTGGCTTTTCGATCTCAAGGTCATTGATGCCTTTCACTTCAACTTCTGGATAAACTTCAAAAGAAGCAACGAATTCAAGATCTTGTCCGTCTTCGTCTTTCGTAAGTTCAAACTGAGGCATGCCAGCAGGCTGGATTTTTTCTTGAATAACCGCTTGGTAGAAGTTTTGCTGCATAACGTCGCCAGCAACTTCTTGACGAACTGCTTGGCCAAAGCGCTTTTTGATTACGCTTACTGGTACTTTACCAGGACGGAAGCCATTAATACGCTGCGTTTTCGCCAATTGTTGTAGGCGTGATTTAACTGCTGAATCAACCGTATCAGATGGAACGGTGATAGTAAGACGGCGTTCTAAACCCTGGGTCGTCTCGACTGAAACTTGCATTATGTTACCTCAACTGTACGCCTCTTTAGGCGCTTTGTTCACAATCCCCTCACCCGCCGAGCCAATTAAAGGCAAATCATACCGGGTTAGAGGTCGTTTCCGACGTTTGCACTTCCAAGCCACGACCGAATAAAACATGCCGTAAATTAAACTTGAAACAAACGCACTGGTTAAAAAAAGACGCCGTAGTATACAGCCGCTAACAGTAAGAGTCGAGAGAGAAACGCAAGTTTATAACGCGCTTTTGACGCATTAATGAGCGATTAGAACAAATAACGGTATTTTGAACAAAATAAGAGGATAAATGGTCGGTGAGACAGGATTTGAACCTGCGACCCCTTGTACCCAAAACAAGTGCGCTACCAAGCTGCGCCACTCACCGACTGGAATCATTGAAATGATCAGCTTTATCAAAAAGCTTAAAGTATGGTGCGGAAGGAGAGACTTGAACTCTCACGCCGTGAAGCACTGGAACCTAAATCCAGCGTGTCTACCAATTCCACCACTCCCGCGAAAAAGTGGGGTGGACGATGGGACTTGAACCCACGACAACCGGAATCACAATCCGGGGCTCTACCAACTGAGCTACGCCCACCACTGAGGTGTTGCAAAAGCATACATGAGAATTGTACCATGATGCTACTAAAATTCATCGTCCATTGTCAGGTCCTACCTGACTCGCATGGCGCGCCCGGCAGGATTCGAACCTGCGACCCACGGCTTAGAAGGCCGTTGCTCTATCCAGCTGAGCTACGGGCGCTCGACGAATCTTTGCATTGCAAAAAAATGGTCGGTGAGACAGGATTTGAACCTGCGACCCCTTGTACCCAAAACAAGTGCGCTACCAAGCTGCGCCACTCACCGACTGTGTAATGACTTTGAAGCGTTTTGCCTCACTGCCTTTACGGGGTGCGAATATTACTGACTTGCCCCCACCTCGTCAAACACTTTTTTAAATAAAAACACCAACCGCTCACAAAGCGCGCACAATAGTGTTTTTTTAACCAAAACGTATGCATTTTAAACAGCTTTTGCACCTTTAAGGTGTTATTCAGTTATGAGTTACCAAGCGCTTTTTTCTATTTAACGGTAAAAACGTATGCTCATTCCTCGTCATCGCCCTTTTATATCACCTTCAAACGTATTCATTGCATAGCGTTTTTTTTCATTCCGCTGCTGGTTTTATCAAAAAAGTCACTTATTCATAATAAGCGGCCCCTATAAAAAGAAAAATGCTAGTTACTCGATATACTTTTGTGAAACAATAATACGCACTTGTTGATTACTGAATGTATACCAATTTATGACCGCCCATCTAATAGACGGCAAGCTCATTGCCAAACAAGTTCGCCAGCACGTAACCTCTTACGTTGATTCCCTTATTAAAGCCAAAAAAAGACAACCAGGGCTTGCTGTTGTCTTAGTAGGCAGTGATGCTGCTTCTCAGGTTTATGTCGCTAATAAGCGCAAAGCCTGCGATGAAGTCGGGTTTATCTCTCGTTCTTTTGACTTACCAGCCGACACCACCGAAGAAACACTGCTGGAATTGGTCGATGACCTTAATAATGATAAAGAGATAGACGGCATACTCGTGCAATTACCGCTACCGGCGGGCTTAAATGCAGAAAAAGTCTTAGAGCGTATTCACCCGCACAAAGATGTAGACGGTTTTCACCCTTACAACATTGGACGTCTCGCACAGCGCATACCTGCCCTACGCCCATGTACACCTAAGGGCATCATGACGATGGTAGAGTCAACCAAACGCCCTGTTAAGGGTTTAGATGCTGTGATTGTTGGTGCTTCCAATATTGTTGGTAGGCCAATGAGCTTAGAGTTACTGCTAGCAGGATGTACAGTGACTACATGTCATAAATTTACGCAAAATTTAAAAAGTCACGTGCAGCGCGCCGACTTGCTGGTTGTAGCGGTGGGTAAGCCAAACTTTATTCCCGGTGATTGGATAAAGCCTGGTGCAATTGTTATTGATGTGGGTATTAACCGTGTTAACGATGGCTCACTGGTTGGTGACGTTGACTTTGAAAAAGCCCAAGCGCGTGCGGGATGGATTACCCCCGTTCCTGGTGGGGTTGGTCCAATGACCGTAGCAAGTCTCATTGAAAACACGCTTGAAGCGTACGTTAAATACCACTCTTAATTAACACAGCCGCCACATCATGCTGGCGGCTCATAAGGTTACCGTGACAACATCTCACTATATCGACGCGACTATGCAATGGGTAGACGACGTTGTGATAACACATAACTTCTGCCCTTTTGCGCGGTTTGTTAGAACGCCAAATCAAATTCGCTGTGTCGAGGTTAATGGTGACACAGGGGATGCAGTAATGCGCCTTTATGATGAGTGTGTCAAACTCGATAGCAATAACGATATTGCCACTACGCTCGTTATACTTACACATTCTCACTTTACCCAGTTTGATAACTATCTCGATGCATTAGCTATCGCCGAGCGTATGATGGCTGATTGGGGATATGCTGGAACATATCAATTAGCGAGCTTTCATCCTGAATATCGCTTTGATGGTGAACCTCAGCACAGTGCTTCACACTATACCAACCGGTCACCTTATCCTATGTTCCACTTAATAAGAGAAGATGATATTACCCGGTATATGCCCAATGAAGATGACGCTGAAGCTATTTACACCAACAACATGAAGAAAGCAGAGGAATTAGGCTGCCCCTACTTCAACGCGACGCTAACGCAGATTAAAGAAAAGCATAAACAAGGCCTTTGATAATTGTATGGCCGATAAACCTAAACAACGTGCACACTAATGACCACCTTACAGGCTCAGATTGATACCATTGGGGTTATCTCAACGCCATTTCGTCAAAAATTTGCCATTCCCCGCCAACCTAATTTGGCCGACGCTGAGGGCATTATCACCCCTACTGACGCGTACAATAGTATAGATATGGTGAGAGGGTTAGAGGGGTTTAGTCATCTTTGGCTACTATTCTTATTTCATGAAAATATATCCCGAGGGTGGAAACCGTTAGTAAAAGCCCCACGATTAGGTGGAAACGCCAAAACAGGCGTATTGGCCACCCGTAGCACGCACCGGCCAAATAATATTGGTATGTCGGTTGTAAAAAACCAAGGGGTTCAAAAGGTGGGGAATAGTTGGCAACTTAACGTGAGTGGCGTTGACTTACTCGACAGTACACCAATTATCGACATTAAACCCTACCTTCCCTACGCTGACATTATTCAAACGGCGAGTGACACGCTTACCAAAGCCGCACCGATACCACAGCGTGCGGTTGCGTTTACTCCACAGGCCCAAGCCGACTGTATGCGTGTGCAGACTACGCATCCCGATCTTTATTCGTTAATCATACAGCTATTAGCGCAAGACCCCCGCCCCGCTTATCGACATAACCTTGAAACCGACGACAAAGTATATTGTGTTCAACTTTACGAATTTGATGTCCGCTTTGTTATTGAGAATGGCACGGTAGTCGTAAAAGCCATTGATATATTGAAAGCGCCCTGACCATTTAAGCATGCGCTATGCTTAATAAGCGGATAAGTTACGATAAAACGCACGCAGTTGTAGCACAATTGGGTACAGTTAATTAGAATACCGGCATTATTAGATTTCATTAAAACAGGAAGACTGCAATTCATGCGCACTAGTCAATATTTGCTCGCTACGCAGAAAGAAACTCCGGCAGATGCTGAGGTAACCAGCCACCAGCTAATGCTTAGAGCGGGAATGATTCGAAAGCTCGCTTCTGGCCTTTATACCTGGCTACCTACTGGCCTGCGTGTACTTAATAAAGTAGCGAATATTGTCCGTGAAGAGATGAATAAAGCCGGCGCTATTGAAGTGCTTATGCCTGTTGTTCAGCCCGCGGATCTCTGGCAGGAATCTGGACGTTGGGATGAATACGGCCCTGAACTTTTACGCGTGAAAGACCGCCATCAACGAGACTTCGTGCTGGGTCCAACACATGAAGAAGTCATTACAGCCTTGGTTAGAAATGACATTAGCAGCTATAAACAACTGCCGATAAACCTGTATCAAATTCAAACAAAATTCCGTGACGAAGTTCGCCCTCGCTTTGGTATTATGCGTGGTCGTGAATTTACTATGAAAGATGCGTACAGTTTCCATTTAGACGATGCGTGTTTAGATAAAACATATCAAACCATGTACGACGCCTACTGCAATATTTTCTCTCGCATGGAGCTTGATTTTAGACCGGTAATTGCAGATTCAGGTGCAATTGGCGGTAATCACTCTCATGAGTTTCATGTACTTGCCGAGTCTGGCGAAGATGCAATTGCATTTTCAAGCGACAGTGATTTTGCCGCCAACGTAGAAATGGCGACGGCCGTTGCGCCGCAAAAAGCAACAGCGTCCGGCGCTGCGCAAGAGACAAAAGATGCGAAAGGTAAAGATTTCGCTGCTATTTTAAAAAGTGTCGACAGTAGTGCCCAGCACGCGGTTAAGGTCACACTAGTTAAAGCTGCAAACAAAACCGACAGTAAAGGCAATGTCATCGAGTCAAATGACTGGATTGCGCTAATATTGCGCGCCGACCATGAACTCAACGATATCAAAGCCGAAAAGGTTGATGGTGTTGCTGCGCCACTTGTCGAAGCATCGTTCGAACAGGCGAAAGACATTCTTGGTGTATCACCGTTTTTTGCTGATGCCACAAACCTCCCTGTACCATCAGTTGTTGACGCCAGTGCTGCAGCACTTGCAGATTTTACTACTGGTGCGGGAATTGGCGGCAAAGTTATCGTTAACGCAAATTGGCAAGACGACATAACAGGTGTTGATATCCGAAACGTTGTCGCCGGTGATGTGTCTCCTGACGGTAAAGGCACACTGGATATCAAGCGCGGTATTGAAGTAGGCCATATTTTTCAGCTTGGTAGCAAATACTCAGACGCGATGAACTGTGGTGTATTAACTGAAACGGGTAAACACCAAACATTAACAATGGGCTGCTACGGCATTGGTGTATCGCGCATCGTAGCGGCGGCTATTGAACAGAACCATGATAAATTTGGGATTAAGTGGCCTGCACCTATTGCCCCATTTAGCGTTGCTCTTATTCCTATGAACATGCATAAGTCTCATAGAATTAAAGAAGCTGCTGAGGCACTTTATGAAACGCTTATTGGCTTGGGCATCGATGTACTGTTTGACGACAGAAAAGAGCGCCCGGGGGTAATGTTCAACGATATGGAGCTTATTGGTATTCCACACAGCATCGTTATTGGTGAGCGCAATTTAGATAACCGCCAAATTGAATATAAAAATCGCGCAACGGGTGAGAAACAGTTGCTAGATATTGATACGGCAAGTGATTTTATTGCTAACCTATAAATTAGCAATAACACACTAAATGGAGGACGTATGCAGTTAACTTTTTACGGCGTTAGAGGCTCTATTCCCACTCCGGGCCAAGAGTTTGTGCGCTATGGTGGAAATACTGCATGCGTTCATATTGAACTAGAAGACGGAACAGATATAGTTTTAGATGCGGGTACGGGCATTAGGCGTTTGGGAAACCAACTTATCAAAAAAAATACGCCTATTCATTTACTGCTTAGCCACAATCATTGGGACCACATTCAAGGGTTCCCATTCTTTGTACCTATCTTTCAAAAAGACCGCGACATTTATATTTACCCTGGGCAGACCACACTGCCAGAGTACGATCAAATTTTAAACCAGATGAATGGCAGTGTTTTTCCTGTACCGGCCAGCGCATTAACGGCAAATATTCAACTTACGGTACTGCCTGCTGAACAACACACATGGGAAATAGGCACGGCAACCATCCGTAGACTGCCCATGAACCATCCGGGTAAAGGCAGCGCTTATACTATTGAGGCTGATGGGCAGAAAGTCGCTTATATTACAGACAACGAACTTTACCCCCCTTATAAAAAAGAAACGGATTTTCTGACATTTGTTGAGTTTGCTCGTGATGCCAATGTGATTATTCATGATGCTCAATACATGATGTCAGATATGCCGAAAAAATCGGGCTGGGGGCACTCTGTGGCAGAAGAAGCCGTTAAGCTTGCGATGGCATGCAATGCAAAATGTCTAGCGTTATACAGCCACGACCCAGACAGAACCGATGATGATATTGATCACGTTATCGATCACTGCAATCAGTACGTAACGATTGCGGAATCCCCCCTTGAAGTTATTGGTTCAATGGAAGGACAAACCCTCACTTTTTCTAACCCTTAATTATTTTTATTGCTTGTTAACCTCACATGGAGAGCACTGGTGCCTGTGTTAAAACGAATTTTATTAATAGCAGCATTTTGCTGTGCGGCAACGAATGCCGTTGCACAAGAAACATCACTACCCAAGCAGCAACAGTCAGCGCAAACAGATGACGTACAGCAAGCTACCGAAAAAGAGGATACTGACACACTTCTCGATATTGAAGTTATCGATATCGTCAAACGAGATACCACCACAGAAAGTGCACTTGATGAGCGCCTAGAAGGCGACAAAGAAGCAATTGATAACGTTTACGCAATGACGCAGCACCGTCAAAACTATATCTTACCTATTACTTACGTAACGAACCCGAATTCAGAAGGCAATAGCGAGCTGACTGAAAACAATGTTGATAAAAAAGAAGCCAAGTTTCAAATTAGTGTTAAGTATCCATTGTATCTAGAAGACATTGGATTTGATGGGGTGTATTTCGGGTTCACGTTTACGTCGTTTTGGCAACTGTACAATAGTGAAGTATCGAAGCCATTTCGAGAAACCAATTATGAGCCTGAAGTTTTTTGGCAAGAGACGGCTGATATTTCAGTGCTCGGGTATAAATTTAATACACTGCAAGTAGGCTTTAACCACATGTCCAATGGCCAAAGCGGCCTTCAGTCTCGCAGCTGGAACCGGCTTTTTGCGTCTCTGGTGTTCAGTGATAACGACGATATCTATTATATCAAAACGTGGTACCGCATACCGGAAGACGAAAAAACGGATCCTCTTGATGCTACAGGAGATGATAACCCAGATATTGAAGATTTTTACGGCCGTGCAGAATTTGGTTACGGACGAAAAATTGGTAACGTGAAATTATTCGCCTTAGTAAGAAACAACCTATCATTCGATGATAACCGAGGTAGTATCCAAGTAGACCTTACCTACCCACTCACCAGCCGATATGACATTATGTTTCAATACTTTAATGGATATGGCGATTCGCTCATCGATTACAACCGCTCGCAAGAACGGATTGGGGTAGGTTTTCAATTACGCTTCTTGTAACTGGGCGAGGCCTATAGAAGCCGCTACAGGCCCAATATACCTGAAAACGAGGCAGTGTAATCAGAAGCATATAGCGACGACCACACTGTCTTGCTAATACACACCCGCGGCACGATAGAGCTGCAAGTGCACGTTAACCAGCGCATCAATATCGCGTTGATATCCACCACCTATTACCCCTGCAATGGGTAAACCTTTAGACTCTGCGACCTCAAACACCATGCAGTCTCGTTGATACACCCCTTCGGTAGTGATGTTTAAAAGGCCTAAGTCATCATTTTGATGCACATCCACACCAGCATCATAAATAATAGCGTCTGGGCTAAACATCTTAAATGCCACAGACAGCGCTTCTTCTAAAGCCTGTAAGTACTCATCATCGCCTGCACCTTTTGGTAAACCGATATCGATATCTGACACCTGCTTTCGATGAGGAAAGTTCTTCTCGCCATGAATAGAAAGCGTAAAAATCGTTCTATCGTTCTCGCATAACTTAGCCGTACCATCACCTTGATGGACATCTAAGTCAATAATCATCACGTTGTCTACTCTCGCATCTTCCTGCATTGCTTTTGCCGCAAGATACAAATCGTTAAATAGGCAAAAACCTGAACCGAAATCAGCGAATGCATGGTGGTAACCGCCGGTTAAATTCAGCGCTTTTCCATGCTCAAGTGCAAGCTGAGCGGTCAGTGTCGTACCAAAGACCGCCGTTAAACTTCTATCAATGAGCTGCTTCGACCAAGGAAAACCAATTCTGCGCATGGCTTTGGGATTAAGTTCACCGCTAATCAGGTCATGGACATATTGTTTGTCAAAATACGTGTCTAAGACGTTTCTACTGATAGGGGTCGGCGCATAAAACGATGCGTTGGGGATACCTTTTGCTCGCAACGCTTCGCGGATCCCCTGATACTTTTGAATAGGAAAGCGGTGACGTTCAGGCAAATCAAGCTGACTATAAATGGGATGAAAAACAAGTGGTATGGACATAATTCCTTTTCAGACGGTTAACCATCTGACGATAGTAAGGTAAAAACAAAAAAAGCGGAGCAAACGCCCCGCCTATTCATACTGATGAGGCGGTATTAACGGGTCAAACTGTTTACCACTTTTTCAACGTTATCAGACATGCTTCGCATAGAACGAGACATATCATCACGTTGTGCTAGCTCATGGTAACGCTCCGACGAACGAACAACGTTACCAATGATATCTTCAACTTCAGCCAGCACGACTTCTTGCTCATCGGCTGCGTCGTTAAGCGCCACTACCGCTTTTGCTGTTTCTTTAATATCATTAACCACTTCATTCAATGTGGCAAGTGCGGTTGAGGCTTCAGCGGCATTGCTGTCAGACAAGGCTTTACCTGTCTTCATTGCCGAAACCGCCGTCTTCGCCTCGGCTTCAAAGCTACTTAGTATGTCATTTATTTCTTTGGTCGATTGCTGTGTTTTTGCTGCAAGTGCGCGCACTTCATCAGCAACAACCGCAAAACCTCTGCCATGCTCCCCTGCCCTTGCCGCTTCAATGGCAGCGTTTAGCGCAAGTAAATTCGTTTGATCGGCAATTTCATTAATGACGTTAACTACTTTCAAAATATTAGTACTTCTGCTTTGAAGGTCGCTCACAATATTGCTTGAATCTGTAACCGTCGTGGCAAGTTGAATAAACCCTTTATTCGCGTTTTCAAACGTAACGTAACAACTCTCTACGTTCTTTTCAGAGTTATTGGTTGCCACTGCAACTTGGTCAGTAATAGCCACTAGGCTTTGAACAATCTCTTTAAGTTTATCGGTGCTATTGTCCAACGCTTGCGAGGTACCCCGTTGCTCTACCGCTCCATTCATTATTGAAGACCCCACATCACCTAAAGCGCGATATGCGTTTTCCATTTCTTGCTCGGCATCTCTTAACTGTTGCACAGAATTATTTAATTTATTCTGTAACTGTCGCGCCGAATCAGCAAGCACACCTAATTCGTGATTGCTGGTATACGTAAGTGGGTAATCGTATTGGCATGACGCTAAATTCGAGATACAGGAAGCAATATGCTTGGTAGGCCTAATCACCTGACTGCGTAACCTTGCGGTAACGTAAAAAATAGCCAGTAACGTTAAAGCGATGGCGGCACTAATAATTAGCCACAAGGTGTTACGTGTTGTCGATTTTAACTCGACTAAAGCTGTTTCAGCTTGTTCAGCAATATCTACCGCAACATTAGAAAGCAGCTTTGCGGGCTCCCTGTCGATGCCTCTTACAAAACTATCGCCAACACTCGGGTCGTAATTCGCATTAATAAACGCCTGATACCCTTCCCTGTACTTCTGTGCCATCACATCGTGCGCTTTTAAAAACAGTCGAATATCATCTTTGGCTTTGTTGCTAATCGCAGGGTTCAACAGCATTGCCGTAAACTGCTTAGTAATTTCGGCTTCACGAGCCTTAAAGCGATCCCAATATTTATTTCTGTCTTTATCGTTGCTGCCACGAAGCAACACGTTCTTCCATTCTTGTACCTGTGTTTTAAAGGTACTAAGTACATGATTTACATCGCGCTCGGCTTGTACGAGGGTACTATCGACCTCATCAAAAGCATTAAGCAGAGAGAAAGACTTGGAAATCGACGCGCCGTTCAGCAAAACTAAAATAAAGAAACTGGCGAGGATAGGCGTCATCACTAAACGACTGATACTGGTGTAATTGAACACAGGCAGAAGACCTTTTGCGTTGCGAAAATGTTGTCACATACATTACAGGTTATTTTTATGACACAAACATGACAATAGAAGCATAAAGTAATAGAGACTTACCGATTACCTAATGCCCTATTTAATATAGGCTGAGATATAGCAATAAAAAAGAGCCTTTCGGCTCTTTTTTGATTTTTACTCCCACTCTATCGTGGCAGGCGGCTTTCCTGAGATGTCGTACACTACCCTAGAGATTCCATCGATCTCATTAATAATGCGATTCGACACCTTACCTAAGAAGTCATACGGTAAATGTGCCCAATGTGCTGTCATGAAATCGACCGTTTCTACCGCTCGTAAACTCACAACCCAATCATATTTTCGTGCATCACCCATAACGCCCACAGAACGTACCGGTAAGAATACCGTAAACGCTTGGCTTACTTTTTGATACAAGTCGGCATTATGTAGCTCTTCTATGAAAATGGCGTCGGCGCGACGAAGCAAGTCACAGTACTCTTTCTTAATTTCACCTAATACTCGCACACCTAAACCAGGTCCAGGGAAAGGATGGCGATAAAGCATGTCATAAGGTAAACCAAGCTCTAGACCTATCTTGCGCACTTCATCTTTGAAAAGTTCACGTAGCGGTTCTACCAGACCAAGCGCCATGTCTTCTGGCAATCCACCCACGTTGTGGTGTGATTTGATTACGTGTGCTTTGCCGGTTGCAGAGCCCGCCGATTCAATTACATCAGGGTATATCGTACCTTGTGCTAACCATTTAGCATTGGCTAATTTGCCCGCTTCTTCATCGAAAACTCTAACAAATTCATTACCAATGGCTTTGCGCTTAAGCTCTGGGTCTTCAACGCCTTTTAAGCGGTCTAAAAAACGCTCTTCTGCGTCAATACGAATAATATTTAGCCCGAAGTGATCGCCAAACATCTCCATCACCTGGTCGGCTTCGTTAAGACGCAACAAGCCGTTATCGACGAATACGCAAGTGAGGTTTTTACCAATTGCACGATGAAGCAACATCGCCGTTACCGACGAATCTACGCCGCCTGATAAACCAAGAATAACCTCATCATCACCCACTTGGGTTTTAATACGCGCAATGGCATCTTCAATGATTGCGCCTGCCGTCCATAATTTTTCACACTTACATACATCCATAACGAAATGCGTAAGCAGACGCATGCCTTGACGGGTGTGCGTTACCTCGGGGTGAAATTGCACACCGTAAAATTGCTTTTCTTCGTTATACATAGCAGCATGTGGGCACGATGGCGTCTTGGCGACGGTTTCAAAACCTTCAGGGATGGTCGATACCTTATCACCATGACTCATCCACACATCAAGAAGCGCATTGCCGTTGTCGCTAATGGCATCTTCAATTTTATCAAGCAACGGGCTTGGTTTTACCACCTCAACTTGCGCATAACCAAACTCACGCTTATCTGAGCCCAATACACTGCCACCAAGTTGCTGTGCCATGGTTTGCATGCCGTAGCACACACCTAATACGGGTACGCCAGCATTAAACACATACTCAGGTGCACGTGGCGAACCGGCTTCGGTTACCGACTCAGGACCGCCAGATAAAATGATGCCCTGAGGATTAAATTCACGGATTTGTGCTTCGCTTACGTCCCAAGCCCAAAGTTCACAATAAACGCCGATTTCACGTACGCGACGCGCAATAAGCTGTGTGTACTGCGAGCCAAAATCCAAAATAAGTATTCGTTGGTCGTGGATATTTGTGGTCATGTTTTTACCCGTTAAATAGAAGAACAAAGGCCGGTGATACACCAGCCTCGCAATCGTCGGTCACCTTTACCCTAAACGGTAGTTGGGTGCTTCTTTCGTTATACTTACATCGTGCACGTGGCTCTCGCCCATGCCTGCTGAAGTAACACGAACAAATTGTGCTTTCGTATTAAGTGCTTCTATGGTGCCACACCCTGTTAGGCCCATCGCTGAGCGAAGCCCGCCCATTTGCTGGTGAATAATGTTGGCGATTGGCCCTTTATAGGCAACACGGCCTTCAATACCTTCTGGCACTAACTTTTCAGCATTATTAGATTCTTGGAAATAACGATCTGAAGAGCCATGGCTTTGGTTCATGGCGCCTAACGAACCCATACCACGATATGACTTATAATAACGGCCTTGGAACAGCTCGACTTCACCGGGTGATTCTTCTGTCCCAGCTAGCATACTCCCCACCATCACACAGCTTGCGCCAGCAGCAAGTGCTTTAGCAATATCACCAGAGAAGCGAATACCACCGTCGGCGATAACCGGTATGCCAGTGCCTTCAAGCGCAGCAGCGGCGTCTGACACTGCTGTAATTTGAGGTACGCCACAGCCAGTAACAATACGAGTTGTACAAATAGAACCTGGGCCAATGCCCACTTTCACTGCGTCAACGCCAGCATCAGCAAGGGCTTTTGCACCGTCACCTGTTGCAACGTTGCCTGCGATAATTTGAACATCAGGGAAGTCAGCACGTACTTTCTTAACACGGTCAATAACCCCCTGTGAGTGACCATGTGAAGTATCAATTAGCAGCACATCCACGCCAGCTTCAACCAACAAAGCGATACGCTCATCAGTACCAGGCCCCACGCTTACCGCAGCACCCACACGCAACCGACCCAATGAGTCTTTACATGCATTGGGTTTATTTTCTGCTTTCTGGAAATCTTTAACCGTAATAAGGCCTGTCAGTTTGAAGGCGTCGTCGACTACTAAGATTTTTTCAATGCGATGCTCGTGCATAAGATCAAGTACGATATCTGAGCTTGCGCCGGCTTTTACCGTAACAAGGTCATCTTTACCTGTCATTACATTGCTGATTGGCAATTCTAGACGTTTTTCAAAACGAAGATCTCTGCCGGTCACTATACCAATAAGGTTGTTGTCAGCATCAGTAACAGGAAAGCCTGAATAGCCTAGGCGCTTTGACAATGCGATAACATCACCAATGGTGGCGTCTTTTGTCACTGTTACTGGGTCTGATACCACGCCACTTTCATATTTCTTTACGGCTCGAACGTGTTTTGCTTGCTCTTCTGGCTTCATATTCTTGTGAATGAAACCGATACCGCCTTCTTGCGCAAGCGCAATGGCAAGACGTGCTTCAGAAACGGTATCCATGGCAGCAGACACCATTGGAATATTCAACGTAACGTCGCGCGTTAAACGCGTTTTTAAGTCGGCAGTATGGGGAAGGACGGTTGAGTGGCCGGGAACCAGCAACACATCATCAAACGTCAGGGCTTCTTGGATGATTCGTAGCATGCAACAACACCTTTTCAATTGAGGGTTAATTGCGGCGCAATTGTAGTGTTTTTTATATTTAAGGTAAACTCTATTTGTATTAAACCTGATGATTTTTTTTATGTTTACAAACTCACCCTCTACATCGCGACAAATTTTAACAGTTACATCGCTTAATCGCTTGGCTCGAACCGTGCTTGAAGGCGAAATTGGATTGATATGGCTATCAGCTGAAATTTCCAATTTTGTCTGTGCAGCATCGGGGCATTGGTACTTCACGCTTAAGGACAACAAAGCGCAGGTGCGTGCTGCGATGTTTAAAGGGGCTAACCGTTCTGTAAGGCAGCGCCCCAAAGAAGGCGACAAAATTCTTGTGCGCGCTTCAGTAGGCCTTTACGAAGCCCGCGGAGACTACCAGTTAGTGGTAGAGCATATGGAGACCGACGGCGAAGGTGCACTAAAGCAAGCCTTTGAGGCACTCAAGGCAAAACTTAATGCTGAAGGGCTATTTTCAAGCAGCGTAAAAAAGCCTCTTCCGACCACCATTAAAAAATTGGGCGTCATTACGTCATCAAGTGGCGCAGCCCTGCATGATGTGCTGAGCGTGATGAAACGGCGAAGTCCTCAAACTGAAATCATTGTATATCCGTCGATGGTGCAAGGAGAGAGCGCTCCTAAACAACTGCTTCAGGCATTAAAAACCGCAATAACACGTAATGAAGTCGATGCCTTATTAATTACCCGTGGCGGAGGCTCTCTTGAAGACTTATGGTGTTTCAACAATGAACAGCTTGCCCGAGAGATAGCACAATGCCCCATACCCACTGTCAGCGCGGTTGGCCATGAAGTTGATTTCACGATAAGTGACTTCGTTGCGGATCTTCGCGCCCCTACCCCTTCCGCGGCCGCAGAACTACTTAGTCAGGATACCGCCGCCCTATTTGAGGGGATAGCGCAAAGAAAAGCGCGCTTAGTGAGAGCCATGCACCACCGTATAAATCATGCAAAACAACACTATACGTTGCAACGACAAAAACTAACGTCTTTGCACCCTTCTGCAAAAATACAACATCAATGGCAAACGCTAGACCGTTTACAGCTGCGCCTCAATCATCGTATGGAGCGCACACTTACCAAGGCCTCTGATACGTTGAGAACAGAAACTGCGCGCCTTGAAAGACACACACCCGCTAATCGTATTAACAAGGCCTCTGAGCGTGTCACGCAGTTAACAGCATCGCTCCATGCCCATATGCAGGCCTTAATTAAAAGTAAAAAGAGGGATGTGGCACAGTACGCCGGCCTGCTGCAATCTGTCAGCCCTCTGTCTACGTTATCGCGCGGTTACAGCATCACGTTCTCTGATACCACCCCCGTTACATCAGTTAGTGCAGTTAAAGAAGGTGAAACGTTAAAAACACGAGTGACTGACGGCGAAATAACCAGTACAGTAATTGGTATTAAAACCAATGAGTAATGTATGAGCTATTCACATAAGGCATTGCTAGTAGTGAGCACGCCAATGCGTGCTACTATTTTCAATCCACGCAGCCGGTCTGTAACAGCATGAATATTACTCGTAAAGTAATGTTTCGTGATGTGATGTCTGCGCTGGTTAGCGTTATGGCATTGTCACTCCCTTTGCAGGTCATGCCCGTGCACGCATCTACCTCAGGTATAACGCTGTCAGTGTTCTCAACGTTTCCCAGTGAGGTACTGACCGCGGCATGCGGTAAAACCTTACACAACGACCAAGCGGTGTGTACTGAAGATGCCCTCGCGCCAGAGCAGTTCATTACTGCGCTTCAGACAAAAGTTCCTTTCAATGCCATCCTTCCCTTCGAAGATGCTGCCGACTATTCATTGCTTGTTGCAAATTTAGGTCAAACGTTGGCGTCGTCACCCGAAGAGAAGCAGCTGACTGAATTTACCCTTCAATGGCGCGGGCTAGAAATAGACTCGTTTACGGTAATAAAAGAAAACACACAAGATACCGAATCGCATGCTATTGCCAACGACATGGTCGATGCGTGGTACCGTTACGTCGAGACGAACAACGTTTTTACGACGCCGTTCTTGTACGATGCCCTACAGGCAAGTGACTATGAAAACCATTTATACGTACCTGAGCGTGTGGGTACGTTTACACGATTAGATACTCAGCTTTACCCCGACCCGTTTAGAGGCTCTGTTACTCGCTACATTCATCCTACCTTTGAAGAGGCTTTAGTGGATGTCACCGTTTACCCGATTTTAGCCTCTCTCGATAGTGATACCGATGAATTACTTAATGCGGCGCTGAATGAAGATTGGAACAGAGCGGGCGATGTAGCAACAGCAAAAAACTTACAGTTATCACAGGCTGCGCCGGCCTCACCCTATATTGTTTCCGAAACACTGAAGGGCTGGAGGCTTGGGTTAAAAGCAGAGTCTGAACTTGAGCCCACTATTTTCGCAACCACCTATGTATTTCAATTGTCTGATAAGTACATTAAGGTGGCAACAACATTTCCAGCAGACTTTTCAGACCCTATTATAGATGAATTAGTGGGCCAAATAGCCGTACCAGACGAGTCGCCACTTATGGTAGAGATTCGTAAAATGCTGGTGAATTAAGCTTATAAAAAAACCGCTCACTGAGCGGTTTTTTTTGGTTCTACTTTTTGTCTTTATAAAAAGACATCATCCGTTTACGTTTGCGCTGCTGCGCCAACGTTAGGTTGTTTTTCTTACCTTCGAATGGGTTGCTGCCTTCTCTAAATTCAATTTTGATTGGCGTTCCCATAATTTCTAGGGCCTTTCTGAAATAGTTCATCAAGAAGCGCTTGTAAGAATTTGGCAAATCATCCACTTGGTTACCGTGAATAACGATAACGGGCGGATTATAACCGCCTGCGTGAGCATATTTCATCTTCACCCTACGACCGCGAACAAGAGGCGGTTGGTGATCGTCTTGCGCCATTTCCATTATCTGCGTAAGCATTGCGGTGTTAATACGCTTTGTTGCGCTTGCATAGGCTTCTTGCACAGACTCAAATAAATTTCCTACGCCCGAGCCGTGAAGTGCAGAAATGAAGTGAATGCGTGCAAAATCGATAAAGCCTAAACGACGATCCATTTCACGTTTAATATCGTCTTTCACATCAAGCGTTAAGCCATCCCACTTATTCACGGCAACAACCAATGAACGTCCAGAATTAAGTACAAAACCTAAAAGGCTTAAGTCTTGATCTGTTATGCCTTCGCGGGCATCGATAACGAGCAAAACAACGTTTGACTCTTCAATGGCTTGAAGTGTCTTTACAATCGAGAATTTCTCAACTGCTTCATTCACTTTTTTGCGCTTTCTTACCCCTGCAGTATCGATAAGCACATATTCGCGCTCGTCCCGTTCCATCGGAATGTAAACACTATCGCGCGTGGTGCCGGGAAGGTCATAAACCACGACCCGTTCTTCACCCAATATTCGATTAGTTAATGTCGACTTACCGACGTTAGGCTTACCGACAATCGCAAGTTTAATGGGTAGCGATTGAAGCCTTTCACGCTGTGCTTCTGCATCGAGCGACTCATCAATAACTTCTTCAATTACTTCCATATCAGGAAATGATGCTTCCAGCGGCGCCAGAGCGTCTTGCAATAGTTGGCTAACACCTCGGCCATGCGCGGCAGCAATTTGCTTAATGTCACCTAAACCCAACGAATAAAATTCAGCACTCTCGCTGTCGCCGTCGATACCATCAACTTTATTGGCAACCACAAACACCTGTTTGTTAATCCTGCGTAGGTGGTCTGCTATCCCCTGGTCGGCAGGAAGCAAGCCTGCACGAGCATCAACCAAGAACATCACCACATCGGCTTCTTCAATAGCCAATAGGGACTGCTGCGCCATTTCGGCATCAATGCCCTCTTCATCGCCTGTGATACCACCGGTATCGACTACAATGAATTGACGACGCTCGAACTTCGCCCGGCCATACTTTCTATCGCGGGTAAGTCCAGGGTAATCTGCAACTAGCGCATCGCGCGTATTTGTCAGACGATTAAATAAAGTCGACTTTCCAACATTGGGACGGCCAACCAAAGCAACAACGGGTAACATGTATCAGATCCTAAAGGTCATGAGTGCTTGAAAGCACAAACCGCAAGTAAGCGAAGCCTACTTGCGGTTACTGTGAGTTTTCATTATACCGTGTTATGGATAATGCGTCAGCATGTAACGCTCATCTGCACGAAGTACGTGTTATGTACTTACATTTCAGCGCATACTACTAACATTAATTCATATTTATTGGGGTGCAACTATCGACGCCACAACACCTTCTCGCGTCACTGCAACAACCTTGTCTTTAACGTTGATTGGCGACGTATAGATAGCATCGTCTTCGTCATCACCACCTACATCGAGGCGCGCGACAATCTTTCCACTTTCTTGGTTTACCCAATGTAAAAAGCCCCAATTGTCGCCAACGACAATATTATCGCCCATAGGGGTCGCAGCAGTTAAAGAACGGCCTTTCAACGAACCTTGTGACCATAGTTCAACACCGTTGCGTCTATCAAGCGCATAGACATTTGAATTATTGTCTACCACAAAAATTCGATTACCATCAATGCTCAGGTTACGAAATGAAGCATATTCACGCTTCCAAATAACGCGACCAGACTGTAATTCAACAGCCGCTAACGTACCATTGTACGCCACAGTATAAATGGTTCCACCAAACAACACGGGCGTGGTGTCGATATCAACAATACGCTCTAGCTCTGTTGCACCAGTAGGCTTAGCAATAGCGGTTTCCCATGCCATAACACCGTTATCAATCAGGTTAACTTGCAGTTTACCTGTCGCGGTTCCAACAATGGTACCACCGTTTGAAGCAACTGGGCCTGAAATACCGCGCAACGTAAGCGGAGGCGTATCCCCTTCGTGATGCCATATTTCTTCGCCGGTACGCGTGTTAAAACCATAAAGAGAGCCGGCACCGGTATTCACTACTAATATGCCTTCGTCAGCTGCAGGAGCAGCTAGCACTTCACCAGGGATAGTCTTGCTCCAGGCTGTCTCGCCAGTTTCAGCATCTAACGCAACCACATGACCATTTTCAGTGCCGATGAACACATGCCTATCAGCAGCGTGAATACCACCTATGCGTGCGCTTTCGCCACTTTCCCACACGCTTGAAACGCTATTCCAAACACCTTCGCCTTCGAAAGACGCAAAGTCGCGCTCCCAAATGACATCACCCGTGTCGGGGTTCATTGCAACTACAATACCGTGTCGGTCGGCGGCATAGAGCTTGTCGTACGCATAAACAGGTTGTAGGCGAGAGAAATAAAAGTCGACACCGTCGCCAATATCACGAGACCACTCTACTTGTGGTGAAAATTGCGCGTCAATAGGCTTTAATCGACGAATTTCTAACTCTTCTTCATCTGCAAACCAGTCTGAAACCGTTGAACAGCCAGAAAGCGTAAAGGTCATGGCCAAAACCATGCCTGTGATGCGAGCTAAACGGCCTGTCTGGCCACACGTATTGTGAAACAAATTGCGTACCTCTTTATTTTTATTTACCAGCTTATTGGCCCGCGATGGCTAAATTGTCTACTTTCATTTGTAGCAGCGGGTTATTGGCATTTTTTTCTAAGGCGGCTGAATAAGCCAAGCGCGCATCATCAATCTTATTCTGCAGCTGGAAAACATCACCTTTTAATTCAGAAACTTCAGCGCTAAACGCATCACTTTCAATATTGCCTAGCGTAGACAACGCTGCATCAAGCTGGTTCATTTCAATTTGCACACGTGCAAGACGAACACCCGCCAATGACTTCAACTGGTCGTTTTCTGCAAACGTCACTACGTGGTTAAGGTGCGACGCGGCACTGTCTAAGTCGCCTGCATCAACCGCTTGTTTTGCAGCAATCAAGCTGGCAACACTTGCATAACCAGTATCCTCGTTCGCGGCAATAAAAGCTTCTACATTTTCAACGCCGTTTTCAGCGTCAAGGCTTTGAACGGCTTCTTGATAAGCAACCGACGCCGCTTCACGGTTTTCGATTTGTGTTTCTGAGTAATAACGCCAGCCCCATAGGCCGCCAAAACCCAGTGCCGCGCCAACGATAATCGCGGTGCCGTGCTCTTTCCAAAAACCTTTAATCGCTTCTACTTGTTGTTCTTCTGTGGCGAATTGTTCCATGACTTCCTCTTATCTTAACGGTTTAGCAGTTCAGAAACCGTGCGCGTTAACGCATCAAACTCTACAGTTTGCTGTTCCTGACCATCACGTAGCGGCTTTATACCCACGGTACGTGATTGCATTTCATCAGACCCTAGTAACAGTGCAAGTTTTGCACCGGTCTTGTCTGCACGTTTAAGTTGCTTTTTAAAGTTTCCACCGCCACAGTGCATCATAATGCGCACGTCTGGCAGTGTATTTCGTAAATGTTCAGAGACCTCTACAGCATACGCTTGCGCATCGTCACCCATCGCGGTGACATAAACGTCGGCGTTTGCTACATCCTGTCCCTCGTCGGTTAACGTAGTAAGCAGCAATACAAGACGCTCTAATCCCATCGCAAAGCCTACCGCGGGGGTCGACTTGCCGCCTAGCTGTTCAACCAAACCATCGTATCGACCGCCAGCGCACACGGTACCCTGTGCACCTAAGCTGTCAGTAACCCACTCGAATACGGTTCGGTTATAATAATCCAAACCGCGCACTAAACGAGGGTTGATTTCATACTCGACGCCCGCTTGCGTTAAACGCGCGCACAGCGTGTCAAAATGCGCTTTTGATTCTTCATCAAGGTGATCGATCAGAGAAGGCGCATCTGTAATAGCGGCCTGTACCTCTGGGTTTTTGCTGTCTAACACGCGTAGCGGATTAGTCTCTAATCGACGCAGCGACTCTTCATCTAGCTTATCAGCTCGCGCTTTCAAATAATCGACAAGCGTATCGCGATAAGCGGCGCGGGCTTCATTCGACCCCAACGTATTAATTTGAAGTTTAACGTGCTGCTGAATACCAAACAGCTTCCAGAACCTGGCACTAAGAAGAATAACTTCCAAGTCGATATCAGGACCATCAATGCCATAAGTCTCTACACCGAATTGATGGAACTGGCGATAACGCCCTTTTTGAGGACGCTCGTGGCGGAACATCGGCCCCATGTACCACAGGCGCTGTTGCTGATTGTACAACAAACCATGTTCATTACCCGCCCTTACACAGCTGGCGGTGCCTTCAGGACGAAGCGTAAGGCTGTCGCCATTTCTGTCCTCAAAGGTGTACATTTCTTTTTCAACAATATCGGTCACTTCGCCAATAGAGCGCTTGAATAAGTCTGTGCTCTCAACAATCGGAGTGCGTATTTCTTGGTAGCCATAACTCGCTACCACCTGACGAATTGCAGATTCTACTTTCTGCCATGTACCGGATATTTCCGGCAGGCAATCGTTCATGCCTCGAATTGCCTGAATAGTCTTAGCCACGTGAAATTCTCATACTGCTAAATAGTGAAAAGCCCCGCATTATAGGGGCTTTGGAAATAAACAACAATGCTCAGCTGTATTGTTCTTCGCGCAATCTGCGCTTAGCGAAACAATTACTGCGCGTTAGTCTTTTATCGCTACCTGAATTTTGTTTTCTTCGCGCATTCTTGATGCCTTTGCACGAATGCGACTCTCGAGCCTATCGACAAGGTCATCATTAGGTAGACGCTCTTTTACTCGCTTACCGTCTTCGTACAAACCACTCATATTACGCGCCCCGGTTAGCCCCAAATCTGACACTTCGGCTTCGCCAGGCCCGTTTACCACGCAACCAATAATAGACACGTCCATGGGGGTTAAAATGTCTTCTAACCGTTCTTCCAACGCGTTCACTGTCGATATAACATCGAACTCTTGACGTGAGCAGCTGGGGCAGGCAATAAAATTAATGCCTCGAGAACGAATGCGGAGTGACTTTAATATATCAAAGCCAACCTTAATTTCTTCCACTGGGTCTGCCGCGAGCGACACTCTTATCGTGTCACCAATGCCTTCGGCAAGCAACATACCCAGACCCACCGCGCTTTTCACTGCTCCGGCACGCTGACCGCCTGCTTCGGTAATGCCTAAGTGAAGTGGTTGATCAATTTTTTGTGCCAGTAAGCGGTATGCGCCTACCGCCAAAAACACATCCGACGCTTTTACGCTCACTTTAAACTGGTCAAAATTAAGCTTATCAAGAATATCAACATGGCGCATGGCCGACTCTACCAGTGCTTCTGGTGTTGGCTCACCATACTTTTCTTGTAAGTCTTTTTCTAACGAGCCGCCGTTAACACCAATTCGAATAGGAATATTCTTATCTTTGGCGCAGTCAACCACTGATCTAACGCGCTCCATATTACCAATGTTGCCCGGATTTATTCTTAGGCAGTCTACCCCATACTCAGCCACTTTAAGGGCGATGCGGTAATCAAAATGGATATCGGCAACAAGAGGTACCGACACTTGTTTTTTAATTTCTTTAAACGCTTCGGCAGCATCCATGGTAGGCACTGAAACACGCACAATCTCGCCACCAACAGCAACAATTCGATTGATTTGCGCAACCGTTGCCGCCACATCAGTGGTCAGCGTATTGGTCATTGATTGAACGGCGATAGGCGCGCCATCACCTATAGGAACATTACCAACATTAATACGCGTTGATTTTCGGCGCGTAATTGGACTTTCTGAAAACATCTTATTACCTATAAAGGAAGTGAAAAGCGTGCAGTACGACCATGATAGCTAGAGATATCGACGGCATCGCCATTTACTGAAACACGTACATTTTGTGGAGCACCTAATGTCACTTGGACAGGTGGAACACCTGAAACCTCCATCACTCGCCCAGCTTCTTTAACACCATATGCAATGGTCTCGCCGGTCGCGTCTTTAATACTTACCCAACAATCGTTATCAAAAGTAAACAGCATGCTAATGGGTACAGCAGTGTCGACTAGTTCTGGCGTGATAGACGCATCCGTTTCTAATTCATTATTGGTTATGAGCGCGGTTACGTTGTTGGTTTCATCAATCATCGGTGCAGCCGTCTCAGCATCTTGTTCACTTGCAGAGTTTTCGTCGCTGGGTGAAGGAAAGTTGTCTTGCCCCGACTGAGGCATCAGTGCATCGGTGCGTGGCTGTGCTTGCGCTGGCACAGTGTTGCCAGTCACTACGCTACTGTCTCGCTCTGTCGCAACTGTCGTTAGCGGCGTGTCTGCAGCTTCTTTTAGTACTCGCTCCGTTAATGGGACATCAACCACACCATCATCGCTAGGCTGCTGATACCACCATGCTACAACACCGCCGATAATAAGTAACAATATAATGTACGTTACCATCATCCAGCGGTCGTCATGTGTCTGTTTTGCGACACGTTTCGAAAAGCTTTGTAGTTTAGCGGGCGACTTTACACTGGTATGGTACTGCTCAAACGCAGCAATAACCGCATCCGAGTCCATCCCAAGTTGTTTGGCATAATTCCGCACGTACCCTTTTGTGAAGGTTACCGAGGACGAGTCATCAATCTTGTTATTTTCTAAATCATCAATCTGACCGGCCTTTAAGAACAGCTTATTGGCTATATCTTGTTGCGACAGCCCCAAAGACTCTCTCTTCTCTCGCAGCATATGGCCCGGGCTTGGCGTACTTTGTTCTTGTTGCGCAGTTACGTCGTCTGCCGCATGTTGTTCTGACACCATTAAATTCTATTCCTCCTGCATACTCGGTGGTACCAACCAAAGCTTTTTACCAGCAAAAATAGCGCCAGTATTCTCTAAGTTGTTCCACGTTTGCAGAGTTACCATCTTGATATTGTGCATGAGCGAAATACGATATAGGTTTTCGCCCTCTTTTACTATATGGAATGTGGGTGTTTCATCCGATATTTCAGCGTTTTCGTTATCTTTTTGCGTTTCAGTTGCAGGCGTTGCAGCCACCGCTGTTGATGAAACATCATCGTCGGGCTCGACGCTAATTACGATCGGTTGACTTTGAGGTGCGGTAACGGCTTTAACCTTTGCGGTGCGCGCCACTTTAGGAGCACTTTCACGTGTTACATCAAGGTAACGCTGAACATAGTCACTATCCGGGAACATGGCAACGATCATATCGCCATAGCCTTTCGCGGTTTGCCAGTCACCCTGCCCCTTTGCAACTTCAAAGGCAAGCCATAACGAATCAGCCGATACTGGGGTGGCGCGTTCGTATTTTCTCAATGTGTCTTGCGCATTGCTCCATTGTCCGTTGGCAACATAAATTTCGGTCAGTAAATAAAGCGTTTTAGCACGCATTGGTTGGTGCTTCAGAGCGTCGTTTAAATAATTAATGGCATCGGCTTCGTTGCCTTGGCTCTGCGCGCACAGTGCTAAGTTCTCGTAGGTTTCAGCGGTATTTGAGTATTGGCGGATATTAATAGCTTTCAAGAAATACGTTTTTGCTTTCTTGTAATTACCATTTTGGCATTGGAAGGCACCGTAGCTGTTGGCAATATCACCGTTGTTAGGTGCAATACTTAAGGATTCTTCGTAAAACTCTTCAGCGCGGCTTATTTCACCAACAAGTTGATAATAATAAGCCAATGCATAGTGGACGTCTGCAGATCGAGGGTCGAAAGACAGTGCTTTATCGAGGTTCTTTTTGGCTTGCGCATAATTGTTATTTTTAAGATACGTAAGACCAAGAGACATGCGTGTTCTCGCCGCCTCTTGATAGTCGATATTTTCACTGTAACTGCCTGTTTGATTGCTACTTACGCAACCAAACAGCGCGGTTACTGCTAATATAAGTCCAACACGCAATCCGTTTAGCATCGTTTCACCCTAATATCGTTATGATTATTGGGCTATTTTTACCGAAATTGCTTCGCCCTTCATCTGTTTTTTTAACATTCTTTTGGTTCTGTCTACGACATCGCCAACAAGTTGTCCGCAAGCAGCATCAATATCATCGCCACGGGTTTTACGCACTACCGTGGTAAAGCCGTATTCCATCAACACTTTCGCAAACCTATCAATACGCGAATTACTCGAGCACGTATACGGCGAACCCGGATAAGGATTAAACGGAATAAGATTAATCTTACTTGGCGTATCTTTTAGCACCTTGGCTAATTCATGCGCCTGCTCGGTGCTGTCATTAATGTGAGAGAGCATAACATACTCAACGGTCACGCGCCCTTGGTTCGCCTTCGACTTGGCTAAATAGCGGCGAACACCGGCAAGAAACGCTTCTATGTTGTACTTTTTGTTTACCGGTACAATTTCATCACGTAACGCATCGTTCGGTGCATGCAACGAGATTGCTAACGCGACATCAATCTGGTCGCCTAACATATCTAGTGCAGGTACAACACCAGAGGTACTTAACGTAACCCGACGTTTTGAGAGCCCGAAACCAAAATCATCAAGCATGATGTCCATTGCAGGAACCACGTTCTTCAGATTAAGAAGCGGCTCACCCATTCCCATCATTACCACGTTCGTAATCGGGCGCTGGCTGGTATCTTTCGATAACCCTAGAAACGTTGCAACGCGCCATACTTGGCCAATGATTTCACTGACGCTTAAATTACGATTAAAGCCTTGCTGCGCTGTTGAACAGAACGTACATTCTAACGCACAGCCAACTTGCGATGACACGCACAACGTTGCTCGGTCGGTCTCTGGGATCCATACCGATTCAACTTCTTGCCCGCCCTCAAGGGTAAGCGCAAATTTTATCGTGCCGTCGCTCGCTTCTTGATAGTAAGCAATTTCTGGTGCTTTAATCTCACAATTTTCTATTAGCATGGCGCGAAGGTTCTTATTAAGATTACTCATCTTTTCAAAATCACTTTCGCCGTGCTGGTAAATCCATTTCATTACCTGATCGGCACGAAACGGCTTGTCTCCCATTTCCTTGAAGAAATTTCGCAAGCCTTCGCGATTTAGATTTAATAAGTTTGTTTTTGCCATGAAAAAGATGACCCTTCTACCTAACGAGGACAGTAGCCTCGTAATGCTTAATCGAATATTGCACGCCCGGTACTGTCGTTCGAGCAAAGAATAAAAAGCCGCAATATCTAAAACCGTCTATAAAGAGAAAAACGCTTGTTAAACCGTTTTAGATAATAACACGCCAAATTCGTTCAAATTTTGCGCGGATTTTAACACACAACATAGTGCATAAAAAGTCGCACCACTATTAATATCGTCAGGGGTTTCCGTCACGATAAAAGGTACAAAAAAACGAGGCCTAAGCCTCGTTTTTCATTTGCTTAAGCAGTCGATTAACGAGTGCGTGGGCAAATCTCTTCTTCAGAGAAGAAGTAAGCGATTTCGCGAGCAGCAGACTCAGGAGCATCTGAACCGTGTACTGCGTTTTCGTCGATAGACGCTGCGTAGTCAGAACGAAGTGTTCCAGCAGCTGCGTCTGCAGGGTTAGTTGCGCCCATGATTTCACGGTTAGCAAGAACTGCGTTTTCGCCTTCAAGAACCTGAACCATTACTGGACCAGATGTCATGAAATCAACAAGTGCGCCAAAGAAAGGACGCTCTTTGTGTTCTGCGTAAAAACCTTCAGCTTGTTCTTTGCTCATGTGAATCATTTTAGATGCAACGATGCGAAGACCTGCAGATTCGAAACGGTTGTAAATAGCACCGATTACGTTTTTAGCTACCGCATCAGGCTTGATAATCGAAAAAGTGCGCTCTAGAGCCATGTTCGTTCTCCAAACAAATAGTATGTCGTTTAAAATTTTGGTCGCGAATTATAGGCGATTAATGTCGCATTGACTAGCAGCGATTTACAATCAACCTTAATAGGTAACTAAATAGGCATGAAATAAGCCATTGCACTGCCTATTATAACCACTTTTATGACAGCGCAATGAAATAACTGTGTAAGCGTAGGCTAGCTATTCGCCTTTGCCAACTCTTGGATTTTACCCACTATCGCGCGTAAACCGTTGCCGCGCGTTGGCGTAATGTGACGCTCTAGGTCTAACGCTTCGAAATAACCATCTATATCGAACGCCAGAATATCTTGCGGAGATTTTTCATTGTACGCTGCGAGCACTAGCGCCAACAGACCTTGCACGATCACCGCGTCACTGTCGACGTCAAAGGTAATGATGTTGTTGTCATATGACTCAACTAACCATACGCTACTTTGACACCCCTTCACTAAACGCTCTGGGGTTTTGTCAGCATCGGATAAGCCTGGAATAGATTTCCCTAAATCAATGATATATTGATAGCGCTGCTCCCAATCATCGAAAAACGCCAAATCGTCAATAATTTCTTCACTGCTAGGTAATCGCATTTATCTTCCTGTGTGTTAAAAGAAAAGGCCAGCTTCAAGCTGTGCTTCTTCACTCATCATCTCTCGTGACCATGCCGGGTCGAAGACTAAGTCAACATTTACGCTTTTAACAAAGGGAACCATTGCAACGCGATATTCAACGTCACCGACCAACACCGGCCCCATTCCACATCCCGGCGCTGTCAGCGTCATGTCAATATTAACGCTTCCCGTTTCATGATCTACAGCCACTTTGTAAATGAGCCCTAATGAAACAAGGTTAATCGGAATTTCGGGGTCGAAAATAGTTTCAAGCGCATCCCAGACTTGCTGTTCGCTAATCTTACCGTCTTTAGGCGTATCAAAATTTAAAACTTGCGCTTTACGGCCTATTGCATCGGCATCAGTACCGTCAATGCGGTACATATTACCTCGCCAGGTGACAGTGAAGTTGCCGCCCAAATCTTGCGTAATAGTAACGAACTCCCCTTCGGGAATAGTAGCTGGGTTGCCTACCGGCACCAAACGCGCTTTACAGTCACGTTCAGTGACTACCATTTTCTGTTTCATAAACTGCTTTAGCGCCTTTCGCTTAGCCTACGTTGAAGCTTTCGCCACAACCACATTCATCAACCACGTTGGGGTTGTTGTACTTAATCACACCGTTTACGCCTTCTTGAACGTAATCAATCTCGGTATTTCTTAATAAGTCAGTTGCATCTTCGGCAACGGCAACGTTAAGTAAAGGAGAAATCTCAATGATTTCATCGCTCTCTTTTGCACTATCGGCGAAATCTAATACATAAGCGTAACCCGTACAGCCACTGACTCTTGTAGATAAACGAATTAACTGACCAGGCTTTTCTTTAAGCTTACTTTCGAAATGCTTAACGGCGCTGTCAGTTAGCGTAATGAGTTGAGTACTCGGTACAAACGTTTCTACACTCATTTATGCCTCCTTAGGCCAACATCATTTTGGCTTTTTTCAGTGCAGCAAATAGGCTGTCCACTTCATCAAGCGTATTGTAAATTGAGAACGACGCGCGGGCAGTGCCCGGAATGCCAAGTCGTTTCATTAACGGCTGCGCACAGTTATCACCGGTACGAATAGCCACACCTTGCCTATCTAAAATAAAACCCACATCGGCTGGGTGTGCACCATCAAGCAAAAAGCTTAGTACACCAACTTTGTCAGGCGCAGTCCCTATGATACGCATACCGTCAAGCGCTTCGGCTTGTTCTGTGGCATAACGAAGCAAAGCTTGCTCATGATCATGCAGCGCTTGCATATCAAGCTTTGCGAACCACTCTATTGCAGCGCCCATGCCTACTGCACCTGCAATATTTGGCGTGCCAGCCTCTAATCGATTTGGCAATGCGCCCCATGTAGCATCTTGGTACGTGACGTCTTTAATCATCTCGCCGCCAACTTGCCATACCGGCCAGCTTTGCAAGACCTCTTGCTTGCCCCACAGGCAGCCAATACCGGTTGGCCCAAATAACTTGTGGCCAGAAAAAGCATAGAAATCACAGCCAATGTCTTGCACATCCACACCGCCATGGGCAATGCCTTGTGCACCGTCCACCAGCACCCACGCCCCAAACGCTTTCGCTTTAGCCGTAAGTTGTTTAATTGGGTTTACAGTTCCTAACGCGTTAGACACGTGAGGAAAGGCAACGAGCTTGGTTTTATCGCAAAGCAGCGTATCGAAGGTAGCAACATCTAGCTCGCCTGTGTCGAAAATCGGCACAACACGCAAGGTCGCGCCAGAGCGCTTACACGCCTGCTGCCACGTTACCAAATTAGCGTGATGCTCAAGCTCAGTAACCATCACTTCATCACCTTCGCTAAGCTGATAGGCTAAGCCGTTAGCAACAATGTTGATAGCTTCTGTCGTACCAGATGTCCAGATAACCTCTTCTCGCACATTCGCATTAATAAAGCTCGCGACACTTGAACGCGCGTTTTCGTAACGACGCGTCGCCTCATCAGATAAATGATGCGCACCTCGGTGGACGTTCGCATTCGTCCCTGTGTAAAAGTCTACAATGGCGTCAATAACAGCTTGCGGTTTCTGCGTGGTCGCCGCATTGTCTAAATAAACAAGCGGTTTACCGTCTACCGTTTTAGCCAGAATAGGAAACTGGGCACGAAGTGCTGCAACATCTAAGCTCATTTCACCTCCATTTGAGAGAAACGCTCGCTTAATACTGGCAATAACCAGTCGCGAATAGGCTCGTTACGCACATCATTGATTAGCTCTCTAATGAAACCAAAGTTCAGCATGACTAGCGCTTTGCTACGTGAAATACCGCGCGTAAGCAAATAGTAAAGTGACGCCTCATCAATTTCCGCTACCGTAGCACCATGCGCACATTTCACGTCGTCGGCATAAATTTCAAGCTCTGGTTTGGTGTTGATAACACCACGTCGAGACAATAATAAGTTACGGTTGTTAAGCTCGGCTAATGTCTTTTGTGCATCACGATGAATATGAATACGACCGTTGAATACCGCGCGGGCTTTATCGCCCACTATTCCACGTGCATTTTCTTCTGTGGTGCCGTTAGGCATGGCGTGTTCGATGGTAGAATGCAGGTCAAATAGCTCACCTTCGGCCAGCAAGTAAATTGCATTCATCTTTGCATCAGCAAATTCGCCAGCGTGATGAATATCTACATCTAATCGTGACAATTCACTTCCGTACCCTACCAACGTGCTGTTGAGAGTAGACCGGTTATGCAATTTAAAATGACTGCCGCCTACTTGTTTCGCTACACCGGTAAACATAGCAAAGCGATAATGTTCAAGATGCGCGTCATCGGCAATATGATATTCAGCAAACGCTGTCGTCAAACTGTTTTTGTCACCCACACCGTGCTCGATAATCGTCGCGCGGGCACCGTTGGCAACATTAACCACAACACGGGTATGTGCATCAACATCGTTATTTGAAAGGTTAATAATGCGCACTGGAACGTCGATACTAACGCCGGCTTCAACGCCAATGTATATACCGTGTTGCACTAGCGTGTCGTTAACCAAACCAAATAAATGACGCGTTGGCTTTACTTGCCCAAATACGCGAGAAATATCCGCTTGAATGGCGTTATCGCCATTATTTAGCGACGTAATGATCATGCCTTTAGGCACATCAAGTGTATTCACTTGCGTCACTAACACGCCATCAACAAATACCAAGTCGATAGCATTTAGATTTTCAATAACGGGGACCGGCACATTGTCTGCCTGAGTGACCGTTTTTGCCTCACGCTTTTCAATTGGCGTAAGCGGCGTGAAACGCCAGCTCTCGTTTCTGCGAGCTGGCCAACCGTCGGCTTTAAGCTGTGCTAAGGCCTGCTGACGCACGGGCGCTAGATAGTCGTCGACCTGCGCCGCGCCAATGACCTGTTCTAGCCATTGACTCATGCCTCACCCTCCGCATACTCTTTACCAAGAAAAGCATAACCGCTTTTTTCAACTTCAAGTGCAAGTGATGCATCACCACTTTTCACAATTTTGCCATCAGCAAGAATGTGTACGAAGTCGGGCTTAATATAGTCAAGAAGACGCTGGTAGTGCGTAACAACAATAAAACTACGCTCGCCATCGCGCTGGCTATTTACGCCATCAGCAACCACTTGTAGTGCGTCAACGTCAAGACCAGAGTCAGATTCATCTAAGATGCAAAGAGATGGTTCAAGTAAAATCATTTGCATGATTTCGTTACGTTTTTTCTCACCACCAGAGAAGCCTTCATTAACGCCACGCTTTAAAAAGTCGAGGGGCAATTGAACCTGTTTGCAGGCTTCTTTAGCCTTTTTAAGGAACTCAGCAGCAGTCAACGGCTCTTTGCCGTGTTGTTCACGCATCGCGTTAACCGACTCTTTCATAAACTCCATGTTGCTTACACCCGGAATTTCAACGGGGTATTGGAACGCAAGGAATAAGCCTTCACGTGCGCGCTCTTCAACATCAAGTTCAAGGAGATCTTTACCGTTTAGCGTTGCTGCACCGTCGCTCACTTCATAGCCGTCACGACCAGACAATACATAACCTAAGGTACTTTTACCGGCGCCATTGGGGCCCATGATAGCGTGTACTTCACCAGGTTTAACCTCTAGGTTAAGCCCTTTGATGATGTTTTTCTCTTCCACACTGGCATGTAAATTTTTAATACTAAGCATTGGTTACCCCACTGAACCTTCAAGACTAATTTCGAGCAGCTTGCCGGCTTCTACGGCAAATTCCATTGGTAGCTCTTTGAATACTTCTTTACAGAAGCCGTTCACAATCATAGAAACGGCTTTCTCTGTATCTAGACCGCGTTGCTGACACAAAAACAACTGCTCATCACTCACTTTTGACGTTGTCGCTTCGTGTTCTACAATCGCGCTTGGATTACGGCTTTCGATATACGGAAAGGTATGTGCGCCGCACTTATCCCCAATCAATAACGAATCACATTCGGTGAAGTTACGTGCACCGTCTGCGCGAGGCCCCATCTGCACTAGACCGCGATATGCATTGTTACTGTTTCCTGCCGAAATACCTTTTGAGATGATAGTTGAGCGGGTATTTTTACCCACGTGAATCATCTTCGTTCCCGTATCGGCTTGCTGACGTCCGCGCGTTAGTGCAACTGAGTAAAACTCACCCACACTGTTGTCGCCTTTTAATACGCAGCTTGGGTATTTCCACGTCACTGCTGAACCCGTTTCAACCTGAGTCCATGAAATTTTGGCATTCGTGTGCGCAATACCGCGCTTAGTCACGAAATTATAAATACCACCTTTTCCGTTTTCATCACCCGGATACCAGTTTTGTACGGTCGAATACTTGATGGTAGCGTTGTCCATTGCCACTAACTCTACGACTGCAGCATGCAGCTGGTTTTCATCACGCTGAGGTGCCGTACAACCTTCTAAGTAGCTTACATAACTGCCTTCTTCGGCAACAATAAGCGTGCGTTCAAACTGACCTGTGTTCATTTCATTGATACGAAAATAGGTAGATAGCTCCATCGGGCATCGAGTGCCTTTTGGAATGTATACAAATGAACCGTCAGTGAATACTGCACTGTTTAGCGCCGCGAAGTAGTTGTCGGTACGTGGCACAACAGAGCCAATGTACTTTTTCACTAAATCTGGGTATTTCTTAAGCGCTTCAGAGATGGGGCAAAAAATTACGCCCGCTTCTTCAAGCTTGCTGCGGAATGTAGTTACCACAGATACCGAATCGAACACTGCATCTACGGCTACGCCAGCAAGCATTTCTTGTTCATGAAGCGGAATACCTAATTTTTCGTAGGTACGAAGCAACTCAGGATCAACTTCGTCAAGCGACTGAGGCTTATCTTTCATACTCTTCGGTGCTGAGTAGTAAGAAATTGCCTGATAATCAATTTTTGGATAATCCACATGCGCCCAGTCTGGCTCTTCCATTTCCAACCAAGAACGATAAGCTTTCAAGCGCCATTCGAGCATCCACTCTGGCTCTTCTTTCATTGCTGATATGCGGCGGATAACCGACTCGTCCAGGCCGCTCTCAAATGTTTCCGATTCGATTTCCGAATAGAAACCGGCCTCGTACTTTCTTTCTAACGCCTGTTCGATCTGTTCACTCATGTTAGGATCTCACTTATTTGCCTGCATTTTGCTGCTTATTATCGGTCAAACGGTCTTACCGATGAGGATGTGCACGGTCACACACCAAAGCAGCCTAAAATTTTGGGCGGGATTATATAATACCTGAGTAATTCACTCAAATATTCAACCGCCCTAACTTACTTAAATTATTGTTACGAGACAGCCACCCATTGTAAGGTGCTTCCTCATACTTTCTATTTTGTTAATTTTACGTCGTTACGCTGTTTAGGCGGGATGCGTCTGTCGAAGCTTCGACAGCACGGTTTGCACCTTATCAACTACGTAAGTAATATCATCTCTTGTAGTGAACCGGCCTACGCTAAAACGAATTCCAGCATGTGCCAATTCATCACTTCTTCCTATGGCTTTTAGCACATAGGAAGGCTCTAAACTCGCAGAAGTACAGGCCGAGCCCGATGACACAGCAATATCGTTCAGCCCTAGCATTAGAGTCTCGCCGTCGACATCGGCAAAACTCACGTTCAAGATGCCAGCTAATCGCTGTGTTTCATGCCCATTCAAGTAAACGCCGTCTAGCGCCGACAACCCTTGCCATAGCAAGTCACGCAGCGACATAATGTGGGCGGTATCGCTTTGCATTTGTGCCTGTGCTATCGCTATCGCCTCGCCCATCCCCACAAGTTGGTGCGTAGCCAGCGTACCCGACCGCATACCGCGTTCGTGCCCACCGCCATGTATTTGCGCCACAAGATTAATTTTAGGACGACGACGTACATACAATGCACCCGTTCCTTTGGGGCCATAGAACTTATGTGCAGACAGCGAAAGTAAATCTACCGGCAATAAAGACAAATCGATCGGAAGCTTGCCCGCACTTTGCGCCGCATCAACATGAAATAATACGTTGTTACGACGGCATAGTTCACCTATAGCATTGATATTCTGAATAACACCTAGCTCATTGTTTACGTGCATTACCGACACTAATACCGTACTAGGCTGCATGGCCTGTTCAAGCTGTTCGAGTGTGATTAACCCGTCGCTGTTAACGTCTAGATAGGTAACCGACCAGCCCTGCGTTTCAAGGTACTCACAGGTATCTAACACCGCTTTATGTTCGGTATTTACGGTAATAATATGATTACCTTGGGTTTTGTATCCTTGTGCCACCCCTTTGATAGCAAGGTTGTTAGCCTCAGTGGCGCCAGAAGTAAAAACAATTTCACGAGGATCGCAGTTAAGTGCATCGCTAATCTGATTGCGTGCAACATCTACTGCCTCTTCTGCCATCCAACCAAACCGATAAGAACGAGAAGCAGGGTTACCAAAATTACCTTCTAACGTAAGGCATTTTCCCATCGCCTCGGCAACACGCGGGTCAACCGGCGTGGTGGCAGCATAATCTAGGTATACAGGAGTAGTGACTGACATAGTAACTAATAACGGCCTTTGTACGTTGACTAAAGCTGAATGCTTATTTCAATATCATTCGCTATGTTGCGCAGCGAAGCATGCTTGTCTTGTCGGCCCGCGACTTCTCGCACATCGCGCTGAGCCATAAGTTCACCCAGTGTGATGGAGTTAAGAAACACACTGATTCGGTCGCTTAAGTCTTGCCAAAGGCTATGCGTGAGGCAACGGTCGCCGCCTTGGCAGTCTGATTGGCCCTGACAACGGGTAGCATCTACCGACTCGTCTACCGCTTTAATCACTTCGCCTATAGCGATGGCTGATGGGTCTTTACCTAACAAATAACCACCACCTGGGCCACGTACACTATCGACAAGCTTTTCTTTGCGTAAGCGAGAAAAAAGCTGCTCTAGATAAGAAAGAGAAATTTCTTGGCGCTCTGATATATCGGCAAGAGGGACAGGCCCGCGGGTAGAATGTAAAGCTACATCTAACATCGCAGTAACTGCATAGCGCCCTTTAGAGGTAAGTTTCATTGATTTCTCCCACCGTTTTAAGTGGGAGAATTTTCACATACCCGACTAAAATGGTCAAGTAAAAGACCCAGTAATTTAGTCAAGTATTATTTGAGTGATTCAGGCGTGACTAGTTACACCCCTGCGACAGCTGAGCAGCACGACGTCTATCTTCATCGCTTTTACCGTATTGTGTTAACACGCTACCGAGAAAACAAGGTGCTTCAGCGCTTCCCAATTGTATCGCCCTATCAAACCAATCGATAGCTAAATCAATATCTCTAGGGGCGGCATACCCCTCATATAGCATCTGTGCATACAAGAAGGTCGCCTCTGAATCGTCCAAATATTCAGCAGCGTTTTTCATAAAGTTAAAAGCAGTGTGTTTATTAGAGGCCACACCGTTGCCGTTGCGATACATTTTGCTAAGCGTGACATCTGCTGCGCTTACCCCTGCCTCACTTGCTAGCATCAAAAACCGTAACGCAGCGTCGTAATCCTTTTGAACACCTTCTCCGATAAGATACATTTCACCGAGCTTATACTGCGCTATTTCATCACCAGAATCGCGATGGGATCGCAAGAAATACTCTGCCGCAACATGTTTATCCTTCGTGGTGCTAATTCCATAATAATACAGCTCGCCAATTAACGAGTAAGCGTCCCACTGCATGTATTCAGCCCACTCAATAGCGACATCTTTAAAACTCGCATAGGGCGCATCGGGATACTGTTTGCTGTTTACACATTTCATGACATCAAGATAAGCATCATCATGACGACGTTTAAAGGCAACTAAATACCACTTACACGCTTCAAATTTGTTTTCGCTTTTTTCAAAATACCCTGCTAAGTCATACGCAAGCTGTGATGCCACTTCCGTCAACACAAACCATTCTCTGTCTTCTTCCTTAAATTGTTGAGCAACTGATTCTAGTGCCCCAGGTACATTATTATCGACCGCTTTATAAAATTGCTCTAGTGCGGCTGATTTATTGAATAGCGGCAACGATTCATCTAAGTACAGAAAACCTAAATCTACTAAGGACTGCGTATAACCAAGTTCAATAGATTTGGTTAGATGGGCTTCAGCTTCATAGGCATTTTTTTCGACGCCTTCGCCAAACCTGAGCATGTTCCCCATATTTCTATACGCGTATGCATTACCCATTTCCGCGGACTTCTTGTAAAGCGACAATGCTTTTTCATAGTCCACTACTTTTCCAGTTCCATCCCGATAGAAGGTCGCAAGATTGTTATAGCCCCACGCTGAACCCGCTTCGATGGCTTGTTCATAATAATATTTCGCAGTAACAGTATCAGGATTTCCAAACTTACCGCTTTCATACATAAACCCTAAATTAGCCAGCGCATTAACGCGTCCTAATTCGGCAGCTTTTGTATAGTAGGCTTTCGCTTTATCCGCGTCGGCTTTTATTCCACGTTCACCAAAATCGTAAATAATACCTAATGTAAATACGACATCTGGAAGGTTTTGTGCATCGCCTTTTAGCGCCCAACGAAGTAACGCTTCACCATCTTTATGTAGATCATAATTATTGTGCAGCAAGCCCACTATTGCTGAGAGGCAAAGGCTTTCACCTTTTTGCGCTACCGGTTTTAGAAGTGAAATGGTAGTTGCTATATCACTCGGCTCCACCATCAATAATGTATCGCCATACTTGCATATTGCGGGTTTGTAACCTTGGTTATAAGACGCCATATAGTAATCGAGCGCTTTGTATGTATCTTGCGAAACCCCATTACCTATTAAAAACGCATTCCCCATATTAAAAGAAGAATACATATTTCCTTTACTTGCTCCCTGCTCCCATAAAAGAAGGGCCATCTGCCTATTTTTATCTACGCCATACCCCCAATTATAAAGCGAACCTAAGTTATGAAAGGCTTGAACAGAGCCCCATTCAATAGCTTGTTCGTAATATTGACGAGCGAGAGTATAGTCCTTAGCAACACCATCTCCGTTTTCGTATTTGAGACCTAGCGCTACTAGCTTTTCTTGCTTATTGGTGATTAATCGTTCACGTTCGACAGGCGTAAATTGCAGAGATATCGCTATGGCATTGGCGCATAACGATAGAGACAACAAGATTAACAATAGAATAGGTGAATATAGGCGAGTCATAGATTACATCCGTGTAAAACGTTTACGATAAAAACAAGTGGCAGCGTACCACCACTAATGTATCGCAGCTATCGTTTGAATGTACACTGTTATGAACTATATAGCAGGGTCAAAAGCCTTGTGGCCTTCTTTACTTTCGTCCTGTTGAGCGAACTCGATACCCGTATCGGCAAAGTCTTCAGCGGTCAAATTGTGAAGATTTTCAGTGCAGACATCGCCACCAAGCGATTGAATGACTTTGCACATTTCCTCAACTTTGGTGTCCATTTGGTGCATGTGCTCAAGCATTATGCCCATCGCATTAGCAACGGGATCTGGGTTGTCGGGGGCAACCGCATAGGCATCGAATCCATACTTTTGCGCTATTTTATCGCGCTGTGGGTTCAGCTGAGCCGATTCGCTGTGCTGTTTAGACACAATAATACGCCCTGGGATACCCACGGCAGTAGCGCCATCAGGAATATCTTTTACCACCACCGAATTAGAACCAACTTTTGCATTTTCGCCAATCGTTATAGGCCCTAAGACTTTTGCGCCAGCGCCGACAACGGCGCCCTTTTTCAAGGTAGGGTGTCGCTTACCCGCTTTCCAACTGGTTCCCCCTAACGTAACACCATGATAAAGCGTTACGTCATCACCTATTTCGGCCGTTTCACCAATAACCACGCCCATGCCATGGTCTATAAATACACGGCGACCAAGCGTAGCGCCTGGGTGAATTTCAATACCGGTAAGCCAACGACTAAACGTAGACAAACTGCGCGCTAGCCATTTCCAATTCGCTCGCCACAGTGAGTGGCTAATACGATGAAACCACACGGCATGCAACCCAGGGTAGTTAGTTAACACCTCAAAGGTATTGCGTGCGGCGGGGTCACGGTGGAACACCCCTTGAATGTCATCTTTTATTCTAGAAAACATAACTATTACTCGTTATCGGCTTTTACCGATTTATTTATTGACGCGAGGATCCCGCGCAATATATTTAACTCTTGTGACTCAGGTCGTGCACGATTAAACAAGCGGCGAAGTTTTGTCATCACGACACCAGGGTGATTTTTTCGAATGAAGCTAGTGGTTTCTAATGTCGACTCTAGATGCGTGTAAAAACGCTCTAAATCTTCATTGAGTGGATACTCTTGCTCTACCTCTGGGTAAGCGTCGGTGCTTAAGTAAGCCATTCTAATTTCATAACACAACGTTTGTACCGCTGCCGCTAAGTTAAGTGAGCTGTATTCTGGGTTTGCAGGAATACACATATGGAAGTGACACTGCTGTAACTCTTCATTTGATAAGCCGCTGTTTTCCCTGCCAAATACAAGGGCAACAGGGTATTTACTTACCTCTTGCACTAATTTCTCGCCACAATCACGAGGCCCTAGCATTGGCCAAGAATGCGTACGAGAACGTGCTGATGTACCCACAACCAAACCACAATCGGCCACAGCCTCTTCCAGTGTTTTAACTATTTTGGCATTCGCCAGAACATCGCCCGCGCCCGCTGCCAAGGCACTTGCTTGACCGTCTGGTTCGTTTACTGGGTCTACCAGATAAAGGTTACTTAACCCCATTGTTTTCATGGCACGCGCCGTTGAACCAATGTTTCCTGTATGAGACGTGTTGACCAAAATAATACGGATATTGTCGAGCATGACCATTGCACCTGAGTTATTGCTTACATCGCTGTGTAAAAGCATGAAATGCGTGTACTGCCAGAATCTGACACAGACACATAATATAATGGGCAAATGATACCATAGCGGCAGTATAGATGGCTATCTGACAAGGAACGGGTTCTTTCCAAGTGTAGTAGGGCATTTTAATTTGCATCAAGCGCTGATTCTGGTAGACTCCGCCCGTTTTCGAACACAACTAGTCATTTTTTGCACAATTTACAGGCTGGTTGTTTCATTGATCTTTTACAATTGGTGGTTTATCTATGCATCCTATGCTGAATATTGCAGTGCGCGCTGCGCGTGCGGCTGGAACAGTTATTGTTCGCGGTTTTGAAAAACATAACGACGTTGGCGTCGAGTCTAAAGGCCTTAACGATTTCGTTACTCAAGTTGACAAAGAAGCAGAGCAGGCAATTATTGCCAAAATTCAGCAGTCTTACCCTGAACATTGCTTTTTAGGCGAAGAGTCGGGTGAAACCAATGGTTTAGAAACAGAGTACCAATGGATTATTGACCCATTAGATGGCACCACCAATTTCGTTAAAGGCATTCCTCATTTTGCCGTTTCAATTGCACTTCTTCATAAAGGCCGTTTAGATCAAGGCGTTGTTTTCGATCCTATTCGCGGTGAGTTATTCACGGCTAGCCGTGGTCAAGGCGCGCAATTAAATGGTTACCGTATACGTGGCTCTAAGCCTCGCGACCTTAGCGAAACAATCATTGCCACTGGCCTACCTTACAAAAACAAGTCGCAGTTTGGCGAATATGCATTAAGCCTTAACAAAATTTTCCATGAAGTAGGTGACCTACGCCGTGCAGGAAGTGCAGCACTAGACCTAGCCTACGTGGCAGCCGGCCGCCATGATGGGTATTACGAGCGCGGTATCAAGTCTTGGGATATCGCAGCAGGTGAGCTATTAGTTCGCGAATCAGGCGGATTGGTTACCGACTTTAAAGGCGGAAATGATCCTCTTCATAAAGGCGAAATTGTTGCCGGTAGTGCTAAAGTGGTTCAAGGCTTAGTTAAGCACCTTAAATAATTAAAAGCGTTCTTGTAGAACGTGAGTCATTTATAGATATCAAAGGCGCTAGCAGTAGCGCCTTTTTTTATATAGCGCGTAACGACGCATTGCCCCCGCATTTCCATAGACTACAGCACACCCATTATCTTCAGCCCTAAGGGTAACGTTGCAAGCGCAATTACCGTGTGCACTTTACGCGAATGTAACCAAGACCCACGTTGAGGCTTTTTACCGAATAACAGCCCAGCAATTGGGCTGTAATGGCTAATAGTTAACCCTAAGAAACAAACCACTAAGCTGAGAATAGCGGTAACAAGCACTGACTGAACGAGCGATAGCGTTTGGCTAGCAACAACATAGGCAACCCCAACCAGTGCGCTTTGATGAAATACATAGAACGGAAACACGAACTGATTTGCCCTTGCCACGCTCGCACTAGGGTGAGAAAAAAGCTGAGTAGACATTGCCAATACTGCCATTAACGCCACTATTTTTGCTACGTTGTAAAACACGGCAAAAACAGTGTTTACAATGCCTCCTCCCACCTCAATACGCATTAACCAAAAACACACTTCATAAATAAAGATAACGCTTATGGCACTAAGCAGTAGTGGCACCGTATTAACGCTTAACCACCTCCAAAATTGATGGGACGTTCCAAAAAAGTAGCCTACCAACAAACACATAAGCCCGTAACAATCGCGCCGTAGGTCGCTTCCTTCAATTTGCATGATGCCAAGCGCCGCTATTAAAAGCGCACACAGCCATACAAGTGAAAAAGTGCCACATCGTTGTCGCATGCTTAGTAGCACACTATCAAAAATGACTAACAACAGGGTGAAGCGCCACAGCGAACGTAAAAACCATAGATGATTAACATCAACATGGTGCCAAATACCTGAACTAAAGCCCTCAAAATAGGTACTTTCGCCAACGTAGAAGTGAAATAAAAATTCAGACAATGGAGCATCTATCGCCAGCTTCTGTGTCATTTCCACAAAAAGCTGAATAGGAACGACAAAGAAAATACCAATCAGCAAGGGAAGTAAAATAGCATTGCTTCTTTGACAGAGTAAAAAGTGAATGCCATAACGCTGTCGCATAACCCAGATTGACGTACCCGCAATAAACCACAACAACCCCATTCTCCAGGGCGAAACAATTAGCATGACGTGCTGTAACCAATACCACTGGGTTTGTTGTTTGAAATGAAACTGCCACTCTGGTACCCAAATCATGCCCAGATGAAAAAAGAAAAGTAACGCCACTGCGATGACTCTTAGGTAATCTAAGGCGACAATTCTCTCCTGCCCTCTTTTTTCACTGTTGTTCTCTCTCATGATTTCCTTTTATATGGTAAACGTAGTAGATGACGCTGGTGAATCAATACTCATCAACATAATCATTACATTGTTGATATTCTTATGAATTGTGACAAACGGCAGATAAGAGTGACAAAAGGATAAGCACGTAATGCTAAGTAAGAGGTTGTTTCAAAAGCACCAAACGTTGATTACCGTTGCGTTTCTAGCCATCTATTTCTTAATAAACGGCTTAGTGAATTCGACAACGGTGTTAATGGAGGCGTTAAGAACCCCACCTCTCCCCTTCGAACAATGGGAGCCATTTGTATGGGAATTCACCAGTGCCACAGGCAGTTTTTTATTAGTACTCGCGCTTGGGGTTATCCTTACTCGATTTCCATGGAATTGGCACCGCCCTGTGCTAAGCCTTGCCCGTTATTGCGCAATGACGTCAGGCTTTGTTGCGTTACACGTGGCCTTTATGATTTCCTCAAGAGAAGCCATATACACCATGCTAAACCAAGACTATAACTTTGCTTCAGGTGCACAAGAGTGGGTATTTGAACTAACCTACGAATTGCATAAAGATATATGGTCATTCGTGTTTTTTGTTCTACTCATAGGGTTTTATCGCTATGCCGTTGCCCAGTGGTTAGGAGACGCAAAAGACATTAGTATTGATATGGCTGAGGTCAATGGCGTAAATAAGAACAACGACTTACCGCGAGCGAATAATCATACGCAGCAAACGTTAACCCAATCTAACAGCAACAACTTGTTGCTCATTAAAAAGCTAGGTCGCGAGTTTTTAATTAAAAAACATGAAGTTGAATGGGTAGCGGCATCGGGGAATTACGTAAACTTACATATTGGCGACCAAACCTTTCCAATGCGCGCTACCTTTAAAACGTTTCTGGAAAATGACACAAGCGCCTCATTTAAGCGCGTTCACCGTTCGTATGCCGTTAACACGCGCTTTGTCGATAATGTGAAATTGAGTGACAGCGGTGACGGAGTAATCACATTAACATCGGGGCAAACGGTAAAGATGTCTCGGCGATACAAATTGGCCTTGCCATAATATGTGTAGCTATTCATTGCGTGGCAAGCCCGTTTACTAACCTAGGTAATGGTGGGTTTCCTAGATACAAAAAAGCCACATGTGAATGCGGCTTTTTTAAACGTCAATAAATAGTAGCGTAAGAGTACGCTAACCAAATACGTTAAGGCATAGGGTCTAAATCTGCGCCTTCTTTCTCTACCTGTGGAGGCATAAGGTCTTCTTTGCTAATACCTAACGCTAGTGCAACAGAACTCGCGATGTAAACCGATGAGTATGTACCTACCACCACACCAAACAGCAAAGCCGTAGCAAAACCGTGAATAAGTGCGCCGCCTTTGTAGAACAGTGCGACTAACACCAACACTGTGGTCAGTGAGGTAATGATAGTTCTGTTCAGCGTTTGTGTAAGTGAAATATTGATAATATCAATAGGCTCACCTTTACGTATTTTGCGGAAGTTTTCACGGATACGGTCAGACACAACGATAGTATCGTTAAGTGAATAACCAATTACCGCTAATACTGCCGCCAGCACCGTTAGATCGAATTCGATTTGCAATACCGAGAACAGCCCAAGCGTGAGCACAACATCGTGCGCAAGCGCCGATACCGAGCCCAGCGCAAAACGCCATTCAAAACGCATTGCCACGTAAACCAAAATACAGATAAGTGCTACCAGCATCGCCAAGCCACCCTGCTCGGTTAGCTCTTCACCCACATTAGGCCCTACAAATTCAATACGGCGCATCTCAACGCTTGTGCCGTCTGCTCTAAGTGCATCGATAACTTGGTTGCCAATGGTTACCGATTTAACACCGTCGCGCGGCGCGATACGTATTAGCACGTCTTGGCTGCTACCAAAGTTTTGTACAATGGCATCGCCAAAATCAGCATTATTCAACTGAGTACGAATAGCTTCTAAGTTAGCGCCGTCTTCGTAGCCTACTTCGATAAGCGTACCGCCAGTAAAGTCTAACCCCCAATTTAAGCTATTCACGCCCAGTGACACGAACGAACCCAAAATAAGAATAGTAGATAGCACCATCGCAGGAATGCGAAGGCGCATAAAATTAACGGTTTCGGATAATTTTAATAGTTGCATGTTACGCTCCTTAAATCGCTAATTTCTCTACACGTTTACCGCCCCACACTGCGTTAACAATAACGCGTGTAACCAAAATAGCGGTGAACATAGAAGTAGCAATACCAATCATAAGCGTAATAGAGAACCCTTTAATTGGACCTGTACCCACTGCGAACAAAATAAGCCCGGCAATAAAGGTAGTAATATTGGCATCTAAAATAGTAGAAAATGCGCTGTCATAGCCATGATGAATGGCTTGCTGCGGGCTTCGCCCATCGCGTAATTCTTCACGAATACGTTCAAAGATAAGCACGTTTGCATCTACTGCCATACCAACCGTAAGTACAATACCCGCCATACCCGGAAGCGTTAACGTGGCGCCTGGGATCATAGACATAATGCCCACAATCATGACCAAGTTAGTGACCAAGGCAATATTGGCAACAATACCGAATGCTTTGTAGTACACCAGCATAAATGCGAGTACTGCCAAAAGGCCATACGTGATTGCCTGCATACCAAGGTCGATATTCTCTTTACCTAAGCTCGGGCCAACAGTACGTTCTTCAACAATTTGTATAGGTGCAATAAGTGCACCGGCACGAAGTAGCAACGCAAGGTCGCGCGCTTCTTTTGGTGAATCCAAACCGGTAATTTGGAACTTACTACCTAACTGAGCGCGAATTGTGGCAACAGAGATAACTTGCTCTTCTTTCTCAAAGATAAGCTTTCCGTCTTTGTTACGCTCGCCCGTAGACTTGTATTCGATAAACACCGTCGCCATTGGCTTGCCAATATTACCGCGCGTTGAGCGAGACATTTTGTTGCCGCCCTCAGAATCGAGGGAAATATTAACATTAGGTAACCCGTACTCGTCGACACCACTGTTGGCATCAATAATATGGCTACCCGTTAGCATAATGCGTTTTTCAAGCAGTTGAGGAACACCTTGCTGATCTTCGATAACCTGAGAACCGGCTGGTACGCGACCATTTAGTGCATCGCGAACGTCGTTCTTCTGGTCTAGCATACGGAACTCTAGCGTCGCCGTGGCGTTTAGAATTTCTTTTGCTCTTGCGGTGTCTTGAATACCAGGGAGTTGCACAACAATACGGTCAGCGCCTTGCTTTTGTACCAGTGGCTCAGCAACACCAAGTTGGTTTACACGGTTACGAATAATCGTGATGTTTTGCTTAACCGCGTTGTCACGAATTTCCTGAAGCTTAGACTCTGCAAACACAGCACGAAGCACCAAATCATCAACCTGCGTAAACGTAAGGTCGCGATTTTGGTTTCTTAGGAAAAATTCCGCTTTATCTAGTGTGTCTTCGTCACGAAAAGTAATTTCCACGAAATCGTCTTTTTGTGATACACCACGATAGCGAATGCCTTCTTCACGTAACGACGTTCTGAAGCTACTTTCCGCATCTTCGAGTGATTTGGCAATCACCTCAGACATGTCTACTTCCATTAAGAAGTGAACACCACCGCGCAGGTCAAGACCTAGCTTCATCGGCGCACCACCTAGGCTTTCTAACCATTCAGGTGTGTCTGGAGCTAAATTCATCGCCACAAAATAATCGTCACCTAGCGTTTTTTCTAACGCTTCTCTGGCAACCAATTGGGTGTCAGAATCAGATACACGAACAAGAATTTGCTCGCCTTCAAACTCGATACGTTTTGGCGTGATATCTTTACTAGCAAGCGTAGATTCAACTTGTGAAATCATCGACTCGGTAACCACCGCGTCGCGCCCTGCTGAAATTTGTACGGCATGATCTTCGCCGTAAATGTTTGGAAGCGCATAAAGCGCGCACATTGATACGATAATGAGCGCGCTAAGCACTTTCCAAATTGAATTTTTGTTTAGCACTGGATATTCCTTTTGTGCCAGCACCGGAAAGCATCCCGGCCCCGGCGTTCATCAATTACAGCGACTTCATCGTGCCTTTTGGCAACACGGCAGTAACAGATGATTTTTGTACTACGATGTCTGTTGAATCGTTAAGTGCGATTTCAATGAAATCTTTTTCTTCCGATACTTTAGTAATGCGGCCAACAAGACCACCTTGCGTCAATACTTCATCACCTTTACCCAGTGATGTAACAAGGTTTTTATGTTCTTTTACTCGCTTTGCTTGCGGGCGATACAATAGAAAATAAAAAATTAAACCGAATACTGCCAACATGATAAGCATTTCCATGCCACCGCCTTGTTGAGCACCACCAGCAGATTGCGCGTACGCGTTAGAGATAAATAGGCTCATAGAATTCCCCAAATATTATCGTTGTTATAATGCCGGAACCGGCAACCCTTTTTCTTCATAGAAAGTACTAACGAAGTCATCCAATGTATCGGCTTCAATTGCATCACGAAGCCCTTGCATAACTCGTTGGTAGTAGCGCAAGTTGTGAATCGTATTCAAACGCGCCCCTAAAATCTCATTGCACTTATCTAAGTGATGTAGATATGAACGAGAATAATTTTTACAAGTGTAACAATCACATTTTTCATCAAGCGGCGACGTGTCATTACGATGCTTGGCGTTGCGAATCTTTACCACGCCCTCAGTAACGAATAAGTGACCATTACGTGCGTTTCGTGTTGGCATTACGCAGTCGAACATGTCAATGCCACGGCGAACTGACTCTACTAAATCTTCTGGCTTGCCTACGCCCATAAGGTAGCGAGGCTTGTCTTCCGGAATTTGCGGTGCAGTATGATCGATAATGCGGATCATATCTTCTTTAGGTTCACCCACCGACAAACCACCAATGGCATAGCCGTCAAACCCAATGGCTTCTAGGCCCGCGAGTGATACATCACGTAACCCTTCATACATTCCGCCTTGGATAATACCAAACAGTGCAGCGGGGTTGTCACCGTGCGCATCTTTACTGCGCTTGGCCCAGCGAAGAGACATTTCCATTGATACGCGTGCTTCCTGCTCGGTAGCAGGGTAAGGCGTACATTCGTCAAATATCATTACGATGTCTGAACCTAGATCACGCTGAACTTCCATCGACTTTTCAGGCGTTAACAATATTTTTTCGCCATTAATAGGCGAGCGGAACGTTACGCCCTCTTCGGTAATTTTTCTCAAATCACCCAAGCTAAACACCTGAAAACCACCAGAGTCAGTTAAAATGGGCTTATCCCAATTCATGAAATCGTGCAGGTCGCCGTGCTGGCGAATGACACCAGTACCAGGGCGAAGCATAAGATGGAACGTGTTGCCCAAACAAATGTGCGCACCACTGTCTTTTAGCTCTTCGGGCGTCATACCTTTCACAGTACCGTAAGTACCTACAGGCATGAATGCCGGTGTTTCAACCACACCACGTTCAAAAACAAGACGTCCGCGCCTTGCTCTTCCGCTGGTTTTTAATAACTCAAATTGCATGTAATGCGTTCCCAATGATATGCGCGTATAGCGCTACAAATGTGCGGCTTACGCTGGGTATAAAAATAATTTGGCGGCGATTATACCAGTTATTACGAGGAGATCATTCCCCTCTGCTATGTTTATATTCGACTTCGCGAACATGTGCCGCTTAAACAAAAAGGGCACTTATATAAAATGCCCTTAACCTATTGTTTTAAATATTATATTTATGTTTATGATTTTTCGATAAACATGCTATCGCCATAACTGAAAAATCGATACTCTTTCTCAATGGCTTCTTGGTATGCGTCCATTACGCTATCTTTCGTCGCAAACGCACTAATAAGCATCATCAGGGTAGATTCCGGTAAGTGGAAGTTAGTAAACATCGCATCCACTACCTTAAAGTTAAACCCCGGATAAATAAATATTTCAGTGTCGGAATAAAATGGCGCAATTAACGCATCCCCCGCCTCTTTCGCGGCAGACTCTAAAGAGCGAACCGACGTTGTGCCAACGGCAATAACCCGTTTACCTGCGGCTTTTGTCTCTATCACTTTATTTACAACGTCTTCAGGAACTTCAGCATACTCGGCATGCATTTTGTGTTCTTCAATGTTATCTACACGCACGGGTTGAAACGTACCGGCGCCCACATGAAGCGTAACAAAAGCAAGTTGTACGCCCTTCTCTTTTAACGCAGCAAGAATACCGTCGTCAAAATGAAGCCCTGCGGTTGGGGCCGCTACGGCTCCCGGCTTCTCGTTATAGACTGTTTGATAACGTTCTTTATCAGAATTTTCGTCAGGTCTATCAATATACGGAGGAAGCGGCATATGGCCATGCGCTTCTAAGAGCGACAAAACACTTTCTTCATGTTCAAATTTAAGAATAAACAAGGCGTCTTGCCTTCCCTCAACCACCACATTTACTTTGCCTTCTAGCGTTAAATGTGTGCCTGGCTTCGGTGCTTTACTTGCCCTGACATGCGCAAGCGCGGTGTTATCACTTAAAATGCGTTCTATCAGCACTTCCACTTGACCGCCGGTTTCCTTTACGCCTAACAATCTTGCCGGTATAACCCGTGTATTGTTGAACACAAGTAGGTCGCCACTTTCTACAAGGCTTAGCATGTCATTAAACATACTGTGCTCTGTCTTACCTGTTTTTCCGTCTAGTTTTAGAAGCCGGCTAGCGGTTCTCGTTTGCGTTGGATACTTGGCAATTAAATGCTCAGGAAGGGTAAAATTAAAATCGGACAGTTTCATGTTAGCTCTTGCTCGTTGAAATGAGTTGGTAACTCAATAATCAATAATGTTAAGTAAAATTAAGCCAGTGCACGTTGGGCTGCGGGTTAAAAGCATCAGGGTAGCAATAAAAAACTGCAAACCGTTTTCGGTATAAAAGCACTGAAAAATAAAAACTTTTCAATTACGTATTACATTTAATACGAATATATAACAGGCGATACGCTCAAATAGTAAACAACCCTAGTCGCCGCCATCTTAAACGTTTAAGATAGGCGTACTTTCTGATGATGCTCTCCCTTAGCATTTCAAAGTTTCATACCCAGCAATGCTGGGTATTTTTTTATGCGCTTGCGTAATTTCACTCAACTCACTTTCTCGCGATATTTTACCCTGTTACGTCGCCAAAATCAGTTAAGATTTCTTCAATTAATGCCGCATCAATAGGCCGTGCTTTCAATACGAACAAAACCTGAAGTAAAAGATCTGCCCCCATTATGCCCTTATTCACCTTGTTACGAAGGTTATCTGCACTTTGGTCTATCCCAATGTCAGCTAAGCGTTGACTAAGTTGTTGATACTTAACCCCACGTACTGACATTTCAGACTTCACGAGTCGTTCGACCGTTTGTCGCCATACATTCTTAGAACTCAAAAAACACCCCATTTGTGACGTATGATTTACAAAAACACACTTTTTTACACATTAAGACTCTATTTGTTATTGACGATTATGGCATATTACGACTACACTGCAAGTCGAGATGTTGGCGTAAGTCGAAATAGTCGTTACAGTGGTAGCTGCTAAAAGACATACGACATTATCACTTCATTCAATAAGGAGAACGTTATGAGTTGGGAACTGGAGAGCATCGAAACACTCTTTAAAGGGCACGATGACTTTGTGGTAACACGTGAAGAAAATTGCTTACTCATTGCAAATCAAGACGGCATAGATGCATGGTTGGCATTAAGCGGCGAACAAATTCTGGTAGAAAGCCTGTTATTCTCGGCATCAGAAGTAAAGGATAAACCTGCGCTTGATCACGAAATCTTATCTACTCATATGCTTTTTCCTTTAACTACTGTGGGTATATCCACCGTGGGCAGCGAAGAATATTACACCGCATTTGGCGCGTTAAGCGCGCAATCAAAAGCAGAGAGCATTGTCATTGAAGTGGAAACTTTGTTTCAGAACGTAGCGTCGTTTTTAGATGCTTACGAAACACACCTTAAATAAGCGTTACTTCTAAGGAGAAGCACATGTCAGTATGGAAAAAATTAGTTACTGCAGTAAAAGGTGGCGCAACGGAAGCGGCGCAAAATGTAGTAGATAGCCAAGCCATTCGCATTCTTGAGCAAGAGATTCGAGAAGCAAAAGAAGAGTTACGTAAATCTGATCACGCAAGAACTCAAATTCTTGCAAAGCGTAAATTATCTGAGCAAAAAGTGGGCTCGTTCAATACGTCGATTGCTGAGTACGAAGAACATGCTCGCAAAGCTATCGATAGCGATCGTCAGTTGGCATTAGATTGTGCGCAGAAAGTGTCTGAATTGAAAGAAGAACGTGATCAGGAACAAAGTTATCTCGATCAGTTCCAACAGTCAGAGAAACAACTTGCGACTAACATCCAGCAAGCAAAAGCAAATTTACGCCGCCTAGAACAGCAAGTTGATATGGTTAAGGCAACAGAAAGCGTACAAAAAGCGCAAGTTGCGGTATCGTCTCGCCACATGGGCGCTAACAGCAAAATGAAAACGGCGACAGAATCACTGTCTCGTATTCAGGAAAAGCAAAAGCTACGTAGCGCCGAGCTTGAGGCCGCCGAAGAACTGGCGGGTGATGAGTCTAGCAGCGACTTAGAAAAACGCCTCGCACAAGCAGGCATAAAAGGCGGGCAGACGTCGGCAGACGACGAACTAGCACGTATTTTAGGTAAGTAATACCAAACGGGAGCTAAGCTCCCGTTTTTGTTTATACCTTCGCAGGTCAAACTAACAGGGGTTGTTGATTGTTATGCTGCCATGGTTAAAGTTTCGTAAAGTGATGCTGCAGTATTTTGCTGAGTCGCGTTGGTACACTATTCTTGGTGCGACCGGTTTTTACGGTGTAAGCAGTTATTGGCTATTGTACGCTGCAGGCGAAACGGCGCTAATTTCACAAACTGACTTTATCTATTGGTTAGCGGTTACCGCATCAACAGTTGGGTATGGCGATCTCTCCCCCACCTCATCAGCGGGCAAGTTGGTCGTAGCATTTTATGTTATTCCCGTTGGGTTAAGCATCTTTGCAATGGTGATTGGCCGTATCGCGGCATGGGTATCAGAACAGTGGAAAAAAGGGTTAATGGGTATGGGTAATTTGCACGTAAACGACCACATTTTGGTTATTGGATGGAACGAACAACGCACCATGCTGCTGCTAAACTTATTGTTGCAAGAGCGTGAAGCAATGCCTGAAAACCCAGACATTGTATTATGTGTAAAAGCCGACATCACCAACCCTATGCCCGGTGTTATTGAATTCATCAAAGTAGATTCATTCAACAAAGATGAAGACATGGATCGTGCCTGCGTCGCCGACGCCCAAACGATACTGATAGACAACCCGCAAGACGATGTCACCATGACGACCGCGCTTTATTGTTCTAAACGAAACCCCAATGCACATCAAGTCGCTTACTTTGACGACGACAGCCTGGTCTCGTTACTACAAGAGCACTGCCCGAAGGTAGAGTGTACCCCAAGTGTTGCGGTAGAAATGCTAGCGAAAGCTGCGTTCGACCCTGGGTCTAGTATGCTTCACCACGATTTACTCAGTGTTGATGAAGGCCAAGCACAGTTTTCGATGCGTATTCCACAAGGCAGCCCTGATGTGCCAGTATCAAGTTTATTTGTTAACCTAAAGCGCGACCACGATGCCATATTTATTGGCATGGCGCCCAACGGACGTGTTAAAGATATGGTGGTTAACCCACCCCTTCACACCACGCTAACGTCTGGCGATACACTTTTCTATATCGCTGAGAAACGCATAAGAGCGATTGATTGGGCAAAAATGGGTACGGTATAGCGCCAACGTAGAGGCACGCTAATGTTCAAAAAACTTTTCAAAAAATCTGAGCCTCAGAAACCCAAAGCGCCTGAGGTGATGGGACTTTATCTAGGCGGCTCGTTCGAATTAGACAACCTTAAGCTTTCGCTTATTGAACCTGACTTGGTCATTGAAGGTGCGGCACGTTCACAGTTAATTCAAGCCGTTGGCGAAGCACCACTGGACACCGGTGGTACGCTACTGCGGTTTTACACCGACGACGATAGTTTTCTGCAAGTGGTATTAGATGGTGGCCTCACTGAAAACCATATTACCGATGTGAAGCTTTGGTACTTCTATGAAACCAAAACTATTGGCAATGAAGCCCAGTGGAAAGCGTGTTTAGACAATATCATTAGCCAACCTACCTTTGAATTAGAAGGTAACACCTACACGCGAGTGTGGGAGGCTGTAGGTGACGTATCCCCTCCGGTGGCGGTAACAGAAAAAACCTATGAAGAAGATGAAGACATCAGCACTACCGATCAGTTTATGATGCTATATGAACGCCCAATTGACGGCGGCAGAGTTGAGTCGTTATTAGTCGTAGGTGAAGAAAAATTAGTCGGTAATAATTTTGATCGCTGCTTGGTTATTTCAACAGGGTTTGATATACAACCTGCAGACATCACAATAAATGGTTAAAATAAGGATAAAGTATGGAAACGGTAATGCAATCATTGGCAGGGCTTGATAACTTCGCGCTCTATTTTGGTTTATCCATCGTCTTTTTATTTATATTCAAAGTGGTGTACACCTTAGTCACCCCGCACGATGAATGGAAGTTGGTAAAAGAAGACAAGAATGTGGCCGCGGCCATTGGGTTTGGCGGGGCAATTATTGGTTTCGCGATTGCGCTTGGTAGTGCCGCCTCTCACTCTGTGGCGTTGGTCGATTTTATTATCTGGGCTCTGGTAGCCGTTATCGCACAATCATTCGCGTTTGTTTTGTTACGCTACACCTTTATGCCGAAAATTGCAGAGCGTATTAATAACAATGAAATTGCTGCTGGTGTGATGCTTGGCTGTATGTCTGTTGCCGTTGGCTTATTAAACGCAGCGTGCATGACGTACTAAGGGGGCATGATGAGTACATCAAAGCAAACCGAGGCGGTCAAAAACACACTGTCAACCAGTGAAAATAACCACCACCCTCGAAAACGAAGTGCAAATATTGACCTTACCCGCATGCGCAAGGCATTTAATGTTAAGCCGTTAGCCATTGGTGTGGCGAGTGTTTTTATTGCAGCATGCTCTGATAATAGACAAGATGCGCAGGTTTACACCTCTATTGAAGACTGTAAGCAAGACTTGCCCAACGCCGCCGCGCAATGTGAAGCAGCTTATCAAACCGCACTAGAGGAAGCGGAACGAACCAGCCCTCGATATCGTTCTGAATACGATTGTGAATCGGAATTTGGCCCTAATCAGTGCCGAAACGTTACCACCAACAGCGGTAGCTTCTTTATGCCGTTTATGGCCGGTTATATGGTTAGCCAGTTGCTATCACCTAGCCGCTATTATTCACAACCTTTGTATACCTCTTATGCCTATAACTCGCCTTATCGTTCACGATGGGTGACGGCCGACGGCCATGTGTTTGGTGGTGATATTAGAAATCGTAACTTTAGAGTTAAGCCAGACACCCTTAAACCTAAGCCAACCGTAAACAAAACCATGAGCCGAGGCGGGTTTGGTAGTAGCGTAAGAGCGAAGTCTTCTTGGGGAAGTAGTTCTCGTAAAGGCGGCTGGGGCGGATAACGCATGTTAAGAGTGCCATGCCAGCCTAGAAAAGGGTGGCAGCAATTGGCCAACGAATTTGGCTTTCATTTTCATACCATGTACGGCGAGCCTTACTGGGATGAAAGTGCATATTATCAATTCTCGTTGTCACAAATTGAAAATGACATTGAAGACCCAACTGCTGAACTGCATCAAATGTGTCTTGCCGTTGTCGATCGCGTCGTAAACAGTGAAGCACTGTTGGCACGCTTTTGTATTCCAAAGCAACATTGGGACGCGGTAAGAGACAGCTGGCAGCGAAACGATCCAAGTTTGTACTCTCGGCTTGACCTTGTTTACAACGGTAAAGGCCCAGCCAAGCTGCTTGAAAACAATGCAGACACGCCCACCAGCCTCTATGAATCTGGTTTTTGGCAGTGGTTATGGTTAGAACAAGGCGTTGAGTCGACCATGCTGGCGAGAAATGCTGACCAATTTAATAGCCTGCAAGAAAAGTTGGTATTTCGCTTCAAAGAAATTGCCGAACACTATCGTATAAACCAAATGCACTTTTCATGCTGTAAAGACACCGTTGAAGACCGTGGAACGGTACAGTATTTACAAGACTGCGCGCGCGAGGCCGGCCTTAATAACGACTTTGTGTTTATTGAAGATATTGGTCTTGCCGATACCGGTGTGTTTACCGACCTTAGCGATAACCCGATTACCGATTGCTTTAAATTGTATCCATGGGAATTCATGCTTCGAGAAGAGTTCGGCGATGCACTGGGCGATGCTGGCGTCAATTGGATAGAGCCCGCTTGGAAAGCAATCCTCTCAAACAAGGCCCTACTGCCGTTATTGTGGGAGATGTTTGAGGGCCACCCCAACCTGCTCCCAGCTTATTTTGCAGATGACGTTAAAACGAAGGATATCAGCGGAAAATGGGTTAAAAAGCCACTTTTCTCGCGCGAAGGCGCGAATATCTCGATGATTGAAGAAGGTAAAGAATCTGAATTGAGCTCGGGCCCTTACGGTGAAGAAGGTTTTATTATTCAGGCATTCTCGACACTTCCCGTTTTTGATGGGAATCACACGTTAATAGGTAGCTGGTTGGTTGATGACATGCCCGGCGGAATTTCGGTAAGAGAAGACGCGTCAGCCATTACACAGGACTTATCTCGCTACTTACCGCACATTATTCTTTGATAATTAAACGAATAGTTCGGTAACGATGGGCTCAACCAAATAGCGTTCCTGTTCGTAACAACGTGAATGTATCGGCGTTTACTCCCTCGTCCATTGCCTTAAATTTATTACAGAGTGAAGTTCAATGAAGCCACTATCGTTACAAATAAAGCTGCTTTTCTTTGTCGGCGCGCTGCTTATCTTGCTTGAAGTAATTAACTTATTTACCGGTAATATGCTAAATCAATTCGGTGTAATACCGCGCACGCTTTCACATTTACCCTATATCTTTACTGCTCCATTTCTACATGGGTCACCCGCACACCTTTTCGCAAATATTGTCCCCCTTCTGTTATTCATGTGGCTTACCATGCAATGGGGAAAGCGCACATTTATTGCAGCGACACTATGCGCAATGGTTATTGGTGGCATTGGTGTGTGGTTATTGGGGAGAAGTGCCATACACATAGGCGCTAGCGGCATGGTATACGGCTACTTTGGTTTTTTGGTGCTGGCGGGCTTTATTGGAAACAAGAAACGGTACTTACTGATTTCTATTGTGGTTGCCGTTATTTACGGCGGCATGTTGGTAGGCGTACTTCCCAGTTCACGGTTTATTTCGTTTGAATATCATTTATTTGGCTTTTTAGGTGGTTTATTTGCCGCTTGGTACTGGGCACGATAATTGGTTTACGTATAATTGCAGTATTATTATAGCGGCTAAAAGTATTATGACAGCAGCACAACAACCTACACAAAAAAACCAAGGTTTCTTCGGGAATCTTGCGTTCAACATTATCATCCCCGTAGTGATAATGAGCTATACCAGCTCAGAGAATTATCTAGGACCTGCATGGAGTGTGGTGGCCGCACTTAGCTTTCCGATAGGCTACGGTCTGTGGGACTTAAAAGCGTCGGGCAAGGTAAACGGCTTCTCTATACTTGGTATTATCAGCGTATTGCTTACCGGCGGATTCAGCTTACTTAAGCTTCCCGCTGAATACATCGCCATTAAAGAAGCGGCTATTCCTGGCATAATTGGCCTTGCCGTATTGGTTACCCAATATTCCGATAAGCCGTTGGTAAAAATGCTCATTCTAAATGATCAGATTATTAATTGGCCGTACTTGAACAAGGTATTAGACGAACAAAATAAGCAGCGTGCGTTTAAACATAAAATAGCGGTAAGCTCGTATATCGTCGCCAGTTCGTTTTTTCTTTCATCAGCCCTAAATTATATTTTGGCGAAAATGATACTGGTAAGCGAGCCAGGTACAACAGCCTACACCGAAGAGCTTGGCAAAATGACGGCACTGAGTTACCCCGTTATTGTTATTCCAAGTATGATCCTGTTGATTGCGGCGTTGTGGTATTTGTTTGCTCAAATCAAAAAGCTTACCGGCGAAGAGTTAGATAATTTTATTAACCAGTAACGTATGCGGGCTATCGCCTTCGCTTTGCTCTCGCGCTTAATTACCACTGTTAAGCGCGGGAACAGCAGCCCCATCTTCAATAGAAAAATGCAGTACGTAGCGGATAATTTTGGTACTGCGTGTTGAGCTTTATTACACATAGCCCGTACTAACGTTACGTATTATAGACACGTGTCGCCATGCTAGTACTCAAGCAACTTACTAAAACGTTTCCAAAGCAAACCACACCGATAATTAATAACCTTAGCGTTATTGTGAACCAAGGTGACAGTGTCAGTATTCGCGGCGCCTCAGGCTGCGGAAAATCAACGTTACTCTCGCTTATCGCAGGCTTTGACACCCCTACGTCTGGTGACATTTCAATCGGCGGCAACGCATTATTGGCAATGAAAAATGCCGATGAATTTAGACGTCATCATCTTGGCGTTGTGTTTCAAAGCTATAACTTATTCGATTGTTTTTCGGTGTGGGACAACGTGGCCTTTACCAGTCGATTAAAAGGCAATGTTGATAAGGAATTTCAAGCAGCATTAATGGACATGCTTGGCATTTTGCCGCTAGCAGATGCACCACTCTCTCAATTATCAGGGGGGGAGCAACAGCGTGCTGCCATTGCCAGAGCGCTTGTGCATAAGCCATCGCTTATTTTAGCAGACGAACCTACCGGCAACCTTGATGAAGACACTAGCGAACTTGTCGCCAATACGCTTTTCGATGTGTGTAAGCAGTTAAATACCACCTTGGTTGTTGTAACGCACAGCGAAGACGTCGCACAAAAAGCTAACACTCCCTATTGGCTTCACAAGGGTCAATTAAAACGAGAGCGCGCATAATGGGGTTAATCTCCCATACCTTCAGGACATTACTGGCAATGAGCAAAAAGCGACCGTGGGAGCCGCTGCTTATTGTGTTAGCAATCATTGTCGCCAACGCCGGCTTAATCACGGTACTGCTAATTAACAAAGGTGCCGAGCAAGGGGAACTGGTCAGTACCCAAACCACCTTGTTCAGCAACGCTATGGTGGTTGCAAAAAAAGGAGAGGCGTTTACAAAACGTGACTACATAGCCCTAAGGCGACAAGGCTACACACAACTTGTGGCCTTTTCTCAGCAGGATGTTCATGTTAACTGCCCGTCTTTTGATGCGCAACATCCCCCCCAGCCTTCGTCAACTTCTCAAGCACCGACATTAAGCCTGATAGGAATAGACGCACAAGCGTTGCTTTCACTCAACGGCAGTCAGTTTGAAAAAGGGTTAGATAGCTCGATTGCACTATTTGCCTCGCCCGGCGCTTCAACGGCCGGTATGCACAATGCTGCCTCCTCCAGCATGGCAGCATTGGCACACCCCACTATTGTCGATACCACAACATGCAGCAGGGTTCTTATTACGTCGAGCACGTATTCACAAACACAAGAGATAACACAAAAATCAACACGCCATATTGCGCAACACCTCGACATAAGCACCAGTCGCTACGTGCCTCGAGGCTCGTTGTTGTTAGCGTTATCAGATTTTTATACGCAGGGTCGCACGCTTAACAATACGCCGCTGTCGGGCGCAGTATTTATGACTGCGCTAAATGACACTGACATTCAGCCATTACTCACGCACCTGCCAAAGCACTTAACTATTCAACGCCCTCCCACTCTCACTGATACTGGCTCACTACCAGACAGTTTTAAACTTAACCTGTGGGCCATGGGCATATTAATGAGTGTGGTGTCGTTATTCATTATTCTCAACGCACTCAATTTAATGTATCGCACCCGACTACCTAACATCGTTAGGCTACGTCAACTTGGTATTCCGGCGCGTACAATAAGCATAAGCTTACTTTGCGAGCTATTACTGTATTGCATGATTGGCTGCGCCATAGGTTTAGTGATTGGTTTTAACGGCGCAGTATTGCTTTCGCCAATACTTTCCTCGACATTTAGCTCGTTGTTTAATTCGCTTTTCGTAACCCCGAATGTAACCTTGCTATCGCTATTTTTTCAAAGCGTTGCGGTGACCTTTTTAGCGTTGGCAGGTTTTTCATTACTCCCTGCAAAACAGATTAAGTATGCACTGAATAAACGCAGTACAACACCTCCTGCTGCCCCCACGGTTTCAAAAGTACTGATAGGCACAGTAGTGTCTTTACTTACCTTTTATTTAGGCCTTTGCCTTGTTAGCTCAACCTTGGAAGCGTTGCTATTTATTGGGTATGTTTTAGTGATTAGCTGTCTGTTAATTATCGTCTGGCTGCCGCTCCTAACCAAACTTATTGAACACTACACCCCTAAAAATAGGCCAATACTGCATTACATTTCAGCAAGTACACACGGGTTATCACACAAGACAAAGCTAGCCATTAGTGCCTTTTTCATTGCACTTACCGCTAACGTCGGTATGAACGTAATGACCGATAGCTTTAGAGAAGCGACGGAAAGTTGGTTGTCACAGCGTTTAGACGCGCCAGCTTATCTATATACAGAAAGCGAGATTGATGCATTACGTATTCCAAATAATGTAACCGCCATACCGGTGTACCGCAGGCGTGCCATTGCCCATATCGGCGATGTTGCCGCACCTATAAGGCTTAGAAGTTTTGTAGCCACTGACGCCGCCCAGCAAACGTTAGTGCTTCAAAATACAATAGCAAATAGCACGCAGTACTTTGCCAGTGGCAAGGGCATATATATTAATCAGCAATTTGCATTCAAATATAAGGTTACGCCTGGTGATACTGTTACCCTTACGCCACTTGATAACACATCGTCTAATCAATTATCCAATAAACGCACCGACGATACCGATGCGATGTTTAATGCAATAAAACAGCAGCAATGGCAGGTATTAGGCGTTTATCCAGACTACGGCAACATTCATGCACAAGTGCTGCTTCCTCAACGATTATTTAATGCGCCCTCTACCTTCTCTGGCATAGTAGCGTTAACGGGGAATGTTACCCCACACCATGCAATGTTAAACACCCAAGGTACGCTTTACACACGAGACGCGTTACTGCGTCTTTCTATGGACACGTTCGATAAAACTTTTGTTCTCACCCATGGCTTAAACATTACCACCTTGCTCGTGGCAGGGTTAGCATTTGCTGTATCACTTAGCATGCTGGCACTTGGTAATCAGTCTCAGCTTAGTGTGCTAGCCGCGTTAGGGGTTAGTACCCTTCGCATCAAAGCTGCGTTATTTGCTCAGTACCTATTGCTGTGTATTATCACTACCCTGCTCGCCATTCCTTTTGGCCTTTTCTTAGCATGGGCTTTTATAACGTTGGTAAATCGCTATGCATTTCATTGGGTATACCCGCTAATTCTCGACACATCGGTTATCGCAAGCAGCGCGTTCTTTGGCATTGCGACAGTATTAATTATCTTATTGCTGCCTCTTGGTAAGATAAAACAAAAAGTCGATTTACGGCAGGAGTGGTAATGATAGACGCTGGCTTTTTTCAACACTCATATCGACACGTTTTTATAATTAGTTGGTGTGCAATAGTCTGCATGACTGGCTGCAGTGACCCTCAAAAACCATCTAGTTTTTTTGGTGATATGCGCGCATCAACGCTGCATGCAAGCGTTGATGAAAACAAGCCGCTAACCTTGCCCAATGATCATAAAAGCCACCCTGATTACCAGCTTGAATGGTGGTATTTAACGTTTGTACTGCAAGATAGCAACGGTAACGATTACGGCCTGCAGTACACACTGTTTCGCTTCTTGCGCGACGATATAGCGAAAAACGACTGGTCGAATAGCCAACAATGGATGGGGCACGCTTCACTACATACAATCCAGCATCATTACTTTGAAGAGCGCTTCGCACAAGGTGGTGTGGGCAATGCAAATGTCACTGCCGAGCCTTTCGAAGCCGCAATAGACAACTGGTCGTGGCAATCGACCTCCAATGCGCTATTTCCTAGTAACCTAAACATTACTATTCAAAAAGACGTAAACGTGGCGCTATCTCTTGTTCAAACCGGCCCCTACATAAAGCATGGTAACAATGGGTACAGCAAGAAAACGCGTGATGCGTCGCTGCGCTCATACTACTACAGCCAACCGAACATTGAAGTAACGGGCAATATTGAAATAAACGGCGAGAACGTGGCGGTATCGGGCAACGGCTGGTTTGATCATGAATGGACAAGCCACCTTGCTAACAACAGCGCATTAGGCTGGGACTGGTTTTCATTGCACCTTGATGATGGAAGCAAACTCATGGCGTTTCAAATGCACGCAACACCGCCCAACACATCAAGCGAAGGTCCATCCGGTTCAGAGTCTTTCACCACAGGCACCTTTATTTCACCTACAGGACAGTCACAAACCCTGACAAAAGATGATATTCAGCTTTCAATTTTAGCCACCGAACGCATTGATGAAAAGCAGGTACCTACTCGCTGGGCCCTGTCAATTCCCACTAGAGACATTGATATTACAATAAGCCCTTTCAAGCCAAACCAATGGAATCACAGCGTATTCCCCTATTATGAGGGGCGAGTTAACGTATCAGGCAGTCATCGCGGCGCTGGCTTTTTAGAATTAACGGGGTATTGAAGTGAGTATCACGGAAAGTGTCTGCTTTTTTTACACGGCGTGTTCATTGCCATTTCCCCTGTATATGAACATAACGTTCGCAGTACCTTATCAAAATAAGTGCGAGTAAAAAGCAACAGCAAAAAAATTAAAAAATCGTTAACAAATACTGTCACTTTTTTTTACAAAAACCACATCCCCCTGCACCAACAATATATAACAAACTGAAATTTAAGAAATAAAATAAAGGAACAGCAATTGCTTATACTAAAGTATAACACCCGTTGGCGTCATAGCTTACGCTGGGTGTTAACACTATTGTTATAGGGAAAAAAAATGAAAAACATAAAAAAATTAATAACGCTAAGTTCACTATCTATATTCTTATTCTCAGGCGTTGCCAATGCAGCACTTATTACACCCGGAATAATATGGGGTAATGGGAATACCAATCAGGGGTTCACCATCGCAACTTCTGGCAACCTTGAATTAGGATTACGAGCTAAGCAACGTTACGCGTCGCCAAATGATCAACTAGGCGTTGGTATTGTACAAGATAGTGATGGAAACTATTTGTTTGACTCTACTGGCGTAACGGTACCAAGCAATAGGTCTATTTGGAGCTTCGACTGGTCAATTAACTCTGACACACTAGATGGTGATTCTCCGTTAAGTACATACACCTATTTAATCGGCGTAGACTACAATCCATCGTCGGCAATGAACATTCAAAGCTACAACCCTGTTTCAGGTACTAGCACAGGTTATTACTTGGGCAATAATAGTTCATGGATTAACGCTGACGGAAACAAATCCTCGGCGGCAAACGTCGCTAGTTTTGTTCCTGCAGATGGCACGTCCAATCTTAGCAGTATGTTAGACGACTTCAACATCGCACAAAACTCTGTGAACATGGGTTTTCTACCAGGCGCCCCTGTAGGAGCCGGTCAGTATACCGTTTCGCTTAGCGCGTTCTCGGGGAACGACTTAGTAACGTCTACATCAATAAATGTGTTTGTCGACACAGTTCCGGTATCTGCTCCGGCAACGTCGATGCTGTTTATTGCAAGCGTAGCTGCAGTAGCGCTTAGAAGAAAAAGTAAGCCTAATACGCATAAATAGTAAGTAGTGAGTGATAGAAAAAAGCGCTGTTCATCAGCGCTTTTTTTGTGTGTTACGACCTAATAAACCGACCAGTTAATTCGTTTACTTAAACTGGTGAGTGCCGCCACACCTAATTGTGAATTGCCCACACTGTTAAGCGCAGGTGAGAACACGCAGATTGAAAACCGGCCTGGCACGACAGCAATAACCCCGCCGCCTACACCGCTTTTCCCGGGTAGCCCCACTTTAAACGCAAAGCTACCAGCTTCATCGTACATACCGCTAGTGGCCAGCAACGCGTTAACTTGACGGTTCTGATCGGGCGTTAGCACTTGTTCGTTTGCGCAGGTCGAAAAGCCTCGATTAGCCAAAAAGTTCGTCGCTCTTGCCAAGTCTGCGCATGTCATTTCTATCGCACAGTTATGGAAGTAGTTATGTAGTACCGCTTCCACTTCGTTTTCAAAGTTGCCATACGCTTTCATAAGATACGCCATGGCGGCGTTTCTTGCGCGGTATTCAAACTCTGAATCGGCAACGTCTTTGTTTACCATAATATCGGGGTTGCAGGACAAACGTCTAACAAAGTCTCGCATCGCAACGTGAGGCGATGCGAAGCGCGATTCCACCATGTCACTGACCACCAGCGCGCCGGCATTGATGAATGGGTTTCGAGGAATACCATTTTCGTACTCTAGCTGCACTAACGAATTAAACGGTAAGCCCGATGGCTCACAGCCTACCCTGTCCCACATCGTGTCACCGTAGTGGTTGATTGACAGTGCAAGGTTGAATACTTTTGAAATACTTTGAATTGAAAAAGGGACATTAGCATCACCTAACGACGTGATGTGCCCCTCGTTATCACAAATGGCGATACCAAACTGGTTGGGGTTCACCGATGCGAGCGCAGGGATATAGTCTGCCACTTTCCCCTGCCCAAGCATTGGCTTTACTTCTTCGAAAATTCCTTCAAGAAGCGCCTCTATATTTTCGTCCATTCGGCTCGCTGACATCGACTTATTAATACGATGCCTCGCCTGTTGTCGTTAACGCCATATCGCTTCGTGGTGAAGTGGGTACGTTTTTGTCAATGAATGAAAATATTTTCTTGGCAATATCTGTGTTGTCAATTTGCCCTTGAAAGGAGGATTGCCCTGCACCAAAAGCAAATACTTCAACATCAACACCCGTGTGCCCAGTTGTTGTCCAACCGGTATTAGTTTTGTTATCTAAAAACGTCTTCACTGCACTTAGACGAGTCGCATCATCTTGCTTAGCAACACTGTCGAACGTGGCCAATTCCTCATCGGTAAGAGTAAGACCAAGCTGTTTAGCAACATAATCACCAGGCTTATCTTCATTTACCATACCTAGCGCAATAACACCTGCCGATGCATTCATGTTTTGTAAAAATTCGGGGCTCCAGCGATAGTCACCACGCGCACCAATGGTAAGGCCGCCGGTACTATGATCTGCGGTTAATATCACTAAGGTGTCCGGGTTGGCATCAACATAGTCACGCAAAAATGACATGGTTAACGCAAGGTCGTGCATTTCAGTCATCGCCGAAGCAATATCGTTTGCATGCCCTGCCCAATCAACTTGACTTGCTTCTACTAATAGAAAGTAGCCATTCTCGTTTTCCAAGTGCTTAACAGCATGTTTTGTCATGTACTCAAGACGATTTTTACGGCTATCATCCAGTACCCATGGCAGCGCAACCGGTGCAAACAAGCCAAGCACATTACTGCCAGTCGGTACCGACGCCAAACTTTCATAAGAATCTGCATGCTGATAACCTGCATCAACAAACTCTGCCACAAGGTTTCGATCGTCGCGCGCAAAATAAGACGTACCGCCGCCAAGCATTACGTCGGCAACAAACTCGCCATTTACGCGAACATCAAAAAAGTCTTCGGCAATAGCATTATAGTTTTTACGGCTTTCATTATGCGCAATATAAGACGCTGGCGTGGCATGAACAATTTGCGACGTGACGGCTAATCCCGTGCGCATGCCCTTTGATTTTGCGAAGTGCATTACCGATTGAACAGGCTGCTTATTAACGTCGACACCAATGGCACCATTATACGACTTAACCCCTGTTGCCAATGCAGTAGCTGCGGCAGCAGAATCAGTCACATAGCCAGAAACCTTTGCTGGGTACGTTGATGCATTCCCTACTAAAATATCGTCTAGCACGACATTTTCGATGTGTGGCGTGCTGGGGTCGTCAACAAAATTGCGATAGGCCGTGGTATAAGCAGGGCCCATACCATCAGCCACCACCATAATGATATTTTTTGGAACATTTTGTTGTGGAGCTGGCGGGGCAGTATTCACCGTATTGTCAGTAGCACCGCACCCAATCAATGCTGCGGCAGAGGCACAAAGCATAAGCGTTGTGCGAATATTTTGTTTAATCATGAAAACTTCCCTGAAGTATAAGCTATGCACCAAAGCGTTAAGGCACATAAAAAGAAAAACGTTATTTTGGTAGTATTGCGAAACAAGCGATAAAAGAGATATAAACCGACGCTTTTGAAACGTGTTCACTACACAAAACGTTACTCGTAATAACGCTAGTGTAAATCAGGACGAGGCGTACCTCAAAACTTTACGTTAAGAATCGTAAAGTTGTCGTTAAGTAGCGCTTCGTTATTAAGATTGCTCTAGAAATTCTCGAAGCCGCTGCTGCGCGACATCAACAAGCATGTCTGGCTGAAATTTAGAAATAAAACGGTTGCACCCTACTTTTTCTACCATGGCGTCGTTAAAGCTGCCGCTTAGTGAGGTATTAAGCGCAATAAATAAATCACTCATTCTTGCATCCTCTCTTACTTCGGCAGTTAGGCGATACCCGTCCATTTCGGGCATTTCGGCATCGGTAAACATTAACAGTATTTCGTCGCTTGGCCGCTTGCCCTCATCAGCCCACTGCTTTAATAGCGCAAGTGCTTGTGCACCATTTTTGCGCTCGATGATCGTCACGCCAAGCTGCGATAACGTATCTGAGATTTGTTTACGTGCCGTGCTAGAGTCATCAACAATCAGTACTTTCTTACCTACAAAATGATTAACGATGTTGGAATCGAGCACTTCGTCAGAAATGGTAATGTCATAATCGATAATTTCGGCCAGTACTTTTTCTACATCTATTATCTCTACAATCTCTTGATTGCCACCTACATTCACCTGTGTGATAGCGGTTAGATAGTTTGATTTACCTATACCGCTAGGTGGTGGCTGTATCGTTTCCCAAGACGTATTCACAATGTTCATTACTTGACCAATGATAAAACCCTGAACACTGCGATTATATTCAGTGATAATTACGTTGTTCGCTTCATCGCCGATAGCACCACCTCGCATTTTAATTGCTTGGCGTAAATCGATAATGGGAATAGAGGCACCTCGATAATTCATCACGCCTTTCAAATTACTGTGCGATCCGGGCATGTTATTAAGCTTAGGCACGCCAATAACCTCTTTGATTTTAAACACGTTCATAGCAAAGATGTGGCGGGAGCCTAGCCTAAACAGGAGTAGCTCTAAGCGGTTCTCCCCGACTAGTTTGGTTCTTTGATCTACCGATGACAGTACGCTATTAGTCATATCGCTCACTTCTTTTCAGTCTACAACCGCCGATTAACGCGCGAGGCAATACCTCATGAAGCACGTTATCGCTTATTAATCTTTAAACGTCGTTGCCTGTTAACAAAACACCTTGTGCGTGATGGTATAAATTTACTCTCTCTTATCACTCAATGCTCACTATACTTTCGTCTCTATGAGTAAAGTGTCACCACGCAAACATTCACAGTATGAATGACGGCAATCCAAATTATATATTTCTCTTATCTTCAACTCCGCACTAGGATGAAATGGAACTAACGGGAACGCCCTACAGCGTAATCGCAAAACAACGTTAAGAATTTTAATTATAGTCGGGAGAGACGAGCATGTCGCAATATCAACAAGACATTGATAACTTCGCCACCTTAAAAGCAGCACAAAAAGGTACTTGGGAAGGAATTAACCCAGAGTATGCTGCCCGCATGAAATTACAAAACCGCTTTAAAACGGGCTTAGACATCGCTCGTTATACAGCTGGCATCATGCGTAAAGATATGGCTGAATACGATGCTGATACGTCTCAGTACACGCAATCTTTAGGTTGCTGGCACGGTTTCATCGGCCAACAAAAAATGTTGTCTGTTAAAAAACACCAAGGCACTACTAGCAAGAGCTACCTTTACCTATCTGGTTGGATGGTTGCAGCACTTCGCTCTGAATTTGGTCCGCTTCCAGACCAATCTATGCACGAAAAAACGTCGGTTTCATCACTTATCGAAGAGCTTTACACTTTCCTTCGTCAAGCTGACGCTCGTGAACTAGGCGATCTTTTCCACAAGTTAGACGATGCAAAAGCAAACGGCGGCGACGTGGCTGCGATTCAAGCAGAGATTGAGAACTACGAAACACATGTAGTACCTATTATTGCTGATATCGACGCAGGCTTTGGTAACGAAGAAGCAACGTACCTACTTGCTAAGCAAATGATTGAAGCGGGTGCATGTTGTATCCAAATCGAAAACCAAGTTTCTGACGCGAAACAATGTGGTCACCAAGACGGTAAAGTAACGGTTCCTCACGAAGACTTCCTAGCGAAAATTAATGCAGTACGTTATGCATTCCTTGAACTTGGTGTTGAAGATGGCGTAATCGTTGCACGTACCGATTCACTTGGTGCTGGCCTTACTCAGAAGATCCCAGTGTCATTGTCTGAAGGCGATTTAGCAGCACAATACAACGCGTTCCTTAAAACTTCGCCTGTAAACGGTGTTGAAGATTTGAACGAAGGCGACCTTGTACTTAAGCAAGGCGGCCAGCTTGTTAAGCCAGAGCGCTTACCAAATGGTTTATTCCGCTTTAAAGATAATTCAGGTTTCGACCGTGTAGTATTAGACTGTGTAACATCACTTCAGCAAGGTGCAGACTTACTGTGGATTGAAACTGAAAAGCCACACGTTGGTCAAATCGCTGAAATGGTAAATGCTATTCGCGAACAAGTACCTAACGCGAAGCTTGTTTACAATAACTCGCCGTCTTTCAACTGGACGCTTAACTTCCGTCAGCAAGTATTCGATACATGGTCTGAAGAAGGTAAAGATGTGTCTGGTTACGACCGTGCTAAGCTTATGTCTGAAGATTACGATAACAGTGAACTTGCAGCAGAAGCTGATGAAAAAATTAAGAGCTTCCAAGCTGATGCAGCGCGCGAAGCGGGTATTTTCCATCACCTTATTACACTGCCTACGTACCACACAGCGGCGCTATCTACTGATAACCTTGCTAAAGGTTACTTCGGTGAAGAGGGTATGCTTGCTTATGTACGTGGTGTTCAGCGCCAAGAAATTCGCCAAGGTCTTGCGTGTGTTAAACACCAAGCAATGGCAGGTTCTGACCTAGGTGATACGCACAAAGAGTACTTCTCTGGTGAGGGCGCATTGAAAGCGTCTGGTGATGACAACACCATGAACCAGTTCGACGTTTAAAAAGGAAAAGTTTCCCAACCTTTCCTCAGGGCACCTTCGGGTGCCCTTCTTTATTCACGGTATTTATTAATTTTAGGCAACAAGTAAAACACACGGCGTTACCATGCCTCCTACACACCCCCACTTTTAACTAGTAAATTCATAAACTTAACGTGAAAACACAAATAAGAATAAGACTAAACGCTTATCTAGCATTCGTTTGAAAACACTTTATAATAGATGTGTTTAATTGAATTCATAAAGAGCATTAGAATAATGAATATAGCGAAGGTCGATCTAAACTTACTCGTTTACTTAGATGTATTACTGCGAGAAGGCAGCGTAACAAAAGCGGCCAACCAGCTCAGCATTACTCAGCCAGCAATGAGTAATGGCTTAAAGCGTCTTCGCGACCTATTCAAAGACCCTTTACTAGTGCGCACCAGCGACGGCATGACCCCCACTAAGCGCGCCCTAGAACTTCAGCCCATTATTCGTGATGTACTTAGCCGGTTAGAAAGCTCTATTCAACCCGAAACCGATTTTCACCCTCTCACCAGTGTCCGTACCTTTCGTATCATGACCAGTGATTACGCTGAAAGTACGTTACTGCTTGAGTTGGTGGGCCGACTTGCTGAACTTGCGCCAAACATCACGCTAGATTTAATTACCCCAAGTGACGTGACATTTCACGACGTAGAGCAAGGTAAAGTAGATATGGCAATAAACCGGTTTGAGGAGTTGCCTTTATCGTTCCATCAAAAAGTAATTTGGTACGACACCTTTAGTTGCGTGATGAGCGCCGACCACCCGCTTGTTGAACGATGCGACTTAGACAGTTACCTAAACGCTCAACACATTTGGGTAAGTAAAACAGGGTTTGGTGTAGGTGTGGGTATCGACCCAAATGAAGTACAAAAATTGGGATGGGTAGATGCTGAGCTAACCAAAATAGGTAAACAGCGTGCTATTCGCGTATTTACTCGCCATTACCATGCCGCACTTCAAATCGCCAAAACGCAAAAATTAATTGCAACGCTTCCTAGTAAAGCCGCGAAACTGTTTAAAAACGATCCAGAGGTGGTAATTAAAGAGCCGCCTTTTGACATTCCGCCTATTGCGCTAAAAATGGCGTGGAGCGCGCTACTTCATCACGATGCAGGCCATATTTGGTTGCGTCGTCTTATCAGCGACGTCGCGAGTGAAATGAACGGCAGCTAGCAATATTCACGCTGATTATGACAAAGATACAAACCATAAATTAAAAAACTGCCTCTATACTCTCTACACTGGTAGCACAGAATAGGTATAGAGGTAATTATGCAAGAATACATTTCACGAGGCCGTTTACAGGTTGCTACAGAGCTTGATTCGTTCATCAATCAACAAGCATTACCTGGCACCAACGTAGAGCCCACCGCATTTTGGGAAGGTGCAGAAGCCCTGTTCGCAGAATTCATTGGTCAAAACCGCGCGTTACTCGAAAAACGCGAACAACTTCAGCGCGCTATTGACGATTACCACAAAGCCGGTAATAAGCCTGTTGGTGATGATTACACTTCGTTTCTAAAGAAGATTGGTTATTTGGTAGAACAGCCTAGCGCGGTGACTGCAACGACAACAAATGTCGATGCGGAAATAGCCACCATGGCTGGCCCTCAGCTGGTAGTGCCCATCAACAACGCACGCTATGCACTTAACGCGGTAAATGCGCGTTGGGGTAGCCTGTATGACGCACTTTACGGCACCGATGTCATTAGTAATGACAATGGCGCCGAGCCTGGCAAAAGTTACAACCCCGTTCGCGGCGAGAAAGTGGTTGCTAAAGCAAAGTCTTATTTAGATGGGATGATTCCATTAGCTAAAGGTAGCCATGCAGACGTTACACAGTACAAGGTAGAAACCGGCAAGCTCGCAATGATGTTAAGCGACGGCGATGTTACCACCCTTGCGAACACAGAGCAGTGGCAAGGTTACCAGGGCGATATCAGCGCACCTACGGCGCTGCTGTTTGTTCACAACGGCCTTCATTTTGAAGTACAGCTAGATAAAACGCACCCTATTGGCAAAACCGACCCTGCAGGCGTGAAAGACGTACTTATTGAAGCCGCACTTACCACTATTATGGATTGTGAAGATTCGGTTGCAGCGGTAGACGCTGAAGACAAAACCTTGGTGTACAGCAACTGGTTAGGCCTTATGAAGGGCACACTTAGCGTAAACATGACCAAGGGTGGAAAAGACATCACCCGCACCATGAACGCAGACAGAGTGTATACGCCGTCAAAGCATGCCACGAATCAAGATGCCGTTACGTTAACTGGCAGAAGCTTAATGTTTGTGCGCAACGTTGGTCACTTAATGACAAACAGTGCCATGTTATTTGACGGCGAAGAAGTGCCTGAAGGTATTATGGATGGCTTAGTGACCTCACTTATTGCCAAACACGATTTGCTTGGCAACAGCACTTTTAGCAACAGCCGTGAAGGCAGCATTTATATTGTTAAGCCTAAAATGCACGGGCCTGAAGAAGTGGCCTTTGCTAATGCGTTGTTTGGTCGTATAGAAACCATCATCGATGTACCCACAAATACTCTTAAAATGGGCATAATGGATGAAGAGCGCCGTACCAGTGTAAATCTGCAAGCGTGTATTGCAGAAGCAACAGACCGCGTTGTATTTATCAACACCGGCTTCCTAGACAGAACGGGTGATGAAATTCATACCAGTATGCTAGCCGGCCCATTTGCAGATAAAGCCACGCTTAAAACCATGCCTTGGATTAAAGCCTATGAAACGGCGAACGTTGCTGTAGGTTTGCGCTGTGGCCTGTCTGGTAAAGCGCAGATCGGTAAAGGTATGTGGCCCATTCCTGATGAAATGCAAAACATGATGGACACTAAAATTGGCCACCCGAAATCAGGGGCAAATACCGCATGGGTACCCTCACCGACCGCGGCAACGTTACACGCGCTGCATTATCATGATGTAAACGTATTTAGTGTACAACAGCAGCTGGATAAAACGTTTAGTGGGTTAGACGACATTCTGACTATTCCACTATTGGCTGATGCCTCTACCTTAACCCGTGATGTTATCAAGCGTGAAATAGATAATAACGTTCAAGGCATCTTAGGGTATGTCGTTCGCTGGGTACACCAAGGTGTGGGCTGCTCGAAAGTGCCTGACATCAACGATGTTGGCCTAATGGAAGACCGCGCAACACTGCGTATTTCTTCACAGCACATTGCTAACTGGCTTGAGCACGGCATTGTAAGTGTCGACCAAGTAAAAGAGTCGCTACGCCGCATGGCAGTATTAGTAGATGAGCAAAATGCCGGTGACGCCGAATATATTCCAATGGCGCCGGACCTTGATAACTCAATAGGCTTTTTAGCGGCAAGCGATCTTATCTTCAAAGGCAAAGAACAGCCAAGTGGCTATACCGAGCCACTTCTTCATGCAAGAAGAAGAGAAATGAAAGCGGCACTTGCTGCGCGATAGTCAACATTAAAACTTATAAAGTCGGGCATAGGCCCGACTTTTTTGTCAGCTCTCTTTACTGACCCTTCGTCGCCCTATCCTGTTTAATTAACAAGCAATTGGTTAATTTAGTTTTTTAACACTGGCACGCCTTATGCAATTTTCGTTTATGAAACGTCATTGGATTGCAAAATGAAAAAGCTATTAAACACGCTAACGTTTATTTTTTTCACTCTCAGCGGTTTGACTGCCCAGGGTGCCGTAATCAGCAGTTCGTCAGGGTGTGACACTGCTAACCTAACCTTGAATACTGTTGCTGATGTCAGCTCCGGCAGTAACTATCTTTCGACCTCCTACAATGCATCGCAATGTGCGTATTATTTTGGAAACGATGACGCGCACGGGCTTAGTTCACCCGATCCAAACATTGGCCAACTCAACGACGGGTTACTAAATGGCGAAGGCGGTTTTGACTACCTTCATTTCATCGACACCCCAGATTTACAAGCGCTAGACATCGATGGTGTTGCTAACGACCCGGGTTGGATCCACCTCGCTAACCTAGATAGCCATTTTAATGCGTCTTATTCTAGCATTGGGCCAGCGCCGCTTGGCGACGGTTCTGAAATAGACGGGCGGAATACAACTGCAACCAGCCTAGACAACCTGCTCAACGTGGCATTTAGTTGCACAAGCGGCAGTAGTGGCGATTGTAATGCAGGAACGTGGAGCCTGAATATTCTCGACGTCAGCGGTATTGTGAATATTGTGCAGCAAGTTCTTGGTCAGTATGCACTGTTCGATCAGCTTGCCATTTCAATTAAGTCTGGAAGTGTCAAAGGCAAACACCAATCTATTATCTACAATATTGATTTTAAGGATATATTCGCATCAGAGAACACCCGTTCGGTATTGAACTTGCAAACGCCCTATAATCTAGGCGGTACGTTTAATACGCTAGATATCGGCGGGAAAGGTGCCTCGCATATCAACGTATGGGCCAGAGACCCTGCACAATCGATACAGGTTACATCGCCAGGCATTGTGGGCCTTCTTTGTTTGAGCTTGTTACTTTTGTCTACGCGTCGCGCTATACAGGGTATAAAGAGCTAACACGTTTCACTGTTAAAAATACCGACACCTATTGTTTCGGTATTTTTTTGTTTATTCTTTAGTAGCTTATGGCCTATTTACTTGTCAATTCTATTGGCGCGACGGCATGGTTGGACTACGCTTATATAAGCGCAAGTGCGTGATGACACTGGAAGTAGAACATGTCCGAGCAAGTTACAAAAAAATCCCGTATCGTGCCCATTTTCTCTGGCGGTGGCACCCGTTTAAGTGCCCACATCGGTATTTTAAAAGCCCTTCAAGATTTAAACATTCATTTTGACACCTTAGTCGGGGTTTCTGGTGGGTCTATTATTGCGTCGCTTTATGCAAAAGGTTTCACCGTAGAACAAATGAAACAACTTGCCGTCGATACCGACTTTAAACAGTTTACTGAGTTTTCACTGTGGCGTTTGTTGCGTGAAGGCGGGTTATCGTCGGGTAACGTATTTGAAGCATGGATTGATGCACAACTTGAAGGCGCTACGTTTAAAGATTTACCTATGGCCCTTACCATTTTAGCCACCGACGTAAACGGCGGCGGCCCTGTCTTATTCGGAAAAGACAACACGCCAGACATGAAAGTATCTGAAGCGGTAAGGTATTCAATGTCTATACCCCTCATTTTCTCGTTCAAGCCATTTAAAGAGCATCTATTGGTAGATGGTGCGATTTTATCTGAAGATGCATTATTTGAAGATTGGCAAAAAGATGGCACCCCAACGGTGTGCTTTAGGCTACAAAGCGCTCCGCAAAAGCGCGCAGTGATTAAAAAAAGCGTATTGCTGCTACCGCAGTATGTCAGCATGTTGATACGTACCTTTATGACAGCCATATCACGGGAGTATGTAAATGCAAAATACTGGCATAACACGGTAGTGGTGAATACGGGGGATATTTCTGCGGTAGATTTTTCGTTATCACCAGAAGTGAAACATCAACTTTTCGAACTGGGATACCATACTACAAAAGAATTTTTACCCAAAAAATGTACGCAATTAAACTTACCACAAGACCTTAACACCATTCCCGCTAACGACCCGGTAATTGCCCCACCAGCCTAACCGCGTAAGCGAACGACAAACGCAAAACGCCGTATTTACGTGGGTAAATACGGCGTTTTTCTTTGACGTTTTTTTATTAGTACAGGAGTAACCTGACAACGGTTAGTTGATGTTGTAAAAGCCGCGATACCAATCAACAAACGCTTTGACGCCCGTCTCGACCGATGTAGACGGCTTGTAACCTGTATCAGCAACTAACGACGACACATCAGCATACGTGTCTGGCACATCACCAGGCTGCATAGGTAATAGCGCTTTTTTCGCTTCTACGCCCAGTGCCTTTTCTAGCGTTTCAATAAAGCTTAAAAGGTGTACCGGTGTTTGCGCGCCAATGTTGTACACTTTATACGGCGCTTTGCTGCTACTTGGGTCTGGTTTTTCACCGCTCCATGCATCGTTTGGCGCGGCAACTCTATCCAGTGAGCGTACTACCCCTTCAACAATATCGTCGATATAGGTGAAGTCTCTACGGTGATTACCGTAGTTATATACGTCTATGGTTTTGCCTTCTAAAATAGCTTTAGTAAATTTAAATAATGCCATGTCTGGGCGACCCCACGGGCCGTATACGGTGAAAAACCGTAAGCCAGTGGTAGGCAAATCATAAAGGTGGCTATACGTATGCGCCATTAACTCATTGGCCTTTTTAGAGGCTGCATACAAGCTAACTTGATGGTCGACATTATGCTGCTCTGAAAACGGCATAGTCTCATTTGCACCGTATACCGAGCTTGACGAGGCATACACCAAGTGCCCCACTTTATTATGGCGACACCCTTCAAGAATATTTACAAACCCTACCAAGTTCGAATCGACATATGCATTAGGGTTTTCTATCGAATAGCGCACACCGGCTTGCGCCGCAAGATGCACGACGCGGTCAAACTTTTGTGCTTCAAAAAGGTTTGCCATGCCATCGCGGTCTTCAACACCCATCTCTATGAACGTGAAGTTATTTGCCGCTTCGCTGGTTTTTATCGAATCTAAACGTGCGTACTTTAGTGCGGTATCATAGTAGTCATTAATGTTATCAATACCGACCACCTCGTCACCTCGGTTTATTAAGTATTGAGATACCGCAGCACCGATAAAGCCGGCCGCGCCGGTGACAAGTATTTTCACGAGGTTTCCTTGTAAATCAACAATATATTATTATTCTGAATGCTTTGGCATGAAAACATGCTTTCCAAATACAGCCTCAACAATGCCTCTAACCGCTTTTACCGAAAGATGGTATACCAATAAAGTCACTGGCATCTTACACCATTGCCCTCTCGCCCAAGCACAAGCACTCGCTAAAGATAGCCACTGTACTTCGCACAACGGATGATGAGGCGATAATGCCTTTAAAAAGATTTTATCGTATATCCAAAGCTTGAATTTTGAAACTGGTAAATCATCAGCTAAAGAAGAAGGTAATGCAAACATTAGCTTTGCACTACTGTACCTGCACGCCAAAAACAGTTCTTTATAAAAATTTGTTTGCTTAGCGAGCGATATCGTCTTTTCCCAAAACTCTTCAGAGCCGTAGGTCTTAACTATAGAGGCAATATCATAAAGGTCTCTATGGGACTGCTTAAACGTTTCATTGAATATCAAGTGCACACAAGAGTGCAACAACATTGCATGAGGTTGAAGCACGGTAACACCATTCACTTCATGTGTTTCATTAAGAAACGCCTGTATGTCAGGTGCCTTCCCAGATATTGGAGGAACTAAATTGTGGTGAAGATCCACTACAGTCCCTCTTCTAGATTGTATTAGAGGAGGTATTTCGTGAGCCCACTCTCTATAATACCTATCATCATAATCGTTTACTGGTTTACTAATCCACCCTTTCAACAACAAGCTCTTTTCTATTGCGTCCAGAGACTCCTTAGGCACTAGTACATCTATGTCAGAAAACAAACGCCCTTTAGCTAACGGCATCTCAGCCAAGCAATAAGCGGCCCCTTTCAAATATAAACATAATGGCGTAACACTTTTGATAGACTGAGAAAGAAGAGAAACTTCATATTTCAAATGATGAGCTTGCCTCTCAGCCATAACAATAGCATTGAAGAGGTGCTGTTTTGCTACGAGAGGGAGAGATTCGATAATGTTTAACTCGAGGCTTTTACAAGCAAAGTGAGAAAGTAGCCTCTCAAACCTTAGAATTTGGATAAAGGACAGCCACCATAATTCAGACTTATCTTTACAGCTCTCAGGGTGCAAAACAGAGTTAATAAATTCTTTTTCGGATATGTGTTGATTATGCAATGACATCGTCTTCCAAAAACTTTTGAAGTTCCTCTAGATTGTTATAGTGAACTTCAAAAACATGGTTTTCTTCAACTAATTTAATCAATGAATTAAAGCCTTCAGCACCTAATACGCCATAATTAAATGCATTGTTTGTCATTGTTGAAAATGCCTCGGCCTTTGTGAGCTCGTAAACATCACAGAACGTGTTAGGGCTGTATTTAGGAAATACAATTGCACTGACGGCCGCTTTGTCAAAACGAGCATCCCATGATGACTTAGGAGGCGACAAATGCACCACATCCCCCTTGTGTGTATTCGTTGATACGCAAGAAAAACGGCCTTGTGGAAACCACTCTTTCGCTAAGGATATTGCGTTATTTTTTAAACAAATAGGCCTAACGAATGGTGTCACTTCGTTAGTTCCAGGAGTAATAAGTGCCATTTCATCAGACAATAATCGCCAACCATTATGGCTCAACCAACTCGTAAGTGTACTTTTACCAGAGCCTGGGGGCGCAGGAAACAACACTGCTTTATTACCTTTCGCCAGAACAGCTGAATGTAGAATAACATCCCGGAATTCATGGGCACTAACTATCCAGTTTAGGCCCCATTCAAACATAGCGAGCGATTTATCAAATGACATCGGGAGAAAAGGCTCTCTCTGATCACAGAAAAAACGGGTTTGCGGTTTAAAGAAGCGTCGAATGAGGCCTGACTGTTCTAGCCTGACCTGATAATTAGGAGTAATCTCTTCGTCAATCTGCGTTATCACATCACTGTAAAGCAATGAAAGATTGTCTGAAACGAAATCTATATCGGTTTTTAGTTCAAAGGAGAAAGGATAAGTATTTAAGAAGGTGCTTTTTAATGCCATTCGCTTTTTATAAAACCTTTCTTAACAAGTTCGGTTTTCACTATACGTTGTTGCTCATCACCGGCGGTGTTATTGCCTAACGCTGTAAGCAATGATGACAAGCTTTCCGAGGTTACAAACACTTCGTTACTGAAAGTAGAATAAATCGCCACACCGCTACAATCAGAAAAGGCGTGATATATCACGCCCTCTTCCAATACCTCAGCCAATGCTTTAGGCATGATTACCGTTTAGTAGAGTTTCTAACTCTTGCGCCATTGCTGTTTCTTTACCGATCGCATTATTATGAAGATAGTTAGCAAACGCATTAATGTCAGGGAACAACCCGCGATAAGCTTGACCTGATGCGTTCGATGAATTGAAGAGCACAGGGAAATGAATCGTTTGCCCGTCCAACGTTCTACCATGGTTGGCAGCATTAAGAATCATCTCTGCGATATAACAATTAATATTTCCGGGCCCCGCATACTTCCCGTTTATATTACCGTTTCCGTTACCACCACCTGGGTTCTGAAGTATTTCTAAAAGAGTGAGGTTTTGAATTTGGCTATCGCTTAATACATTACCGTTTTCATCTTTAAAGGTACCTGAAATACCGTGCCCAAAAGGTGCTCCACCTGTCATAGAGTAATAGGTTGCAGTTACTGGAACTGTTCCCCAGTGACCCGTATGATTTTTCCAAAATCCAGGAGAAAGTAGCGAAATTGATGAATCTCCGGCGAAATCAGAACCGTGCCCAGATGCTGCTATTGAACCTGCAATAAGGGAATCTTGCCCCCAAACAGATGCCGCTGGAAGCGAAGCAAGAATAACACCCGCTGATGTTTTCTTCAGAAATTTACGGCGAGATTTGACTGCATCTACGCCTTTATTTGACATATTGTCCATATTTGCTACTTCCTATTTACCCGATAAACCCGACATGCAAAACTCACACCAACAATAAAAACCTTGCATTTCATAAGCTTGGCAACTCTATTTATCTGAAGTGTAAAAAAATTCGACGCTCTTACGTAGACATTAAGTATACTACCATTTGTACAGGTGGCAACCTTCTATCCTACTTAGGCCGCTTAATTACAGCAAGACAGCCTAATAAATTTTACCGTGCAACAACACGCATAAATATAACAGTTATGGAGTATCTTTATAATAGAACTAGCAAAACGGCTAAACTAATCTGTACTAACGAAATACATCAAATGACAATTTTCTACGTCATCCACTGACCATAAGAGTGAGAAAACATCGTCTGAAGTGTTCAGCTCCCTCATCCGAATGGTTATCCTCTACGTTATATGTGGCATCAATAATCTCATCTGCTCTAAGTCGCTGTTGGATAGCAGCTGTCGTCGGAAAATGCTTTAACCACCAATGTATACAATGTACTTAAAAATCAATTATCTAGCATGTTTTATGAAGGCAAGTAAAAATTGCAACCAACAAAATGTTACGGTACGCCGAAACCGAGCGCTTATTATCAGCAACATTCTAAGCACAATACTTCTTATACATGGCCAGATCGCACAGTGTACTAAAAAAGTCCTTCTACTGTTGTAGTAGATTGCGGACTTTAACAACGGGAATAGCGTAAGAAATACCAGATGGGTTTGATAATGCACTCTCCAATGTATCTTTAACTAGTACTTTATTTATTACTCCAATTACATGCCCAGTCAGTGGATCATACATTGGACTACCGCTATTGCCGGGGAATGCTGTGGCGTCTAGTTGGTAAATTAAAGACAAGTCATCAAGACGTGATAACATTTTCGTGGAGAGTTGAACTGAATTCATGACAGGGATAGCATCTGGCGTAATGGCAGCAACAATACCAGTATGTGTTGCTGGAAAAAGTCCAAGAACCGCGCCAATTGGAAAGCCAGTAAAAGCAATTGAAGTACCAGGCTTTCTTAGTTCGTCTTCGCCAAGAACTAAGGGGCTCACTACCCCTTCTATTTTCAGTGCTGCTAGGTCGTTTTTAGGGTCTATCTTATCAATAGTTGCTTTTAATGCCTTAACATTCTTGCCTTCTCCAGTTAGCACGACAAAGTGCTCTACCACTGTAGGGTCGAGAATTTCAGAAACTACATGGTAATTAGTTATTACAATGCTGCCATCTTGTACTGCGAATCCCGTTCCCATTATTTTTGGCGCGCTATGTTTGAGCGGTGAATGCAGTGCGATGGCGACAGTACTGTAGCTTACCTTTTCGACAACGTTTATAAAGTTGTTTTCCGCACATTCGGCTTCACGCATACCGAATGACAGCAAAATGATGATGAGCGTTTTAAACATCACTGTTTTCAAATTATAATCCTCATAAATTGTTCAAAAAAATAGTATATTGAGCATACGCAAGCTTCCAGCTTTCGATTATAGAGAGTAACACACTAATATGCTTAAGCAGCTAGCCCTATTCTTAATAAACCCACTCAATTTATGTGTGATATGTTTGGCAATCTCCATTGTAATTCGCAAAAAAAATCGTAGTGGTGCACGCAAATTTTTAGTAAGTGGCATATCTATACTGCTCCTCAGTTCACAGTTTTTTGTGTCTGATTTGTTACTGCGACCGTTGGAAGGATTTGCAAAAAAGCAGCAACCTCAAAAAAGTTCGTATGCATTCATAGCCCCCCTAGCGTGTTTCTATGATACAAGTTCCACACATATTGAGATTAGTAAATGGTCAGAATGTTCGTTGCAACGATTAGCTCAAGCGGCTATTGAATATAAAAAGCGCGGTAATCTCGAAACGAAAGTCCTTTTATCCGGAGGTTACTTTTTGCACGACACATCGATAGGATACGCAGACAAAGCTAAAAAGCTTTTAGTGTCTTTGGGTATAAACGAACAGGCAATTATCGCGCTAAATAAAGGTACATCTACCACCGAGGAGTTGACTTACATTAAAGCGTTTGTAGAAAAAGAAAATACACTCATAATTTCTTCAGCCACTCACCTCTATCGAATAAATGAACAAGTTAAGCAAAAAGTAAACATTGATCTTCTTGCCGTGGATTTTATCAGTAGTGGGGTCAACGAATTCCATATCAATTATCCATCTCCATCAGCTATTCAAAATTGCCAACATGCATTATACGAATATTCTGCGCTACTGAGGGATAGAATCATGCTGTAAGCTTTAAATAGTAAATTCAACTAATTAGACATCAATAGAAGGTAGCAACACTAGCATTTAATCTTTAAATGTCATTAAAATTCACTATGTTTATCAATGATTAAATATAATTTTGGTTTACAAGAAAAACTGCTATATTAAAGTTAATGGCAAAGATTAGTGGGTATTGGTAGTGGGCAAAGAAAACCCGAAAAGTATTCTTGATAGAGTTACCAATTTAGTTGGAAATAAGAATAAGCTCGGCAAATTGCTATCGGGCTATAGCCGCCTGCGAGAAGCAAACTATATATCATCCCATTTTTCTAGTTACCTTGAGCCAGTTGTTGCAACAGATGAACAACTAAAAGAAGAAGTTTTCAGAATTAGACACAGTGTGTACTGTGAAGAGCTAAATTTTGAGCCCGTCAACGAATCTAAAATGGAGAGAGATGAGTTTGACGCCCACTCACTACACTGCCTAATTAGACATAGAACAAGCAACAATTTTGCTGGAACCGCTCGTATTGTCCGCCCGTTAAATGAAGGTGAACTATTACCTATTCAAAAGTATTGCTTGAATTCAATTACGCACAACACGCTAAATCCCAACTTTTTTCCGAAGCATGAGATATGCGAAATATCGAGGCTTGCAGTTCCAAACACATTCAGAAGAAGGCAGATGGATAAGTTTTCAGGTTCAGCTACCGGTGTAATAGATCAAGAAAACTATTCAGAAACAGAGCTACGATGCTTCCCTTTTATTGCTGTAGGCTTATATTTCACCGCGGCATCGCTAGTAATGCAAAGTGGTATTAAACACGCTTTCGTTATGATGGAACCAAGACTTGCGAGAAGCATGGGGTTTGTTGGAATAAAATTCACTCAAATTGGGCCAGTTGTTGACTACCACGGTAAACGCGCCCCCTACTACATTAATCAAGAGCTGTTGTTTGAAAATTTGAATCCAAACTTCAAATCAATGTTAAACGATATCAACGAAAAAATTAAACGCTCCCATTAAGCCACCGCATACTGTAAAAGGCTTTTATTCAATGCACGATTTTGAAGCACTAAAAACACGCTCGTTGACCACACTATTGATCGAGAAAGGGTTTGCTCCAGCTCAAATATTAACCTCAGACGAATATTGTACCCAAACCACCTATAACCCAAATTATCCAATTAGCACTATAGTAAAACCCATGCCCGTTGAATCTACTAATGATAGCGAAAGGTATGTTCAGCTGACAACGCTAATTAGCACCGCTAAAGAATATGGGTTTTCCATTCACCCCGTAAGTAAAGGGTTAAACTTGGGATACGGGGGCTTTGAGGCCTACAGCAACAGTGTAATTGTCGATCTAAGTAATTTTACTAGAATTAATAACTTTGACGAAAAAACAGGCCAAATCACTGTAGAACCAGGCGTTACGCAAGAAGCGATAAGTCAATTCCTAAAAGATAAGGGTAACGTGTTTATTCACGATACAACCGGCGCTCCGAAACAAGCGAGTGTAGTAGGAAACTACTTAGAACGAGGCTTTGGTCATACACCATTAGCTGAGCATGCAAAAAACATTTTACATGCTCAGGTAATTGTCCCTTTGGCCAAGCACCAACAGCCTGCACTTTTTATAACATCAATGGATGGCGTCCTCACCACGCAAAACAAAATTAAAACATATAATATTGGGCCAGACAGCACTGGCCTTGTAATTCAAAATAATATTGGGGTGGTTACATCGTTGACGATTAAGCTGCTTCGCACTCCTTCTCAATTTGTTGCGTATTTTATCCCTTTCAACAAAAGCATTGCTGGCGAAATGATAGATGTTTGTGCACAGCTTCGCGCACAGGGCACTATACACAGTGCAGCGCATATAGGTAATAACATAAAGTCACTTCAGCTTTTAGCTGTAGAGTATCCTGGCCTTATCGATTCATATAATCTGAATGATCTAGAAAAAGCGATGAATAGTCTTCACTTGGACGACTGGACGTTGTCAGGTGGCTTTTATGGCACGCGTGCTCAAGTCTCTGCGCACAAAAAAGACTTAAAAAAAGCAATGAGAACACTGTCATTGACTCCTATATTCATTGGCCCAAAAATGCAAAAAACGTTAAGAACACTAGAACGTTATTTAGCGAAGTATAAAAACAAAATAACCCGTGCAATTCATAGCAAGCACCAATTCATTAGGAAAATAGCCGCGAAGCTACTTATGGTACCCGGGTTAAATGCATTGTGCGATATTAAGCAAGGCACTCCTTCTAATTACTTCTTAAAAAGTATCTATTGGCGAAATTTGCAAAAACGTACCATTGGCAATTTATCGCCTGAGGTCGATAATGTTGGTTTGTTGTGGGGGGCGCCATGCTCTTCAATAGAAAGCACTGCTTTTTCCGCAATAACACAACTAATGGAAAATAAGTGTCAAAAATATGGTCTTGAATGCCCAATCTCCGTCACACTTCTGAACGATAGAACTATGGAATCGGTGTTGTCACTATCATTTGATAGGGGTAACGAGGCTGAGGTCAACAACGCGATGAACTGCTACGAAGAGATAATGTTATGTGCTGCCGAAATAGGGTTTGTGCAATATCGAATGTCTACTTTTGCCAATTCATTTCTAGAGTACAAGCATCTATTCATAGACAAGCCCTTGCTAAATCATAAAGCATTGCTTGACCCGTGTAATGTGATCTCTCCCAGCAAGTACAGTTTAATGTCAGATAATTTTACAACTAAATAACCTTAAAAATAAAAACCCTTTAAAAACATCGAGTTAAATATTGGCACGCAACCTGCTTTATCTAGTCGTAAATATCTCAACGGAGTGTCAAACATGAAACTTACAAGCATTTTTAAATACGCAGCAGTAGCTGGCGTAATGGCTACAGCAACGCAAGCGAACGCTGGAATCTCTACAACTGCATATTTAGAATTGAACAATCTTTTTGTTCAAATCGATACAGACGGTGACAAAGTTGCAGACCCCGTGAACCCTGCATCATTCATTAACCTTCTGGGCGGAACGCGTGAAACAAGCGCATTCGCTAAATATAATGACAGTAGCGACGCTTCAGACGACTCTCAAGGTACTCCTGCGGCTGACTCAGATACTGCACTAGTGTGCCAAGGTCCTTCATGTGGCGTTCTTGGTTTAACAGATAACGGTCAAACGCTAGATGGCGGCTCACTTGTACAAAGCGATGCGTTCCATTTTGCAGCGTCTGACGCATTAGTTGAAGGTAACGCTTTAGGCAATGGCGCTTCGGGCTTTACATATGCAGAAGCAAGCATCGCATTTGGTAATAATGAGTCAGCAGCATCAAACAGTAACATTGCGAACAGTATTGTAAACATGATTACGTTCTCTACAGGTTCAACCATTAACTTGCGTTTCACAGCGCTTATGGATTACTTAGTAGACGCGGTTATCTCAGCTGATTTAGCAAATGATAATACGCAATTTGCTACTGCATCAGCTAAAGCGACATTCGGTATTGGCCTTGTTGATTTTTCTGATGGTAGTGAAGTTGATATCGACGGCTCTACAGGTAGAACGTTTAACGACATCGCATTCGATGCACCGGGCCTTGGTAACTTACTAAGCGTTTCTGGAAACGATGTAGGCTTTGAATCTGGTTGGGCAACGGTTGGACCAGGTATGTACCAGCTTACAATCACTCAGTCTTCGACAGTTCAGGCTACATTAGTGCCAGCACCAGCATCATTAGCATTCACAGCGTTTGGCTTGCTAGGTCTTGGCCTAACAGCACGTCGCCGTAGCGCTAAAAAATAAAGACAATTCATTTGTCATAAGAGCCGGGTCATTTGACCCGGCTTTTTTATTTATGGCGTTACCTCCATAAATCTTGTATCCGCCGACGAATATCGGTAACGTTACCCTATCAATAAAAATAACTACTAAGTAACGATGAAAACAACAACACTGGCGACAATATTAATCGGAACGCTTTTAACCACTGGTTGCACAGAGAAATCGGAACAAGAGCTGCTCAAAGAAGCGCAAGTCGCTAGTCAGTCGGGAGATACCAAGCAAGCGGAAATTCTAATCAAACAAGCTATTGCTCAAAAACCGTCTGACTCTCTTAGATTGCAACTTGCTAGCATATACATAAAGCATGGTGAAATAATTGGCGCAGCAAAAGAGCTAGAGCGTTTAAATATGAAGGTTATTTCTTCTAGTGAGGCTGAAGAAGCCGAGCGCATCAATGCACATATTAGCCTTTTAAATTTTGATCCCGAATACACACCACTATCATCAACTAAGCCAGACTGTACCGTATGTGAACTTGTAACGATGTGGGCAGACTTATCACGTGCTGACACAACTAGTGTCAATAATACAGGGCTAAATTTTTCATCTATCAAGGCAATTGAACTTTTTCGGAGTAAACAACTTACATCTGCTGATGCAACCTCATTAATAGACAATATAAAATTTGAAGAGGAACTCTTAATAATTGCTGACTTAATGAGGCGCAGCAACCAGCCTCAAGGCGCAATACAAGCATATAGCGCTTATAAAGCGAAATTTCCTTCAACAATTAATATCTATCTTCCATATGCCCAAGCACTTGTCGCTTTGGGTGAGTATCAACAAGCCGAAGCGCTAGTCGACACTACACTTGCTAAGTTCGAAAAAAACCCTGTTGCCAATTATCTTAAAAGCCTAGTACTGCTGAGCGAAGAGCGTTATTCCGATGCACTTAATTATGTATCACTTGCAGATACATATGGTATGAACTCTGCTTCTGCCTCACTTACCAAAGGCACGCTTGAATTCAACGAAGAAAAGTACGAATCAGCGCTATCTAGCTTTCAAAAAGCGGTTTCTCTGTCGCCAAATAACGAATTGGCAAACGCAATGCTAATTGCAACTCAAGTTAAGCTTGGAATTGGTGACGACGCACTGGCAAAACTAGCGAGCGCCGATAGTTATTCGCCTATTGAATTAGCCTCGATAGGGCAATTAATTGGCAAGAATAAAGACGCCCCGGAATGGCAACAAATTCAGAACAAGCTCGATATACAAAGCAGTCCAACTGGGAAAATCCTTTTCGGGCTAATCGACCTGGCTAAGAAGGGAGAATCAGACATACTTGGTAAACCTGGCGATGAAAATGATGAAGGTTACAACCTCATTCAGGTGTCGATGCTATTAAACCAAGCAAAGTTTGATGAGGCGTTGGAGTATGTTAATAAATGGTTAGCTCGCACTAATGAAAAAGCGGTAGTGCTGAATTACAAGGGTGCCATTCAAGTTGCAAACAATGATAGAGCGGGTGCCGATAAAACATTTAAAGAAGCACTTTTGCTTAACCCTAACAACAGAGCTTCTCGCATGTTTTTTGCTCAGTCTCACGCATTAAATACTGATTATGAAAGTGCGTTAGATGAGCTTAATCTGATACTTGAATATAACGTTGTCGATTTAGCTACACTTAAATTATTTATGGCTTTTGAGCAGCTAGTGGACAATGAGTCATATAGAGATATATTTATTCAGCACCTGGATAACGCTATCGAAGGTGCAGAACAGAAAATAGGGTTTCAACTGCTCAAAGCCGGTTACCTTGCCGTGACAGCTAGCTACCCACTCGCACAGAACGCATTAAGTAATGTAGACAGTGAGCGTGCTGAAAGCATTAACCAGTATTGGGAAATACTATTCTTTATCGCTACTGAACAGCGTAAATTACGAGAAGCTGAAGACGTTTACAACAACTGGAAACGAACATTCCCATCAAGCTTACGACCCATTCACGCAATGGCTACATATTATGAAACGGTAGGGCTAACTAAAAAAGCGATAGAAGTACTAGAGAGATCGCCATTAGCGGTAATGAATCCGAATGACCGTATTGCTACTAACGCTAAACTTGCTCTACTGTATATAACAGCGGGAGATTTAACTAAAGCGGAATACACGTTAGCAAAACTAAGAGTGAATGAGTTTACGCCCAAATCGGCATTAAGCTATGTAGAAGGCTTCTTAGCTTTTAGAAAGGGCGACCTTAAAAACAGTGCGCGACATTTAGAAATAGCATACGAAGCAGGTCGGTCACATCACGTTTTAAGGTTGCTATATGTAGTTAATGTAAAGTTAGGAAAAGACTCTCGTAAACTCCTTGAGCGACACGTAGCACAATACCCTAACGATAGAGCATCGAAAGCGTTATTCGCTGAAAGTTTAATTGGGAAAGACAATAGCGCCGCAATTACGCTTTTCACCTCGCTTATTGACACCGACATGAGCGACGGTGACGTTTATAACAATCTTGCATGGGCCTATTACTTAGAAAAAAATTACGATCTTGCGTTATCTTTCTCGACAAAAGCACTCGATTTGAAGTCTGATAATGACGAGTATGTAGACACTATGCTCAGAGTATTAACTAAGCTAGAACGCTTTGACGATGTAATTTCTTATAAAGACAAAGCATCTTCTCAAAAGACCAAGTTATTTGTCGCAAATGCTCTCATCGTCACAGGGGATGAGCAAGCGGGCAAAGCGCTGCTGAACAAAATTACCCCCAGTTCATTAGCAAAAGAAGACAGAGCTCTTTTTGACGCTATTAATTAACCCGCTTAAAACATTAAGGTGCTAACTACAAAGTGGGTGGACAATATCGAATGGTCGGTATTGTCCTCCTTTTTAGACGAACTATGCCCGACGAACAGCGGCCCTTTTCTAACTTCGCATTTTCTTCAAAGCTGGGTAATATCAAAGCAAGCTTCTTTATGTGCCTTCGTTTTGTTTGAAGACGAAAAGCCTGTGTGTATGGTACTTATTGGTAGGCAGACAAAACGTAAATTCGGTTTTAAGATCAATGTAGCGGTTTTAAACCAAGCAGGTAACGCCATCGATGACCAAATATGGATAGAATACAATTCGTTGATTGGCAATAGCCAATACCACTCAATATTTTTTAATGAACTCATCAACGCATTGGCTAACCGAAAATTCGATATGTTGTCCGTATCGATGTCAGAGGGAGACCATAACTATATTAGTCAACATCAGCAGCGTTACATAAATAAACACACTATATTAGGCTACACAACACAGCTCAACAGGCATACAACGCAGGCTTCCCTCACCGAAAAGCTTTCTGCTAACAGCCGTTCCAAGGTGCGGAGGAGTGAAAGAAAGCTTCGTGAAAGGTTTGGTGAATTGCGTATAGAAGTTGCAGATAATGATGAACAACGACATGCCTTTTTCAACGATCTATCAAAGATTCATATAGCAAGGTGGGGCAGCACTCCAGAAGGAAGTGGGTTCGAAAATTCAGTATTTTTAAAAACGATAAAAAAGCTGGCTTTTGAGCATTACGAATTTACAGACATTGCAAAAGTAACGGCCGGCGAATTCGTTCTTGGCTATACACTGAATTTTATTTTTAACGACACTGTGTATTTTTATTGCTCTGGAATAAATAATATTCTTAACGACAAACACATCAAGCCAGGCTATACCATGCACCTTCATCTCATGGCGTATTATGCTGCTTTGGGGTATAGGCAATACGATTTTATGGGGGGAGATAGCCAATATAAGCGAACGTTGGCTGACAAGACTGTTGAATTTAACAGTGTGTCATTAACCCTTGATACACTCACTGGTAGAGCAATAAGAGCGGCAAACAAACTAGTAAAGGGTTTCAGAAAATTTAAAGCGCTTTTAAAACCCTCGCTGGGTTCCCACCAACAATAACCTTTTCAGGCACATCATCAATAACAACGGCCCCAGCAGCCACTACGCTACCTTTACCTACATTAGCCATAATCAATGCGCCATTACCAAGCCAACAGTTTTCACCAATTGTCACTTTTGTAAATGTACCGCCCTGGTCTTTAATGGGCTTGCTTGTATCTGAAAAATTATGCTGCCCTTTCCCACTCATAATATGCACACCACTGCCAAGAAGTGTATTTTCACCAATACTGCATTTACCAATATTACACTGCGGCCCAATGTAACACCCCGCTGCAATACTGGTGTCTTGCTGAGAAAACAACGTACCGAACGAAATGACTGCATCGGGTGAGCAATGTGTAAACGTGAACCGATAAAACCCTGCGCGCAAATAGCCCCCTATCTTGCCGGGGAAAAGCGATAAAAACTGACCAAAACCAGTAATAAGCGCATCTTTATTTAACACCAAAGATAAAAGCGCATACAAAATAGTGACGGGGCTAATCACTAATGCAGCCAACAAAAACACCACCTGCTTAACTAATTGCTTCATAATGCCTCCAGCGATGCCTTAAGCGGCTGCAGTTGTTGCTCCCAACTGTAAGTAAAGTGTAATGCATCAAACGCTTTCAATGCGCGTGCACTGGCTGTGTCAGTTTCTTTTACACACGCTATGCAAGCCTTTGAAAAAGCGGCTGCATCATCGGCAATCCACATAGTGTCAGCACCCGCATAGCTAATCCCCTCCGCGCCCATACTTGTAGTAACTACTGGCAATTTACATGCTGCCGCTTGCAATACTTTATTTTGCACGCCTCTCGCTAACCTGAAAGGCGCAACAAAGGCCGTTGCGTTATGAAAGTAAGGCAGTATGTCGTCAACAAAGCCGGTTACTGCAATATCATCGTGCTGTACGGCTAAGGCTTGAATCTCTTTTGTCGGGTTCATACCCCCCACGGTAAATGTGGCATTGGGTAATTCTTGTTTAATGCTAGGCCAACACTTTTCAACAAACCACAGTACAGCGTCAACGTTGGGTTTATAGTCCATCACGCCGGTAAAGAGGTAGTTTATATTGGTAGCGTCACTGGCCTTTTTTGCAGGGTAAAACGCCGAAAAATCCAACCCGTTGCCTAGCACTTTCACGGGGTTCTGTGCACACACGTTTTGTTTAAACAACCGTGTTTCTTCACTTGCAATTAGGAAGGTGTCGTCAAACTCTTTATTTGCTTTTGCTTCTAGCGCACTAATCTTCTTACTTTCACGCTTGTATACCATACTCATAGGCCACGATGAAGACGCAGCGTACTGGCGCCACTTATCTGAGTCTACGTCCATCATATCCATGAATAACGCACAATAACGCTCGTTGTAAGCCGGCGAATTAAATACGTAATAGCCTAGGCTTGAGGCGGAAAGCAGTAAAGCATCACACCGTTCACGTAACTTTTCATCTACCGCATGTTGCAGCGTTTTATTATAAAAAGCACCCACACTTATTGCTTCATTGTGCAGCATGGCCCACGCATATCTTGTAGCCTTTTTTCCTAACGTGAAAACGGTTACCGATATGGCGAGCTTCTCACTTAACGCACGTGCGTCTTTTTTATCTTGCGCATTCTCAGCTAAGCTTAATACCTCAACGTTATGCCCTAACTCGGTTAAAAACTTAATTTGATGATACGTTCTAAGCTTTTCGCCTTTATTAGGGGGGAATGGCACGCGTTGAGACACAACGGTAATAGTAAGCGGCTTAGCCATGCATAATGTCCATGAAGATGAGGTAAATTCCTGCGCTTATAGTACGTTGAAGGGGCTAATTGGTCAAAACTACAAAAAGCAATAGTTTCTGATAGTTGAACACTCGCGCTATACATTGGCATTAACGTGTAACTAATATAAAGTAGCAACGATATGTAAAGTCACGGAAGAAGTAGAAGTAGAGCCACATGCTGTTTAACGTATTTCGTTTAGAAAACTCAACCCGTAAGTTACAACGTGGCTTCTTTACAATAGGCATTCCCTGCCCCATTGGGTTGTTTTCAGTAACAGACCCACTTTCGATAACAGACGATAGCAATCCCCCTACCAACGTGGCAGTCGACATCACTCACCTTTGGCACGACGGCTCGGTGAAGTGGTTACTAGCAAAAGGCGTGGCAACAATTAATGCGAATGAAACACGTAACTTTTCTATAGGCAAGGCCGACAATGAACCGAGTACCTTTAAAAACCCGGTGAAAGCCGTAAATAATGCATTTGAAATCGCATTGGGTAGCGACACGTTGGTGTTTAACGCAAGCAAGCCGTTTTGTTTTCAAGTAAGTGATAAATGTACGGCATCACTGGCCCAGTTCGATGGGCAGCAATATGAAAACCTTATTTGTGAAGATGTAGAAACGTTTAGTTTTAATGTATTACGAAGTTACAACAAAAATGTAGCGGTTCAAATTCACCAAAAAGGTACGGCACAAATAAGCGATAAGCCGCTGCATGTAGAGCAACTAAGTACGCTCTTTCTTGATACCGGCGATATTATAAGCGACATCACAGTTACAAACCCCGCGGCCTCTTTGCACCCTAACGGACAGTGGGATTTGGGCGATCCTAACGCTATTCATATTTACGAATTATCGCTGTTACTTAACCAACATGCCGACATGGTGGTAATGGGTGACGATCAGCAAGTACTAACACCTTACGATAGTACTGACATACACCAGGCATCGAGTGGCAAACCCAACTGGCAAAGCCCCGTGCATGTGGGCGCAGATGATACCGTTAGCCTTACCCATAAAGGGTATGTTGTCAGTGTGAATGGCGAACAAGTACATTCGGGCGACCAGTGCCAACCTGCCGTAGTAGTTAACGTTAGAGCAAAGCACAATTACTATGTTGAAATGGCCAACTTTTGGCAGCATTTTCCGTCTAGCATTAGCAGCAGTAAAAACCTTACCGCATTAAGCCTTTTAGGGGCAAAAAGCAGTGACCAACAAGAGCTTCAACCCGGCGAGCAACTTACTCGGCGTGTGGTTTTATCGCCCGACAGGTTGACTACGTTTAACGCCACGCTTAACCCTAAGTGGGTACATGAAACTAACGCCCTTCCTTTCACCCCTTTTAATGCCAATAAAGCGTTTCAGGCACTTATTCAACAAGGTGTTCAGGGCAAGCGCAGCTTTTTTGCGAAACGCGATGAAATTGACGAATACGGATGGCGTCATTTTGGCGAGCTGTATGCCGACCATGAGAAAGCCCTTGCTCCACACGAACCGTTCTTTGTGTCGCACTATAACAACCAGTACGACCCGCTTTGTGGCATGCTGAACCAGTGGCTCATTACGGGCGACATGCGTTGGAAGACATTGGCCGACGACCTGGCGAAGCATGTTGCTAATATCGATGTTTACCATACTACGCTTGATAAACCAGAATACTCTGGTGGGTTGTTTTGGCATACCGACCATTATGTGAAAGCACACACCGCCACACACCGTACCTATTCCAAAAACCAGCCTTCTGGAGTGTATGAAGACCATGCAGGTGGCGGCGGCCCTGGTGGCCAACATTGCTACACCAATGGCTTGCTGCATCACTATTTATTAACAGGTAATAACGTTTCGAAACAAGCGCTACTGAGTGTTTGCCGCTGGATAGAAAATTATTATGAAGGCGACGGCACAATCGTTAATGCGCTTCTGTCGCTTAAAAATGCAGGTAGCGATGGGGTTAAAAATGTAAAAACAGGCCAGTACCCATTAGATCGGGGAACGGGCAACTACCTTCAAGCATTAATGGACAAATACACCGTACTAAATACGCCAGAAGATTTACAAAAATGTGCACACATTATTGAAAATACGGTATCGCCTGATGATGATATTTCGCAGCGCAACTTTGAAAATGTTGAATTAACGTGGTTTTACACTGTATTTTTTCAAGCAGTATGCCGTTTTATCCATATTAAAGAACGGCTTGAAGAAAACGATTATGCCTATCAACATGCGGTTAAGTCGTTAAAACACTATGTTACTTGGATGCTAAATAGTGAGTATGTTTATTTAGAAAAGCCTGACATTCTAGAGTTTCCTAACGAAACATGGACAGGGCAAGATATTCGAAAACTTTGCTTATTCGCTTTTGCTAAAGCATACCTACCCGAACTGGCCAATGCTATTGAACAGAAAAAAAACACTATGCAAAAAACATTAATTACGCGGTTAGCCAATAGCGAAGAAAGCCAAACCACCCGAGTACTTTGTTTAATGATGCAAAATACTAATTTTGCGGCTTACGAGGCTATGCCACAACCCATGCCAATAAGCGCCAATTTTTCGGTGAAAAAGCAACGTTACCGTATTACGACGTTTTTAATGACTACGCTTAAAAACTTTTCAATTCAGAAAGAACGCTTGCAGCTTGTTAAGCGCTTTCCACAACTACAAAAATGGCTAGGTAAACCATGAGTGTTAGATTAAGTTTTATCATTCCTCATAAAGGAAGAGAAAACATGCTTATTGCTACATTGGAAAGTATTCAGCAGCAAACGCTACCAAACGATGAGTATGAAGTTATTGTGGTAAGCCAAAATACCGAAGTGTCTGAACAATTGGCTGCATTTAGTAAACTGGTATCGTTAACCGTTATTTATAATAGTGACGATAACACCATTTCGCACTCTCGTAACCTTGGCGCGAAAAACGCTAACGGCGACTATTTAGCGTTTTTAGACGCAGACGTAAGTTTAGCGGCAGACTGGGCCGAGGTAACGCTGCAATTACTCCAATCTCAGCCGCAAACATTACTGGTTGCGGCCATGCAAGTTAACAGTACAGATGCCCCGCCGTTAGAACAGATCCGTACCGCACTGAGCAACGCTGAAATAGACACCACAGTAAGCTTTCTTCCTGGCAGGAACTTACTGTTGCACAAAGATACCTTTACCCGTGTAAATGGGTTCCCTGAACACCTTTTAACGTGCGAAGACTATTACTTCACCGACCAAGTAAATAAATTTGGTAACTTATATTACACTTCGAAAACCCATTATGTTCATCTTGGTGAAGACAAGGCCTTCGCCCCAATGTTCAAAAAAGAAATTTGGCGCGGACAGTCTAATATTGCATCACTACAAGGCCGACGTATACCACTGAGAGAGCTACCCAGTTTCTTCGTGCCATTTGCGGTGGTTATCGGTATGCTAATTTTATTGCTTTGTTTAATGTATTCCCAAACCAACTTCGCTATCATAGCGGCAATGGTGGCAGGGTTGCCTCTTCTGGCGTACACGCTTAGGTTAAAAAAATTGGTTGGCAAACACGTTTCACTGTTTAACTGCCTGCTTTTTTACACCGTGTATTTCCCAGCAAGATCGATTGGAACAGTTTTAGGAGTACGCGGCGCGGTAGGCACCAGCTCGCATAAATAATAATGAAAATATTGCAGTTTATATGTTCTACAGGGTTTTACGGCGCAGAGCGCTGGGTATTGGCACTATCCAAACACATGCCTAGCGATGTTACTAGCGAGCTAGTGGTAACGCTAGAACCAGGCACAGAAGATTTAGAGCTAGTTAAGCAGTTTAAGCCGATAGGTAAAACGCATCATATACCTATGAACAGCAGGTTCGATTTAGGGGCTGTAAAAAAACTTGCAGCACTAATTAAAGAGCAAGACATAGACGTTATTCATACGCATGGTTATAAGTCTGATATCTTAGGTGTAATGGCTGCGAAAAAAGCTGGCATACCTTGCGTAGTAACACCTCACGGGTTTGAAAACGCCGATGACATTAAGTTGCGTTTTTTCATATGGGCAGGCTGTCAGGCAATGCGCTTCGCCGAAAAGGTGGTGCCTTTATCTAAACAATTAATGGCAGACGTTAAAAAATTCAACATTCCTCAACATAAGCTTGAGTACATACAAAATGGCGTAGACTTGTCTGAAGTGGAGGCCGTTAGAGTAACCAAACAGCCAAAGCCAGAAGACAGCAAAAAAACCATTGGCTTTGTTGGGCAAATGATAAGCCGCAAAAATATTACCGCCATTCTCGATTGTTTTAATACGCTTTACGCTAAACGAAACGACATAGAATTGGTTTTTCTTGGTGACGGTGAAGACAGGCCCAAGCTAGAGCAATATGCAAAAACGTTAGCATGTTTCGACGCCATTTCATTCTTAGGGTTTAGAAACGACCGCCTTCAACTGCTTCGCGATTTCGACATGTTTGTAATGACCTCCACATTAGAAGGCATTCCGCGCTGCTTAATGGAAGCATGTGCAATGGAAATTCCGGTTTCGGCCTATGACATTGCCGGTATCGACCAACTTATTACGCACAAAGAAAGCGGGCTGCTGGCGCCGTTACATGATATAGGCCAGTTACAACAAGACTGGGAAACGTTACTAGACGATACACAGTACGCTAAGCAACTTGCCGAAAACGCGCACGCGTTTGTGCAAGAGCATTTTTCAGCGCAGCGCATGGCAAATGAATATTACGCCTTATTTACTCGCATGCTTGAAGAGAAAAACAATGCATAAAAAAGATGTATTGTTTGTACTAACCATCGACACAGAAGAAGAATGGGAATGGAGCGAAGCCTTCCCGCAACACGATTGTTCTGTACAAAACATTACAAAACTTCCTGCGTTTCAGGCTTTTTGTGAGCGTTTAGGCATAAGACCTACCTATTTTGTCGATTACGCCGTAGCGAACGATAAAAATGGAAGTAGCATTCTTAAGCAGTTTGCCGAAAGTAAAACCGCCGAAATCGGTGCTCATTTGCACCCTTGGTGTAACCCGCCGTATTTCGGTGAAACAACGGAAGCTGAATCGCACGTTATCAACTTACCAGAAGAACAGGTTGTTCAGAAGCTTGACGAGCTCAACCGCGTAATAATCGAAAATATCGGCGTTACGCCCCGTTCATTCAGAAGCGGCCGCTGGGGAATGAAAGGTAAGACATTGGAGTTACTAGCCTCGAGAGGGATCAACGTAGATAGCAGTGTTTATCCGTTTTACGAAAACGACTTTTTTAACTGCAAGGGCTCTCCACTGACGCCCTATTATCCGAGTTTTGATAACGCACTCAAAGCGGGTGAACAGAAAGCAATTATGGAAATACCGGTAACCGCCGGTTTCAATGTAAAAAACTTCGAAAAGGCGGACAGCATTCATTCCACGCTATCGAAGCGCCCTTATTCGCTACTGAAGCCCATTGGTATTCTCTGGCATACAAAAATACTGAAAAAGATTTATTTGAGCCCCGAACTGTCCGATAGCGACAGCATGAAATCTCTTGTAGATACTTGTTTAAGCAAAGATTATCCAATAATACATATGTATCTTCATAGTTCTAGTTTAATAGACGGTGCTACAGGGCTCTTAGATGCAACAGGCGCATTTGAGCTTATATGCTCTCGTATGCAAACCCTTTTGCAACATTTAGACAATAAGGCAAACATTACCTTCTGCACCATAAGTGAAGCGGCAACGTTACTTAAAGCAAAGGATTCTGCAGAGGCCTTTATTTCGTCAAGGAATGCAGTAAATGGGCAATAATTTGAACACAATAGTATCGTTCGCCTCTTTTGAAGACAAAACGGTTTGGGACAACTATGTCGCCAACCATGAAACCGCGACTGCCTATCACCGGTTCGCGTGGCAAGAGGCAGTGCAATCCGCATATAACCATAAAGTAATGGGTTTAATTGCACGAAACAGTGCCACTAAGCAAGTTGTAGGCGTGTTACCGGCTGTACTAATGGCAACACCACTTATAGGTAAAAAGCTATGCAGCCTGCCCTATTGCGATGTAGGTTATGCCATTGCCGATAGCGATGAAATACAAAAGCAATTAGTCGAGCACTTAAAGCAACAAGGGGTGACAACAGGCAGTAAACATGTCGAAGTGAGGAACATAGCCGCTACACCTGAAGACACCACGTTACTTGCCCATAAAAAAGTAAGAATGTTATTGCCGCTGCCAAGCGGAAGCGATGCACTTATGGCTAGCTTCAAGTCGAAATTGCGTAGCCAAATTCGAAAAGCCGAGAAAAACGGGCTAACTGTACAGTTAGGTGTGAACACAGCGCTAATAGACGACTTTTACAGCGTTTATGCTCAAAACATGAGAGATTTAGGCTCGCCTGTGCATGCCAAACGCTGGTTTCAGCATATTGTTAGCGCCTATGGCGATAGCTGTATTGTTAGTGTGGTATACAAAGACGATGTAGCCATTGGCGGCGGGCTGGTTATTAAAAATAATGCACAGGCCTCTATTCCGTGGGCATCAACACTTCGCGACTACAATAAGCTTGCGCCAAACATGCTGCTGTACTGGTCGCTATTGGCGCACTGCGCAGATAACAACATCAGCACATTCGATTTTGGTCGCTCTACGTTTGAAGAAGGCACCTATCGCTTTAAAAAGCAGTGGGGCGCTACACCGCAGTTACTCGACTGGCACGTAGACGGAAAAAGCAATTCACTTACAAACGAAACAGCAAGCAACACTAGCCCAGGTAAAGTTCGCCCTGCCATTGAAAGTGTGTGGAGAAAGCTGCCCCTTAATTTAACCATTACCGTCGGTTCTGCAATAAGACCGTATATCAGCTTGTAGGAATAATAGTACATGTGTGGCATTGCAGGTTTTAGTCTGTTTAATCATCAAGAAGGTAATGAAGCGTCGCTACATGCTATGCATCAAGCTATTGTGCATAGAGGGCCGGATGCTAGTGGCGCATATCTAGACGATTACGTAGGTTTATGCCACAGGCGGCTCAGCATTTTAGATTTGTCGGAAGCGGGCAACCAGCCTATGTATTCTGCCGATAATAATTTAGTTATTGTTTTCAATGGTGAAATATACAATTTCTTAGAACTACGAGCAGACCTTGAGCAACAAGGCGTTACTTTCAAAAGCCATACCGATACTGAAGTAATTTTAGCACTTTACGCCCAAGAAGGTGTTAAGTGCCTTGATAAACTAAATGGTATGTTTGCTTTTGCACTGTGGGATAAAACAAAACAAGAGCTATTTATTGCCCGCGACCGTTTAGGCAAAAAGCCCCTTTACTATTTTTCAGACAACGGGCGTTTTGCCTTTGGGTCAGAAATAAAGGCTATTCTTGCACTACAAGATATTCCAAGAGAAATACGGTTAGACGCCGTGCACGACTTTTTTGCCTACCAGTACGTGCCAGACCCTAAAAGCATTTTTAAACACATACATAAACTTCCCCCTGCGCATTACCTTGTTTTGGATAAAAATGGGTTTTCAATAAAAGAGTATTGGGACTTAAGTTTCAAACATGTCACAGGGGACAGCGAAGAAACGAACAAACAAAAGCTTAAAACGCTGCTAGAAAAAGTGACGAAGCAGCGCATGATTAGTGATGTACCTTTGGGCGCCTTTTTAAGCGGCGGTGTAGACAGTTCGGGCGTGGTAGCTATGATGTCACAGGCCAGCGACAGCCCCGTAAAAACATGTACCATCGGGTTCGACAACAAAGAATTTAATGAAGCGGATTTTGCACGGGAAATAGCTGAAAAATACAGTACCGAGCACCATGAATTTACCGTACATCAAAATGTTGCAGAGCAATTGGAACACATCGTAAGCTTTTTTGATGAGCCCTTTGCCGACCCTTCGTTAGTTCCCACGTTTTTTGTGTCTGAACTGGCCAGAAAGGCGGTTACTGTTGCATTAGCAGGCGATGGCGGCGACGAAATGTTCGCAGGGTACGAAAAATACACCACAGACGACATTGAAAACAAACTCAGGAATAAGTTTCCTGAAAGCGTTAGAAAATCGATATTCCCAAGCCTTGCAAAAATAGCCGGCGCATTACCAGGGGCAATTGGAAGAAAAGGGAAATCGCTACTTACCAGTTTATCGCACGACCCCGCCATGGGCTTTTTCATCACAAACAGTATGATGACCGACGATATGTGGAATAAGCTGGTTAAACCCGACGTAGCCGCAACGCTAAACGGTTACCACCCTAGCCAATATACTCTTGATATGTATAACAAGGCCGATGGACCAGACCATTTAAGCAAAATTTTGTACACCGATATTAAAACCTATATGACAGGCGATATTTTGGTGAAGGTAGACAGAATGAGTATGGCTAACTCTTTAGAAGTTCGGGCCCCTATTCTTGACTATCAAGTGGCAGAATTTGCCGCTACCCTACCCTCTTCACAAAAATACCGTGATGGAGAAAAAAAGTACTTACTGAAAGAAGTGTTTAAACCGTTTATTCCCGACTCTTTGCTGTATAGAAAGAAAATGGGCTTTAGTACACCTTTAGATGAATGGTTTAGGGGCGAATTGAAGGCGTTGTCAGAATCAAGACTGCTTCAGAGTACCAAAGGTTTAAATGATGTATTTAATACAACCTCCATTAGTTCTATTTGGCAGGAACATCAAAGCCGCAGCAAAGATCACGGCATTGTTTTATGGAGCATGCTGATGTACCAAATGTGGTATGACCGATATGCCGTTACACAAGAGCGTGCATCATAATGAAAGTAATGCACGTTACCTACGACATGCGTATTGGCGGCACTGAAATGGTGATCAAGAACCTCATAGAGGGCAATACCGACGCCAATATCGACATGTCAATATATTGCATAGAAGCCCCTTTAGGCCCTTGGGGTGAAGAGCTAGCGAAATCTGGTATTTCCATCACTACACAAGAACGCAAGCCAGGGTTCGATACATCGCTTATTAAGGCAATAAGGCAACATATTAAAGAAAACAACATAGACATTTTGCACTGCCATCAGTACACCCCTTGGGTTTATGGTGTATTAGCAGCCGCCTTTACAAAAACCAAGGTTATTTTTACGGAACATGGGCGCTTTTACCCTGACTCTACAAGCTGGAAAAGAAAGCTCGTCAACCCAATATTGCTCTCTTTCACGTCGAAGGTAACCGCCATTTCAAAGGCGACAAGCGATGCATTGGCTACCTATGAGTTCATTCCTACTCGTAAGATTGACGTGATTTACAACGGCATTAAACCATTAGCGGTAAAGCAGAACGAAGTAGATGCGTTGCGCACGCAGCTAGGGTTTAATGAGACCGATATAATACTGGGCACCATTGCACGGTTCGACCCGATTAAAAATCAACTTATGATGATTAATGCATTTGCAGATGCTGCAAAAGACCAAAACAACCTTTATCTGCTGCTGGTGGGTGACGGGGAAATGCGTGAAGCACTGCAGCAAGAAGTAGATAGGTTAGACATTAATGATAAGGTTATTTTTACAGGCTATATTGCCAAGCCTGCAAACTATTTAGCGCTGATGGACGCTTTTTTACTTTCGTCGTTAAGCGAAGGGACATCAATGACATTGCTTGAAGCAATGAGCTTAGGCAAGCCTTGTGTAGTGACAGACGCTGGCGGCAACGCTGAAGTTGTCACTCACAATACTAACGGCCTAGTAACAGAAAACGATAACAAAAATGCATTTGCAGCAGCAATATCACAATTAACACAGCACCATGAAATGCGTGAAAATTTTGGTAAAAACGCGATCGAAAAATTTGAATTGCAATTTAGTGCACAAAAAATGAATGAAGCATTCCGAGTTCAATACAATTACCTCATACCGTCGGTTCAGTGAGAATTTAACGTGAAAGATAAACAAAAAGTAGAGTTGGTTTTCTCTGAAGTCTTCCCACCAATGCATGGTGGAAGCGGCCGTTGGTTATGGGAGGTATACTCTCGCCAAGATGCCGAAAAATACATTGTTGTTGCCGGTAACGCAGAAGGTGACACTCTTTTTGATAGTAAAGCCGAACTAAAAATTCATAGAATTTCTTTTAATTATTCGTCGTGGTCTGATTGGGCGCTATTTTCACTTGGCGGCCTTATTTTTTACACCAAGCTTTTCCTAAAACTTAGGAAAATCATAAAGCAATACGATGTAACGGCAATTCATTGCGGGCGATGCATTCCTGAAGGCTTTGTTGCCATGCTGTTCAAGCTTTTTAAAGGTATTCCTTATTATTGCTATATACATGGTGAAGATATTGAGAATAGCGCAACCAGCCGAAGTATGACAGCCATGCTACGCCCGGTGCTTAAGCGAGCAAACCTTCTAATTTGTAATAGTAAAAATTCGCACCGTTTGCTGCTTGAACATTGGGATGTTCAAAAAGATAAATGCTGTATTGTTAACCCTGGGGCGAATACATCTGCATTCGTACCCGCACCCCGCTGTGAAAATACTCGCGAAAAGCTTGGTTGGACAGACAGGTTTGTATTGGTGACAGTTTCTCGACTAGAGGAACGCAAGGGACACGATATGATGGTTAAGGCCATGGCTGATATTGTGAAAAGTGTTCCCAATGCATTGTATGCCATTATTGGTAGCGGCCCTCGCATTGAATACCTTAAACAATTAACGCACGAACTAAATTTACACGATAACATTAGGTTTATGCCCAATGTAAGCGACGAAGACATGGTGGCGTGCTATCAACAGGCAGACGTTTTCGTTCTACCCAATAGAGATGTAGGGCGTAACATTGAAGGCTTTGGAATAGTAATGATAGAGGCGCAAGCCTGTGGCATACCTGTTATAGGAGGTATGTCTGGCGGCACACCAGAAACATTAGTACACGGACAAACAGGGTTTAGCGTAAATTGTAGTGCGCCAGATGAACTTGTTGAGCACGTGATTTTATTAGCGCACGATAATGAAAAGCGCGAAAAAATGGGGGTATGTGCCCGTAAACATGCAGAGCAGTTCGACTGGGAGATAAAAGGCCCTGAGGTAATACAGAACATAGAACGCTTGGAGCCTACCGAGTGATATCCGCACTACTATACTTATTACCATTTTTAACGGGCTTGGCAGTGTCTTTACGGCATGGCCCAGTGCTTATTTTTATGGTGTACCAACTCGATTACTTCTTAAACCCACAAAATAAGTGGTGGGGAAGCTACCTACCGTTCTTGGGTGCACAATTTTATCTTGTGCTAACAATGTTAATCGTATTCTTCATTGGGTTTGGAAAATACTGGCCAAACAAATACTTTAAACACCCTCAAATTGCATTTATGTGGCTAACCATTATTTGTTTTTGTGCCGCTTATTTTAATGCGCCTTATCTTCAATATCATGTTTCAGCGATGGATGCTCTGCTTACAGTGGCAGCAGTGACATTTCTCATTGTCAAATTATGTACTCAGAAAAAACATATCTCTTGGATAGTCGATACATACCTTCTGAGCGCTTTCCTTTTAGCTTTTTATATATTTGGATGGGGCCGTGATAACTCTGGTCGAGTGGCCGGTGTTGGAATGGTGGATGCTCCCGATGCTAACTTAGTGGCAGCGGCACTAGCCCCAACTATTGTGATATTTATAGCTAAGCTTATTGCTCACAAATCGTTAATCCAACGTGGGATATATTCTATTGGGTTAATTTTTTCTCTTAACTCGCTGATATTGATTAATAGTAGAGGCGCATTTTTGGGCGTTGTCGCTGGCGTTTCTTATTTTCTATTTATTAGCTTTAGAAATAAAGCTTTCACAGCCAAGGAGAAAGGTACAATTTTTCTTGGTATGCTACTTTTTGTGGGGGCTTTCTTTAGGCTGGCAGACGATACCTTTATTAACCGAATGATGACAGTTCAAGAACAGTCGACATTGAACGAAGAGCAAGAAACAGGTTCAACTCGCGTCTTTTTCTGGCTTGCCTCAATAGAAATGGCTAAAGATTACCCCTTCGGAGCCGGCGCGGGGGCCTTTCAATATTATGGAACATACTATATTCCAACTCATATCGACACTGGAAAGTCTCGGCAACGGGCTGTTCATTCAACGTGGTTTGAAACACTTTCCGAAGCTGGTTTTCTTGGCCTTTTGTTTTTTACGCTTATGATATGGTACACCTTCAAAGCTTTCGCTAGTGTTAGAAAAGAATTGTGGAAACGAAAAGACTTTATTACCAGTTCATTCGTTCTTTCTTTAAGTAGTGGCTTTATAACATTTATCGTTTGCATGACATTTATTAATAGAATGCGTGCGGAAGTATTATATTGGCTCGTCGCGCTTTCTGCTTGCTGTCTAAATATGTATTTAGCCAAGAGCGCTCCCCAACCTTCAAAGCAAGAAGCTTTTTTACGAAAAAGGAACAACCTATGACCCTTCCAAACTTTATTTGTGTGGGCGTACAAAGAGCTGGCACAACGTGGTTATACGAGTGCCTAAAGGAACATCCTGAAGTTTATGTGCCAGAGGTAAAAGAGCTAAATTTCTTCAGTAGTCATTTTGAAAAAGGAATAGAATATTATGCTTCATTTTTCAAAAACGCTGGTACTGACCATAAAGCAATAGGTGAACTTTCACCAAATTATTACCACATTAAGACAGCTATTGACCGTATATCTGCTACCCTGCCGAATACCAAAATTATATTAATTTTACGAGAGCCGGTAGCAAGAAGCTATTCTCATTATCAATTAAGCGTTACAAATCAATGCAGTGGAATGACTTTTGACGAAGCAATGGAACAAGTACCAATAATTAGTACGCTAAGCATGCAAGCAACTTTTGTCGAGCACATCCTTAAGTCTTTTCCTCGCAATAATATACATCTTGCATTTTATGACGAACTTCAAGCTACACCTCAGTCATTTTTAAAGGGCGTTTATGGTTTCTTAAATGTTGATGACAGCTTTACTCCCTCTGTTTTAAATAGCCGTGTAAATAGAATAATATTTCCCCGTACTCAAGAGCTTCTTAAAAAATTGGGGTTATCTAAATTAGTTGAATATATCAAGTCCGGTTGGTTAGGGAGTGTTATTAAGGAAAATTATAATACAGGTGGTAGGAAAAAAGAGTTGAATGTGAACAATATTCACAAAAACAAGTTCTTGGACGATATTGAAAAACTTGAAGAATTGCTGCAAATTAAGCTTTCCCACTGGAAAGCTAAATAAACAATAAAATAGACTAAACCTAAACGCATAAGTTATTAAAACTATGCGTTAAAGTTACCAAAAGCTCGAGGTATAGTTTAGCAAAATTTAGGCATATGATTCTTTGTCATAGTTGAACATTCTAAAATCTGCCTGATAGAATTTATATACAATTTCTGCCAATTTTTCGTTATAGATAGCAGAGACATCCTGGGGTGATTTATTTATATTGGGCAGCTTGCAGCTTAGGCCTAAGCGATGCTTTACAGTATCAAAGTCATGGGCTAAGTTTTCGAACCGCCCAATAAAATCAAAGTTGAATTTACTTTTAAACATTTCATTATAATGAATCTGAGGCTTGAGAAAATAATGTGAGTCTACAAGACTTTGTGTTAATCCATTCATTACAAAATCTGCAAACGAGTTGAACTGACAAATAAACTTTATTGACGTATTCGGGTTTATTTGAAGCTGCTTGAAGCTATATTTATAAGTTGAAGCTAGGCGAGTATAAGGATTTCTCACGAATGTAAATTTAAATAACGAATCAGTTAGCGACGTTGACAAAAAATCATAGTGGCTTGGGGGGTAGTGCCACGGGTCTTCTCCATACAGTGCGTCAGCAATACTTGTGCCAGCTGCTTTTGGTACATGAATAAAGAGCGAATTGGTGTTAGCAAACCCTTTTATCCATCCTTTAGGTCGCTGGAAATTCAATCGCGTTTTTTCTAAGATCATATATCAGAAACTCCAATAATTCCTTTTAATTCAAAAATATACTCTATTCGTCTATTTAAAGTAGATCGCCAACTATTATTTATTCACTTTTTATAGCACCAGATTCAACCATCAAATCAATACACTCGGGCTTCGTGCCATCAGCGATGAATTTACTACAAATCGCCGATAGCTTTTCACCTAGCAGCTTTGCTTTACCAGCATCTCTGTTATCGAGTTCTAATATACTCGATGGATTCTCTAAAAACTCTTCATAACTCATATGGTTAGTCAGTGAAATAAGACCCTTATAACGAGCGTCATTATAATGAGGAACAAGGAAAACTACGGGCGTCCCAATGGCAGTACAAGGTAGAGCGCAATGCAACCTTTGTGTTATGACAAGACTGGCCCCCTTGTAAGTATCCAAAAGCTTTTGTGCTCTTTTGAAACCGATATTACGAGCTAATGAAGTACCCAACTTGTTATCGACTTTTTGAAGCAATAGTAGAGCCTTATCGTAGTACTGCTTAACAGTTAATTGTTGCTCTAACAGTTTGGTCGGCATCTTCGAAACTAGACGATCAGGGATATCCATAAATACCGTAGCATTGTGCTTACTTGGTATATCGCGAGTTTGCAGGGTAAGCGTTAAGCATCCAGAAAAGTAAGCGTCTACCCCTCTAGCCAGCAAAAACTCTTTAGTTTCAAAATCACGACAGCCGATAGGCCCATGACGCTGAAGAAACTCCAATGTCTCCTTTTTCTCAAATACCGGACGCGCTTTTGGCGTAATGTGGAATGAAATAAACAATGGAGAGATAAACTCATTTGATGGTAGCCATGTTTCTGTATTATGCGTATACCACCCGTTAGCGATTAACCTCGCGGGCTCCTTGATGTTACTTGAATCCCAATTATCTCTATCGACGAAGTAGTCTACTGTGGGTAGAAATCGCTTAGCTGCGATGCTTTGTACTTCATCTCCTAAGTTATCAGAGTTAGAATATTCATATAAGCAGTATTTCATTAATTAAGTCCTAAAGCATATGTTCGTAAATTTTATTTGAATTAGTCGAAAAATTATATTTTAGCACCGAGGAAAACCTCTCAACCTTCTAAAAAGTGCATTAAGTTTCCAACTATTGTTTAACTTTTTCGGAATTAACCTTGCGATCCCCTTTGGTTCAACAATCTCAATTGCTTCAGTCGCGTCTATCCATTTGACCCCGCGAGCCTCAAGGTTATACTGCCAAATACTTTTATTTTTATGGTAACTATTATCAAATAACGTAGTCGGCTTCCCAAGAATAGAGCCAACGATTGAAGAATGCGTTCTATTGGTTACTATCTCTATTGCGTGTAGATGAATTCTAACCCAGTGTGCGAAACTCTTTGCTATTTCAGGCGGGTCTACGAGTAAAAATTGCGGAGTCGGCGAAAACGTTATACCGCTATCTTCCTTATCACTTCTGTAACCGTAGAGAGAGTAATTGTATTTTTCTTCTCCAGCAAGCGCTTGTAATGCACCTTTAGTCGCATGGAATGCTGTATCATTGTCTAACAATACTTCAGCGCTTCCATTCAAGCAATTTAAGTTGTTAAATATTGAATAAGTTATTAGCTCTCTCGCGAACAACGTAAATTTGCGATTTTCGTTGATGATTTCGCCAAATTTCTCTTCTAAAAAATCAACATCCTGAGAACATGTACAAGGTCCATAGATCACATCTACCGCATCTGAGTTTATCGCATGCCTCAGAGCTCTAAACCCCGCATCTGTCGACCAAGAGTTAAACGCACCACCACCATGGATATAAACCACCTCATTAGGTTTAGGGGCGTAATCGAAAAACTCATTAATCTTATATGTTTCATAATTGAGGTTAATTTTCTTAGCCAAGCATTCAAGCCCAAAGTATATTAGATGATCGCCCCAATTCCCCCCAGGTTGAACAAATATATGCTTTTTATCTTTGTTATCTAGAAAAATATTTTCTAAAGTTTTCACGTAAATACATCCTTTCAATTACTCTGTCTATTTCAAGATAAACATCTAATTTCATTACCTTCGAGAAGAAAAACCAAATCAGAAGAGAAATGAATGGTAGAAAAACCAATGTCAACGTTACCTCATTTCTATCGTATAAAAGTAGAGGGCTAACGGATAAACCACAAACAAACGCCACCCTTGCAAGCTTTTTTACTAACAAAGTGACATCTAGCTTTAATGAGCGATTTAGTATGAACAGATATGTGAACAATCTAATCGTTTGAACAGACAGCGATACTGCCATTACTATGTAAACTAAGTCTAAGTCAATACACGCAATTAAAATTGCTATTTTCACGGTCATCATCAACAAGTTCGCGTAAAAAACTTCACTAGCTTTGCCAACTCCGACAAGGATCTCATTTGCATATTGAGTAATAGTCATCAAAATTTTGGCTAAACAAATCCAGACCAGTAAATCTGAAACGAGCAACCATTGTGCACCGTATAACAGGTTTATTATTGGTTCTGAAAAATATGCTAGCGTTATCAAACAAGGCCAAGCAATTGATGCTTGAATACACGTCAACTTTATATATGTGGGAACTATTGCCTCTCCCGAATTTGCTTTGGTTGCAAAAACTGGGGCTATCAACAAATTCACAGGGTTCGACACCAATCGATCAAACAACGCTACAGTGGAAGAGCCTCTAGAATACAAACCGACGCTCTCCATTCCAACAAGTTTCCCTAACAACCAGTCCTGAGAGCTATTCCCAATATGGTTTACAATTCCGGTAAGTCCAACTATTGATGAAAAAGAGAAGATATCTTTGCTTCCCCTCACTCTCAAACGCTTGGGGTTATCGTCGTATCGGAAAAAAAATGTGATAAGAACAGAAGTAAGTGATACTGCTATTAGCCCTAGCGGCAGTGAGAATACCCCCCACCCCATATAAGCAAGGCTAAGCGTAACGAGAGAACCCACTAAATTGCTAGTTACATCTATAATAGATAGTTCTTTCATACGTAATTCTCGTCTTAAACGAGACTTCGTAATCGCACCAAACGGAATAAGCACGAGGTTAAGCGATAATAATTGCAATACTGCAGTCAAACGCTCTTCGTTATAAAAGTTGCCAATCGGGACTGCCATAAAAAATTGCAGCCCCGCAACAAACGAACTCGTTACTATCAAAAGAAAAAGCGCACACTCGAGCTTTTGAGTTGTGAGCTCTTTCTCTTTTATTATGTAATTACTCACCCCAAAATTTCTGATTAATTCGGCTATTACTGCAAATACCATTGCGACAGAGTAGAGTCCAAAGTCTGAAGGTTCTAATAATCGAGCAACGACCATTGATGTCAAAAGTTGGAATACTATTACTGCATAACCACCAAGGTAAGAAAATTTTAATGCTGACCGAAATGACGCCACTACTTCAAAGTCCTGTTTTTAATAGCGTCAATAGCACCTTTGGCCCACGCCCGAGAAACGCCATATTTAAGGGCGAGCCGCTTTGAAAACAACAAAAAAACCTGCTCTTTAATAGAGCTTAAATAAAATATTTTAGAAAGCCACACAGGAACAGACTTATGAGTTGCCAACTCTGTACTTCCAGCAGTAACACCAGCACGGTATCTACGATTACATACCCACTCATAAGTTAGAGATTCTGTTGGAACAGGGTGCAGCACCGTAGCTTCTGACACTTTCCACCCTTTGAAGCCTTTAGCAAGCAAATAGCTCTGAAGGCGCGTCTCCTCTCCAATACCGCCTGAGTCAGCAGTAGCCGATTCTCCATCGTATACTTGACCGTTTTCCTTAATAAGGAATTCAATAGCTTTTCGAGAAATGGCGTGATTGCCACCTAAAAACTCTGGCTTACTCGTTTCCGAATCTTCATCAAAAAACAACCCCTTTACAGACGTAGGGCAGTAATAAAGCAACCACTCGTGAGGACTGCTTTCGAATACAGGCTCTATCTGGCCACCATAAAAATACATTTGCCCGCGTTTAGAGAATGCCTCGTAATACTGGCTGAGAAAAGACTTATTGAAACTTAGATCGTTATCAAGAAGTAAAATGAACTCAGCCTCGCTGGAATGGACACCTATATTTCTCGCATTGGTTAGACCTGCGGTTTCTGTATGAATGTAAACGATGTTTAAGCTAGGGTATAAATTGCCAACATTTGAGGCGTTTGCTTCTTGCCCGTTTTCAACAATTATAATCTTCCCAAAACCAATCGGCTTATCAGCGATTTGGAAACAGTCCAAAATATTCAATAGCTGCGTTAATTCACCATAGTGAGGTATTACTGCATCTACAGTAACATCTAGCATCACTTATCTTCCCTTATAAAATTGATTATTTTTGATGAGATTAACTTGATGCAAGTCGCAAGCAGCGTTTTATAGTACAGAATATTTTGAGGATAATTTTTTATCGCGACACAAATGGCACTTATGCTTGCCTGGTAATCACCTAAAGACTGTTCAGCCATGGAAAGCTCCCACGCATGAACTTCGCTAATACGCTTCTTTGCTGCTTTTTTTTGTTTTAAATTCACTGCTTCTTTTTCAATTAATTTATATCCCCTAATCATTGTTATCGCGCTTTTCTTTAATTTTTCAGCTGGGGTATTAGCTGATACGGTAGATATATTGTCATCATGAACATGATAAATAAGATGAGTATTGTTTAGATACGCAAACTTAAACCCTTTGATCGCAGTCTTCATGCAAAAGAAACGGTCGTATGCGGTTCTAAAGCTGTCGTCAAACAAATGACTGTCGAACACAGACCTTCTGATTATTGAACATTGCATGCTACCGGGAAGTGTGTGCTCTATCATCGTCTCAGGAAGCCTCTGGTCTGTAATAACCTTAATTTGTCCCTCAGCAACAAGCCTACCTTCAGATTGAAGTGAAATGACAGGGTGCTCATTACCATTTTTGTCAACGAAGTTTGACTCTTGCAATACATTTCGACTTTCGTGCTCTATTATTTCTATGCTCGCAAAAATCCAGTCAACGTCTTTGTTCGACTCCATAGCATCAAAAAATTGCTTTAAATGATAATCTGGCCACTCATCGTCGCTATCAAAAAGGACTATATATTTACCTTTTGCGTGTTTTAAACCGTTGTTACGTGCTTTATAGGGCCCGCCATTATCCTGGTATACATATTGATAAGTCAGGACAGATTCCTGAAAATGTTTTTCTATCCACGCATGGGTGCCATCGCTGCTTCCATCGTCAATAAGAATAAGCTCAAACTCTTTAAATGTTTGAGACTCCAAAGTTCTAAGAAGTTGGGGAAGAAAAGCCTCTCGGTTGTAAAGTGGAACGATTACCGATACCGGTAGACTTGAATTTTCCGAGTTCATGGTGCTCCAATACGCAAACTTGCTCCGGTAACTATATTTACGGGAATTAGACTAACAATTAACAATACTTGAGTTCAGTATTTTCTTCTTTAGGTTGCTATCAACAACTTATTAAAAGCCTCGAGCCTTGACCGATTAGATAGCTAGTGTTACTTTTTTGAAAGCGACTTCAGTAAGGCCTTCGCGTAATTCAAATATACATTATATTTGAACCGGTTACTTCCTATAAAATGGATTACTGATACCTCGTCGCTAAAACTCGAGCCCTCTATTAACGGTTTAAATTCTGGAAAACAAAAATTCTGATATTTAGGCCAAGGAAGAACCATAAGCTCTTCACACAACGCAATCATTGTATTGCATGCAAACTGCTCTGTTCCCCATTCAAGCCAACGCTTACCTAATATCGACTCCATTTCTTGGGAAAACTTAGATAGCTTACCTGTAAGCTCGGCGCCTTTCGGAAAGCCGGTAAATGCTGCGCACCCCCTTACATAACGGTTTAACTCTATCGACTTAATTTTTGCGAGTTGCCTTTCAGATTCAAACTGAATATTTTGACTACCAGATTTTGACGCATATTCTACTATTTCGTCTATGCTAACTGGCTGCGGCCAATCCGGCGATGATGAAATGAAAGCACGATTTCTAGTTATGCAATCGTTAATTTCGTCAATATCATTTATTACCAAGATATCTGTATCAACTTGAATGACGTAATAGTCATTTGTGAGCTCTTGAATTCTCAGTAAGCGCTCCCAACATCCGCCCGACGGACAGCCATGTCGAGCTATATTCTTTATTTTTGTAATCGTTAGGCCAGGAAACACATTGAGTAGGATTTGATGGTGCTGTTTCGTTAAACTACCATCGTCAATAATTTCGATATTGACAGAACACTCTAATTTTTCCACTAGGGAGTGCATAGCAGCAATACCCATATAGATAGCTTTTGCGTATAACTGAGTCATTACCGTAACTTCTGCCCCGGCATTTGATTCGATAGGTTCTAAATGTAAATACCCTTTCAGCACACTATTTAAACGAGACTCCTGAACCTTCCTGGATATCTTTTCTTTAAAATCATTTAAATTCATTAACTTAATTACCTATATTAATAATACTCAATTAGCTCTTCACTATACATTCCCACTGGATGGTATCCCACAGGCCTTCTTTTGCCTTCTTGACTACTAAAGAACCACCCTCCGGTTTTATAATCGAGAAAGCTATTTACTATGAAACTGTAACTGCTAGACAAAAGATATTTACTCTTACTCGTATCAAATTTACGCTTGATAAAGTATAGGTTCAGCTTCATAAATTCTGCTTGCGCCCACCAAACAGGCTGCTTTTCAACCAAATTCATGCTGTAGTCAGCGCTTCCTCCTAGGCTACCTTCCGAGTCATTCCAGCCAACCATTAATGCATATTCAACTAGTGAATTTGCTATGATTCTATACCTAGTATCAAGCCCTTTATCCACCGCAGTATGAAGCAAGTACGCCCACTCTATTTGATGGCCTAACTCAACGTAACCACCGTCACTAATTGCGAGTGGCTGGTTTACGTTTTCGTAATATTCTGCTACGTAGCTTTCTTCTTGTATTAACGAAGTGGCGACAAAGCTCGCAATTGTCTCAATATCCTGCCAAACAGTGCCACTTTTGGTAACGTCATGTAATGCTAGAAGTGCCTCAAACAAATGCATTAATGCGTTTGTAGACCATGTTCCGCTATTAATAATATTTTCAGCACTGCTACTCTCTTTGCTTTTGGCAAGCAAAAAGCCAGTCGCCAAATCACTTAACATCCATGTTGCCAAGGCCTTGTCTAAATACCGTTTTTCTTTTGAAGCGTCATACGCATGTGCCATGGCAAAAAGCGCAAATGCAGTATCATATTCCTTTGGGTGGCTGCGCTGTAATAAGCTATCTCTACTTACGCTTGCAAACCAGTTTGACGTCGACTTGTCGTACATATGATCTATCATAAAATCAGCGCTTTTAATCATTGCAATAAGGTAACGGTTATCGCTTGTCGCCTCAAAACCTTTTGCAAAAATATACACTTGTCTTGCTTGCTGATATAAGGCAATAGAGTCGTTAGGCACCACCTCCCAATCTGCGTCAAACGTTTGTACTGCATAATTGTTATTCGCCAATGCCCAGTCTAGTCGTGGGGTAATGATCTGCATCATTTGTGATTTGGCCAACGTTGCGCTAAGTATACTGCCTTCTGCTCGTGCATCATCGTTAGGGCCGAATAGCAAAAATAAGAATATCCAAGGAATAACTACTGTTTTTTTCATCTAAAACTTCCGTGTTAATGAGGTAGGTAAATACAACGCAACTAGCTGTTTTAGTCTGACTATATGGTAGTGCTTCGATTTTGTCAGGAATAGTAAGAACAGAGCTGTATATATTACAGAGAATGTAGCCAGAGAAACACCGGTTTGTAAGACATAACTAATTGATACAGAAGCACTAGAAAATTCACTAAAGCCTGTAAGCCAAACTGTACTCATCGCAAGCCCTGTAAGGGCAACAACGATGGCAACAAGCTTTAAAAGGGCTTTCAGCAAGTTCCAATGCCCGATGAATACCCATATCAACAAAACACAAGCGGTGAACAGACCAGATAGCGCACGATACCAGGCAAGCTCTAATAACGTTGCGTTATAAAAAATCCCCATCATTAGCGTTAAGCCAACTACAGCTAACGACGCAACATCGAACAAAAATAAGAACCGTACTTTATCAAGAGCAATTAAAGCGGCATCTAGTACTTGAACAATGCACCAATAAAAAAACAATATGGACAGCACCGGCAGTAATTGCGCTGCCATGTGCCATTTCTCGCCCAAAAGTACATATACAATAGGTTTCGAATACAGCGTCAAAATAGCTAGAATAGGAAGACTAATAGAAACAACAACTAACAATGCAAACGCAACGTTGTTTAACAATTCACGTTTGTTTGCCCTATCATTTTTTAACACGGCGAGTAATGGCTCAATTGCGGGGCTAAGCAAATAATGTGCCGGCATCATGGCAAGGTCGCGCGCCATGTGGTAATTCCCTAACATTGAAGCGGTGAAGACTTTTGCAACTACCAATGTGTCTATTTGAGAACGTGCATAGCCTAATAGGTGTTTGCCAAGCATCCATTGAGAAAAGCGCCACTGTTTTCCGAAACACCTTAACGTTAAGCGTGGCAACCCCTTCAGCATGAAGAACGAAAGCAGCAAACCAAACATAGCGACCATTACATCGGTTATGAGGAACGCCCAATAATCACCCAGTAAAAAAGCTAATGTTATTAATACGGGAAGCGCGAAAACCCGCTCAAGAAAAGAAAGCCAAAACAGAGGCTTAAAGCGAAGTTGCCGTTTAAGCAGCATTATTTTATGTGACTTAAGCGCTTGAAGCGGCAGAATAGTCGCACTTAACATTATCGCACTGCTTAGCTGAGGTTTATCAAAGAATAAGGAAACACTACCTGCACTTATAACAAGCACTATTGCTATCAACACTTTGAGTATTAAGTTCAATGTCCAAGCAGTATGTAAATCGTAGAATGCTACCCTTCCCTTTTGAATAATGTATTGTTCACCAGCAGCGTGCGAGAGAATATCAAAAAAATACAATGCCATACTTATTATGGCGATGAAGCCAAAGTCTTCCGGCGTTAAAATACGCGCAACAATTACGGTACTGATAAGGCCAAGCGTTTTCCCCAATAATTTTGCCGCAACGGAGAAAAAAGCACTATTAATGAACTTATTGGCATTTAGCATGGCTAAATCGGTCGAGGCTGGCTTTTATGAGGCGGAAGTAACGCACCAAATAATATGAAGAAAAACCACATGTTGGTACGTGATGAATCGAGAGGGTCTCCAAATAAGCCAAAAGCAAACTGCCCGGCTAAAAATGCACTAAATATAGCTGCGGGTAAACTAAGCAACTGGTTCTTCGAGCGAAACGCGATAGCGGCTGACACAATCAAAGCACCTATTAATAATGCCCCTATAACGCCAAACTGGTACGAAAAACTCAAATATAAATTTTTAATGTGCCAAACTAAATGCTCAAAATCATAATAGAAGAACCAGAAGTCGCCCCCATTATCGAACGAATTATTCTTAAGAAGTTGTGCGCCATTTGCATTAACTAGCGAAATAGACTCAATAGCGATGGGAACATTGCCCGACGTTGTTTTTAGTGTAAGGGCACCGGGTAATCCAAAAAAGGTGTCTTCAGTAGCGGTGAGCCCCATTAAATAGGTATTGCTGCCACCGTTGTTAGTAGAAGGTAGCGTACGCCGAATTATGTTGCCACATCCGTGAGCCCAAAACTCAAAAATGATCATATTACGCCTACATAGCGCTACTGCTACCTTTACCTCTTCATTCGCTGAATACGTTATTTCAAACAAATACGCGCCATTTGAATCAATAGGTGTTCTTTGAGTGAGCATCAGGTCTGAACCTGGTATAACCGTTAACACACCGTTTTGCGGATCTATCTTGAAGGTACCAATTCTGTCTAATTCGCCTTCGCCAGATAGCGCATAATTAGCTGGCATAGTTCCTAAACCGTGCCCTAGCGCTATATCTGTAGCACTCCACCTTCCGCTATCAACAATACCTTGCCAATGTTCCATTCGCGTATTTAAATCACTAGCACTGGTTTCGGCCCTAATGTTAATTCGGGCACCAGAAAAAGCCGCCGCCATTAACACACCAATTAACACTAGTATAATCGTTTCGGTAGCTAAGCGCGGTAACTCGAACACGCGGCGGCGTTTTATGACAAAAAGCGATAAGAACGCAATAAGCGGCAAGCTAATGGCCGTATAAAGTACTGATGTAGCCACCGTATTAACATCAACCCACTGGCTATTATTCAAACTATCAACATTTATATAGAAAAAGCCGATAAAACCTAAACTCATACCAAAAAGCTTTGCGTACAAATTTATGCTACGCATCTGGCTTAAAGAAACAGTTATTGCATACAACAAACCCGCTGATAGCTCGGCGTAATAGCCCGTGTATTGGTGCAGTGCGTAAACCGAATAGACTAATAACGAATAGACCAACACATTTGCAATAACTAAACCAATTGACATGTTGGACTGGCCTACACTACCTATGAACTCTGCATTCGGTGCTGGGTTATTACGCCATTTTTCAAAAAAATACAGGGTGCTACATACAGCCATTGAAATGAAGCTTGCTGCGTATGTTGCGCGGGTGAACCCCATTAATACGCAATACATAACTGCAACAACCGCTGCAATCGCAATAAACCGAATTACATTTTGTTTAAAAAAGAAACAAGCGCCAAACACAAGGGGGAGTAACGTAAGGTAAAGGCCATCAATACTCTCACCACCGGTATGCATACCACTTACAATACCTGTTGTTCTATAAGCGGAACTTAGGTTGAAAAAAGTGTTTATCTTGGTATAAACATCTGCGCCTGAAAATAACGTTCCAAGCACCTGCTTTTCCCACATCACAATTATAAATGACGCAAACGCCGCTACCATACTAGCCTGCAGAAGATGCTTCAGTGCTCTTGTACTATCACTCCGTTTTTGTTGATTAAACGCCCACACCAATACTAATGCCCATACCAAGCCCTTAAATATAACGAAGCCGTTTAACGGCGAAACATAGAAATTGACAGAGAGCGGCTCGAATACGTTAAACCACGAAGAGTCAAACGATGTTAATAAACAAAATACAACTAGCACTACACTAAGAAGGAAGTGGCGCGATACTTCGTATTCATTTCGGTATTTAATGAAAAAATAAGCCCCAGTGATCGCAACAAATATATCTAGTTCGTCTACCAAATATCGCCCTGTCCACGGGGCTAAATTTATCGCGAAAGTGGCAAATAGAAGCACATAAAGCCAAATAAAATCTAAGTAACGCAACGCAACAATATAAACTAAAGCCGCAAGCAGTAAGGGAATGTGGTAAGAAGGGAAAGTAAATAAGCCCACGCATGCGAACAAAGCCAAAAGCACTGCAAAAAATAGTGTTAGCGAACCACGAGAGGATAAGATGGCATTTTTCATTTGGTCGCTTACTCCGTGCGATTAAGAGGTTAATAAAGTATTAATGCTGTAATTGCACAAAAGTTTGACCAAGCACCTTTAGGTCTTCGTCTTCAGACATCGCTACCCACAATCTACCGCCGGTATTTTTACCCGCTAGAACGTTCACTGTTTGACGGAGTTTTGCCTGAATAGCACTCGTGAACACCGTGCCTTCAATCTCGTACCACTTTACTATGCTCAAGGTTTTGCCACTTAAAGAAACTACGTCGTAAACAACAAAATTGTATTGGTTTATGTTCAAGGTCCGCGTACCCCGTAAAGAAAAACGTTCGGGGTCGAACACTCTATGTAAATCGCTTACTAACTCGTTGTCTTGCTCACTGAACCAAGCTGTATGAACTTTTACCCTACAATTAGTGCCTTCTATGAAAGCCTCTTCTTCTATATCTGGGTTTTGAATTAAAGGGTTCCATACACTTTGCTTACATGTATCAGTCGTTACACCGCTAAGTACAGGCGAAGGAACTGATAATGGGGTATTGCCTAAATTTGATATTTTCGCCACCCATAATGTTGCTGCGGAACATGCAATTACCGCAGCAAAAACAACAGAACGTCTCACGCCAGCTGCGGGAGCAAGCAATGCTAAATTAGGCTTAGGTGTTGCTTGCTGCCTCATCAACTCACCAATACCCAATAAACAAATAATGACAAACGCGAAAAAGAACCAGCCATAAATTAAATGGTCGGCACCGGCAGCGTGTTCCATATCGGTCCAGTAAGCAATAAGTATGATGCCATACACCCGGATAACATTAGCCATAATTGGGAATAGCAACGATATTGCCACAAAAATAGCGCGGCGCTTTACCGATACCAAGTTTAAATAAGCATACAAACTACCAATAACAAAGCTGGCTATAAAAAAGCTTACGCCCGAACAAGCTTCGGCCACAAGAAAACGCCCCTGTGGTATTTCGATATATAAACCGCTGCGAAATAACGGTATTCCTGACAGCCTTAGCAGTGCAACCGAGCCATCGGCTGCAATTTCTTGTAAATAGGGAATTAGCTGTTCGCCCACTGGCACGCTAAAAAGCATAAAGCACAGTGGGAATAGTATGACCCTAGCGGCCGTGGTACCTACCATTAGCCAAATAAGTGCAGGCAACAAGGTAAAAGTAGCAGCATGCATAAAAAGCTGAACGTCACCGGCAACCCCTACTACATATAAAAGAATAGCAGGTAGAATAACGATAAATGCAAGCGGCGTAGTTTGGATAGGTGTAGAAAGTAGCTCTTGTCGCTTGAGGTAAATAAGGTACAGCGCGCCAGGTACGATGAAAAAACCGTGATTGAAGATTTCATTGCCGTACCAAACGCTTATAACAGTGGTTAAACCTTGCCAAGTGAACACTACCCATAAGCTAAGTATTAATACAAAAGAGAGGTAAAATGCTTTGTTAGCGCCGAACGAAAAATCACCACCATTTTGCGATGCATTCGCCTTTTGAGCAGTTACATTGTCCATTGCTACGTTGCCCTCTTTTTTATTTTTATTGGCTAGTGTGAGTGTACAAAACGCCGAATAGGTTTATTCGATGTGATAAGCAGCCTGCATGGTTGTCCAATTAAAATCTTTTAGTAACCGCGCTACCTTGCCTTCCATTTTCGAAAGGTTGATATAATGGCGCACTTTCGATTTAAAGGGGGCGGCGTCGAATTTAGGCTGCTGCGCATCTATCTCCCACGGGTGAAAATAAAAACTATACGGCGCACTTTCAGTTTTCATAAATTCACTAATACGGCGCTTAGATAGCCAATACGGGTACAACCTAAAATACCCTCCGCCGCCAATACCTACGTTATTGCCTTTTTTTCGTACCGTAGGGATAGGGATTTCAATCAGGCCGTTGTCTCGCTGATATTTAAACCTGGGCCATTCAGGCACGCCATATAAGTCGTGTTTAATGGGGTAAGTACTGGACGAATACACAAAACCTAATTCTTTAAGAATGTCATAAGCCCATGTGTTCGAATCGTTAATGGAAAAGCTTGGGGCACGGTACCCTTTTAATGCCACGCCGCCTATATCTTCAAGAATGTCTTTGCTTTGTTTTATATCGTCAAAAAGCTGTTCTTTCGACATGGTTGTAGCGCGCTGGTGTTCTAACCCGTGGCTTGCCAGCTCGTGACCTTCATCTACTATGCGCCTTATTACGTCGGGGCAACGTTTAGCTACCCAGCCAAGCGTAAAGAAGGTGCTTTTAACGTTATTTTCTGCAAACAAGTCAAGCAAGCGATGCGTGTTATCGCCCACTCGTAAACTTATGCTGTTCCAGTCTTTTTTGTCCACTACGCCTTCAAAGGCGGAAACCTGAAAGTAGTCTTCTACGTCTACCGTCATCGCATTAAGGCGACCATCTAACTTCATTATCATCGCCTTTTCTAACGGCCTTTGCCGAAAAGTACCACTTCTACGGTACGTATTAATATTAAAATATCTAACAGTAAGCTTTGATGTTTAACGTAGTAAAGGTCGAACTTCAATTTTTCCATAGAATCTTCGACACTGGCTCCATATGGGTAGTTAAGCTGCGCCCACCCCGCCAAACCAGGCTTTACGTTATGACGCTGGTTATAATAGGGTACTTCTTTTACTAATTGCTCAACAAATTCGGGGCGTTCTGGTCGCGGCCCAATAAACGCCATCTCACCTTTAAACACATTAAGCAGTTGAGGTAACTCATCTACACGGTATTTACGAATAAAATTACCAATGCGGGTTACCCTGCTGTCGTTCTTCGACGCCCACTTGGCACCGTCTTTTTCAGCGTCAGGACGCATACTTCTAAATTTAATAATTTTGAAAAGCTGCCCGTTTAAACCAACACGCTCTTGCTTATAAAACACCGACACGCCGGTTCTAAAGCCATCATCCAAATAAATAAACAAGCCTGTGAATAGCATAATGGGCCAAACAAAGAAGAACACGATAAACGCTAAAAAGGCGTTTAATGTGTAATCTAGCGCATCTCGAAGATAGTTTTGGCTTTGAAAGCCATTGGAATAAATAACCCAGCTAGGGTACATAAGGTTTACTACTATTTGCCCAGTTTCGCGCTCCATAAAATCGAGCAACTCGGTAACTTCTATGCCACGTAGCCTGCACTCAAAAAGCACTTCAACAGGTAAGGTGCCTCGGCGCTGGTCGCAGGCAATTACTATTTCTTCGATGTCGTTATCAAGAATAAACTGTTGAAAACTTTCATCTACTTTTACATGAATGATTTTTTCTTGCTTTATACCGTCTTCGCGATTATCGCCGGGAATAGGCACAAAACCCAACAAATCAAATGCTATGCGGTCTACATCGCGACGCATACGCTTTTCTATTATAGAAGCGCGCTCGCCCGCGCCCAGTACAACGATGCGCACTTTGCCTAAACCAAGCAAACCTAAGCGGTTAGTAAAATAGCGAAACACCACCAGCGTAACAATAATTGCACCAACGGCTGCAGGTAAAAAATACGAATCCATGACCAGCTGGTCGAAAAACGCCCTACTAACTATTTCTACTAGAAAATAACTTAGCCCAACACTGACAAAAATTCTGCGAATTATTCCCCTGAAGGTCTCACGCAATTTAGCTTCATACAACCCAACCGACAGTGAACATAAAAGAATGGAAACGGTAAGTAACCCAACGTTTACGATTAACTTTTCTATATCGACATTAGCTGCTAAGCCAAGCTGAGTAAGGATAAAATGCGAAATATACCCCATGTACGCTATGAGCACTGCCTCAGTAGCAACTAATATATTTGAGCGTTTATTCTGATTTCTTTTATTAACTGCCACCCCTGGCCCCCAAAAAAACTACCGCTATAACTCCCACTATAAAGGGATTTATTCTAATAGACTAGAATTGTTGTTGGCATTATAGTGACATTTACCGTAGGGTATCCACCGAAAGTTAGAATTTAACCATAATGAGTGTAGGATGATCTCTTATGTTGAGCTTTAAACGCTTACAAATTTGTTTTGCAGTACTACTAACACTATCCATTTCAGGCTGTAGTAATACAGGGTCACTCCCTCAGTCTACTACCAGGGCGTCGTTAACAACCGACGTGAACGACTACCAATACTTAATTGGCCCAGGCGACTCGCTTACCATTTTTGTATGGCGTAACCCTGAAGTGTCGGGGCAGTTTATTGTGCGCCCAGACGGCAAAGTAACCACCTCGCTTGTTGAAGACATCGATGTGGCAGGTAGAACGCCTACTATGCTAGCCCGTGAAATTGAAGAGCAGCTATCTACTTATATTAATAACCCCCGCGTTACCGTTAGCGTAAACAACTTTACTGGCCCGTTAAGCGAGCAAGTGCGCGTTATTGGTGAAGCAACCAACCCTAGCGCTGTGAATTACACGGAGCATATGACGTTACTAGACCTGATGATTGCAGTGGGCGGGTTAACTGAATTTGCCAATGGAAATGGCGCTAAACTGGTACGTGTAATCAATAACAAACAAACTACGTTTGATATTAACATAGACGATTTAATTCGTGATGGTGATATTTCAGAGAATGTCGACATGTTGCCAGGCGACATTGTTATCATTCCAGAAGCTTGGTTCTAGTTCTAGCAGTAAACGGAACAAATAATAACATGCAGGATTTACAGCAAACGCTCGTCCAGGTTCTCGATTATTTAAAGGGAATCTGGATTAAAAAACGCTACGTGATGATTTTCTCGTGGCTAATATGCCCTATCGGTTTTTTATACGTAGCAAGCCTACCCGACGTATACCAGTCTAAAGCAAAGGTTTTTGTAGATACCCGTTCGGTACTACAACCGCTTCTTCGCGGCTTAGCCATTCAAACCAACCCCGACCAAGAAATTCAAATGATGGCAAAAACGTTACTTAGCCGGAGTAACGTAGAAAAAATTGCCCGTGAAAGTGACTTAGATATTACCACTGCGACGGAAGACGAATTTGATGATTTAGTGTCACGCCTCGCAAAAAACATTAATTTGTCATCTACCGGGCGAGATAATATTTATAACATCTCTTTTTCTAATGAAATGCCACTAGTTGCGCAGCGCGTAGTACAGGAAACGCTAGACTTGTTTGTAGAAGGCTCGTTAGGTAATAACCGAAAAGACACCGATACCGCAGGGCGCTTTTTAGATGAACAGTTAAGCGAATATGAAGCACGGCTTGCGGAATCGGAGCAGCGCCTTGCCGACTTTAAACGCCAATATAACGATATACTGCCACTGGCGGGTACGTATTATTCTAGCTTGCAGCAACTAAACAACGAGTTGGAAGCAACGCGCTTACAGATTAAACAAACACAGCAGCAAACCGCCTCGCTTAAACAGCAGCTTAGCGGCGGTAAGACCGCAGACAGTTTTGGCGTAACAAACCAAGATGAACCGGTATTGCGCACACGCTACGACGAACGCATTAAAGGCCTAGAAGAAGAGCTAGACCGTTTGAGGCTGCGCTTTACCGACAAGCACCCCGATGTAATTGAAACTAACGCATTACTTGAAAGCCTAGAAGCAGCTAGAACAAAAGAGATAAAAGCGTTTTTACAAGCTGGGGACGATGATGGTACACAGCCATTAAGCGAGCTTAACCGTGAATTAAAACTTGAAGCCAGCCGCTTAGAAAGCCAAGTTGCGTCGCTACGCGTGAAAGAAAGCGATTTAGAAACTAAAATAGCTGAGCTTGAAAGCAAAGTGGACTTAATACCTCAAATTGAAGCCGAATCGACCGCGCTCAATCGTGACTATGGTATTACTAAACGTAAATACGAAGAGTTACTTTCAAGAAAAGAGTCTGCCGACTTATCACGTCGTGCTGATGTGTCGTCGGAAGATTTACAGTTTAGAATTATAGAGCCACCATTACTGCCTAAAACGCCCTCTGGCCCTAAGCGCTTGCTGTTTTATACCGCTGTACTGGTAATAGGCTTTGGTGCAGGGATAGGTGTTGCCTTCTTAGTAAGCCAGCTAAACCCGGTTCTTATTAGGCCTAAGCAACTATTAAACCTAACCGACTTCCCGATATGGGGTACGGTTACACACTTGAATATTGAACAAATAAACAAAACGAATCGCACACGTTTACTTGTATTCGTTTTATCCTCTGGGGTGATATTTGCTATGTATGCTGTTTTAATGGCCGCCGAAATCATGAATGTCGATATATTTAGAGGCATGCTGTAATGAAAAACACCATTGAAAAAGCATTACAAAAACAAAACGAAGCAAAACGTAAGCAACAAGGCGTTTCGAAAGCATCTGAACCTGTGGCTAGTGCTACAACACAGGAAAATGCCCCCGCGCCGCAAGGTACTAACGCGTCAGAAAATAAAGCGCCAGTAACTGCACAGCCAGCAGCTAGCGCTTCTGATGCGAACATGAGTACCGACCATGAAACACACTCAACAGGTGCAGAGCGTGGGCAGGCATCGTCTTTACCCGACTTTAAAATTGATCTTGAGCGCTTAGAAGATAAAGGCCATATTTCGATTGCGGGCGAACGCAAACAAATAAACGAAGAATATCGTGAAATTAAGCGAAAGCTGCTAGCGAACGCATTTGGCAGCTTAGCCAAAACGCTGCATAACCCTAACATAATTATGGTAAGTAGCAGCAGGCCTAGCGAGGGTAAAACCTTTACCGCAGTAAATTTGGCGTTAAGTATTGCCGCTGAGCAAGATAAAACCGTATTGTTGGTAGATGCCGACGTATTAAAGCCTAATGTATTAAACACATTAGGCCTTGAGCGCAGAAAAGGCTTAATGGAATATTTAACGGGCGACGTACAAGACATTTCAGACGTGCTTTACCCTACCAACATTGATAAGCTAAAAATTATTCCTGCGGGCAAATCGCACCATTTGTCTACCGAGCTATTGGCTAGCCAAAAAATGCACGAAACGGTAGACGAGTTTGCGAACCGTTATCCCGACCGTATTGTAATTTTTGATACGCCCCCCCTTATTGGTATTACCGAAAGCGCTATTTTAGCCAACTTTGCAGGCCAAGCTGTGGTTGTGGTTGAAGAAGGTAAGGCAAAAATTGGCGATATAAAAATGTCGGTAGAACGTTTGAACCCAGAAATGGCCATAGGTTTTGTGGTAAACAAAAGCGTACATAACGATACCGATGGAAGCGGATATTATGGATATTACTATGCCGAGCGCAATAGATAACAAATTAGCTTTTCAGCACAGTAACATTGCCACTTTTGTTGCCGCCGTTCTGTTAGCAGGTGTTAGTTCGCCTGCTTTCGCAAAGTTAGATATAAGCGCTACTGCGTCAGCACAGGGTGTGTTTCAAGATGTTGAATCTGAAGATAATGGGAGCTTCTCGTTAAGTACAATATCTGTAAACCCTAGCGTGAACGTGGCTTACCAATCTCGAACGTTTAGTGGTTTGTGGCAAGGAACTCTTACTCACCTGTCACGCGACAGAAATGACAATAGCCGCGAAGATAATTACGGCGAATACAGTTACTCTGCCCAGTGGGCGCCGGTTGATGAGCTTATTACTTTTCAAGCATCGGGCGCATTGAACTATCAAAATGCCCAGGCAGGTAATTTTTTAGTGTCTGACTTTTTTACCAATGCAGATGCATTAGCCAAAACACGCTCAAACCGATTCGGCACTACCGTTACACTTTCGCAAGGCGACTGGGTGCGCGGCCAGGGTACTGCGTCGTATTCAGACGTAGCCTCTGAGCGTAATGCATTAAACAATGGTTTCGCCCTTGATAACGATACCTACCAACTGACTGGCTCCCTTACCAACGGCGATGAAGCCAAATACTTAATTTGGAACCTCACCGGTACTTATCAAAATACCGAAAGAGCTCAAGCTAGTACTGGTGATTTTGTTTCCCGAACCGGCTCAGGTTTCATTGATGTGCACATAGCTGAGAACTGGGCACTTCGCGCAACGGCTTCTCATGAAGCTAATCAGATAGCCGGTCGCAACGATACAACAAGTATTACTAGAGAGTTCAACACTATTGGTGCAGGCGTAACCTTCAGGGAAAGCACCAACCGTTATATTTCTCTTACAATTAATCAAAATGATTCTGATATAGAGAATAATGATGACGGTAAATTTCTAGGTGTAGATGCTCAGTGGGCGTTGAGCTCACGCACTCAAATAAGCGCGACCTATGGAAGACGTTTCTTTGGTGACACTGCGTCGGCAAATGTTAGCTATAATTCTAAGTATTTTCGCATTGCTTTTGGTTACTCGGAAGACGTTACCAACACGTCGAGGCTTCTGGCCAACCCAGAGAACTTAGGGGTATTTGTATGCCCGGTAAGTTCTAGTTCAATTGCCAGCTGCTTTCAACCAAACAGTTTGGCTTATGTGCCTGAAGCCAATGAACAGTTTGTGCAAATATCTACGCAGAACGTTGAGTTTAATGACGATATTATTGTACGTAAAAGCAGTAACTTTCAATTGGGTTACGACTTTTCGCGGGTAACATTAGGCATGTCGTGGCGCTATTCGTTAGACGACGCGCTAGACCAAGACAGGTTAACGCGCACCTACTCGTTAGGGTCTACCCTAGCCTATAAAATCGGTAGCTACACCAATTTAAATGCCAGCGTGAATTACGCCAATGTTGAACAACGTACAGAACAACAAGCCACTACCACTGAGAGTGATAATTGGAATATTAAAACAGGAATAAATCGGGAGTTCGGTACGTCGCTCAGTGTTAATGCTGACCTAGCTTACATCAAACGTAACGGTGATTTAAATACCGTCAATACCGGCGGCGGGCAATTTGGTGCCAACTTTACCGACAGACGCATTACCCTTTCGTTAAGTTACACCTACGAATAGGTGCTGCTGACAACATTTAATACAACATCTAGTTCGTTCAAATAACAAAAAGGCCTCACATGAGGCCTTTTTTGTATTCGCTTGTTTAGCTAGTTCAACACTATTCGGTTTTATCAGTACTCTTAAGCCGCACGTAGGTTTTAAACTTCTTCTTCATGAGCTTGTCGATGTATTGTGTCATTTTAACTTTATGACCAATGGCATCGTCTAACGCGTCTACAAGTTCTGCTAACATGTCTAAATAGTATTGCGTGTCGCGCACTGTGTTGCCTGCAGGCGTAATAATTTGCTTACCGTCATCACCCACTTGCTGCGGAATAAGTGACTCGGGCTGAGCGGCCGGCGCCTCTTGTGGCTCAAACATCTCTGCTTTTACTTCTGCAATTACTTCGCTAACTTCATCACTGCCGAAGGTGTCTACCTCTTCTAAAAACCCGTACAGCAAGACTCTATCCATTAGGGTATTAATTTTACGGGGTACGCCACGGGTAAACTGATAAATACAGTCATAGGCGTCATCTGAAAACAAATTAGACCCGTTATAGCCGGCGTGATGTAGGCGATACTCTATATACTCTTTGCACTCATCAAGCGACAGCGGTGCTAAGTGACACGACGCCACAATACGCTGCCTAAATTGCTCCATATTAGGCGCGCGAAGAATAGGCTGTAGCTCTTCTTGTCCTAATAGAAAGCTTTGAATAAGTGGCTTACCGTTTAGCTGGAAATTAGACAGCATGCGCAGTTCTTCAATCGTTTCTAAAGGTAAGTTTTGTGCTTCATCCACTAAAAGCAGTGCACGGCGCCCTACCACACTTAAGTCATACAGAAACACTTCAAGCATTTTTAGAATTTCTGCTTTCGACCGCCCTTCTGTCTCAATATCAAACTTAGCCGCCACCATTTTCACTAGCTCGTCGGGCGACAGCTTAGGCGTAACAATTTGTGCAGCAACAATATCGTCTTCAATTTCGGCCAATAGACTATTGGCAATTGTCGTTTTACCTGTACCAATATCGCCAGTAATTACAATGAAGCCTTCGGCTTGAGACAAGCCATATTGCAAATAAGACATAGCACGCTTGTGCCACTTACTGGCAAAGAAAAAATTTGGGTCAGGTGTTAACTGAAACGGTTTCGAGTTAAGTCCATAATAACTTTCGTACATGCAAAATACCGTGTTGAATAACCGTTGAAAAAATACGCTGTTTTATAATACTTAAATTTTAAACGAGTTACTTGAGTTTATTCATAGTAATTCGTTCAATGAACGCGGTAATAGACACCCCCATCGCAAAACGTAAGCGCCTATGCTGTACTTACTTTCGTCATTTACCATACAAGGGCAACAATCAGTACGTTAGCGTCGCTGATATCTGGTAATATCGCGTGTTATCGCTATTAAACCACTTTTTACGATGGTTGAAATCTTGTCTGTGAGTATACCAATTAACGCTGCGAAACCCCACAAGCACAGTACACAACCTAGTGCATGCGACTATAATGCATCGCCACATGCTGAAATGCCCCAACCAGCGCCGTGGTATCTCTATATTATTGAAAATATAAAAGGGCAGCTTTATACCGGCATTACCAACAACCCAGAAAGACGAATACGCCAGCACAGGGGTGAGATAGTAGGAGGCGCAAAAGCATTGCGTGGTAAAGGGCCATTGGCGTTTAAAGTTATCTTTCAGGTGGGCGATAAGTCGGCGGCAGCGCGCCTAGAATACGAAGTAAAACAGTTACCCAAAACAAAAAAACTCGCCATTGTTTCCAAGGCGAGTTTCAAATCTTATTGCTGCGTTAAAGCGTCGCTTAACCTGTAATGTAAGCCCTAGCCGCCTAGCACACCGTTAATTATCATGGCATTACCAATGCTAAGCGTAAACGCCAAGGCTGCCACGCCCACGTTGTGTTGATGGTCTACCTCTTGCCTAAAGTTCATGCCAAATAATATTATTTTTTTACTCAGCATAACTAGCAAATGCAATGCAATCGCCAGCGCAACACTTACTATTAGCCACCCTGTAACATTGCTTACATAGCCTAACGGGTCGTATTCCAGCAGACTCTTGGCAGCCGAAACAATCATCGCCGTGCCTAGCAAGTTACCGCTATGTTCAATGGCTAAGGCTAGCTGTCCATTTTTAAGCGCCTCTTGAAACGACCCATTTTGGTTATCTCTTGCATAGCGCATTTCAAGAATGCGGGTCATAACCAGTAGCATGGTGAGTACCACTAAGAAGCCCGTAACAATAGCAATAATGGCGTTCATGTCACTGCCATCTACCCACACCATGATGTTGTGTAAAACAATGGCGCTGGCGACTAAACTTGCGGCGTCGACTAAAGCAACGCTTACGCTTCGGTCAATAATAAGCGCTTGCGTATCGAGTTGGTTTAAAACAAGTTTATCGTGAGCATAGCGCCCTACTTTTACCAGTAGTATGCCTACAATGCCGAACGTAAGCATACCGACCGCGGCTTGCGTGTACCCTTCGCTCACATGGCGGCCCACCACCGCGCTCATTACAATACATAACGACAACATGCCACCCGCTATACTAATACCGAATGCAAAGTTGTCCTTCACGCCAAGCTCTTCTGTCACCGAGTATTGACGCCTAGCCCCTGAAAGCCATTTCATTATTAGGAGCAAGAAAAGTACTATCCCAATGTCGATGGCCAGGTAAACCCATAAGTCATGCGCAATGGGGACTAGTTTTAATAATGCTTCCACGTTATCGTTGCTCCTTGAATACTACTTCATTAGCGTTATGTTTTTGTATTGTATGCACTGGCTTGGCTGACGATGTCACCCGCTATTGCCCGCTTTCGTCCTTTATGGGCGCGGTGTGCTATATATACTACGTTAAACTAGCTTAACGGTTTGAAAGTACGCTTTTTTATTGAAAGGAATGGTAAAGCACTATTATGCCTACAGATAGCACAAATAACATTGATAACCATCAACGTGGGCACACTTTTTGGCAGCAACTGACCGAAAAAGGCGCACTACCAGACACTATAGTTCGTCATCAAGACGCGCTATGCCGTGCATTTAGTTGTTCCACTTTCTTAGCTGAAACCGCTATTGCTAACCCTGATTGGTTACAGGATATTGTTTCCTATTCTGATACCAGCGCAGTTAGTGCTGAGCCTTCAACGTTTTACCACAGCGCATTGAGCGCTGAATTACAGGGTGTTACCAATGAAGATGCGCTACTACGCACCCTTCGCCAATTTAGAAATAAACACATGGCGGCCATTACCTTCTGCGACGTACTAAACCAACAAAATATTGAAACCTCGCTAAGCCATGTGTCGGCCCTTGCCGATACGCTAATTAAGGGAGCATACCATTGGCTGTATAACATGCTAAGCGAGAAGCATGGCACACCTCATTGCAATGGCATGGCAATGCCCATGTATATTCTTGGAATGGGGAAGCTTGGCGGTAAAGAGCTTAACTTTTCATCCGATATCGACCTTATTTTTGCGTACCCCGAGAAAGGCGAAACACAAGGAGGAAGAAAGCCTCTTGAGCATCAGCAGTTTTTCACTCGCTTAGCACAAAAGCTTATTCAAGCACTAAATAAAGTAACCACCGACGGACAGGTATATCGCGTTGATATGCGGTTGCGCCCTTTTGGCGAGTCTGGGCCACTGGTTATGCATTTTTCAGCATTTGAAGACTACTATCAGGAGCAAGGCCGTCATTGGGAACGGTTTGCCATGATAAAAGCGCGCATTATTAACCATGATGACAGTGAAAGCGCACAGGCACTTAGCGCGATTTTACAGCCATTCACGTTTAGGCGTTATTTAGATTTCACCACAATAGATGCCCTGCGCAACATGAAAAAGCTTATCGCAACAGAGATAAGACGCAGAAGACTGAACAACAATATTAAGTTAGGCGCGGGCGGTATACGAGAAGTAGAGTTTTTTGCTCAAAGCTTTCAACTGATCCACGGTGGGCGTGAACCTTTGCTTCAAAGTAAGTCATTACTTACTACGCTTTCAGCGCTTTCAAAATTAGACATTGTAGAGAACGATGTTACCGAACAACTGGCTTCCGATTATTTATTTTTACGAAAAATAGAACACACGCTTCAGCAGTGCCGCGATAAACAAACACAAACGTTGCCAGACAATACGTGGGAACAACATGCCCTGTGTATGGTGCTAGGTTATGACAATTATGACGCACTGCTGGACGAAATAGAGAAAGTCATGACCCGTGTTCACAGCCACTTTAATGAGCTGGTTGAAGAGCAAGCTGACACCCACGATGAACATGACACGCTTTTTGAAACTTGCACAGACGCCTGGCAATTAGCACTGGATAAAGACGAATTTATCGATACCTTTACCGATACGCTTTGCAGCGATGACGCCGAACATGTATTCACGCTGCTGTCTGACTTTAAAGGTAGCCAGCGACACTACCGCATAGGGCAGCGAGGTGAAGATACACTTAACAAGCTGATGCCTGAAATTTTGTATGCGCTTATTTCTCATAACCCCACCACCGTAAAGCAATTATTAAAACGCATACTGGGCGTTATTACGGCAATAACTGGGCGTACAACCTATCTCGATTTATTGTTAGAAAACCCTGATGTGTTAAAGCAACTGGTTAAACTTTGCGATCGCAGTGAGTGGATTGCTAACGAAATTAAACGCTTTCCACTGCTGCTTGATGAGTTGCTTAGCCCGCTTTATTTACAGCAACAAAACACGGATATTGTCAGCAGCAAAGTGGCTTACAAGCAAGAGTTGCGAGAAACCATGCTGCGCGTTGAACTAGACGACGTTGAGCGCATTATGGATATGCTTCGCCAATTCAAACTGTGCCAACAGCTGCGCATTGCAGCCAGTGACATTAGTGGGTCGTTACCTATTTCGAATGTCAGTGATAAGTTAACGGTGCTGGCCGAGGTAACCCTTGAGCACGCTGTAAACGCGGCATGGTTTCAAATGATTGACCGTTATGGCATACCGTCGCATTTATTAGACAATAGCGACGCAACAACACAAGATGAAGGAGAACCTCAAAAAGGGTTTGCCGTTATTGGTTACGGGAAGTTAGGCGGGTACGAGCTAGGTTATGGGTCAGATCTTGACCTTGTTTTCTTACACAATGCCCCTCGCGAGGCTGTAACAAATGGCAAGAAGTCGATAGAGGCACAACAGTTCTACATTAAGCTGTCTCAACGCATTATGCATTTGCTTGATACCAAAACCCTGTTTGGACAACTTTACGAAACTGACCTTCGTTTACGGCCTTCTGGTAATGCAGGCTTATTGTGTTGTCACGTAGATGGCTTTGAAAAATATCAGCGTGAGGAAGCGTGGACATGGGAGCATCAAGCTTTGGTGCGCGCACGCGCTGTTTATGGCGACACAGATTTGCTAAACAATTTTAATGCGGTTCGCCACGCCATACTATCAACGGCGCGAGATAACATGACACTGGCCGATGATGTACGCAAAATGCGGGAAAAGATGCGCACTCACCTACTTACCGAACACGGTGACAAAGTGGATTTAAAGCAGTGTGTGGGCGGCATTACTGATATTGAATTTATGACACAGTATTGGGTACTTGCCAACGCAAATACCATTAATGAAATAACGCGCTACACCGATAATTTGCGTATTTTAGACATGGCAGCCGACACGAGTATTATTGAGCAAACACAAGCCAACGAATTGCAGCAAGCGTACTTAGCGCTTAGGGAGCAATATCACCACCTTACCCTTGCCGACACAAAATATGCCGATGATTCTGCGCACTTAGAGGCGATGCGAAGCACCGTAAGCCGGTATTGGAATGCGCTATTCGCAAAGTAAGATGCAGTATTAGCGCCGCAGCACGCTGCATTCGCTTTTAAGGAATTCCGTTTCTTCAGCGCTCACCACTAACGAGCGCTGACCTGCGCATAAATACGCCTTAACATCGCCTTCAAAATTGCTATCTATCGCGTTGGCGATTTTAGCCAATGAACCGGCTACAGAGTTATCCATTTGGAACTGGTGTTTGATAACGAAGTCTTGCTCTAAATTCCATATTAGCTGCATGCCTTCTTCTTGCGCGTAGTTTGATATTGCTTCACGCAATGTGTTGCCTTCTTTGAAGGTGCGAAATTTGTACTCACCTTCCCAGCGCTTGTCTACCGGGCGAATGCCACTCGACATCTGTGCCAGTTTGCTATCAAGCTGAGGGTCGACGCCGGCAGTATCAAGAACAAAATCCCCTTGTTCTTCATCCATTGGGTCGTTGGCAGACATGCGAAAATCTCGGTAAAAATCGCTAAGGCCAGAAGACACTGACTTTTCTTCTTTTTGTGCCTCAGGTACCGGAGCAGAGTCTTGATTCTCAAGCAAAAAGATAAGTACGCCCGCCACAACGACAAGTCCTAATGCGAGTCCAACCTGACGGATCCAAAATGCAGAGCTTGAGTAACCTTTCTGTGCCATTATTATTCTGTATTCTTATTTATCTAAACTATTTACAAACTAACCGAGTCAGCACCAACAAACAATTGCGAAACGGCATTTTCACACAAAAGTATAGGATTATAGGCGCTTACTGCAACCATTTTGCGTTTAGTGCATCAGTCGTAAAGTGACGCGGGGTTTGAAGCCGGACGCGTTTTAAAACGTTTGTGCATCCACAAATAGCTTTCAGGCTGCTCTTTCACTGCGGCATCAATATGCTTATTAAGCTCCGTCAGCGCAGTGTGATCGTCCATCTCGCCCAAATGCGTAAGCGGTGGGTAGATTTTAATCTTGTAGCCGCGCTTAGTGTACTGCGACGATATCATCATAGGCACAGCGTTTGAACGCCTCATAAACATTAATGTAGCGGTTGTGGTGGCGGTATCTTTCACGCCTCCAAATGGAACAAAAATGCTTTGCTTAGGGCCGTAATCTTGGTCTGGCAAGTATAAACACAACTCGTTGTTGTCCATGGCCTCTAGCAAGGCTTTCGAATTACGTTTGTGGATCATGTATTTGTTTGAACGATTTCGCCCATGGTACTGTAGATAGTCCATCAGTGGATTATTGTGCTTGCGGTAAAATGCGATGCTAGGGTGGAAATAGCCAATTCCTCGGCATCCGAATTCAACATTCATATTGTGAAGGGCCATGCCAAACACACCCTTGCCGCTAGCTAGGGCAGCTTCCACATGTTCTGTCCCTTCAAACTCCATTGCATTTCGTACTCGCCAGTCAGGCCACCACCAGCCCATTGCGGTTTCGAAAAGGGCCATGCCCGTTCTGCGAATGTTTTCTTTTACTAAGGCTTCACGCTGCGCAGGGTTAAGTTCAGGGTTCCATAATTCAAGGTTTCGACGTGCCACCTTTGCGCGTTTAGGCACAATTTTCGCGATAAGTTTACCCGTGCCACCACCGATAAAGCGGATTACCGGCAACGGTAACCAAGTAATTGCGTACAACACAATAACGGCGAACCAGATTAACCAGTATTTAGGGCCAAGAAATGCCAACTTAAATGTGGGAGCTTTGAGTGCTGCAGCCAACGCGACGGTATCCATATAATTGTTTTATGCCGCTATTGTATCAAGAAACGTAGGCTGAGGAAGCGCAGACCAGCGATTTATTTAGCAAGATAGTGCGCCGCACGCCAACGCACCCGACAGTGTCTTGTTGTAGGTGCTAAAACTCTTTATCAATTTGCTTTAGTTTTTTCTCGAAGCTCTCGAAGTGATCGTTTGACTGGTAATCGAAGTGGTATTGGTTATGAAAGCCATATTGAAGTTTCACATTCGCGTCTTCAATATACAGGGTGTAACCGTCGTGGTCGGTAAACGCGATAACGCCGTTTAACGCATACTGTTCATCTTTCTTTGTGCCGTTGTTTCGAATTTTATCGAACACTTGTAATAGGAACTTGCTGTCTAATTCATTTTTCATGTTTATCCCATGCTGTTCGTGTAGTTACTAATGTATACACAGCAAGGTGTGTATTGGTTTACATCACAATATGCTCATCACAACGTGCGGGGGGCAAAGGAACGCCCCTCACAGAACGCTTTTCATCAACCTAATAGCGGTTAAAAATTATAGCGTACGCCCACATTTACCATGTTAGCCGAAAAATCATCTTCGCCGCCTACATAGGTGTATTCCAGTCGCACCATAGTGCGGTGCCCCACAAAATAATCGAACCCTAACCCGACTAACCCAGCAACTACGCTGTCATCATAGGCACATGGCAATACGTCTGCCGCGCATGCAGCAGCATCAATACTGGTAACATCTATATTGGCTACACCAAGCTTATAAAATAACTCACCTTCACGGCTTCCAGCTTTACCCAATACCGCAAGATACGCGCCTGTGGCTTCAACCACAGCAGATGGTTCACTTTCGTCAACCAGTGACAAATAGCCCCCTTCCACATACCATTGTTTATGAAACTGGTAACCAATGGCACCGCTAAACGCTACACCGCTATCACCCAACACCTCGGTATCGACATCGGCATAACCGACAGTGGCAACGCCATAAATATCTGCGTTTGCAGTAAATGAAAAACACGCCAGCGCCAGCATCGAACTAGCTTTCATCACAGTTGTTAAAAACTTCACAGCAATTACTCCTTTAATTAATGACACCACTATAAAGAAGCCGTATTCAATGTGAAACGATTAATTACAGCTCACGTGAAGATGAAACATTGTTAATACTGCAAAAAAACGACTATTTTTTCACCTTTTTGCATCCCGCTGTACAAATAAGATACACCCCAAAAGGCTGATTTTGTTTATTTTTTGTAAACCGTCGATAAGCGGCAAAAAATAAGAACATGATATTTATACACTTTTTACAAAATTTGATCTTTTCTAAATCTGTTGTAGTATTAACTCCATACAACTGGTCAGATGAGCGGATGAGTCTTATGAGTATTAGAACAAGCTTAAAGAAAGTTTTACCCCCAATTTCAGTTACTGAACAAGAAGCCCTAGATGCGGGCGACGTGTGGATTGAGTCTTCGATTTATCAGGGTAAACCTGATATGCAAGCACTACGCGATATTCCTCAAGCAGCATTAAGTGCTGAAGAGCAAGCGTTCATGGACGGCCCTGTAACAGAATTACTGGGCATGATTGACGACTTTGAATTAGGTAACGGCAAACACATTCCACAAGAGATCTTAGATTTCCTTGGTAAGAACCGTTTCTTCTCTATGATCATTCCAAAGAAATTTGGTGGTCTAGAATTCAGTCCTTATGCAAACTCTACTATTGTTGCCACTATCGCAGCAGTAAGTGGCGCTATTGCAGTAACCGTTATGGTTCCTAACTCGTTAGGTCCAGGCGAGCTACTTATGCATTACGGCACAACAGACCAACAAGATTACTGGTTACCACGTCTTGCTGACGGTCGCGACATTCCATGCTTCGCGCTTACTAGCCCTGAAGCAGGTTCAGATGCAGGTGCAATTCCTGACGCTGCTATTGTTACCAAAGGCGAGTTTAACGGTGAAGAAGTACTAGGCCTGCGTATTAGCTGGGATAAGCGTTACATCACGCTTGCACCTATCGCGTCTGTACTTGGTCTTGCATTTAAAGTGTTCGATCCAGAGCACCTTCTTGGCGATAAACTAGAGCTAGGAATTACTTGTGCATTGTTACCTAAGTCACACCCAGGTGTTGAGCTAGGTAATCGTCACGACCCTATGGGTGTTCGTTTCTACAACGGTACAACACGTGGTCAAGACGTATTTATCCCAATGGATTTCATTATCGGTGGCCAGAAAAACATCGGTCGTGGTTGGCAGATGCTGGTTAGTTGCTTAGGCGCTGGCCGTGGTATCTCTCTTCCAGCGATGGGCGTAGCAACAGCACAGTCTGCGTTTAAAGGTACTGTTGAATATTCTTTCGTTCGTGAACAATTTGGTCTTCCAATTGGTCGTTTCGAAGGTATCCAAGAGAAAATGGCTGACATTGCGGGTAAGACATTCTTACTTGAAGCAATGCGTGTTCTAACGACAGAAGGCTTAGGCCTAGGCGTTAAGCCATCAGTTGTTACTGCGATTGCTAAATATCACATGACCGAACTAGGTCGTGACGTAATGAACTCTGCAATGGATATTCAAGCAGGTAAGGCAATTCAACGTGGTCCGCAGAATACATTAGCAGGCGGTTATGCGGCATTGCCAATTGCCATTACGGTTGAAGGTGCAAATATCCTTACTCGTAACCTTATGATTTTTGGTCAAGGTGCAATGCGTTGTCACCCTTACCTAAAAGACATGGTAGACCTTATCCACAGCAACGAAAGTTCTGCGGACAAAGAGTTCAACAAGGTATTACGTAAAACGGTTGGCTTCAGTGTGAACAACGCGTTCCGTAGTTTAGGTAAATCATATTTACCATTCTTGCGCGGCACCGAGTCTGCACTACCTGAAGTACGTAAGTACGAAAAACGTGTAAACAGCATTTCTGCGAAGCTTGCACCGCTTGCTGACCTTTCTTTGGCAGTACTTGGTGGCGACCTTAAGAAAGCAGAGCTTCTTTCTGCTCGCTTAGGCGACGTAATGAGCTACCTATACGGTGCAATGGCTGCTATTCGTTTCTACGAGCAGCGTATTGAAGACAGAAAGCTAGCATTACCGTATTTCGAGTACGCAATGCAGTGGTCTCTACAGCAGGCTGAACAGGCAATTGTTAACTTTATCAACAATTTCCCTAACACAGCAACGCGTGGGCTAATGCGTTTACTTACCAACACGTACACCAACAGTGTTGCAGGTATCAGTGATGACCTAGTACGTGAGTTATCGCTTGCGTCTATGCAAGATAACAGCGTCAAAGCGCAGCTTACACACCTAGTTCGCGTAACACCGGGTGATGGTAACGATATCAACGAGCAAGCGTTTAAAGCTAAGCATGCGGTTGCCCACCTTCTTGGCAAAGTACAAAAAGCACTTCGCAAAGAGCCAGTGGTTCCATTCATCTCTTTTGAGCATGCGTTGAACAAGCTGCAAGAAAAAGGTGTGGTTAATGCACAAGAAGCTGCACAGCTTCATGACTACAACGAAAAGCGTAAACTTGCTGTACGTGTAGACGAATATACATTCGACATGGAGTTGCTGCCGGCGTCTGAAACGCTAACAGCAGTTGATGGCGGCAAAAACGCAGCCTAAACGAATTAGGTTATATTAACCTACTAAAAAGCCCTGCATTGGTAAGTGTCTGATAAACAGATTAACTTACGAAAGCGGGGCTTTTTTAATGGTTTTTCGTCAATATAAATTGCCAACACACGGCCCATTGTTCTCACTCCTCACCTCAAGTCATTAGACTTTAGTATAATAACCCCCTATATTAACTAGTATGGCGACATTCTAGGGAACACAATGAAATGTCTTGTAGTGCTAGTCTTTTTGATAATAACCAGCGTCAAAAATAGTTATGGAGAAGAACGTGCGTATACCATCGGGTACATTAACCACCCACGTATTCACACTTATTATAAACCCCTGATTGAGGAGGCCTACCGGCGTATTGGCATTACCCCCACGTTCATAGAGGTAGGCGGTGAACGAGGTCTTCGTTTACTTAATGACGGCTTTTTGGATGCTGATATCATTCGCTTTGAGAGCGTCACCCGCCCTTTCAGTAATGTACTTCCCATTTACCCTCCTTTGGCAAACGGACGTGTATCACTTTATTGTGCAAGCGATGTACCCTGTAACTTAGGCATACTGCGTGACCCTTCCATAACTATTGCGGTAAGGCGTCGTTTTAAAGCCCAACGTCGAGAAAACAAAGACATCCCTGACATTTATGCAAACTTAGATGGGTTTGAAGATATTCAGAAGATACGAGATCTGATGACATTTAAACGCTATAGCTATGCCATTCTGCCTAGCGATGGCTCGTCAGACGCTGATTTTGAGGCGATGGGGATAAAAACAATAGCTATCAGCACGGAACAACCTGCTGTTCATGTAATCCACAAAAGAAACCAGCACTTATCAGGCGCATTATTTGAAGCCTTGCAAACGGTAATTGAAGAGCGCGGGTAACCGCGCTTCATCTGATGCTAGGTTGCGGTCTGCAACGTGAAGAAGGTTAACCTCACCTACGGCGTAATGATTCGCGCTACATTTTGCTCATAACGACGTCTCCACCATTTCAGGCTTATGCCGACCGATATGATACTCACCACCCACGTAATGATTAGTAACGGCACAAATGCACTACTCATACCGCCCACAAAACCAATGGGAGAGAACATCAAGTACAGGGTAACAATTAAACCTATAAGGATGATGGCGCACGGTATGGAATAGCGCCAAGGGGTCATATCCACTTCGGCTTTTGGTATAAAGCGCCATGGTTTCGCCATTGGGTAAAAATGACCAATGGTTAACATAATTGCTAATTCAATGAAGAAAAGCACAGCATAAATGTGAATAAAGTTTAGCTCTACTTGCCATACAAATTTTAACAGGGCGTACGCGATAACATGAAATACTATGGCGACTTTTGCTGCTAAGGCTGGCACGTTTTTAGTAAATAGCCCAACCAACACAATAGTGATAACGGGAATATTATAAAACCCAGTAAAAATGCGGATAATTTGCCATAAGCCCTCTGGGGCCAACATTAGCAAGGGGGCGGTGACAAATGACACTACCGCAATAATAAGGCTGGTTATTTTCGCCACGCGAATAAGCTGGCCGTCGCTAACCTTATTTTTCTTGAACGGCTTATAAACGTCTAGGCAAAACAAGGTAGCGGTGCTGTTTAATAACGAATTGAATGAGCTAAACACGGCCCCTAACAATACGGCCAAGAAGAAGCCAGAAAGATACTGCGGCAGTACGTCTTTTACCAAGTGCGGGTACGCCAAGTCGATAGTTTGTAGGCTTTCATTTTGATACAAATGATACGCGATAACACCAGGTAGCATCATCATGAAGGGGACAAGTACCTTGAAATAGCCAGAGAATAGTACACCTTTCTGCCCTTCTTCTAGGTTCTTTGCGCCTAATGTGCGTTGAATTACGTATTGGTTAGTGCCCCAGTAAAACAGGTTTGCGAGTAACATGCCGGTAAATATAGTGCCGAAGGGAACAGGGTCGTCTGCTGCACCTATGGCGTTGAGTTTCTCCGTTTCTGTGGTCGCTATGGTAGTAAGCCCGCTGGAGAAGCTGCCATCACCTAACGCAATTAGCCCTAAAATAGGCACCAAAAGACCGACAATCAGTAACCCTATACCATTTATTGTATCTGACACCGCCACCGCTTTTAGCCCACCAAATATGGCATATAGCGCACCAATGCTGCCCACCATAACAATGGTAACAACCAGGCTTGCTTCATAGGGTAAATCTAACAACCCAGGTACATCAAATAACCGTAGCACGGCAATAGAACCTGAATAAAGCACCGATGGGATAGTGATTAATGTGTATCCCACCATAAATAGTACAACGGTCATACGTCGCACGCTGTCGTCAAATCGGTCACGAAGAAACTCAGGAAGCGTAGAGAACGCACCCGCTAGATAGCGAGGTAAAAACACGAGTGCCATGATAATAGTAGAAATGCCAGCAGTTACCTCCCATGCCATCGCACTTAGGTTATAACCGAACGCTGAGCCATTAAGCCCTATTAGCTGCTCTGCCGATAAATTCGTTAATATCATTGAGCCCGCAATGAAAGTCCCCGTTAACCCTCGCCCCGCAAGAAAATAGCCATCTTGCGTGTCTACTTCGCCCCTTGTTTTAAAGTAAGAAATTATGGCAACTAACGCCATAAAGGCAATGCATGTTACTAAGGTAAGGGTGACATTCATGCTAACGCTCCGACAACTACTGTGGCCACATTGTGGTGGCTGACATATCCATTTCAGTATGCTCTACCTTAGGCCCCAACTGAATGCGCTCACCCTTTCGAATAAATACCGCAAGCTCGTTAAGTGGTAATGTATGCTCATAATATTTTCCCCCTTCGTAGACCGAACTAGAAGTAGATGTCGGAGCAAACCTCACCCAATCACCTTTTGGAAGATAAAACTTCACCTTACCGCCGGGTACGATGCACGGCACCACGAGTAAACTCTCACCACACATAAATTGTTGCTCAAACTGGCGCGCTAAGGGGTCGTGCGGAAATGCTAAGGCCATCGCCCTTTGTACGGGCAACCCCGATTCACTGGCTTGTTGCATGGTCTTTTGTAAATAGGGTAATAATTGATAACGCAATGCTAATGCCTCAAACACCGCATCAGAGGCTGCATCGCCATAAGACCAAGGCTCTCTTGGCCCAATACCATGTAAACGCATGTGGGCTGAAAATACAGAAGCCTGTGTCCAACGCACATACAATTCAGCGTCGCGAGTGTCTTTATAAAAACCGCCGATATCGGTGGCAGAGAAAGGGCCTCCTGACATTCCCCACGACAAACTGCCGCGAATACTGGCCGCTAACCCATGCCAGTCGGCTTGCGGGTCCCCTCCCCATTGCGAAGGAAAGCGCTGACTACCTGTCCATGCAGACCGGCTAAATAAAAACGGCCCTGTTTTACAGTATTTCTCGGCGGCTTCGTAGACACAGCGGTTGTATAGCATGCTGTATACATTGTGTAGCCGGTTACCGGAGTCTCCGCTATACGCCAGCATATTGTCATCTTCTAACTGCTCGCCGAAATCAGCCTTAATCATATCAACGCCCAAGTCGAATAGCGGCTTGTGTGACGCTTTCCAAAACTCATAGGCATCTGGATGGGTAAAGTCGAGGATGCCAGAATCCGGCAGCGGCGTGAGCACTTCACCAAAAGGGCTTAAATCCCATTCGTAGCGATAGGCTTCACCGGTACGCTTGTCTTTAATAAGCCAACCTTTCTTAGCAGCTTCTGCGAATAGCGGGTTTTTAACCGACACCATGGGGTATTCCCATACGCAAATTTTAAAGTCCATCGCTTTTAATTCGTCAATGACTGGCTTAGGATCTTGATAGCGGCTAGGATCCCACTCAAATGCAAAGCGGGTGTCAGTGTCCTGCCATGCACGACCATCTAGCGTTATCACATCACATGGCATTTTTCTTTCACGCACTTCTCGCGCAACCGCCAGCAGCTCTTCAGCGTCTTTGTAATACGCTTTCGAAAGAATAACCCCTAAACTCCACGTAGGTGGAACCGGAGCAAAGCCTGTTAAGTTACTGTAAGTATTAATACTTTGCGCGGGCGTATCGCAATGATACAGAAACATGTCTAGCGTGTTGTCTTCAACTACGCACACATACGCGCGCTGTGACCACGGCGCATGGCCCACCCCATGGGTAACGGGTGTAGGTGTATGAACAAAAAGATTCCAGCCTTCTGGACTCCACGCGTAAGGCGTATTCTTATACGACTTTTCCGTGTTCACACCCAACGCATCGTGATTATAAGAACGAATTAACTGGCCGCGTTTATCAAGCTTGCCCCACTTTTCCCCAAGTCCATAGACGGGCTCTTCGTCGGCAAGCTCAAGGCTGACTATCCACCCTGCGTCAGTTTTAGCGAACGGAGGAAGCCGATGCTGTCGAACAAAATGCCCATCAGTCGCAGATTGCTGAACTAATACATCATTGCGATAAAGTTTAAAATGAAGGGGGGCGAAAAATAACGCTAAACGATATTCTCCGGCACTAATTACTTGTTGCTCGGTATCTCCTGAGACTGAAAGGGGCAAAGGTTCAGGGGTGGCGACCAACATGTTATAGTCTGTGCCGCGCGTTCCTTGCACACTGTCAATGCCTGATTGAATGCGCAGACCAAACTCACTTAGTGAGAATACCAATGTGTCGTATTGCGTGGGTACCACAAAGTGATATTCGTCTAATAAGTATGAGCTGCCATTGATATCCGCAGCCTTTATACTGTTCCAATCTGGTTCGTTAACCGAAAATGCCTTGTTCATCCCACTTAATACCCTACGTCTTATATAAGACATAAGTTAATAAAATGTAACTTAACTGTCAACGAACATTTCGCGGGCACGCTACAAATAATTAGCTGGTATTTCGTCTATACCTAAGGTGGTATGTGATTTACATCAAAATTACGCTATAACACTTGTGTATGATATAACTAACAAACATTAAGCATTAGGTCAGGGTTTCATGTCTTCATCTCAGTTCGACCATAAGTTAAGTGGTCCTAGTCTTGCGTTCCAACCGCTCTATCAACAAGTTGCAGAATATATCAAGCAGCTTATTGTTGAACGCCGTTGGCAGCCAGGTGAAATGTTGCCCAGTGAATTTAAACTTGCCGATGAGTTCAATGTAAGTCAAGGTACGGTGCGCAAAGCATTAACATTACTTACCGACACAAAAATTGTCTCGCGTCGCCAAGGCGTTGGCACCTTCGTATCAGAGCATACGGCACAAGACGCATTGTTTAGATTCTTCCCTTTACAGGCCGATGGTAAAGGGGCTGAATTACCCAAAGCAGAGCTTTTAGGCATCGAGTTAATAGCGCCCAATGAAACTATTCAAACTGCCTTACAACTTACAAATAAAGAGCGTGTCACTAAAATAGAACGTCGGCGCATTCTTGATAATGAGTTTTGTATGCTTGAAACCATTTATCTTCCCACTAAATACTTTCCAAGAATCAACGAACATAAAGACATTCCACATACGCTTTACCATTTCTACCAAACTGACTTTAATCAAACGGTACTGAAAACCCGCGACGGAATTAAAGCCATACTAGCGTCACAGTCAGATGCAAAATTATTACAGATAAAAGAGAACGAGCCTTTGCTGCTAGTCACTCGGGTTACAGAATCTATTGATGGTAAACTTATTGAGTATCGAGAAAGCAAATGCAGAAGCGATAACTATCACTACCAAGTGGAATTAGACTAAACCTGCACAAGACGTGTTTTAACAATACGTTTAGATACTAGGATTGACTAAGTTCAGTGCCTGTTTACTGAAAGGTGCTAGCATTTCGATTCAATCCGAACCCACTTTTTACTGCTCTTTTCTGTCGCTGAATATTCCGCTCTTTTTTCACTCTTATATGTATGGCAACGCCTTTGCGCGTGCGCCCTCACTTATCAATAACAACGCAGCTTGTTAACACAATGTTGACAAGGCACCACTCCTGTAATAACTTATGTCTTATACAAGACTTGTACTTTATTATTTTACAGGATTAGAGATATGAACGCGTTGGCAAAGATCCCTGAAGTAGGGTTTGGATTCTGGAAAGTCGATACAGCCATTTGTGCCGATACGACTTACGAAGCGATTAAAGCGGGCTATCGCCACTTAGACTGTGCTGCCGATTATGGTAACGAGAAGGAAGTGGGAGAAGGCATTCAACGCGCCATTAAAGACGGTTTGTGTACCCGTGAAGAGCTATGGGTTACCTCTAAATTATGGAATACCTTTCACGCGCCAGAGCATGTGCCACTTGCACTAGAAAAAACGCTAAGCGACTTACAACTAGACTATCTCGACCTTTATTTAATTCATTTCCCGATCGCACAAAAGTTTGTGCCTATTGAAACTCGCTATCCACCTGAGTGGTTTTACGATACTACGCAAGAAAACCCTACTATGGAGTTAGCGCCTGTCCCGCTTTACAAAACATGGGAAGCCATGGAAGGGCTAGTGGATAGCAAAAAAGTTAGCCGTATCGGCATCTGTAACTACAATACCGGGTTGTTACACGACTTAATGAGTTACGCACGCATTAAACCGGCCATGCTACAAATTGAATCGCACCCTTATCTAACCCAGTCACGCTTAATTCGTTTAGCAAAAGACTATGGTATGAACGTAACTGCGTTTTCACCGCTTGGAGCGTTGTCTTATTTAGAGCTTGAAATGGCTGATAAAACCGAATCAGTTTTGGAACAGAATGTTGTGAAGCAAGCTGCATCAGCGCACGGTAAAACGCCTGCTCAAGTGGTACTTCGTTGGGGCATTCAACGCGGTAATGCCATCATTCCGAAAACGTCAAAGCCAGAACGAATGCGCGAAAACTTAGCCCTATTCGATTTCACTTTAACGCAGGATGAAATGGATGCTATCTCTTCACTGAACGTGAACCGACGCTTTAACGACCCAGGTCATTTTTGTGAAGCTGCATTTAACCGTTTCCACCCTATCTACGACTAGGAGAGTGCGATGAGCAACGCGATCACTTACGCCACCGTAGCCACGCAACATAGCTACAGTAATACCGTTTTCCCACAGATTGTTGTTAATAATAATCACTGCACTTCGATAGAAGACACGGTAGCGTTTATCAAAGATAACCAAGCTGAACTTGAAGCACAACTTGCCGTATCTGGAGCGCTGTTGTTCAGGGGTTTTCCACTTGATTCAGCTGAAACCTTTGATACCTTTTCAGCCAGTTTTGGTTATGCAAATTTCACGTATAAAGAGTCGCTGTCAAACGCCGTGCGCATTAACTTTACCGAGAGAGTTTTCACGGCTAACGAAGCCCCTAAAGAGGTAGAGATTTTCTTGCACCACGAGATGGCGCAGACACCAATTTCCCCAAGTAAGTTATTCTTTTTTTGTCTCTCTGCGGCAGATAAAGGGGGCGCAACACCACTGTGTCGTTCTGACAAACTATTTGAAGCGCTTAAAGCCGAGAATCCATCGTTAGCCGACGACTTTTCGAGCAAAGGTGTGAAATACACTACGACAATGCCCGCCGCTGATGATGCTAATTCAGGGCAAGGCCGCAGTTGGAAAAGCACATTGAGCGTCGATAGCACAGAGGCTGCCGAAGCTAAACTAGGTGAATTAGGCTATAGCTGGGAATGGATGGAAGACGGCAGTTTGCGTGCTATTACGCCAGTTTTGCCGGCAGTGATAACGCTATCGGACGGTTCACAGTCGTTTTATAACCAACTTATTGCAGCCTATATGGGCTGGAAAGGCGTGCACGAAGATCCATCATCAGCAATTACCTTTGGTGATGGTGCGCCCATCCCTAAAGAGGGTCTCACACGCATTACCGAATTAGCTCAACGATTTACGTTTGATCTTGAATGGCAAGATGGTGATGTGGCGCTGGTAGACAACTATCGTGCAATGCACGGCAGACGCCCCTATTCAGGTGAAAGAAAGCGCCAAGTGCTTGTAGCGCTTGTAGCGGCCGAGCGTTAATCAAGATGAGTGGCTTTGCCGCGACATGTAAATCTATTTGGCCGGGGTTTGGTATTGCTACAATTACCGGTATGGCTGCGCTATTTTTGAGTGAGCACTATAACGCGCCAGCGATGTTATTTGCACTGTTACTTGGCATGGCTATCTCCTTCTTATATCAACACGATAACATATGTAAATGTGGAATTGATTTTACTGCCAGTACCCTATTACGTGCTGGCGTCGTGCTCCTGGGTCTACGTATTGCGCTGGGCGATCTGATTGTGCTGGGTTGGCAGACCGCGGCAATGTTAGCTTTTGCCATTCTATCGACCATTATTTTGGGCATCGTATTGGCAAAAACTGTAGGCTTGCAAAAGCGTTTTGGGGCGCTGACCGGAGGTTCTGTGGCCATTTGCGGCGCCTCTGCAGCACTGGCCATTTCTACCATACTGCCAGTGGGTAAAAATCATGAACGAGACACACTACTTACCGTAATTGGTGTGACTGCTATGTCTACCATTGCCATGGTTATTTACCCCATTATCGCGGCCCAACTAAACATGAGCGATACGCAAGCGGGTATTTTCCTTGGCGGCACCATTCACGATGTTGCACAGGTGGTTGGTGCAGGCTACTCCGTATCAAACGATGCTGGTGACTTGGCCACATTGACCAAATTAGTTCGCGTGGCCATGCTGCTACCTGTTGTTGTGATCATGATGGTTGTTGTAAAACGGGTTCATAGCATTTCAAAAGAATGCGATGGCAACATGCCAAAACTTCCATTATTTCTAGTCGGCTTTGTTGTGTTGATGCTTGTGAACAGCTTTTTCTCTTTGCCAGATATTATGGTAGACGCTGGCACTCAGCTATCGCGCTTTTTCCTTGTGGTTTCCATCACCGCTATTGGCATGAAATCTAACCTGGGTAAATTGGCTGAAGTTGGCATGCTCCCTATTGTTCTGATTGTGACAGAAACGGTTTGGATAGCGCTGTTGATCCTCGGTTTTCTATTCTTACGTTAAGCTATTTGAAAGGAGAATGGGGTGAAAAGGTTTAATAAACTAAAGGCGAACACTCGGGTCGTAAGCACTGCTAAAAGAACAAAAACATCCCGTGTAGGCTTGCACGCGCTTTACAGCCAAGACCCTATCGAAGCGGACAAAATTGTCTTTGGCCGCGATACAGCCCCCCTTACCCGCCGTGGTTTTTTATCGGGTTTTAAAACCCTATCGCTGTTACTCGGTGCTGAAATTGTATATGGGCAGTTTATGCCAGCGGGGCTTATACCTGCTGCGCTTGCACAAACCAATGCGCCTTTTAAAATCAAGGGTAAAGATGGGTTGGTGGTTCTTAACGACAGGCCCATTAACGCCGAGACGCCAGCCCACTTACTTGACGATCGCGTCACCCCGGCGTCACGATTATTCGTACGCAATAACGGAATAGCACCAGATATATCACCAAAAGATTTCGACCATAGCAAATGGACACTCACTATTGAAGGTGAGTCTGTTGAATCGTCGCGAACGTTTACCCTGCAGGAGCTAAAAGATAACTTCACGCACTACACTTATCAATTGACATTGGAGTGCGGAGGCAATGGCAGATCAGAGTTTTCGCCTGCTGCCAGTGGCAACCAATGGACGACAGGCGCAGTGGGCTGCCCTAATTGGACTGGCGTTCGATTAAAAGACGTACTTAATGCAGTAGGGATTAAAGACGATGCGGTATACATTGGTTACTACGGTCAAGATATACATTTAAGCCGCACACCAGGTAAGGCCGCTATTTCTCGTGGCGTACCAATAAGCAAAGCACTTGAGGATGAGTCATTGATTGCGTTTGCAATGAATGGGGAACCATTGCCGGTTATGAATGGTTTTCCACTTCGTTTAGTATTTGGTGGCTGGCCCGCCTCGACATCAGGAAAATGGTTATCGAAAATAGTGGTGCGCGATCGTATACATGATGGCGCAAAAATGGGCGGCAATGCGTATCGTGTTCCATGTAAACCCGTGGCGCCTGGAACGACTGTTGCTGAAGATGACATGTGTATCATTGAAGCTATGCCGGTTAAGTCGTTAATTACACATCCACGTTCTGGCATAACGCACGCTAGCACAAACGCTTTAGCGGTTCGAGGACATGCATGGAGCGGCGAGGCCAAAATAGCAAAGGTATTCATCTCTATCGACTTTGGCCAAACGTGGCAGACAACGAACGTTACATCGGCCGTGAACCGACACGCTTGGCAACATTTTAACGCAGAAATTAAGTTTCCGCAGCCGGGCTATTATGAAGTTTGGGCACGCGCTGAAGACAATAACGGCCGCTCACAGCCCATGGTAATGCCTGGTTGGAACCCTAAAGGCTACTTAAATAACGCCTGTCATCGCATTGCAGTTAGTGTGGTGTAATCAGTGAAAAGACTACCTTACACCATATTGTTATCGACCCTTTATATTATGGCGGCAAAAGGTGGGGAAAACGAGCCCACAGCACACCCTAAGACAGGGCTAGTCGATGCTCCAGGGCATAACATGGTAATGGCCCATTGTACGGCTTGCCATTCAGCTTCGCTCATTTCACAAAACAAAATGAGCCGTGAAAGATGGCTAGGCACTATACAATGGATGCAGCGCACACAAAAACTTTGGCCTCTCGGCGATGCCGAACCTGTTATTTTAGACTATCTGAGTACGTGGTATGGCCCGAAATCACAAGGGCGGCGTGCACCTATTTCAGCGCATTTAATGCCAACACAAGCAAAATAAAATACGCACTAAGGTAACACTTCACTCGACGCCCTCTTCTTTCGCTTATTCACTTTCTTGGGGACGGTGTCGTTTTCTATATTTCAAACCCTGTTACATGATGCGACTGTCCTAAAACTTTGTGACTGTCCTAAACGCTAACCATCCGAAACCTTTTGACTGTCCGAAATCTCCTTTTCAGAACTTTCCTCGCGTAATGGCGGCATAAACACGTATTAATGATATGTGATTGCCCTAAACGAAAAAAGGCGCCCTAGGGCGCCCTACACACACTTACCGGGGGGTTAGAACTTAGCGCGAAGCTGCACGCCGAAATAGCGGTCCGCATCACGAGGTAGTTGATAACGGAAGCCGTCACCACTGAACGTCGTTACAAAGCTCTCATCGGTCAGGTTTTTACCGATAAGGCTTATGCGATAGTCATCATCACTGAATGAAAATGCCAAACTTGCATTGATGATGGCATAGTCAGGTAACACTGCCGGGTCGTTATCTGCTGCAAACGCGCCTGGTGCACCTGCGAACATTTCGTCAGTGTAAACATAAGAACCATTTAAGATAATGTCCATATTGTCCATTTCCCAAATATATTCACCCGTTACCGAGTATTTTAAATCTGGTGAGAATGGTAAGTCAGCGCCAGAACGGCCTGTACAGTTTACATCGGTAACAGGGCAACGGAATTCGTCTACCTCAGCATCTACTTTAGACAACCCACCCGTTAATGATAAGTTGTCAGTTGCTTGCCACATAAAGTCAAATTCATAACCTTGTGTTGTTACTGAGCCAGCATTAGTTAAACGAGAAATGGTAACAGAGTCGAGCAACTCTGAGTTATTCGCTTGAAAACCGTCGATATCCGTTCTGAAAATAGCAGCATTAAACACGATGTTACTGCTGGCGTACTTGTAACCTAACTCGTAGGCATCAGATGTTTCCTCGCCTATTGGCAGGGTATCGGTAGCCGACATATTATAAAACACGTTGAATGCTGGCCCTTTATAACCTTGAGAGAACGTGAAATACGTCATGCTGTTGTCAGTTAAATCGTACTGCACACCCAACTTACCAGATACATTCGTTTCATCAGTTTCACCGCTATAATCAGTGTCAAAACTACGCACACCAACACCGGTGCGGCTGTATTGGTCATTGCTGCTTCTATTGTGCGAATAACTCACTTCGTCTGCGGTATAGCGAACACCGAATAATAGACGCAGGTCGTCGTTGATATGGTATTTACCATCAGCAAATAGCGCCCAGTTATCAAACTGCGTTTCCATGTACGCGGTAGCGCTAACAATATCGTTAGAGTTACAGCTTAACCCTTCATCAGCAATGAACTGATTAACTTGGTCAGTTGTTGGGTCTGCAATGCCGAAGGTATCCGTTAAGTAAGCACTAATAGCCGATGGAAATTGGCCTGCATTGTTTTGACAGCTTGCATCACGAGTAAAGTTTCGCTGCGACTTTTGCGTCCACCAAAATGCACCAACCTGATAGTCAAATGCATTGCCAAGTGGCGAGGCTATGCGGAATTCTTGTGAGGTTTGCTTCCAGTTTTGGGCACCAATATCATGTAATTGGAATGGTTCGCCAAATACAGGGAACGGGCGCGATCCTGCTGTTGAGGTAAAGTCACCTTCACGAAATTCGGTATTATCCCAATCACGGTATGCTGTAATTGAAGTAAATTGATGGTCGCCGAACATAGTGTCGACCTGAATAGAGAAACCGGTGGTTTCATCTAACGTGCGTGTCTCAAAATCATGATCGATGAGTCGCTGTTCTAAATCCAGATCGCCAGGCCCTGTGCTGTTCGGTAATGCTTCTGAGCCCGGATGGCGGCCGCTAGGTGTAAGTTCTAAATCGGCGCAACAGCTATCGTCAGATTTAACATTCTCGAATATAAACAAGATGTCGGTGTCGTCGCCAGCATCCATATCAAGCATGGCGCGAATGCCTTCTTTATCATAGCCGTTGGTCATTTCATTGTTATAAACGTTCTTAATATAACCGTCGAACTGCGATTTGAGTACCGTTAAACTGCCGTTCACATTGTCATTTAATGCGCCCGACACACTGGTTTTTAAACGATATTCGTTATCTTGAAATAATGTAACTTCAGCCGTGCCCTCAAATTCTTCTGTAGGTCGCTTGGTAGTGATATTTACCACACCAGCAGAAGCATTTTTACCGAACAGCGTACCTTGCGGCCCACGTAATACCTCAATACGTTCTAAGTCATACAAATCGACAAACGCTTGACCTGAACGGCCTAACACTACGCCATCTACTACCGTCGAGACACTTGGCTCTGCCGCCACACTGAATGAAATAGTACCAATACCACGCACCGTAATAGCTGAATTTCGTGTCGTGTTACCTTTCCTAAAACTGACCGAGGGTACCAATGCTTGTAAGCCTTCGATATTTGCAGCAAACGTGGCGTTAATTTGATCCTCTCGTAATACTGAGACCGCTACAGGCACTTCGTTAAGGCTCTCTACCCTTTTTTGTGAGGTAACTGTAATTTTTTCTAGCCCTTTGGGCTCTTCAGTTTCAGCATCCTGTGCCTGGGCAGCAAAGCCGATGGTCATACAAGTACCAATAGCCAACGCCTTGGTGATACTTGAATGTAGTGTGCTAGGTCTTAGTGACATGGGTGTTCTCCACGAGTTCTTCTTTTATAGGTTTAGTCAAGCTATCTGCCACATGACCGACGGCTTTCACGATACTATTATTATTTTTGTCTAAACTACGACGGGCTCATTTGTCTTATATAAGACAGAAGATAATCAAAACTTAACTAATAAGTAAACGAATTGCAATCTTTTTGTTAAAACTAAAAGCAAGACAAAAGACACCTTAATAAAATCGCAAATTAAATATTAAACCAATGTTTTAATTGGCATTTAATTTTTTAAAGCACACTAAAATAGGAATGAAGAATGACCATTATGCATTTCATTGATACAAATAAATAACAAAAATACAGGTGATATGTCTTACATTAGACTGCTAAGCTAAAGCTTATTGAGAGGTATACTGCTTCGCACCCCGCGTCCACACTAGTGAGCGCATAGGGCGAAAAACAGTCGTAAAAGTGTCATCAGAATAAGTAACAATTTATCCTCACCAACGCGCTCATTAAGGATCTTTAGAAGATGGAGAACAACCGCTACATTCGCAGCCTTTTTTTTAATACCGTATGCACGCTTTTGTGTTTCGGTACGATGACTAATGCGTATTCGGAAAATCGAATTGATACCCAGCGCCCTGATGCGCCTGCGCTCGCCGCTTACGGAGACTTCTCAATTGGCGTGCGCCAGCTAGAGGTAACAAACCCATCCCAAATTGATATCTTGGCACTCGATACCACACAAGCTAAACCAGAGCCTTTACCACTTTACGATCGCCCGCTTACGCTTGAGGTATGGTACCCAGCAGACAAAAACAGCGAAGGTAATACCGTATTACAGGCGTATATACGCGATGGAAAAAAACCGGTAGCGCTTCATGGTAAAGCAGTGAGAAATGCACCACCGTTTAAGGCTAACACCCCATTTCCTTTGGTATTGATTTCTCATGGTTACCCAGGCAACCGCTTTTTACTGGCTCACTTGGCAGAAAATATCGCCTCAAAGGGCTACGTGGTCGTGTCGGTAGATCACACCGACTCGACATACAGAACACAAGCAGCATTTTCGTCTACGTTGGTTAACCGCCCCATTGATCAGCTTTTCGTCGTCTCGCATATCGAGGCATTAGCACAGCAAGGATCGTCGTTCTTGCACCAATTAGTTAATGCTAACAATACAGCTATTGTGGGCTATTCGATGGGAGGCTACGGCGCCGTGGTTAATGCAGGCGCTGGACTAACCGAACAGGCGATCACTAGTCAATTAGGTGCCCCTTTTGGCCTGTTATCACGTTATCAATCGGGAAAAGTAGATCCTCGAATTAAGACCATCATTGCCTTCGCGCCGTGGGGAATGAACTACGGTATGTTCACCCTTGACAGTATTGCGGTTCCCATGATGTTGATAGCGGGGTCTCAAGATGATGTCTCGGGCTATGAAAATGGTGTGCGCGCTATTTGGGAAGGGGCAAACAATGTTGACCGTACGTTGTTAACGTTTAATAACGCCAACCATAACGCCGGCGCGGTAATGCCTGCGCCAAAAGAGTCATTTGTATTTGATGAAGCATTAGGCTTTAACACCAGCACGCATTACATCGATGCAGTGTGGGATAACACCCGTATGAATAATATTGCGCAACACTTCGTTACCGCCTGGCTAGGCAAGCATTTAAAAAGCAATCACGACATGCAAGCCTACTTAGACCTTATTCCCGAATCTAATAATGGGGTATGGGCAATGGATAAAGCAGGCAACAAAGAGGCAACGCATACCTATTGGAAAGGGTTTGCACCGCGTACAGCAAAAGGGTTGAAGTTAGAACATTTGCGCGCAACAGAATAGACATACAACCTTTCTAGAAAAGAAAAATCCGATATCAGAACCTGATATCGGATTTTTATTGTCAACACAGTGCGGCGGTGAATATAACGTTAGTTCAAATTCGCAGCCTACTGCATCAGTTATTTACGCTAGGCGCTTAGTCGAACATATACTTAAGTGAAAGTACTGTTGTGCGACCGTTAAGAGGACGCGCTCTTACATAGCTGCCTACCGCTGCAGAACCTTCTTCAGATTCAGTGATGATGAACTCATCTGTTGCGTTGTTCACGTTAAGTGATACTGAGAATTGGTCATTCACCCAGTATGTCGCGAACAAGTTAACGAGGTTATAGCCTTCTTGCTTAAGGTCGTTGTTATCTTGAACGTAGTATTCAGTTGACCCTTGAAGCGATGCACCTACAGACCATGTATCTGTTGCGTACTCTGGCGTGATAGTCCAAATAAAGTCAGCTTGACGACGCGGTGTGTTGCCTTCAATCGCAGCGTTGTTTACGTCTTTGCTAATTTCAGCATCAGTCCACGTAAGGTTACCTGATACAGTGAAGTTGTCGGTCAAGTTGTAACGACCTTCAAATTCAAGACCCATTGCTTCGTACTCACGCATAAACGTAAGACCGCTGGTTACTTCAGCTTGCGTATCTTCTGTTACGGTGTCGAACAATGTTGCGTTAAGCATTAAGTCTTTTGTACCGTACTTATAACCCACTTCTAATTGCTTAGTGGTATCGAAACCAGACGTTGTACTTGTAAGGCTGCCATCGGCATTCAATGTGCCACCAATCTGTAGAAGACGGTCGGCAATTGCACGTCCACCTTTAGAGTAGCGAGCGAAGAACGTTTGGCTATCGCTTAGTAAGTATGAACCACCCAATGAGTAAGACGTATGGTTCGCATCGTAGTTTACGATTTGAGACGCTGCACCTGCACGATTAAGGTTAATCACACCACCACGAATGAAGCCGCTGTTTGTCGCAGACGCGTCTTCGATTTGCTCGATAACTCCGTTACCGTTTACGTCGAAGTCGGTGTTACCACCACAGCAGCTGCTGATTAGTTCACCAGACGCTTCTACCGTGTCACGACGAACAGATGCATCAATGATGATATTGTCAGACAGTTCAAAACCAACGTTCATGTACGGTGCTTTTGTCACGTAGTTTAAGTCCCATTCCCAAGATAGGAAGCTTGGAGAAAGTAAACCGTTAGACACTAAGTCAACACCATCGCCGTTAGTAATGTTTAGCATTTGAGAGTTGCTGCCATCCAATGTTTGGATGAATGTCTGCCAGCTAGACCAGCTTGTCGCAATATCTTGATTCGAGTAGTAGTAACCCACGGTTAAATTAACGCCGTTATCGAATTCTTTACGAAGACTGAAGTCGTTAATCATGTTGCCTAAATCGTTGATACGCGTATCAAACTGAAGGTTTGTGAACGCTTGACCGCTATACACATCACCCGCACCTGGGCCATTTGCCAATGTAACGGTGGTTGAATCACAGTTTAATGCGTTTCCATCACCGTCTAGCGCGCCGGCACAAAGTGCAGATGCAAAGTTAGATACATCGCCAGGGCCTGTAGGGAAACCATCTACGAACGGGGCAATGAAACCACCAGAAATCGTTGAAGTACGGAATTTATTCAGTAGGAATAAGTTCTCTGCTACTTCTAAATCAACTTCAACACCGAACGAGCTTACTTGTGATTCGATACCGTCTCTTACGTCACGATTCTCTGGGTTACCATAGCTATCGAATGTAGAAATGTTCGTATTGTATGCAGAATTTAGTGCTTGTGAGCTTGCATCGTACCCAGGTACCGGACCATATTGGCCATCGCCTTTAACCAACACTGGAGAAGGCAAGTACGTTGATACTTTGTCATCAAGATTTTTGTAGTAGAAACGGATGTGACCGTTATCTAGCATCTTGGTGATGTTAATTTTAACTTGGCCACCTTGGTCGCCGTTATAACCTGTTTCACGAGGACCTTCACCACCGCGTGCAAAACCCGCGATGTGGTAATACATGTCATCAGAAATTTCACCGCCGTAGCGGAAATCTAAACGAAACTCTTCGTAGTCAACACCAAATGAAGTACCGATAGCACCGCCACCTACTTCACCTGTGTTACTGATCATGTTGATGACACCACCAGGAGAGTTACTTGCGAACGTTGATGCAGAACCACCACGGATTGCTTCAACACTGGCGACTGACCAGTCGTAACGAATGAAGTTATCTGCGTTACCGAAGTTGATGTCGCCATATTCTAAAACAGGAAGGCCGTCTTCATGAATTTGAAGGAATTTAGACCCACCAGTAGCTAGAGGAATACCACGGATAGTAATGTTAGCGTTACCGCCACCACCTGAAGACTCAGCACGAATCCCCGGCAAAGCACGAAACACTTCTGCCGTTGAACGAGGCGCTAGTTTAACGATATCGTTTTCATCGAAAGCACTTACTGAAACGCTGGCTTCTTGCATTGTTGTGCCACCAGGCGTTGCAGTGACAACAATTTGTTCATACTTTTCTTTGCTTTCAGTCTCAGCAGGTGCTGATTCTTGCGCGATGACTGAACCCGACAATGCGGCGCAAACCGCAAGTGTTAGTGTGTTGAGTGTGTGTTGTTTTTTCATGTTATCTCCGGCGATGTGTTAGAGCCGTTAAACCAAAGTGGCCAATTTTAAAAGCTGCGTTTTTTGCTTCACAACTTAATCGATTAAGAATGTAGAACAAAAATTATTAGATGTAAACACACTGTGAAATATTTATTTTTAATGCGCTTGTGTGCATTACTTAGTTAACTCCGAGTTAACAACAGTTGCCGAACTAACAATAGCAAGTAAAACAACAAGATAAACACCCACCCTCTTATTAAACGATTAAGTTTCGAATCGAGAAAATGTTTATTTCAACAAAATGAAGAATGTTAAATTTATTCTAAAGTTCAAGATACCTATACCTTTAGCTTTTACACTTCGGGCAAATCGCATACTATGCCTGTAGTATAGATGTGCTTAAAAAAAAGTCATAACTTGTGAAAACAGAACCCAGTAAGCAGCAAATAACAAAAGAACCACTCACTACGTCGATGAAAAGAGACGTGGTCGACATGCTACTTGGTAATGTAGTAACGGGGCTATTAATGACTTACATTGCCTTTACAGGCCTTGTCTTTGGCATCAATAATGAAGAAACGCACCACACCAAAATGATATTTTGGTACGTGATGAATGCCTTGGTTATTTTTCGCTTCTTAGATTGGCTTTATTGGCAGTTTTCACTTAAACACAAAGCGTATGCGCCACGCCCGGTATTAATAAGATTTTCAGCCGCCTCAATCATTACCGCATTAATGTGGGCATCGTATTCAGTGTCGCTTTATTACTCAATGGACACAATTGAACTCGCGGCAACAATGGTAGTGCTTGCTGCAATGGCAGGGGGAGCGGCGACCGTGCTAGCCCCTAGTAAACTACTTGTCAGTGTTTACTGCACCGCATTATTAGTTCCTACATCACTATGTGCCCTGTACGACAGTGAAAATCAGTTTGTTATTCTTGGCATTCTTGGCCTTTGTTTTTGGGGCGGCATTTTTTCCAGTGCTTTTCGCTATAACCGTTTTTTCGTTGATACCGTTATTTTACGAGATCAGAAAGAAAAACTGCTAAAAGAGATGAACGAAAAGCAGTCTGAGTCCATTAGTATTAATGATGCGTTGCTTAAAGCCAACAACAGGCTAGACCAAGCCAACGCAAGCTTAGAAGAGCAAGTTGAACGAAGAACGTCGGACATTTTAAGGTTATCTAATCGCGATCCGCTGACCAATTTGTTAAACCGCAATGGTTTTCTAAAACACCTGTCTAGCCAAATTCATAAAGCCAGCTCGCTCAAAAATCAACTGGCGGTTTTGTTTATAGACCTTGACGGGTTTAAACAAGTGAACGATAGCTTAGGACATAAAGTAGGCGATGCGGTATTGGCCGAAATCGCTAAGCGGCTGGCAAAATTTTGTGAAAGCGACCATTTAGCACGCTGGGGAGGCGATGAGTTTGTCGCGACAGTGCCTTATGCAAATGAAGATACGGCTTTCGCGGTAGCGCAAGCAATGCGCGGCGGCATAACCGTTCCTATTACCGCGTTTGATAACGAAATTACGTTAGATGCCACAATTGGTATATCCATGTACCCTGACCATGGAATCGACTCACAAACGTTAATCCAACACGCTGACCTGACGATGTACGAGCAGAAACGAAAGCAGCGCGGAAGCATTGGGGTATTTAGTGAGTCGTTGCATACCGACATAAAAACAGAGCAACAGCTTTGCGAAAACCTTCGAACTGCGATAGATAAAAAAACCTTCAGTGTACACTACCAACCCATCATCGACGCGAGCACTGGAAAAACAGTAAAAGTTGAAGCGCTATTGCGTTGGCAGTGCAATGGCGTTGCCGTATCCCCTGCTCAATTTATTCCTCTTGCAGAAAAAATCGGCATTATGCCAGAAGTTGGAATATGGGTATTAAACCGAGCCTGTATCGATGTGATGCAGTGGAATACCCACCCTGAACTTGCACTATCGGTGAATGTTTCAATTTGCCAACTTACGCATGGAAATTTTGTTAAAGCGACAAAGAACGCGCTTATATCGTCAGGTATAGCCCCAGATAGATTACATTTAGAAATCACTGAAAGCGTTTTCGCCGACGAAGAAGACAATGTCGGCAAAGAGATTTCGGCGCTTAAAAAACTTGGCGTAAATATTTCTATTGATGATTTTGGTACCGGCTTTTCGTCTCTTAGCCGTTTACAATCATTAGCCTGTGATTTTATAAAAATTGACCGTTCATTTGTGCAGAATACAAATGAAGAGAGTGATACTATACTGCGCGCAACCATGCTGATAGCGAACGAATTTGGCTGTAAAACGGTGGCGGAGGGCATAGAAACCATTGAGCACGTAGAGCGCGTCAAGCTGCTTGGCGTCAATTACCTTCAAGGTTTCTATTATGCTAAGCCTATGGCTGCTGACGACTTCATTTCTTGGTACAACAACAATAAATAATTAAACATGGCTCAACTTTACTTTTATTACTCTGCAATGAATGCAGGTAAATCTACCTCACTTCTTCAATCTGCCTATAACTATCGTGAACGCGGTATGCATTCTTTGATTTATACAGCAGCATTCGACGACCGCTATGGCGTTGGAAAGGTAACGTCTCGAATTGGTTTACAAGCAGACGCAAAGCTTTACGGCAACGACGACAATATGTTTGACGCCATTAAAGCGGACAATGACACACAGAAACTTGATTGCGTGTTTATTGATGAAGCACAGTTCCTAACGAAAGCGCAAGTCCGCCAGCTTGTTGAAGTGGTTGATGAACTTGATATTCCCGTCCTTGCTTACGGGCTGAGAACTGACTTTCTCGGTGAGATATTTGAAGGAAGCCTGTACCTTTTGGCATGGGCAGATAAGTTATTTGAGCTTAAAACCGTGTGTCACTGTGGTCGAAAAGCCAACTTTGTCGTTAGGCTTGATGAAGCAGGAAATGCTGTACGTGGTGGCGCTCAAGTGCAAATTGGTGGCAATGATAAATACGAGTCTATGTGCCGTAAGCATTTTAAAGCGCTGGTTTGGGATAACTAAACGTAACATCGTTTGGTTACCCCCTACCGCTAAAATGGTGGTTAGCTTACCACCGTTTCACCGTCAATCATATCAAACGATAACACAACATTGTCAGGTGATTGGCTGAGCAAAGACTTCGCTGCAATTTCGCCTTTATGAGCACTAGACTGACAAACCGTGGTGAGGTTTGGACGTGTTCGTTGCGCTTCTTCTATGCCGTCAAACCCTGTAATTTTCAGTTCGTTTGGTACATCTATCCCCATTGAAAGTGCACACTGCAACAATTCCAGCGCAATGATATCACTCATGCAAAGAATAACGTTTGGCCTAGGGCTACTGCTTAATACTTCTTGTGCAGCTTGTTTAGCATAACGCCTGTCACTTTCAGGTATGTGCCATACCCAATCATTGCTAATGCTTATCCCTTTTTCATTGAGGGCGCGCGTGTAGCCTTGAAAACGACGATGCGAAATAGACGTGCTGACATCGACTAGCGCACTATTATAAATACGGCACGTTGAAGGAGAATCGATTAAGCGAAGCCCAAGTATGGCAACATGGTCGCTTGGCGACACCGCTTTTTTCGCTATTTGATAAGCGGCTTGTTCGTTATCAATATTGACAGATGGAAGCCCTTGAATATCAAAGTCAACCGTAATCACGGGCTTTGACTGCGTTGCTAGCTCGTCGGCAAGTTTAGGGTTTCGAGGCGAACCATAGCAGATGAAACCATCAACGAAATCAACAACATCTAGAATACTTTGAGAGTCACCTGCATATAAAAGCAAATGTTTTCCTTGCTGCTGAAGCGTCGTCGACACCCCTTTTATAAAGGTACTGGCCACCGGATCACTCACTGTATAAGCGATGCTATCGGCAAGCACCAATGCGACTATATTGGAGCGCCCTTTTCTAAGTATTTGTGCAGCTTTATTTGGACCGCTATATCCTATGGATTCACACGCCTTTAAAATCTCTTCGCGGCGGCGTTTAGAGAGCTGATCAGGACGGTTAAATGCGTTTGATATGGTGGCGGTTGACACCCCCAACTGCTGCGCTACATCTTTAAGCGTCAGTTTTGCTTTTTTCATTGTGTTTTCGCCGATGGCCTACTACTTCATGCGCAACGTGGATATGCGCACACCTCACCAGATGCCGAATCAAAAACTCAGCACCTAGACGAACTACGGATTTCCATCATAACACTAACTTAATCGATTAATACCAAAAATTTAACATACCGTGCAATGTCACTGTTATCGGCACTTGGCATATCTTAAGTATTACTTAATAAAAAATAAAAAAACGCGAGTGGCACTAGCGGGTTCCGAATATTTTGTCACCCGCATCACCTAGTCCAGGTAAAATATACCCTTTTTCATTAAGGCGTTCGTCTATTGCTGCAGTGAAAATATCAACATCAGGGTGAGCATCGACCACCGCTTTAATGCCTTCAGGGGCAGCCACCAAAAATAGCCCCATAATGTTACGGCACCCTTTCTTTTTAAGTAAATCAATAGTGGCAATTAGCGTCCCCCCTGTGGCCAACATGGGGTCAACAATTAACGCAGTTCGTTCGTCGATGTTGTTTACGACTTTGTCAAAGTAAGCAACGGGCTGAAGGGTTTCTTCATCACGATACAGCCCAACCACACTTATTTTAGCGTTCGGGATTAAGTTCATTACACCGTCTAACATACCCAGTCCGGCACGAAGGATAGGTACAATAGTGATTTTTTTGCCTTTAATCTGTTTCACTTCAACCTGATCGCCAGACCAACTTTCAATATGGGCTTTTTCAGTAGGCAATGTTCTAGAGGCTTCATATGTCAACAAGTTACCGACTTCAGACGCAAGCTCACGAAAGTCTTTACTGCTTATGTTTGCGTGGCGCATCAAGCCAATTTTATGTGCAATGAGAGGGTGCGTTATTTCATGAACAGCCATGGTGATTCTCCAAACGAATTAGTATGCCAAGTTTACCCGACCCTCAGCAGATATAAAGCGCTAACGTACTGTCGCTGTAATACATGTGAATGTTGACAAGCACCATGCCCACCATGTGCACACCCTCGTTTGGTAATAAAGAAGGTGACAGGGCCAGACATTGATAACGCTACCCCACCGCTACAGTGGCGCCGTCGGGTAACGTGACTTCTATTTTTAAGCTACCGCCTACCGCAGCTAAATAGCTTGCCGCGCGCTGTAATGAAACATCCTGGATACGTTTAGACTCTAACTTACTTACTCCAGAGGCTGTTACGCAAAGGGCCATCGCAACCACTTCTTGTTTTACCCGATGTTGTTTTCTAATGTCACCCAGTGTTAATTCTTTCATGATGTTGCCTTTTATTTTGGGCATAAAAAAACCCAGATTTTTGTATTTTCTGGGCTTTTCAAAACGTTTTACTATTTTGCCCAGAAGCGACGATAAGCCCCTGAACAATAAGCGTCAGGCGCTGTCAGTGAGTAAAATTGTAAAAATTATTAGTAGTAACGTTTTTCATGAATAAGTCTCTTTGTGCCCCTATTCAGGGCATTGTGTTATTGATGTGCAGGCATCTACACCGTGTTGCAATATCCTTAACCATACCATCAGCCAATACAATAACAACCCCTTTCCATAATGGAAAGTAGCACCATACTTAACCATGTCGTTTTCTCGGTTTTGTTTTTTCAAAATAAATAAGAGCAAAGCACGGGGGCTTCAGGTAGGCTTGTCACTCTACTTAAACGCGCTAGCAACATTTTTTAAAAGAAAGGTTTACGCATGCAATGGCTTCCTCAATGGTATCCTTTTATCACTACACTGCTGGTTTCAAGCGTTGTCATATTCATTGCAAGCTTATTAGTCACTCGCATAAACAAGGCGCTGACAGCCGACCAAAGGTTACCAAGGCAGTTAAGCTTTATTGCAGTAATCATTATTTGCCTCATTGCCATCATACTCACCTTACCGGTTAGCGAGAGTTCTAGAAATCAAGTGCTGGCTTTATTGGGCGTTATGGTATCGGGCGTACTTGCATTTTCGTCGACCACTATTGTGACTAACTTGATGGCGGGTGTGGTATTAAAGTTTAATCGCCCGTTCAGAACCGGGGACTTTATCCGTTGTAATGACTACTTTGGGCGCGTATCTGAGAAAGGTTTATTAGATACAGAAATTCAAACTGAGCAGCGCGATTTAATTTCTATCGCTAATAACTACCTCATTAACAACCCCGTCACCGTAATCCGCGCATCTGGCACACTGGTTACGGCTGATGTATCTATTGGATACGACGTACATCATGACACGGTTACCCAACTTTTAGAGCAAGCCTCAACACACGCAGGGCTTAGCGAAGGCTTTGTACAAGTTACTGCGCTAGGCGATTTTAGCGTTAACTATCGGGTATCTGGACTGCTCACTGAAATAAAAGGCTTGTTAAGTGCTAAATCTCGCTTACATACCGCCATTCTTGACGAACTTCATAACAACGGCGTTGAAATACTCTCGCCCAATGTTGTTGCGCAGCGTATTACCGATCCATCAAGAGCGTTCATTCCTGAAACCCGCGCAACAATAAAAAACGACGCGGTAAAAGACGAAATACCCGAAGAACTTGCGTTTGACAAGGCAGAGCAAGCGGAACAGCACGAACTTGAATTAGAGGCAAAAAAGGCGCAACGAGAACAATTGACTGTAGCCCGTGATAATGCGACAGACCAAGACGAGAAAACGCGTTTGCAGGAAAGCATTACCGCAATCGACGAGGAGATAACAGGGCTCATCGCCGATCATTCAAAAATAAGTGACGCGCGCTGAACGCGTCGACATTATTTATTTTCTTTTTTCATACGACGGCTTTGTGCTTCACGCTTTTCAGTACGCTTTTCTTTTCTGTCGCGTTTGTCTGGCGTAAGCGAGCCTGATTTAAACTTCTCTTTACGCTTGGCTTTTGCTTGTGCTTTCTTTTGTGCCTCTTCTTCCATTAGCCGTTTTTCTTCTACCAACATCTCGGGCGTCTCTAACGTTACCCGACCAAGCATGCCTGACTGAAGCTCTTTAAGCAGCACTTCACATATCTTATGAAGATTAACCCTACCACCGGCCATAATGGCGCCTCGGTTTTTGGCCGCCGCTTCTAAGAATTCAATTTCAGTATCAGGTAGCGTGTCTAGTTTAAAACGCTCCTTCATCACTTCAGGATACGCTTTAATCAAATAATCGGCGGCGAAGAAACCCACATCGTCGTATTCCATGGCGGTATTTTTTACCGCACCAGAAGACGCCAACCGGTAAATAGAATTTGGATTTTCTAGCTTTGGCCACAGCACGCCAGGAGTGTCGAATAAAATAATACCGCTGCCAAGATTAATACGCTGTTGGCTTTTTGTAACGGCCGGTTCATTGCCTGTTTTCGCAATAATACGCTCAGCCAATATATTGATAAGGGTCGATTTCCCCACATTAGGAATGCCGGTAATCATGGCTTTAATGACTTTACCTTGACCATCTTTGTGCGAACAGATACTGCGAATAAGCCCCATTAACTGTTTGCTATTACCAGGGTTGTCACTGGACGTAGTAATGGTTTTTACACCACGTTCTAACTCTAAATGGGTTTGCCACTGCGCCGTTATTTCAGGGTCTGCCAAATCGAACTTATTGAGGATTTTGATACACGGTTTATCGCCGCGGATCTTTGCAATTTCTGGATTTTCACTTGAATAAGGGATACGAGCATCTAGCACTTCAATGAGAATGTCGACTTGAGCCAACGACTCTTTCATTTCTTTTAGGGCTTTGTGCATATGCCCTGGAAACCACTGTAAGGCCACGATGTGCTTCCTTTGTGAGAGTGTAAGTAAATTGGGCGCAGTATAGCGTAAATCCGCTGTTGGTTTTACGAAAACCCAATGTTCAATGCAATAATTTGCGAAAGCATTACAGGCTTGCTTATGCGTTACGTAACGCTAGCGCGTTGCCTGTGATAACTGAAACAGCGAAATATTAACGGCGCTTGCAAGATTTAACGAGTCGATTGCACCGCTCCCCGTTATGGTGAAAGGTAACGCGTTACACCCATCAAGTGCCTCTCGTGGCACCCCACGCGCTTCGTTTCCAAACAAATAACAATCGAACTCGTTGAACGTACTATCAGTGATAGCCGTGCCGTTCATATCAAGATAAGCGAAACGAGAGAAGCGCGTTGTCAGTGTCTCTAGTGACACATCTAGTTCTAACGGAACGTGAAAAATAGCCCCCATACTAGCGCGCACCACTTTGCTATTGAAAGGGTCGACACTATTTGGGCTGAGCAACAAACGAAAATTGCCGAACCACGCCATTGACCGAAGAATAGTACCTAGGTTTCCTGGATCTTGAACTTCATGCAGATACAACGCGCGAGACGGCGCACGCCCGTTTGGTTTATCAAGCGTACTTGGCAGCGGTACACATGCAATAATGCCTTGAGGCGTTTTGGTATCACTGATCTGCGACATTTGCTTAACGTTAAGTACCACCACGTTATACGCTACCGAATTATCAGCAACCCAGTGCAGGTACTCTTCGGTAATATAAAGCGTGATGTCTTTCTCACTATCAGACATAGACGATGCTTTAATCAGCTCTGCAACAAGGTGTTCACCTTCAACCAAGTAATACCCAAATTGGCTTCTGTATTTCTTTTGGTGCAATTTTTTTATGTCATCAAGTTTCATTAATAAAGTGCCCTGCATAAAAGTGGCGTCAGTGCGGCGCCACGCTACACGAAAAATAATTCGGCGCAGTGTATGTGAATTATAGTAAAACTCAAGCCTAGCCGCGGCAAAACACGCTTGAACATTACTCTTGGTAATCGTCGCCGCGCTGAAACGCCGTTATTTTAGAGGGCATTGATGCCATCGACTCCATCAACGTTCGACTATATGCCATGGATTCATTTTGCAATTCAGATGACGGTAAATAAAACGTCGCTATCGCACCATCGTTGTACAACGCTGCATCGGCAGTATGCCACTGCCCTTCTACCCACATTTCGCTCCATGCATGCCCGTAAGCATACAAACCATGTGGGTACTGCACCACAACCATACCCAGTATCAACTTTGCGGGTATGCCTTCGCTCCTTGAGAGCGCGGTGGTAAGTACAGCGTATTCTGTGCAATCGCCACTGCGCTGCTGCGCAACGGTAGAGGCAAAATTAAACCCATGTACGTAGCTAGGTTCGGTAATATAGCCCGATACGTACTCCACAATCTGAGCTTTAATATCTTCATCTTTCGATGGCGTAAAGCCAGAGATAAACGGTTGCGTGGCTTTCTCATCAAAATCTATAACAAAGCTTGGGGCTAACTGCGCGGGTAAAAATGTACCTTGGTACGCGTTATTATTTGAGAGCGCCACCGTTATCGATTGTTCATCACGGTCAAGTACCGTTACATTGGTATTGTCCGCCACCGCTTGTGCATGCTTTTGCGGCGTTTTAGACCACGCTGTTAATACAACGCGAGACGGCAAAGGCTCGCTGACGTTAATATCGGTAGAAAGCGATACCTGCGCGAACGTTGGCGAACTTTGCGCATCAACCTGTGCGCAATACGCAAGCACTAAGAAAGTGATTAACCTTTTCATGGCAATTTCGGCGTTCCTATTGATACCATTTGATCAAGCGTCACTTTCATTACGCCGTAATCGATAGTCCCTGAGATAGGCGCATTGTTATCATCTATTTCAAATAAAAACGTAAATAGCGACATGTTAAGCTGGAAAGTATTGCTACTGTCTGTCTTATCTAACGACACTTCTAACGCTGAAGTCGGGTCAGCATCTGGTGACCACATAAAAAAGGTGTCGCGGGTGGCATCAGAGTTACGAAGGTTTTCTATGCTAAGGTAATTACCGTATTCAGACTGAAGCCATTTGCTATGCTCAAGGGTAGCAGCAATGTCTTTGTTTTGAATTTTACCGGCAACCTCCCATTTTTCATCTTTGTAGTCGATACGATACGTTGAAGCCATAACGCCGTTTTCAATAGTGTATTGTTGCCCGTTAATTAACGCGCCATCAGGCATACTCCATGAATTGGAAAAGCTGTCAGTACGAGCCACAGAATTGGCGTCAACCGGCACTAACATAGACAATGACGATTCAATAACGACATCGCCGTCTTCATCTTTTGCATATGACTCACGTGAAAAACCGACGGGTATACCGTTTATGCGCCATGCGTAGGCGGTTTGATAGAACGCATTGGTAGGCTTGGCATTATCAAACGCTTGAATAAATGCGACGAACGCCTGCTTGAATGTTTCTCGATAGCCTAATTCGTTGTGAAGGCAAACCTGCAAACTATCATTTGTCTCTGCTGCCATCGCTTTCATTAAACCTGCAACTTTTTGATCGCCTTCTCCCAAGTGGTAAAGCGTATCGTATGCTGCATATGCCGTAGTCCCAACGACCCCGACATCTAATGCAAAATTAAACTGACCAGACAATGCTTTTTTATTCAGTGTCTCAGCACTTTCTAAGCCCATCTGGGAAATGCCGTGCATTGAATTTGCTGTGCCATCGTATTCGGTAAATACCCAGCATTCCATAGGAACATCACTGCCAATATCGATAGTGTAATACCAGGTGCCGGTGTCAGTATCCGCAAGCGAGAGCTCGCCAAGCACATCACTATTAATACCAAGTTCAGGTAACGACAACTCAGAGCGTTCATCTAACGCCCCTTCCCTTTTCATCGCGTCGTTAAACCAGCCTGGAAACCCAGCCACATCAATAAAATCATGGGCATGTGCGTTTGCACTGAGGCCAAGTACGCCTAATAACGATAGGGCTATTTTTTTAGAAAACATTGTCGTCCTTGAATTTGGTAGGTGATATTCATGGTTAGCATACAGAGAAACTGCATAGCAAACTACCCGTTTTAACAACCCGCCATCTATTGGGAATGAGGCCAATACTAAAGGCACGCTTTACGATATTTATGTGAACCACCAGCGTACGAAAGAAAGTAAAAGATAGTTCGACAATCATTATTTTGAATAAAGCTCAATGCTTATGACACACATTACGCTGGTGAAAAAGTATCTTCATTTAACACAAACGGTACTTCCAGATATTGCGCGTAACAAGAACTGGCCTATTCACAACGACCATTGCTTTCAGCGCGTTGTACTCGATACGGTATGCCAATGCAGTTGGTATGAGAAAATCCCTTCGCCTGCATATAAACATCTTAGTTACCAGCAAGCGCTTGCAGCGGTGAACCTTTGCGAGCAAATAATGAATAACGAAGTAAATCTTACCGCATTAAACACCGCGTCAAAACGATACAGACGCAAGCAACAGTCCTTTGATTTTTAATGACGGGCCTGGTGGAGGAGTAGATGCCAAAACGTACATCGTTAAACGACGTCGATAAAATAGATAACGTCGACGATATAGAAAATGTTGTTTTTGATAAACGTGAGCAATGGCGCGCTAACAACCAGAAAGCGAGGCGCAGACAGCGACGATACAAAAAAAGAATGGTTAACGAATTAGCTACGCTTGTACAGGTAGACAACATGGACGACAACGAAAACGCATAACAAGGCTGGTCTTTTATGCTCTTTTCGTAGTTCGCTATGTTTTGCATTTACATTACCCATGTCGATAGAGAATAATCACAGGTTAAAAGTGGTTTTGCATACGCACTTTACGAAATAATAGTAAAAGCAGCTTTATAAAGGACAAGAGATTATGGCGTTCAACGCAACAATTGAAAACGACATTTCCGTTATCACCTTTGATGACGGAAAAGTAAATGCAGTAGGCTTTACCCTAATAGAACAGTTTAACAATGCGCTGGACGACGCCGAGAAAAATGCAAAAGCGGTTGTACTTTATGGCGGTGAAGGACGTTTTTGTGGCGGCTTCGATTTAACCGTAATGAAAGATGATGACAAGCAAAAACAGCATAATTTAGTCCAACAAGGCGCAGATCTTATCGTGCGTCTTTATAGCTTCCCGTTACCAGTCATTATTGCCGCCGAAGGGCACAGCATTGCATTAGGGGCTATTTTTCTCATGGCTGCTGATTTACGTATTGGTAAAGATGGTGACACAAAGTACGGCCTGAATGAAACGGCCATAGGCATGGTTTTACCTAGCTTTGGGATGGAATTAGCGAAAGCAAGGCTTGCGCCTACCAAGCTGACTGAAGCGCTTCTTTTCTCTCGAATTTATCAAGGAAATGATGCCGTAGAAGCCGGCTTTTTAGACGCTGCAGTGCCTCAGGAACAGGTACTCAAGACCGCCATGAAGTACGCTGAACAATTAAAAATGCTGCCTTCTCATGCGTTCGCAGAGTCGAAAAAACAGTTGCGTAAGTCTACGCTAGCGCTAATGCGCTCATAGCTGTTGTTTGATAAAGCAGAGTCATTACGACAATAAGTTGTAGATAGTCGGTTGTAGATAGTCGGGTGCAGATAGTGGGGTGTTAACACGCCCCCCTATCGCGACTTTTGATGTATTTCATAGGTGTAGCAACGCAACAACTATCGTGTTGGCCCCACGTTATGCTCTACACTCGCTTTTAATTCGCTTCGAAGACCTATTTCAAAGGCAAGCTCGGTAACCACAAATAACGGCCCAATAACCAGCCCCATGATATCGTCTACAAACGCAGGTTTTTTGCCTTCAAAATAATGGCCGACAAACTGAAGTACCCAACCCGCAATGAATATACCGATAGACACCGACAGCCACGCCCACATAGAAAGTGGCGCTAGCGCATGTGCACCGTATAGCAATGCGCCGGTCAAAATAACCATGGCAATACCGAGCTTTCTATCCAGAAAAAGGTAAAACATATTGCCGGCTAACCAAACAAACAGTGCTGGACTTACAATAATTTGCCCCACAAGCGGCAACGTTACCTCTACCGCCGGCCTGCTTAAAAGCGCAAGCAAGGCAAATACTATAAGAGGAATGCCAACATAATGGGTAAGTATGTTCCGCTTATCACGGTGGTAGTGAGCGTATTCACTAATATGCTGTTCTAAGTTTTTCATAATTTTCTAGGCAATTACTGAGGTAAACAATTGCTTAAGCCTACGCCACACACTACATCAACACTGTCGCCTAACCGACACTTAGCTCATCTCTTTTGCTGCTTTTTCGAGTGGTGCCATCGACGCCTTGATGCTGTCCTTTCGCTTTTCATCAACCGACTCTTCAAGCGGCGTAGGCCTACCAAACAAGTAGCCTTGAAGATAATCCGCTTTTGCATCGATAAGCCACTGTGCTTCTTCTTCTACTTCCACCCCTTCGGCAACAACTTGGATACCATTCAGGCGAGAGATTCGAATTAAATTGGTCACTATGTTTTGTTTGTATGGGTCGTTGTGCACACCTCTGACTAATTCCATATCAATCTTCACATAGTCAGGGCGTAGCGCTTGCATCAAATTAAGTCCAGACCAACCCGAGCCGATATCGTCAAGCGCAACTTGGAAGCCCGCCGTTCGATAAAAACTTAAGATGCCCTTTAAATGGTTAATATCCGTCGCTTTATGCGTTTCAGTCACTTCAAACACTACGTCACTAGGAGTTAAACCAATCTCATTGATAGCTGCTGCAGTAGCACGCAGGCAATAGGCGGGGTCGTAAATACTCGATGGATTAAAATTGATAAATAGCTTACCGCGCAGGTTAGCCCGAGCAGCGCATTCTACGGCAGAACGCCTTGCAACTAAATCTAACGAAAACAGTAAATCAGAGCTTTCCGCTAACTGAAAAGCTAATGCTGGTGGCACTATTGTGTCGTTTTCATCGCGTATTCTAAATAGCCCTTCATGAGCAAATGGAACGTTTTCAGACAACGCGGTTTCAGCGTAAACAATAGGTTGATACCAGGTTTCATAACGACTTTTCTCTACGCTGTCTGCTAACCATTTTGCTTTAAAACGATTTATCAACACGCCGAATGTGGTCATTCGCCCTACGGTCTTCAAGTCTAAGTCGTGATCGCCTTCTGTCGTTGTTACTTTAGTTCCCGCTAGCTCTGGCGCTTCAAGCGCCCCCGCAAGCGAGGTTAAGAATTTAGAGATATCAGCCCTTTGGACTCGCGTTGAGATACAGTGTGTCGTTTCTTGTTTAGACTCAAAACCCAACGAACCGCAGAGCCCTGCAATCTTGCCAAAAGACTCGATGGTGGGTACAAAAATCCAAAATACTGTCTCTTCAAAAAAATAGTCGTCTATTGACTCACAATCAGCACAGTACATGGCAACCCCCAACGTTAGTTGTGTAAAACAAGAACTTCATAATGGCTAATAATACGCGTGGTTAAAATGAAAAGTTTACTTAAGTATTTTGCCGTTTGGAGTGTATGACACCGAGTTATGTAAAATATGCAGCAATATCAACGCCCATTACGTTTTAAATGTCCATGCAACGAATCGACTTTGTTTTTGCCCCTGCCCCATTTCAATGGTTTGACACTGCGACGCCCCGTAGTAATTAATACTCGTATGGATTGGCCGTAAATGCGCAGATTTCGAGACTAAACACGTAAACCAATCTACATTGTGCTTAAACGTAACGCTCTCTTTTATCATTTGTTGGATGAAAGCTAACTCGCCGCCTTCACACCATAGCTCGTTTGCCTGCCCTGCAAAGTTAAGGCGTGTATGTTGCCCGCCTTTCTTGTGTATAACACCGCTTCGCTTAGCTTTATTAACAGTTAGGTTTTTTATTTTCCGCTGAGCCCCGCCATGGGCCTCTTTCGCAGATTTATGAAAAGGCGGGTTACACATGGTAAACGTATACTGGTCGTTAGGCTGAATAATGTGTTCAAATATACACTCTCGCTTTTTTTGCAATCGAACTTCAAACGCACTGGCTAAGCGAGCATTACCGCGAATAATCTTTTGTGCCGACGTGATAGATATAGGGTCGATATCACTTCCCACGAAGCGCCATTGGTAACTGTGCGTTCCAATAATGGGGTAAATAGCGTTTGCCCCGGTGCCAATATCGAGGCCGATAACATCACTTCCCATTGGGATCTTACCCGCATTGCTCGTTGCGAGTAAGTCAGCAACACCATGAATATAGTCTGCCCGACCAGGTACCGGCGGGCATAAGTAGCCTTCGGGAATATCCCAATTATCCACATCATAATAATGCACAAGTAAAGCGGCATTTAACGCTTTAACCGCCTGAGGGTTTGAAAAGTCGATACTTTTGTTTCCGCCTTTTGCATTAATAACGAAGCGGCTAAGGCTTGGATAAACACGGCATAGCGCCTCGATGGGATAACCCTGTTTATGTATATTTCTTGGGTGCATTTACTGTGACTACAAACAATGAATAATGGACGATGTGACCACTACAGGCCAATCAATGTAATTTTCTACACAGTATACCCGAAGGCGCACTGCTAAATGTGAAAAACAACGTCATGGGACATTGAACGCGATTTTGCTAACGCGGCATGGTTAATTGGTATTTTTTATACAGCGGTGAAAGCGTACCGCTATCTCTTAGCTGCTGTAGTCTTTCGTCGAACTGCATTTTTAGTTTTCGACCTTTATCTGTGCGCGCAAAAGACCAGTACAAATCGTAGAACCCCACACTGTGCATACTCATATCGCCATAGTTGGGGTTAGCGAGTAAGGGTAAAAGAATGCTCTGTACATCAACGACATAATCAACCTTTCCTGCATTGAGTAATCTAAGTCCATCCTCTGCCGACTCTACTTCAACGCCCTCGGCTTCATAAGGCAGTGCTGCATGGAATACTTCCTCCTTGTAACCTGAGCGATACGCACCTACCTTATTGCTGGTATCGCAACAAAATGGATATGCCTCATTCTTAACGACCATATAAATGTTTTCGCTTAAAATGGGACGTGCAGACTGATAGTAATCATTAGTTTTAGGTAAGGCACCGGTTAGGTCGATACTCCCATTTTTCAGTGCCCGCAAACTGCGTGCAAAAGAAAGGTACTCAACGTTAATTTCATACTGACCTTCGTCATAAATATGGTTCATTAATTCATGATAAAAGCCTGTACCATCTACATTGGTGAAATTGTCCCATGAGTCAGTTCCCCACACCACGGGTTGGCTGGCAGCCGAATGTATAGTAAAAATAAAAAAAAGAATGATCAGCTTGCGCACAACTCACCTTCACTTCGATCGTGTTTATTTTTAAAGACGTACATAAATCCCTACGTACTGCGTCACTTATAGTAAACGTAAAAACAGCAAAACCTGCTATGACTTACATCAATTGATATAGCATTTTGCGCGTTTACTGTTCATTTTTCAACCACCCCGTTTAGCGTTTAACCAATAACATGATAGATTACTTTTATTCATTCATGATAAGGACAACACATGAAAATTATCGTTACGCTGGCACTCATTCTTACCAGCTTTGCAACGCTCGCCAATGATGTACTTTCGATGAAAGCGCGCAGTGAATTATTAGATAACATACTTATTGAACGGTTTGAACACGTTCTACCGGGCGTGATGCAACGTGAAAACATTGATATGTGGGTAATAATGTCAAGGGAGTACAATGAAGACCCTGTACTTAAAACGATGCTTCCTTCTACATGGCTATCAGCGCGCCGCCATACCATGTTGGTGATATATAACCCAGGGAATGGTGCACCGCTTGAGCGTCTGGCGGTCGCCCGCTATGCCGTTGCAGATTTATTTGAAAAGGCCTGGGACAAAGAAGCAGAACCCGATCAATTCAAAGCACTTGCTGACATCATTGCGAAAAGAGACCCAAAGAAAATTGCGGTTAATATATCGACCTCTTTTGCACTTGGCGATGGCATGAGCGCTACGGAACAAGCGTACTTTTTAGGTGCACTGCCGCAGAAATATAAAGAGCGTGTCGTATCGGGCGAAAAGCTGGCGATTGGCTGGTTAGAGACACGCAGCGCTCTTGAAATGAAACACTACCCTGCTATCGCTAAAATGGGGCATGAACTGATTGCCACTGCATTCTCAAATGATGTCGTTGTGCCTGGCGTAACCACAACCGATGATGTCGTGTGGTGGTTGCGTGACAAAAGTAACGAACTTGGGCTTACCAACTGGTTCCACCCTACCGTATCTATTCAACGTGCAGATAACGAAGTGTTTGACCAAATTAAGGCGTTTAGCAAACGCCCAGGAGAAAACGTTATCCAAGGTGGCGACCTTATCCATGTTGATTTCGGCATTACTTATTTGCGTTTGAATACCGACCAACAGCAGCATGCTTATATTCTAAAGCCAGGCGAAACTGAGGCGCCAGTCGGTTTGGTTGCAGCGTTCGCTAACGCTAACCGCCTTCAAGATATCCTTACAGACAACTTTAAAGCCGGTCGCTCGGGTAATGAGATATTAGCGATGTCTCGCAAGCAAGCTATTGATGAGGGTATCAAACCTGCAATTTATACCCACCCGCTAGGTTTGCATGGGCATGCCGCTGGGCCAACTATTGGCATGTGGGACGCGCAAGAAGGCGTGCCGGTTAAAGGTGATTACCCTATGTATCCAAACACGGCCTACTCTATCGAATTAAATGCCGCATCGTTTGTTCCGGAGTGGAACAAAGAGGTTCGCATCATGTTGGAAGAAGACGCCTTCTTTGATGGCAAGCGTGTGACTTACCTTGATAGCAGACAAAAAACCTTCCACCTGATTTCATCAGAGCAATAGCAGACTCAGCATTGCGTAGCGCCCTACATGCGCTACGCAATTAAATCATGAAGCCAGTTTAACGAGGGCAGTTGCTTTTCTGGTTGGTAAAACAAACGGTTTAACCGCCCAAGTAAATTCACTGAACGACTTGGGTCGTGCTCTTTCACTCTGCTATCGCTTTCGCTTTGCATAAATTCCCAGGGCTGCAGATTTAATGCCTCTATCTCATCACCCTTAACGCCTAAACCTTGCAATGTAGAGAGGATTCGCTCTGTCTTGCTCTCAGCAAGGGGGATTGCACAATGCGCTAACGCCTCGTTCAAAGGGGTATTGATTGCTTCTAAGGTATGATTAATCGCTTGCCACACCATGTCATGGTCAAACGTCCACGCTCTTGGTGCATAATACCCGATTACTTCCCATTCTATCTCTGCATTACTAACCGCTATCGAGCTTTCTGCTATAGGGCAGTAAGACAAGTCGGGACGCGCGCCAATGTTGTAAGCATCAGCACTCATTGACACACAAATGATCAAGTCACCACATGCCACTTTATTTTGATAAAGCGCCTCAAACGCCGCCCGCTTAACCCCCATCCAACCATGGACGCGCGAGGGTTGCTCTATAAAATGCCTAATGTCGTCAGGAAGATCTTCTCCATAGCGGTTTATCATTAATGGCAACGGGTTTTGATTAGGTGCTTCCTCTGGAAGCCATACTTCATATTCTTGGCGATCATCGCCCTTGCCGCGGCTTTTTATACCGTAAGACAAGTTTACCGGCCGACAGATGCTCCTGTCTTCATCCACTTTATGAAAGTATTCAGAGCGCATGCGTTTTATAAAAGGGGCGTTAAGCCCTGCAAGCGCAGCTGTTGGGTATCGATAACCTATCTCACTGTTATCGACGAACTTAAGCCCCTTTGCGGCATTGACCAAATGTTTTTTTATCCCTTCTAAATGGTGCACGCTGGGCACAATAATGCTTCTTTCTGGCTCTATGGTAAGCCGTGCGCCCTCTGGCGTAATAAATTTAGGTGTTTTGTGAAACTCAAGCTCACTAATACCAAGCCCCGCAACAGCCTCATCACGAAAACGTGCTAATTGATTGAATAACGCAGTGTGATTGCGAATATGCTTAAAAAGCGGTCTATTCCGTGTCATCTCTTCATTCCATGTCATCATTTAGGCAATGGCACCCATATCCCCGATGCCAATGACTATTACTAAAACGGGTTTGTGGTGTAACCGTTCATGCTCAATTGCGCATGGGCTGTCATCGCAGAAAGTGCAATTTCTACCCCATCCACTACCATGTCGTTTGTTACGCCGTTTGCCGCCGCAGACTGACCACAAACAATAACGCGTACACCATGCTTCATAAGTTCATTCAAAAGCGTGACATTACTATTACTGCTTCCTTTTTTATTTTGATAATGCGTATGCGTGAGAACATCGAGCGTAGCGGAACCATGAACGACCAAGGCTAATTTTATATTCTCAGCTTTCACACCATTGGCTACGTGCATATTCAAAAAACGCGCTAGCGAGTCAAACTTTCGGTTTACTTTTCCGGTGTCGGCACCACCGGCCACATCAAATGCAATGTGAAACTGCGTGTTCGCAGGCAGTGTAATACCTTCGACTGGCGCATGTTTACCATAATTTGAAATTAACGGGCCCGTTGCAAACTCTGCGCTATACGCAAAAGAAGACAATAATAATGAAGCTACACTCGCACCAAAAAAGGTTTTCATACACTTACCCCACATGAATACATAAAAGAGAGACTAACGTATATCGTTTTGTAAGCAATGAAAACGGTATTGCGTAAATATCGACAAAGAAGGGGAATAAAGGAGGAAAATTAACAGTTTGGTTTTTTAGGGAATGACACTTTCAGGCTATGCTCGGTAAGTAGTTTCTCAAATGCCCCGTTGCTTTTTTGCGTTGACATAATGCTGTCAAAGTCACGTTTCACGGGCGCAAGTGCCCTGCGAAATGCAACGTGTAAAGAAACGTTACTTGTAGGGTGAGGCGATTGATAAATGGTGGCATGACAATTAGAAGGTTTTGAAAAAGCGCTCCAGGCATTGTAATTATTCAGTACGGCGAAATCGCAACGTTTGGCGATTAGCATTGCAGCCATTAATGCTTGATTGGTCGAATCGATACGCCTTAACGCCCCATCTTCAAAACGCTGCGTAATACCGCTATAGATATAGCGCTCTTGTGTGCAAACAGTTTGCCCAGTGAGCGATGTTAAAGAGAAGTCTTTAGGAAAGGGGCTTGTGCTATACAAGTAGGTTTCATGGTCGATTATCACATCAGAAAAAATAAAACTATCGGGCTTTTGTAACCACCGAGGACTAATGACCAGCATATCAACCTTATCATTAAGAAGAAATTCTTCGCTTCTTAGCTGGTTTGAATCAATATATTCAAATGAATAGCCTAATTCGCGCTCCATTGCGTTGAACAGGTCACGAACCACACCCTGATAATCTTCAGAGACATCATCGAAATACAAATAGGGATAAGACCCAGGAGAGTTGATCGCTACTTTAAGCTGTTTTGAAGCGTCTCGTTCGCCGCCTGCAACAGGAAGTGTATTACCTATAAATAAGGCAATGAAAAAGACCGAAATGATACACAGTCGAAACACGTTCACTAGTAATGACCTAGCATACTCTTGTTATTATTTGACCAGTGTAATGTATTGTGCCCCTTAGGTTAACTTTTATTTACGCTAGGGACACACTGTTGTATTTACTTTTAGGTGACATGCGGCGCACATGTGTTTGCTACTGTGTTAGCGTCAAAGATTTCAATCCAGTATCCGTCTGGGTCTTTTATAAAAGCAATGCCTTTCATAGCACCGTCGTTGAGCCCCTTTTGAAAAGGTACACCCAGCGCTTCAAACCGCGCACAGGCTGCGTCTGCATCAGGGACATGAAACCCGATGTGACCAAACCCTTTAGGTTCTGAGTTTCCGCTATGATAGGTTTTATTATCTGCGGTGTCAGACCAATTATGGGTTAACTCAAGCATAGCCGGACGCCCGAAAGTTTGCGCAGTGCGCAGTTCGTCATTGTGACTAATATCAGAAAAATCATTGCCTGCCGCTAAAAAATACAAGCTAAATTGCATGTCTTCAAAATCAAGACGTTTTAGTAACGTCATCCCCATCACGCGAGTATAAAAATCTAAGCTTCTTGCAGGCTCTGCAATACGCAACATCGTTTGGTTAAAGACAAACCCTTTCGTTGCTTCATCTTGTTGCTCACACAACCCTTCTGCGCTATCAAAATGTCTACTCATCACTATCCTTTTCCATATTCGGGGGGCAATGTTAAAGCATGGAGGCAAGCACTCATAATTCAACCGCTAGACGGCAGTGGTATGCGCCTAACTGCCGCTTAAGACAACTTTCCCCATACATCATTGTTTTTTTGAGGTTGCTGTTTTTCCTTACGCACTCGACTTTCGGTTTTCGCTTTTTCTCGAAGCGCATCTTTAGAATGTGCCGTGTGACGTGCGTCTGGGCGATATTTTTTAACCATGCCTTGCAGCAAGTTACGGACAACCTGATCGCCTGCTGGCTTGTAGTTGCGATGGTCAGGCTTTCTGAAGAACGCGGAAAGCTCACCCTTACTTAATCTAAAATCGGCGAGTTTAAGCATGGCAAGCATGTCTTCGTCTTTATAGCTCATCGCGATTCTAATTTTTCGTAATACTTCGTTATTACTCAGACGCTCGCTGCCTTGTAATACCTTTGGTTCTACCCCTTCCTGCTTTCCTCGCTGCTTGATAATAAGCCCATCAAGAAACAACGAGATAATCTTATCTCTGCACGGAAGGTACCCTTTTTCTCCTTCCTTTTTCATGACGCTGTGCAAATAGTCGATATCCATATCGTAGTTCACGAGTTTAAAAATACTGATAGCTGCGGTGTCGTTAATGGCAAGCGCATAACGAATTCGACGTAATACATCGTTGTGGATCATTGGATGAGACCTTAATTGAGGGAACCTTGTTGGCAGTCTTTCATTTTATCTCATTTATAAAATTACCGCGAACCAAAGTTTGTATCATCCACCTCAAGGTTATAATGCGCCAGAAGTGAAAAAGGCCGGTTACCCGACCCTTTTCCTAAAACAAAAAAGTACATTAACTACGCAAATGCTTGTCAAAGAATGCTACCGTTCGTTGCCACGCCATCTCGGCATCGCTCGGACTATACCTGCTGGTTGAATCGTTGTGGAAACCATGTTGCGCCCCTTTGTAAACGTGGGCGGTATAGTCAGCATTGTTGCTTTTCAATACATTTTCATAGTCGGGCCACGTCGCGTTTACGCGCTGATCTTTTTCTCCAAATTGAAGCAGCAATGGCCCTTTTACGTTTTTTTGTAAGTCGCCCTTTGCTGGCGTGCCATAAAAAGGAACGGCGGCATCGATATCATTTGGCATAGTGGCTGCCAAAAAGTTGCTGATATAGCCACCAAAGCAAAACCCCACTACCCCAAGTTTATCTGTCGTTTGGTCGTGTTTTTTTAACCACATTGCAGCGGCGGTAAAGTCTTGCTCAATTTTGTCTCTGTCTAAACTGCGCTGCATGGCTCGCCCGTCATCATCATTTCCTGGGTAGCCCCCTAAAGGAAATAGCGCATCAGGTGCAAATGCAATAAAACCCTGTAAGGCTAAACGCCTGGCGACATCTTTAATGTAGGGGTTTAGCCCTCTGTTTTCGTGCACTACTAAAACAGCCGGCGCCAACGTGTTGTCGTTTAGTCCTGTCGGAACCACTAAATAACCGCCGCCCGTTCCATGTCCATTCAAAGAATCAAACTCTTGGTAGGTAGCCTTAATGGCAGGGTTATTAAATGATACTTGCTCGGCTTTTGCGTAGTCAGGAATAAGCGCGCTGCCGATGATGCCTGCCGACAGGCCGGCTATAGAAAGTGATGCGAGACGAGTAAGAAAGGTGCGCCTATCAATATCACCATGTGCATATTCGTCATACCAATCGAACGCTTCTTGAGGAATCGACATATCGTTTGGTTGTGTGCGGTGCTCAGTTGAGTCATTCATTGAACAGGCCTTTGCTATTTATGTTTTAGTAAGCTAATACATACGGCTTTTGTTCATTTTTAGCGCACAGTCGGCCGATAAGCAAACCTCGTTTTCTTGAAAGACTCTTATTGCCCAGCGCTAGCGATTATCTGCTCATATATTTTCGAAAGACGTTGGCTTTGAATTTTTGCATTAAAATTTTCTAAAATATGCGCTCGTGCGTTTTGGCCATAAGCCTCTCGCAGTGCATCATCTTGCAATAGTGTTAACAACGCGTCACTCAACTTCTCTGACGATATATCTTCAACGAGCAAGCCTGTTTTGTCATGCACAACAACCTCACTTACCCCACCGGTATCAAATGCGACAACTGGCGTATTCATCGCTTGCGATTCCATACATACCGTAGAAAGCCCCTCTTCATTACCTCGCTTCATGACAATGCTCGGAAGACACGTTAGCCATGTTTCATCCATCAGCGCTTTAACCTGTGCCTTACTCTGCGCCCCTAAGAAGGTAACGTTTGCCACATCGTTCGCTATTTTCTTAAGCGAGGTTTCATAAGTACCGTATCCGGCAATCAGTAAACGCGCTTCGGGAACAACCTGCTGTATACGTTTAAACGCGTGCAGTAAAAACTGACACCCTTTTTGCTCTATTAATCGGCCAACGAAAAGAATGGTTGGAACGTCAGACTTTCTACCAGAGGGAACAAAATAGTCGGTTTCAATACCGGTGTAATGCTGAATAATTTTCTCAGGCGGGCAATGTCGCGCGATAAGTTTACGTTCAATAAATTTAGACGCTGCAATAACTTTAGCAGACACGGTAAACGCCACTTCACGATGTTTTTGCCCATAAGAAAATTTGTCTTTTTGGGTAATATCAGACCCATGAAAGGTGGTAACCAATGGCAACTTCAATTGTTTAGCAAAAGCCGCACAATAAAAACCACCCTTGCCAAAATGAGCGTGAATAATATCTGGCGTCTCGGCTTTTATCGCACCTAGCCAACGAGGGTGAATATAACCCGTTGTTTCAAATAGCAACTTAAACAACTTCGGGAAAGATGAAAAATCACTTAACACACAATGGCGATTGCCCTTGATAAGCTCAATCCCGGTATTGTCTTTTGCGAAACCCAAAAATATGGGCTTTTTGTCGCGTAACTGTAAAGCCTGCGTTGCCACAAACGTATTAGAACGTGGCAATACCTTTTTGGTGAATATAAGGACGTTATGTGTCATCGCTGATTCTGGCGTATTTTGCTGCGCACCTCAGAGACTTTTGAATCTTGGGCATAACGCCCTTTAGTCACGTGATGGATATGAAAAACGCCGTCTATGTCTTTTGGCGCACCATCAGTACCCAGTAGCCAACGAAATGCGGTATCTTCATAGGTTTTGCGCCATCGTGTTGATTCGGTCTGAAACATAAACAAGCGGTCGCAATACCCTATCGCTCTGGCTACATCACCATGTACGATTTGAAAAGGTCCTCTTGCTTTATCTCGTGTTTTGTCGCGCTGATAGGTAGTAAACTTATCGACCGGGATATCAACCACCTGCAACCCTGCATCAGCGCGCAACATGGGGTCATCATCCTCTAGCATCTCTGTGATTTTTTCTTCTTTAGGAAAGAACAACAACCCCTTTTCCTGTTGAAAGCTATCGGCAAAAGAATCTAAGCAGTTTTCATGAAAAATAATGTCGCAATCAGTAAACCAAATCCAATCTGCCTTCGTGGATTGCGCTGCCATGTTGCGCCCTATTCCCCTTCTAAAAAGTTTAGGCTTTGAAATTTCTTGAAAATTCCACTTAACATTGGGTACATCAATCTTCTCGAAATACGCCAGTACCGCAGCGGTTTTCTCATCTTCTTGCGAATAAAACACGGTAACCGTAAGGGTTAATTTCGTAGGTGGATAATTAACATATGAGCTAAGTTGGTAGGTCAGCATATTGGCATACCCCCAGCAATGGCTCACTATTTCTAAGTTAATTTTTCCTTGGCACGCTTTACGTTCAGTTTCAGAAGGAATGTTTGCTCTTAACCAACGCTGTGGAAGAATGCGGCCAAATACCAGCCGGTACGCTTGAATAAAAAACGTATTAAATATATGCGCTGAATATGTTTTTGTTGTTTTCATGGTTTAATTCAAGCCACCTTGGTTGTTAACTGGCCATACCCACACAATATGAATATGACATGTGGTCAGCCCCGTATTATTGTTCTGTCGCTACAACATTCCCAATGACACCGGTTACGTCTAACACACCCAGCGGATTATAAGGACAATTTGCAGTATTTGCCACCCAGCGTTTCAGCTGACTTAAGCGTTGAAGCGCACGTTAACGCACGTTATGAGAGACGGTTTGAACGTATACCAGTTATCTATTCTTCGACCTCATACGAGCTTTAAGAACGGGCTACTCTCAAATTAATGAAAATAATGTTTTTAACGTAACGTAAAAGCATTAACCTATGCGCTCACCATAAATTAATGAGCTACCTCGTTGCGCTTATAGCAAGCTAGGTAGCTTCAACATCAAGGATGACGTATATGCGCTTGTTTGCATTCCTTTTCGTTTGTAGTGCTTTGCTAACCGGCTGTGGCGGCGGTGGCGGAAGCGATAATGGCGGCGGTAATACGCCCCCTCCCACACAGGTAACGAACAACATCGTTGCAATATGGACGTTTGTTTACCCCAACCAATGCGTCGAAACCTATGAATTTGAAGCAAACGGTAACTTTGAAATTAATTCTGCCGATTCATTTATTGCGGGTCGCTATCAATTTGATAGTACGGTTGACGCAGGAAGCAGACATTCGCTGACGCTAACCGTTGAACAACAAAATGTAGAAAACGACTGTGAAAACAGCTACGAAGATGTCGTAGGGGGTGTATTAAACTTATACGCCAGTTTTAGTGGAAACAGTATGCAGTGGTTTGAGAACGAAACGGGTGGTACTTCACTGATTGCACTGCAGCGCGCAGCCCGCTTATCGGTTTCTAATGTACCGAATAATATCGCAGTAGGAAGCGAGTTGTCGTTCAACGTTCAAAAAGACAGTGATTCACAATCTCCTATTACGTTACTTTATGGCCCCGCAGGAACCACAATATCTGCAAGCGGCAACGTTAGCTGGACGGCGTCGTTACCTATGATAGCAGAGACAAACACCGTTACATTTGCTTTTACAAGCAACGACGTAATAGACCCAATATCTGTTGATGTAAATGTTTCGTTCGATGATTTCACCCCCCCAACGGTAAGAAAAGGTATCGACATCGCCTATTACCCGGGCGGCATGCAAATAGGTGATTTTGATAGTAACGGCGAACCTGAAATTGTTGTGCTAGACCAATTGGGCACGCTGTCTTTTATTCAGGCAAATGGCAGTGAATACGAAAGCACGTTTACCTATCCGTATTCATTAAATAGCGCCGGAAATGCAACCAGACTCTCAGTTTACGATGCCAATGGCGACGGCAATGAAGAGGTTTATGTACTCGGTAAAAAAGCGGTGTATTACATCAGCGATGTTAACAAACCTCCGCAAGTCGTATATTCATCGTCAACAGACATGTCGAATTTCTTGGTGCGAAATATTGATAGCGATGCCGCCCCAGAGCTTATCGTTTTGTTCGAAGAGCGGTCTAGCGAATCGGACATTGTCGTGCTAGATGATGACTTCACAACCGAACTGCTTGGTACCACAATAAGTGTCGACGACCGAATAGAATTTGACGTTGCGAATGTTGACAGCGACAGCGCACTAGAGCTTGTTATTTCTTCAGGACAAGTCTTTGACTTAGGCTCTGGAGACATACAGTGGAACAATGGCCAAGGCTTCGGCCGAGTACTAACCACCGGCGATGTAAACAACGATGGCATTGATGAAATCATTGCGGCATTAAATTGGACGTCACTGATCGTTTGGAACGCTGATGCGCAATCTCAAATAGCGACGATTGAAAATGACGATAACTGTAGCGTGGTTGCTGCTGACATTGATGCCGACGGTGCTGATGAAATCATTTTAGGGGATTGCCAGAGGGGGAATATTACCGCTTATGACATAACGGGTGACACGTACTCACAAGCATGGACACTGCCTTTAATTAGTCATGGCAGCGAAAGCTTGGCGGTGGGTGATACTAACGGTAATGGTCAGCTTGAACTTGTATGGGGTACCGGCGGCTCGACTACGGGTGAAGACCAAGTTGTCGTAGCGTCGCTTAGCCCCGCGCCAGAGGTGCTTTGGTTTAATGAAAACCCAGCACAACTGGACAGCTTTTACCCTGTTGGTTGGGCTAATATATCGCCTGCTGAACAAGCCGCTGTTTATGTTATCCCTGAGACCGACAGTGGATACAACGGACAACGTTACGCACTAATGACATCAGAAGGCAACGTTACGGTAAGCGAAGAAATATCGACAAACTGGAGCAGAGAGTACAAAGGTATTATTGGTGACAGCAATGCTGATGGCTACGATGAACTCTTTTTACTCGGCGCCGATTTGTATGATCCACGCGTGGATGTCATTAATTTAGATTCAGGTATTAGTCAGTGGCAAATAGGTGGCGATAGCTTCGACAGCGACTTCAGCGCAATCCACGTGGCCGATATTAATAACGACGGAAACGACGACCTTTTATTGGCCGATGAAGAAATTCTAACTATCTATGACATTAGCAATGACACGGTCATCGATACGTGGTCAACGGGTGCCCGTATTTATAATGTTACGACAGTAAAAGACAGTGATGATAACAACGTTATCATTGTTGGTTCGTGGAATGGTTTGGTAGCACTTAACATAAACAGCGGTAACTCGCTGACGATGAGAGCAAGCAATTCAGCGGCACGCGCTTGTAGCTACATGCTTGAAGCAGCTACCGAAGATGCATTTTTATGTGGAACGCAAGATTATAGCGAGGGCGGCGTTACCACTTACAGCCTTAATTTGAGCGAGATGGCTTATGTGCCTATTAACCGCGAATTCACTGGTATGGTGAACGTACCCAATTCGAATAACGTATTGATTGCCGAAATACCAGAATTCGGCTATTACAGTGCTAATGAAACGTTGCTGACCGAGATAGATACAACAACAGGTGGCGTCGTGTGGCAAAGTGCAGCATTGTCTGGAAGAGGGGTAATTAACTCACTTAAACTTGGCAACCCAAATGGCAACAGTTCCGTGCTTATGGGAACGGGGTCTGGGATGGTGTCAACACACTAATCACGTATTAATAGGTAACGCAGTAAATTTAAAAAGGGGCTAATGCCCCTTTTTTTGTGGGGTGCTAAAACACTCATACCGTTTAAAATCAGACAAGCGTTTTACACGTACCCCCTTGCTAAAAAATACTTTCCATTCAGATATTTATTTACACTCCATAAGCAAGAATGTATCAACTTTTAAGCATGTTCAATTAAAATAAACACTGTATTCAGAAAAATGTTATCAATCTATACTTATTCCTGAGCTGTTTAGCGCTAATCAAATACTAAGAGTGATTTTGAAACAGGTACTCTTGGGTCCTCTCTGTCGAGTCAACCTTTCAACGAAGAGCCTAAACCTTAGAATATGGCATAGATTGTATAAAGTGCTAAGGAAATAAGCCTAAATTGTATGAAAGCAATTATTTCACTACTTAAGAGTCAAACGTAACAATTCAAAGAGGATGGCCGTTGTTGGTATCATGAAAAAACCCCACGAATAAGTGGGGTTTTTAGTAATAATCTATGAGTTTAAAGCAGTATTACTTAGACTTACGGCTCCAGCCCATTACACATAAACTTAGGCCTAAAATTGCTAAAGTGGTAGGTGCAGGCAAATCAGTAGACTGACATTGAGGTAGCGTAGGGTCTTGAGAACAAGTGACGATATCAATTTGTGATGTTAGCAGGTTATCAATACCGAATCCGCCAATATAACCACCAGCTGCTGTTTGAAAGAAATCTACGTCTGTAAATGCGGTATCAGAGATAATGCCAAAGAAACCACGACCAACAGTAGATCTACCAAAAGGCGGATTCTCGAACGTGGAACCTAATACCGACATGGCATATGAATCAGTGCTATCTCCGTCAAGCCAATCAAAGCCAAAAATAAACCTCTGTGAATCGAACTCAATATTAAAGCTAGGACCGCCACTGTTACCCTCTATACCAAAAAATCGACTTCCGTTTACACTCTGATTTGAGCCCAAATTTTGGGTAGGTACTGAATCAACTACGCCGATATTGTCGCTTCTTACGTCAGTAGAAGATACAATAAAATCACCTAAATCAAGCGTAAAACCAGAGGTGAATAAATTTGTCGCCTGACTGTCGAAGGTTTCTTCGATAGTACCAAGCCCGTTGAGCGCGGCGATAAAAGCGGCGCGGTCAGTGTAACTAGTGATTATTGCAGAGTTCGCAATAGCTGGCGTAAACGCAATCGCGAGCAAACAAGTGTTTAATAATTTTTTTATAGACATATTCCAGTTCCTTTAGACAATCTTCGTTATTTTCACATTAGAATTCCAACATATGAAATTAACGTGCCAAAAATAAAAAACAATAAAAATCAAAATCTTAGATATTAATCGCTTCTTTTTTAAATTGAATTTGTAAAAAATTTAGACACTCTATAAATTCACCACTACTCATTAACTAGCGTGCGAGCAGCTACTTGCAGTTGATATACCCAATTCACTAGAAACAGTGATTGTTAACCTGAATTTAAAGCGACTGGTTCGGAAAAGTGCAGCCAAATAAGCGTATTTTCAAAAGGATTCAATTACAAGGTACTTACTGTTGCTATCAAAATTAAGTATATTTGTGATAATTGACGCATAATTGATAGGACTATGAGCCAATACGTCATGCTTAAGGGTATCGTTGAGTTTGAAAAACTAGTGCACTTTACAATTCCCATCAGGCAATGAAAGCTCAATAGTAACACCTTGTTGATATGAGGTTGCCCCTCGAACCACCGACTTTAAGCAGTAACCCTTTTTTCCAAATCAAGAGCGGGCGCACTCATGATATACGTTTGATAACTTGAAGTATTAGTAGGTTTTTTGGGGATACTAAATTCACCGTTTTCATCGGTGTATGCAATGCCTTGCTGCATGTTACGCGCCCCACTTGCGTTGCCGTAACTTGTTGCCGCGGTTACCTTCACGCCCTCTATAGGCGCTTTTGTATCGCTATCAATCACAGTGCCTGTAATGTCAACGCTGTTAATCACTACACGAGGAATTACTGCGCAGGCGGCGATGATGGATAGGCATAGACATACAGTAAGTATATGAAATCGTTTCATTTTAATACTCATCAACTGTTGACGCATCAACGCAACGCCCTTTTATTTAATACCACGTCATTATAGCGAAGATAGCACATCAACGTATCAAGTTGACGTTTCTCTACCCAACGCTTTTTGCATTTATGGTTTTCCACCACACGTTCATTGCGTTAAGCGTTATTAAACTTTGTGTTAATTTTATTCACTTTCACTTTGATTTATTACACTTTTAATTTAAGGTAAAAACGTTTTCCCTTTTCGAGTACAGTCTCAAAAAAAGCTAGGAATTATTCAAGGAATGCGACATGGATGTAGGCACTGTGCATATTACTGATGCTAATTTTACCATTGTTCTTAATCAGTGGGTTATAAACAATGATTTAGAGAGCGCCAACCAACTTCGCAGTATGGTTTACTATCATTTGAAAGGCATTGTTAAAAAGCAAATAAACAGTGCTGCACGCTCACGCGGTTCACAGCATATTGTCGATAAACTCCCGAATACAACGTCCTTACTCCATGACGTCATTATAAAACTTTCTGCACCAGACGAGATTTTTGATAACCGCGAACAATTTTATACATCAATTGCACTTTTTGTTCGCTGGATGTTACAAGACGAACTTAAGAAGCGCCTGGCGAAGAAGCGTAACGATGAATTTTCTTCACCGACACTTTTTACCGACCTGTCTACAGATTCTTACCTCTACGTAAATTTCGATAATGCCCTCACCGCTTTGGAGCGAGCAAATGCACGATGCTACAAAATTGCATTACTGCATTACTATCTCGGTCAAAATGTAGAAGAAATACAAACCCAACTAAGCCTAAGCGGCTCAACGGTATACAGCGAGCTTTCGGCTGCAAAAGCCTTCTTAAAAGTGCAGTGCGCCGCTGCATAGCAAAAAACAATAATTTACGTTGCTTATTAGGTTGCCATGACGTTTTCTGATCCTCTTTTACTGTTTACTCACCTCATCGAATTTGATGAAGAGAACATGTTGATAAACTTGCGACACTTTTGCAGTGAAACTTCCCCCCTTTACCGAGATACACGGGCATTGATTGATGCGCACTATACGAACAAAAATCAGAGTGGATTCACTGCGCTTGTTGGCACGCAAGCAGAACTTCTTTGTGATGATCACAAAACTCAAGAGCTATCGGGTAACCAAGTAGGCCCTTATCTGTTAGAACGTAAGTTAGGGCACGGTGGGATGTCTGCAGTTTATTTAGGGCAGCGAAACGACGGACTTATCGCGCAAGAAGTCGCAATTAAATTTGTTTATTCATCAATCGTTCATATGGCTGGCGAAACATTTATTCAAAGAGAAGCCCAGTTTCTTGCTAGCCTGAGCCATCCAAATATAGCCAAAGTTTACAATATTGATACTACTGACAAAGGCGTGCCATACATTGTTATGGAGTTTGTTCGGGGTAAAACGTTAAACGAGTGCGACATAAGTCAATTTAGTGTGGCTGCAAAATTATCAATCTTAAGCCAGCTTTGCAGTGCCCTTACCGAAGCACACCAAAATGGTATTGTTCATGCGGATATCAAGCCTTCTAACGTAATAATAGAAGCTAACCTGTCGCCAAAGCTACTTGATTTTGGCATTGCAAATTCGCTTCATGACGCTGAGCGTCAACAGTTAACTGCCGCAAGCTCTCATTTCGCGAGCCCTCAACAGCGAGCGGGTAATAAACCTAATGTCACCGATGATATTTTTTCATTGGGCCAACTCATGGTATTTTTACTCGGCCATAGTTGCGATGTCGAACTCAATGCTATTATGAACAAAGCGACATCGCAAGAAAGCCAATCTCGTTTTCAGAGTATGGAACAATTTAGTGGCGCCATATCAGCCTACCGCAACAACCAACCGCTTGTATGGCATAACAACTCTCGACGTTACTTAATCAAAAAATGGTTTCAACGTTCACCCACTTCAGCATTTTTGACCATTGCATTTCCTCTAGCGTTGCTCACCGGGTTAAGCATCTTATATTTACAGAACAGTAAACTCGTAAATGAAGCCGATAAAACCCAGCAGATTTTAGATTTTTATAACACGTTGTTTGAAGTAAATACGCCTACGTCGGCACGGGGCGGCGCACTAAGCGCTGCTGATTTTATAAATGAAGGTATCGCCTTGGTAAGCGCATCTAATGTGGCCGACACTAAAACTAAAGCTTCTATTACATCGACGCTATCGACCAGCCTGTTGAATTTAGGCTACTTGGAACAAGCTGAAAATGTAATTTCTGAAATAGAAAGTGAATCATTAGTGTCAGCTTTTATTTATGCAAAAGCAGCTTACTTAAGAGGCAATTATCACAATGCTGAAACGTGGATAGACAAATATAATACTGCCACCAAGCAAGAAAGTTTTGACGGACTCTTCCTTGCTTCACAAATTGATACCCATCTGTACCCTGCACGCTCTGCGACAAACCAGTTGGAAGTATTGCGTCAACGTTTTGGTCATGCATTATCGGTAACACAGCAATTCGCACTTAAACGCGCGATGTGGGAGCAAGAGGTTAATACTAATGCATCGCAGTTGCTCGTTACATTAAATAACACAGATATTTCAAGCTACACAGACCACCAGCTGGCATGGTTCCTCACGATAAAAGCACAAGCAGAAGCGAGAACGAATGATCTTGAGCGTTCTCATAAGACAATGTCTGAGGCCCTCGTTAACACCAATACCGCATTTAACAGCCAAAACCCCGAAAAAGCCCTGATCTATAACAAGTTAATGTGGGTAGCGGCGGCAACCAGTGATGAATTAACGCTAGAAATGCTGCTAACCAAACAACAGAGTCTTTTCAGCAGCTTGCGCCCTTTATTTGACCATAAGTTATTAACTATTTTAGAGCAACAACACAATTATTATTTGCATGCTAAGCAGTACGCACAGAGCGCATCTTATATACGTTCTGCGCATGCATTGTGTAGCACATCACCGGGTGTAGCCTGTGATCGTATAACCATTAAACATGCTGCGGCGCTATATTTTACAAATGATTATTCTGGGGCTTTAGACATGCTATCGCCATTTATTGATGGCAATACAACAGCGCAACCTTCTCATATGTTTATTGCGTACCTTATTTCCCTAAATAGTGACATAGGCTTAGGCCATCAGGTTACTAAAGAACAACTTGAACACCTGGCTACGTTAGACCATGAATCAAAACATACCGCAGCAATTATCAGTGCAGCAACACGTGCAGGACACGCTGCGTGGGCAATAGGCTTTGGTCGTAAGCACAGTGAACATTCAGATGTACGCAGCCGACTTGCATTAATCGAGGCTTACACACTTGAAAAAAATGCGGAACAAGCAGACAGTCTTTTTGAAATGTTAGGGAAGACAAGTATTAATTCAACGTATTCCGACTCTCTTCTCAAAGCGCTTAACCCCTCGCATACTGAATTTTCAAATTTAAATGATTTTAGTGCACTCGCATTGGCAGGGGATAATATTATTCTAAGTAATCGTAGAGTACGCAGTGTTTTAACCCCTGGAAATGCCGACATGCTAACCATTGGCACTCCATTCACCTTCAGCTGGCAACCTACTGCACTTAAAGGTGAAACTGTATCTCTATACATAAATCATAAAAATAACTTTTCTAAAAATGCCTTCGACTCGTGGAGCAACATTCAGAATATCCATTGGCATTTGTTTGCCTCTGATGTAGAAAACTCAGGGGAGCTCGTTCTTGACCCACTAGTGATGATGGCGAATGGTGTACAAGGCTTTAAAGTCATGATTGTGTCTGATCATGGTTATTGGACTATAAGTGAAGGCTTTTTTGGTGTGGAATCTGGCAACGCATCAGATAACGGATTAAAACAGTTGATGGTACCAAACTTGTTAGTTGATGCTATTAGCAAACCGCAGGCATATGAGGTTTATAACGTTGGGCAGCGCAACAATATCGTATGGAATAACAATGCGTTGAAAGGCAATATGGTCGCTATCTATGTGTTACACGACAGCCCTCATAATATAGGAAATGGAACAAACGTACATTTTCCTACTGTGCTTAAACGCCGATGGTATTTAGTGTCAGACCGCACTCTTAACTCTGGCAGCTACGAACTCGACCCTTCTCAATTTAACGGCCAAGGGAATGCTTATAAGATACTAATCATTTCCGAAGCGGGTTATTGGGCGGTCTCTAATGAACGGTTTACGGTAGTAAATCCGCATTAAGCATTATTACGTTTCAACGTTGTTCACTTAGGCCATTGGGGAACACTTAGCGAACTCGCTAGGCGCCATGCCAGTATGTTTTTTAAAGACAGTAGAAAAGGTTTTGTGCTCATAAAACCCAAGTTTATCGGCGATAATCGATGGGCGTACTCCTCTCGCAAGGAGTGTAAGCGCTTGTTTTATTCTGTATTGGTCGATGAGGCTTTTAGGAGATTGCTTATAATGGCGATGACATAAACGCCGTAAATTTGAAACATCCATATTCAAAGCAACTGCAACGCCACTCACTCGGATATCGGGCAAACACGTAATGGTACCCTTTTGTCTTATTTGAATTTCGTAATTTAATTGCGCTTCAAATTTCTGTTTAAATCCCTGCGCGCTGTTCCCTAATTGGTGCGTCATGAGCTTCCCTTCCCTCTTCTAATATCATCGACAGAACAGTGCTTCATTTAGAGTCAAATGCGTAGGAAGAAAATGCAGAGCAAATTTCCAAAAATAATTTAAAAATTTATGTGAGCAATGAGTGGTTCAAAATTTACGCGATTTGAGGAAGGAATAGGCAACACAATTAACGGTATTATTTTGCCAATACGCTGTAGTTTAACTAAAAATAAAAAAGGAATCGGTCATGCCTGTTCGCATAAACACTAAAAAAAGTATTATTGCTGCTTCGCTATTAGTTGCATTGTCGGGGTGTAATGATGACGACAACAAACAACAGGTAGAAGACATTGTAGAGCAAGCCCCAAATGTGCTGCCTACTGTTGGATTGAGCAGTGACATTACGGTAGACGAAAAGTCTGATGTTACTTTAACAAGTAACGCCGCAGATACAGATGGCTCGATTACCCGTTATAGCTGGGTGCAGACGGCAGGGACATCAGTAGCGTTAACCAACACAGATACCGCCAACCTGTCTTTTACGGCTCCAGATGTCAAACCCTCAGAAACGCTTATCTTTGAACTTACCGTACAAGATAATGATGGAGGCAGTGCAACGGGCGCGGTAAATGTACTCGTTACTCATATCAATGCAGCACCGGTGCTATCGGTTTTCGAACAATCTGTAGAAGAAAAGCAATCTATTACGATTACCGCAATGGCTGAAGATGACGGCACAATTGCTTCATATCAATGGTTTCAATTAAACGGTACCGGCGTAGTCCTTGAAAATGCGAATACTGCGGCGATGCGCTTTACCGCTCCATCAGTAACTGAAAATGAAATGCTACTTTTTGCCGTTACTGTCGTAGACGATGAAGGCGAATCAAGCAGTGCAAATGTTAACGTTGAAGTCCTCCAAAACGCGGTAAATATATCTGTAACAGGGGTTGTTACCGACTCGCCTATCGAAAACGCAGCAGTAACATTTATGGTAGGAAGCAACGAGTTAACCACGACTGCAGACGCACAAGGTAATTATACCGTCGAATTCAATCTTGATGATGATGACAGTAGCAGCATGGTTTCCATCGTCGCACAAGGTGATGGAGCACAAGCTCAAGCGAAACTTTCCTCCATATTAGGGACAGTAGGACGACTTGATGCATTATCGGGCGATGACAATATACTGACAAAAGAAGAGCTGTTTGACGTAAACGTGACCAATGTGACAACCGCCAATGCTGCGTTAGTACAGCGAGAAAATCTAGGTGAAGCGATTACAGACGATACTCTCTTAGCTGAATTAAACTTACGCGTATCACAAGAAGAGAAGTTTGCGCTTGCTACCGCAATAAAGGTGGCTATTGATAAGTCTAATGGCGATTCGAGCTTAGCGCTGCCGGATGGCATTACTGACACACTTGCGCTTGCGCTAAACAGTGAAGCAGCTGCGCAATATGTTGATTCCATCAAAGATACACCAGCTTATGCCGAAGCCTATGAGGAAATAGTTAACGACCCTGAACTGGTTAATAGTGACATCAGCAGTGCAATAAAAACCTTTTTTATCTCTGATTATCATAACCCACTGCTGGCCTATCCTGGCAGCGTTGTGAAAATATCCGGCGATGACAGTGCCCATTTCATTGCCCACGACACGGATGTCAGGGCTACCTTTTCGCAAGACGCTAATGAAATTGTTCTGAGCTTTGCCGACGGTGATTATGTTCAAAGCGGGCGTGAAACAATTGAGATAAACGGCAACACGCTTCAAGTGGATGTGGAATACCAATATCAAGAACTCCGCTATCTCCCCCTGGATGAAAAAGAAGGTGTCTTTACCTTCCAGCTTACAAACCTGTATTCAAAGCACTACCCTAATGGAGAGCTGAGTGACGCAAGTGGTTTAAGTGACACGGCACGTCAAGTTACAGCCATTTCAATTGATAACGCAAATGAAGTTGCGTTAGACGACAGCGAGACGACCTACCTTTCATTACCGATCACAAGCACACTATTTACCTCTGAAGACCCTGCCCTACAATTTTTTAATTGGTCAGCTGACACCTTTGCATTTTCACCTGATGGAACAGGGAGTTCTCAATACATTGACCGACGCTTCACTTGGCTGAAGCAACCTTCGTCATTTGATCAGACTATCGACGAACTGCTCGTCACTTTTGAAGATGGTACCGAACTGGCGTATCTACAACTCACCGACAATCAAAGTGTAAACTTATATGCTGTATCAGGTGCGTCATTAGACGGCGAAACACGCTCATTTAAAGTGGATGCCGGCGGTGCAAAAACACTCGATGATGCTTTTGATGTCGCTTCTGTACCTGGTATTTATAGCTATGCGTTTGACGGAAGTAGCATCAATGAATTTTGGTGGGAACTTTGGCCAAACGGCCGAGCGTATACTATTAGTACAAACGATAGAGATGGCAATGGCAGTTTAACGGTAGATGAAATAAGCGTGATGTACGGAAACTGGCGTGTCTCTGTTGATGGTGAATTAACCATTAGCCGTTTGCGCTTCACGGATTATCGTTTCCCTGGATGCTTTAACGAAAACCCTAGCTGCTATCTATACAACGACCGCAGTTGGTCGTTATTTGCAAAGGAAGGCGAAGCGTACCATATCACTAATCGCCACGAATTCGATTTTTACCTTGCCGATGGCAGCAATGGGTTCGACGGTGAATTTGACTATTTAGCAATGGATAATCGACGCGTATCGAAACAGTCGACTCGCCCAGTATCCGTTGATTTGCCCATTCACCCTGATTTACCTTCACAGCCACCACAGCAATTCATAGGCTTGGTTACACCAAGTAGCTATGTAGGTAGCACCGTATACGGTGTAGCTCAAAACCTTATTACTAGCACTGAAGACGCAACCTTTACTTTCACGCTTGCCACAGATGGCACGTATGAAAACGCATCACCTGCAAGAGGTGTCGAAACCGGTAGCTATAAGATTGCTCAGGACCAAAGTATTATTTTGAGTGAAAATGACGCCGGCTCACCAACCTCAGTAGGTGCGTTCTTGTTTGCTACAAGCGATGTCACTATTGGCGCAGTAGGTGCAACGCCAGCGCTTTTGTTTAACACAAGCAGCGACGCGCAAGCCTATGAAACCGTATTAAGAGATAAGCTGTCTGAGGCTTCTTTTGCAACGCTGAACGATAAACAACTTGTACTGGTTGACGTAAATGAAGATGGCGAATGGAATACTACGTTCGTTTCATTCTCAGGAAGCGAAGCGACAATATTTAGTGATGAAACCTTCACCAGTGTAGTTAATAGTTTTTCGTACACCACCAACGATGATGGAAGTATTGATTTGGGTGGTAGACTTTACCTATCAATCAGCAACAGTGCGTTTTCTATCTTTGTTTCTGATGAAGAGGATGCAGACTACATTAATATTAACTACTTATTCGAAGACGTTAATACCGCAAAGCAATTTGTGAAAAATGCGAACAACTTAGCCAATGGGAACCTACCGCATGATGCTAATTAATTGCGCTGGTCTTGGCTGAATTACCTAAGTAGCTAAATAATCAGCTATCACAAGCCGGCATAAACTGCCGGCTTTTTTAGTAGCTAGAGTAAATTTCAAACGCCGATGCCGTGCTTTATGTCCCTTGCTCGGCTAACGCAAACTGCACCTGCCACCGCCATAACCGAGCCATAGTGACCTTGGTGACAAACAGGTAAGCGTGCAAGAACGGCCTTGCGCAATTTAAACCATGAAAGCCTAAAAGGTAACGATATCGTCGTTAATCAAATGCCCCACTACTGGGCTATTTTCTGCATCTACAAACGCGTGGTCAATCGCTTTCGCCCGCCCACTTGTGACTTTGCGGTAGTTGGGATGCGTGTAGATATAGGTTTGTTTTGATTTCAGCGCTTCAAGAACGCGTTCAGCCAACATGCTTGCAGGAATACCCGATTCAACTGCTACAGTAGCTGCGTTAGCACCTGCTTTTAATTTTTCTTTATCTTGGCGGTTGCCTTCAGCGACTGCGTATTTTTTCTGACGATTGCGGTGCGACTCGTGAATTCTTGTTTTTACAAATGCAGGACACAACACAGACACATGAATATTTTTAGGCGCAAGTTCAGCAGCCCAACTTTCTGTCATCGATACAACAGCAGCCTTTGACGCACAGTAGGCGCCAGCATAAGGCATGCCTAGCATGCCCGCCATCGACGCCACGTTTAACACCCAGCCTCCCTCACCATGCGCTTTGATGGCAGGTACGCATGCCTGCGTGCCATACAGTACCCCCATTACATTCACATCTAACACCCAACGCCACGTTTCGTGTTCTGTGTCTTCAATTTTACCAGGAATACCACCAACGCCAGCATTGTTCACCACCATATGCACATTGCCAAAGGTCTCTTTCGCTTGCGTAACAACGTCTTCCCACTGTGTATAGTCTGTAACATCTAACTGGCATGCGAGTACATTCAGCCCCTTATCACGCAAGCCATGACTTGCCGCGTCCAGCGTTTTTGCATCGATATCACACATGACTAAATTCATACCTTGCTGACCAAGCACCTCAGCGATCGCCAGGCCGATGCCACCAGCAGCGCCTGAGATAACTGCTGTCTTACCCGTAAACTCGTTTGACATGTCCATTCCTTACGTTAGTTTTTAACAGCCTTTAACGTGAATACCATTGTGCTATACGCGGTGAAAGGCTTTGGCTACTTATGCTTCATAAGATTAGGGCCCCACGCCCCTTTTACCTACTTTATTTGGTTAATTCATCTGACTTCACCGCATGAATATAAACAACCCTCTGTTTCATTATTCGTACAATAAATACGAGGTTCACCTTGAATCTTGCCAATAACGCCCAACGTAATTAGACACTAACGTGTCATTATCCGTGACACCGCTGTGCATCTAACATTAACTAGCAGAGATAATGGAATAGTGATTACCCACAACACTGTTCATAGATGCACTGACTAGCCACTCACCCTTAAGGAGTTTTCATGAGCATCGACGCACCTTTCAAAGCCCTACTCGTTGAAGAAAACAACAATACTTTTACTAAAAAAATTGTTGACCGCAACCTTAGTGATCTGCCTGAGAACGACTTGCTGATAGATGTGCATTTTTCGTCGTTAAACTATAAAGACGCAATGTCAGCAAGCGGCAACAAAAGAATTAGCCAACATTTTCCGCATACGCCAGGAATTGATGCCGCGGGTATCGTAATAAGTGATAAATCTGGTACGTTTACGCCTGGCGATAGCGTATTAGTTTTCGGCTACGATCTTGGTATGAATACCCCTGGTGGCCTTGGACAAAAAATATCAATACCCGCGACATGGGCTGTGGCGTGTCCTGATACGCTTTCCCTTAAAGAGGCGATGACCTATGGCACAGGTGGCCTTACCGCCGCTTTATGTATTCAAAAACTAGAAACGATGGGCGCAACGCCTAGCGATGGTCCAGTTGCTGTAACCGGCGCAACCGGTGGCGTTGGCAGCATTAGCATCGCATTGCTCAAACAATTGGGTTATGACGTTGTGGCATTTTCAGGTAAGCCAGAGCAAGAAGATAAGCTAAAACAACTAGGCGCAAAGGAAGTGCTCCCTAGAGACACACTATTACAGGTTAAAGAAGCGCTTGCGGGCAAACCGATGTGGGCTCATGCAATAGATACCTTAGGTGGTGATTATCTTACGGGCTTATTAAAACAGCTTAAGCCCGGTGGTGGTGTGGCGTCTGTTGGCTTGGCGGCCTCTCCTGATATAGCGATGAGCGTGATTCCGTTTATCACCCGAGGCGTGTCGTTATTGGGGGTGGATTCAGTCTACATTCCGCTTAAAGATAAAAAACACATCTGGCATCGCGTAGCGACCGATATGAAGTTGCCGAATTTGGGCCGCTACCAACAAGAAATTTCATTAAGCGATACGCCTGAGTATTTAGATAAGTTCCTCAACGGCCAAGTAGTCGGCCGTTACGTGGTTAACGTTAAAGACGCATAAACCACAGTAAAAATAGATAAGGCCAGCGCAAGCGCTGGCCTTATTTTTGTGACGTGACAGCGCACAATGCACGCGCAACCGTCTATAGCGATGAGTGCTATGCGGTTGGCATAACGTATACTTCTCTCACACATGCCTTATCACTGCTAGATAATGCATAAATAACCGCATCAGCAATATCTTCTGGCGCTAGTTTGTCTTCTTTCGGCTCATCAAAAAATGGGGTATTTACCATACCCGGACAGATTGTGGTGCATTTACCGCCCCATTCACGCATTTCCTCAGCTAAGTTCATTCCAAAGCCATAAGCGAACCATTTACTTGCGCCATATACCGAGCCCTTAAGTGCAATTCGCCCTGCTACCGAACTGGTAAGTACAAACTGCCCTTTGGTTTCTTTAAGAAACGGTAAACCGGCTTTCGCGGTGTACAGTAAACCATTCACGTTTGCCCCTAACATGGTCGACCATTCGTCTACGTCGCCCTTCTCAATGCCTGCGCTACTCGCGCCAGTGCCAGCGTTGGCAAACACCACGTCTATACGCTTGAAATGTGCATTGATATCGGAAAATGCGCGCTCTAGTGCGTCATAATCACTGACATCCGCGGTTACGGCAAAGGCATTGTCTTCGCCCAAGTCCGATACCAATTCCGCTAGCTTATCTTCACTTCGCGCAATCAGTGCTACTTTGTGACCCTCATTGACAAGTGCTTGCGCCGTTGCTTTTCCAATACCACTTGATGCGCCTGTAATGGCGATCACTTTTGAGTTCTTTGCTTGGTCTTTTGACATATGTCCTCCTTTACGCAGCCGCTGTTAGGCGACAAGTTCACTAATAGTTTCTACAAACGCGGGGATATCATTCGGGTTACGGCTGGTAACCAATTTTCCATCCTGTACCACTTCCTCATCTTTCCACTGCGCGCCGGCATTCACCAAATCGGTTTTTATACTGGGGAATGAAGTAAGCTGGCTCTCTTTTGCCAACCCAGCCTCTACAAGCAACCACGGTCCGTGGCAAATTGCGCCTATCGCTTTAATACGTTCCTCGTTATAGGCACGTTTTATAAAAGAAACCGCAGCATCGTTGGTACGCAAAACATCTGGATTAATCTGACCACCAGGAAGGACGAGGGCGTCAAAGTCGCTAGGCGCAGCTGTCGATACTTGAGCATCAACCTTGACGTTGTCACCCCAGTTGTCTTCATCCCATGCGGTAATAGTATCTTGCCCATCAATCGACAAAATGACGACGTCAGCGCCCTGCTCGATTAACTTATCTTTTGGTTGAATCAGTTCACTTTGCTCAAATCCGTTTGTGGCTAAAATCGCAATTTTTTTACCTTTTAGGTTTTGTTTGTTGCTCATCGTTAAACACTCCTATTTCTATGCAATGTGTTGTTATACTTGATATACGGCCTAGGAAAATGTCGTGCATCACCTGCAGTATGCACCGGCATTTAGGCTGCATAGCGTTCCCGCTATCTACGAGTAACGATGCAATAAGCAAACCAACGGCATAATTACGCCATTTAACTGTTTTTATTGGATTTTTTATTAAACAAAGAGAATGATAAAAACATAAGGCTGCGTTTTTTGCACAGCCCAAGTAGGTTTTACAGAGAAACAATAATGCAAACGCATTATTGCAGCCACACGATTTAGGTAGCGTTAGCATGTTAAGTACCCTTCGTAAAATAAGTCGACGTTTCCACTTGTGGATCTCACTGAGCATATTTATTCCGGTTGTTATTGTGATTGGCAGCGGATTGTTGCTACAGGTGAAAAAAGAAATAGACTGGGTACAGCCTCCCACGAAAAAAATCGCGGGCGCCGAACCGCTCATAACCTTTGACGATATGTTAAGCGTCGTAAAGCGTGTCCCCGAGGCAGATATTAATGGTTGGGATGATATAGACCGATTGGATGTAAGACCGAATAAAGGCATTATAAAAGTTCGGGCTAAAAACCATTGGGAAGTGCAACTCAATGCCAGTAACGGCGACATTCTTCAAGTAGCCTACCGCCGTACCGATACCATTGAAGCAATACACGACGGAAGTTGGTTTTTTGAGGGCGCGAAACTTTGGGTATTTTTACCTGCTGCAGTTTTATTACTAATACTGTGGCTAACCGGTATCGTTATGTTATATACAACACTAAAGAGTAAGTATCGAAAACATGCCTTCCGCTCACAGCGAGAACGCTAAACGAAGCTGCAGGCTTTGGCCTTGCGCGAACGCGACGCTGTCGTCAGCACTGGCGTAGTAATGCTGATTAGTCAGGTTACGCCAGCTTCCGCTTACTGTCATCCGCTTAGTTACTCGCCAATGCGCACCGATATCAAGCGTCGTCACATCATTAAGCTTTCTCTCTCCACTTGAAATAGCGGTTTTATTTGCGCGGTATTGTAAGCTCGTGAAAAAACGCCACCGGTTCATATCAAAGGTTAGGTCAATGCGCTGATTATGAGCGGGGATATCAGCAATACTGTTTCCAGACTGGTCCTTTCCTTGTATCCACGCGCCACTGATAAGAACATTGAACGGTGTAGTTCGCGCCTTCCACGTTAACTGATAACTGACACCTTTGACCGTGGCGCTGTCTAAATTGGCATAACGTACTATGTCGCTTGATGACGTGATACGTTCAATGTAGTTGTCTATATTTTGGTAAAACACATCAAACATGCCAGTGATGCGCGCGCTATTAAACGACAACGCGCCTTGTATATTAATAGCCTGCTCTGTATCAAGGTTTACGTCACCTAATACCCTTCCTCGCGGTGTTTCACCCTGAAAAAAACGTTCGGTAAGTGTGGGGTTTCTAAACGCGCTCGATACATACATGCTCGTTGACCAATTAGCCGCTAAAGAGTGACTTATGCCTATAAAACCACTGGCATTAGATTTGGTTTTATCAATGCGTTCGCTAGATTGCCTTAGCGTATCGGCTCTTGCGCCCACAGCAATCGATGTTGAGCCATACGTTCGCGAAGCGTCTACAACAGCAGCAAAACCTAGCGATGAAGCATCAAGTGTTTGCAATTGATACACCAATTGCTGTTCAGTGGTAAGCTCACGTTCATCAATTACCACTCCATGCCGGGCGTGAATTTGCATTTGCCAGTTAACTAGCCACTCAGCGAACGTAATCTTATCACCCATATCTGCGCCAATATTCAATGCGCTACTTTGGCTTTGATTAATGCGTTGTTGTGGCCTCAACACATGGGTATCAAGTTGCGCTTGATGCCACCATACATTGCCAATAGCACTATCAAAAGCAAATGTGGCTTTGCCCAACCAATGCGTGTTTTTAGGGTATGTCGTTATTCTGTTTTGAGGATAGTCACTGCTAGATTTACCCACATCACGATTGTCTGAATAAAGCGACCATATTTCTGATAGCGCGCCACTTTGGGGCCTATGCCGTAAAAACAAAGCGGTTTGGTTGAATGCATCGAACAACGTATTGCCCCGTGCGTCTTCACTATTATTGGCAGTGCGATATGCGATTTTCCAATCCGTTGTGTCGTTATAGCCAGAGTACCCGTACTCATAAAGGTTTTGGTTTGCTCCCCACCCTATTTCTAGTTCGTGTTTGCGTGTTTCTGATAGCAGCATATTTACCGCACCACCAATGGCGCCAGAGCCCAAGTACGTTGATGCAGCCCCCGGAATAACCCATGCAGAATCGATAAATGATGGCGGCACAAACCCTACACTTGCACCGGCACGTCGATCACTGTTAATGGGTACGCCATCAAGCAATGATTGTATTCGCCATCGAGAAAAGCCGCGAATACTGATATTTTGGATTTGTCCGCCTTGTCCATTTAGCGAGACAAGCGGAGATTGCGTAAGTACATCGTTGACATGCGCAGGGCTCACGAGCCGAGATTTATCGTAACGGTATTGCACAAAAATCTTTTCCAGCGTGTCGTGATAGTAAGGTCGCTGTGCAATAACAGTCACTTTTTCTACAGTGCTTGCAAATGATGTGGATACAGAAACAAAACCGATGCAAAGGACGGCTGTTTGGCGTAGTAAACGCAAGCTATTCATAAAATGTTGTCGCAGAGCAGTAAGATAAAGAAGATAAAAAAGAACGGCAGGAAAACACCTGCCGTTTTGTCATTTATAAAACGTTATAATCACTTTGTAATAACAGGTAAACCAAGGGTCCAGGGGCCGCCCTCGTTAACAACTGCCTGTTGAAGTGCCGGTACGCTGCGTTGCTGTAACACGCTAATACGGTTACTTACCTCGCTTAAGCCTTCGTTAGCAAAGCCCAGTTGATCGCGGTGCTGCTGCGTTGGACCGTAAGAAGAGCCTACGCCCGAACGTGCATAACCTAATCGGCTCGTAATATTAGCTGGCTTCGCCCCTTTACGATCGCGAGATGCTAAACCAAACAATGCACGATGTACCGCATTGATTTCGTCTTGAATACTCGCATATTGCGCTTCAAGTTCCGCTACGTCACCTGGCGTGCGGTCTATTGCGCGTCGAAGTGCTGTCATCGTTTCCTTCACACTTTTAAGCACTGTAGTCGATGTAATAGCACGTTTCTGCGCGGCATTTACAGCATTGTCGTATTCAGCCCGTGCCTCTGCCGATGCACCTTTTAATGCGCCTTCGTAAATAGATTGAAGTACAAACTCAACGGGTTCGGCAAGTTGCGCAATGGTCGCACCTTCGCGTTTGAATAACGTCGCTGAATACGTACCTGGCAATGCCGTTAATGCACCACGAGAACGTCGAGATGGTTTATCTGTGGTAATCGGCATGTGGTTCGCATATTTCATATCCCATGTCAGTCTATGTAGACCTTTTTTAGTCTTACCTTCAACACGCTTAACAACATCACCGGCTGCATCACGAATTTCAATGTATACCGACGGCTGTGCTTCTTGGCTCTCAGCTTCTACGGCTTCCCAACTTGGGTATTTAGGATATTTCTTCTTATCTTTAATCAGCGCTTTTTCAGCTTTTTGACGCTTTTCTTTTGCACTAAGAATGCTGTCTTTTAGATAGTAAGTAAGTGTTGCGCCATGCTCAGGGTTTTTCGCAATAAAGCTATCGTCGCCATCAGAATCAGTGTGATTATCGTCTAACTGGAACCACTTAACCGGGCGGCTAGGTGCAAACAGTAACGCATCTTGCTGCATTGATTTTTCGGTAAGCTCACGAAGCGGCGCGTAGTCGTCTAAAATATAAATTCCGCGACCAAATGTACCCGCAACTAAGTCATTTTCGCGTCGCTGAATTTTCACATCGCGCGTTGATATTGTTGGGATACCACCGTCTAGCTCTACCCACTTTTTACCGCCATCAACGGTGAAAAATATGCCAAATTCAGTGCCAATAAACATAAGGTTTTTGTTTACGTGATCTTGCACAATACGCCATACAAGGTGCTTTTCGGGCAAATCATCAGCAAGCGATGTCCATTTTTTACCAAGGTTGGTTGATTTTATAAGGTACGGTTTATAATCGCCGTATTTATGGTTATCAAGCGCTACATAAACAGTATTAGGGTCGTACAGGTCAGCGCGAATATCATTCACATACGCTGTCGCGGGGATTCCTCTGATGTCATCTAGTTCTATCTTCTTCCACGATTTACCCCCATTGGTGGTAACTTGAATAATACCGTCATCAGTACCTGCCCATAGGATATTTTCATCAACCGGGCTTTCCGCAAAGTTAGCAATGGTGTGAAATTCAGACATGGCATAAATATCCCAGCCTGCTTCTACCGACCAGGTACGCCCCATCATTGGCATATGCATCCGGTTACCATTGTTGGTAAGGTCTTCTGATATTGCTGTCCAGCTGTCACCGCGATTATCTGAACGCCATACACGCTGCGACGTAAAATAAATACGCTTAGGGTCGTGCGCTGAAACATTAATGGGGGCATCCCAATTAAAGCGCTCCGCTGGGTCTCCAGGCAAAGGCTGTGGCTTGATATATACACCTTCTTTCGTGGTCATATCAATACGCGTAAGGTTACCTTGCTGCCACTGGGAATAGACGATATCAGGGTTGCCAGGCTCTACTGCCGGCTGATGGCCGTCGCCACCGAGGGTTAAAAACCAGTCTTTATTTTTAATCCCTTCTGCTCGGTTAGTGCGCGAAGGACCGCCTTGCGTTGAATTATCTTGCGCGCCGGCATATACCATATAGAAAGGTGATGAATCGTCTGGTGCTACCTTATAAAACTGGGTTAATGGCAGGTTTGCCATAAAGCGCCAGTTGGCCATTCTATCGTGGGAGACATAGATACCACCGTCAGACCCCATCATAACAAAATCAGGGTCAGTTGGATGAAACGCCATGGCGTGATCATCTACGTGCTTATGTTTGGTGTTTATTGGCGTCCATGTTTTACCGCCATCGTCAGACACTTTACTGTAGTTACTTGCAATGTAAACGCGGTCAAATTGGTGTGGGTCAGCAAAGATTTCTTGGTAGTAATGCGGCCCCGTTCCTCCACCTACTTCATCTGACATTTTAGACCAGCTAGCGCCTAGGTCCGCAGAGCGGTAGAAGCCGCCTTTTCGATTGTCAGTTTCAATAGTTGCGTAAACCACATCAGGATTAATAGGCGAAATAGCCATCCCTATTTTGCCCATATTCCCTGATGGTAAACCGCTTTTTAGTTCGGTCCAAGTCTCGCCACCATCGTCCGAGGTATGAATGCCAGCCCCTTCATTGGTACCAACATATGCTGCAATAGTGCGCTGGCGCGACCAGGTCGCGGCATAAAGCTTATCTGGGTTTCTTGGGTCGATAAGTAAAGACGTAACGCCTGTCCATTCATCAGCAGGAGTTAATACTTGTTTCCATGTTTCACCACCATCAACGGTTTTATACAAACCGCGCTCGCCGCCACTTGTCCATAAAGGGCCTTGGGCAGACACCCAAACGACATCAGGGTTAGTTGGATGAATGATAATGTCAGAGACGTGTTCAGACTTTTTAAGCCCCATGTTTTTCCATGTTTGCCCACCGTCTGACGATTTGTATACTCCGTCACCAAAACTAATATGGCGGCCACCGTTATTTTCGCCCGTTCCCACCCAAATTATGTTTGAGTTGCTTGGTGCAATGGTGACATCGCCTATCGAGTAAACGGCTTGCTTATCGAAGATTGGTGACCACGTTGTTCCGGCGTTCGTGGTTTTCCACACGCCACCAGACCCTACCGCGGTGTACCACGTAGACGGATTATTTTGATCAACAGCAATATCTGCAATACGGCCAGACATGTAAGCAGGGCCTATATTTCTAAGCTCCATGCTTTTAAAGGTTTTACTACTGAAAACAGAATTTTTGTCGTTATCGGATTTATCTGCGAACGCAGGCATGCATGACAGCGCTACCGTTACCGCCACTGCAGCTTTAAGGATTTTTTTCATTATTATTGCCTAGTTATTATTGGCTGATTAGGACCTTACCGCATTGAAAGTACAAATAGATTGGTCGCGGTTCAATGCAACACGCGACCAATGGACTAATAAAGGGGGTAGATGCATTGAACAATCTATAACCAACCTCACTTACGTTGAGTTTCTAAAAAGCGCTCCATCGTTTATCAATAAGGGAGTGCATACACAAACAAACTCAACCGGTACTGCATTTAACGCAAGAATCGCGCGGTTTTACTTTTCACATTGTTCGCCACGTCTTGCGGTGTACCTTGTGCAACGATAGAACCACCCGCGTCGCCTGCCCCCGGCCCCATGTCGATAATATAATCGCTAGCGCCTGCAACCTGCATGTTGTGCTCAACCATTACCACACTGTTGCCAGCGTCTACTAACGCGTTTAGGTGTGTCATTAACAAGGTTACATCAGCAGGATGCAAGCCCGTAGTGGGCTCATCTAGCACGTAAAGTGTATGGCGCTTCTCTGCGCGCTTAAGCTCAGTCGCAAGCTTTATGCGCTGCGCTTCACCACCTGATAATTCGGTAGCGGGTTGCCCAAGCTTTAAATAGCCCAGGCCGACATTATCCAGTGCGTTCAGCGCACGCATGATGGCAGCCTCTCCTTCAAATACCTTACGTGCATCGCTGACACTTAGTGACAGCACATCGGCAATAGAAAGCCCTTTCCAAGTAATCTCTAATGTCTCGCTATTGTAGCGTTGGGTTTCGCACACCGGACAGGGAGAGTACACGCTTGGCATAAATAACAGCTCTACAGACACAAACCCGACGCCGTCGCAGTTATCACATCGACCTTTTTTTACATTAAAAGAAAAACGCCCCGCGTCATACTTACGCTGCTTAGCAAGGGGCGTTGATGCAAACACCTTGCGTACATGATCAAACAGCCCCGTATAGGTTGCCAAATTCGACCGTGGCGTTCGCCCTATTGGCGCTTGGCTTACCACAACTAGTCGCTTGACCTGTTCACTTCCTGCGGTAATCGTTCCGCCCACAGGCTCTGAACGCGCTTCGTTCAACAAGGCGGTATCGTTAAGTTCTGTATGTGTTTTTTCTGGTTTAACGCCATTATTTGTAGCCAACAAGCTACCTACTAACTCGACCAGAGCCTTACTGACTAGGCTAGATTTACCCGACCCCGACACGCCCGTTACCGTTGTCATTACGCCTAAGGGTATTGAACAGTCTAGGGCATTAAGGTTGTTTATCGCCACTCCCTGTAGCGCTAACCACGATTGAGGTGCACGTTTTTTATCATCAATATGGCTGGATGAATTAAACAAATAAGACGACGTGATAGACCCTTCAACATTGTCAGCTTGTTTCACAGGGCCACTATAAATAAGCGCTCCGCCATTTACTCCGGCATAAGGCCCTATGTCTACCAGCCAATTCGCATGGCGTATGACGCGTGGGTTATGCTCTACAATAAATACCGAATTACCGGCTTCCACTAACTCATCAAATGCATCCATTAGTGCACTAATATCTGAAGGGTGAAGGCCAGATGAGGGTTCATCCATGATGTACACCACGCCAAAAAGCTTCGACTTGATTTGTGTGGCTAACCGCAAACGCTGCAGTTCACCGGGTGACAGTGTGGTAGTACTTCGTGCTAACGATACGTAGCCCAATCCAAGATGCATGATGGGTTTTATCCGCGCGATGATATCACTGGCCACATTTTTGATAACTTTTTTGCGCTCGGTTGAACCGTTAGCAGCGGCATCCAACAGCGAGGTCAAATGCGACATTGCATCACTCACAGGCAATTCAGAAAACGCAACGATATCCAGACCGTGAAGCGTGACCGATAACGCCTCCTTTTTCAGTTTTTTGCCGTTACACACAGTGCATGTCGACACATGTAGAAACGCAGCAACACGTTGTTTTATTTTGTCTTTTTGTGATGTTTTAAACGTATCTAATACATAGCGTTTAGCACTGATAAACTTACCATTATAGCTGGCAGGTTCTCCCTCTTTTCTTGCGTTTTGGGTTTGGGCCAAGTTGTAGTTTCGATACACCGGCATTTGCGGTGTTTCATCAGTAAATAGGATCCAATCTCGTACAGCCTTCGGTAAGTCTTGCCACGGAATATCCACATCGATATCTAACGACAGTAAAACTCTTACTAAGTTTTTGCCCTGCCATGCGCCTGGCCAGGCTGCTATAGCGCCGTTTCGAATAGACAATTGAGGGTTAGGCACCAGAGTATCTTCGGTCACATCGAACACGCTGCCTATACCATGACAGTGCTCACATGCGCCCTGAGGTGTGTTTGGTGAAAAGCCGTCGGCATAAACAATACGTTGACCATCAGGGTAGTCGCCTGCGCGCGAGTAGAGCATGCGCAAACTGTTGGATATCGTAGTAATACTTCCCACGGTAGAACGTATTGATGGTGCTCCGCGCTGCTGATGTAAGCCAACTGCAGGGGTAACCCTTCTATACTATCAACATCGGGTTTTTCAATTTGATCGATAAGTCGTCGTGCGTAAGGTGAAACAGAGTCTAAGTAACGATGCTGCGCTTCCGCAAACAGCGTACCAAACGCTAGAGAGGATTTTCCAGAACCTGATATACCGGTAAATGCCACCAATTGGTTGCGCGGAATATCCACACTAAAGTTCTTTAAATTATGTACTCGAGCACCGCGGACTTGAACACAACCCTCATTTTTTTGTTTCATCATTTCCCTAAACGTTTATGACTCCTGATAGTGGGTAGACAAAACATCACAATAACGATCACATTCTTATTGCACCTGACACGCATTCGTTACTACAAAATAAAAAGCCCGCTCGGCTAACCGGGCGGGCGCTGCTGTAGAATTAACGCATTTTAAATCGATACTAAAAAATCGCGTAATATTGCTTTACACAACACATAAAAATAACGATAAAACGGAGAGATGAGCCTCAATCACATAAAAAACAATGTAAGAATTGCGTCCAAATCGACACATCGTTCCACCGTTTCCTCTGTTACCTCAATATCACGATATGTTATCTCAAAAACAGGCGCACTGCTTATCCAGCCTGCATTGGCCTGCAGTGCAATAATATTTTCTCGTAAAGTGGCGACATCTTCATCGCTGTAACATAACGCTACAATGCCGAAAAAATCGTCTGAAAATTGATAGGCTATGCCTCCCTCTACCATCGCGAGTACGTGCCTACCAAAAAAACTTTTTGCTTCAGATGGTCTCGTAACGTCTCCACTCGCGGCATTGATAGAAAAATGCAGCGTGTTGAGCGTAAGGTTACAGCGCCTCGCTGTCTTTACTAAATTTTGCGTTTGACTTACAAAATATTGTTGTCCTGCAATACCAAAATCGTCGTGAGCCTGTTCGTTTTCAAGTCGCTGCGCAAACATACTATTCATTGCTTTGCTGCGGTTCAGGTTAGTTTCTAACTCTTTAAGCTCTCTACACGCTCTATCATACTTAATTTTAAGGCCTAAAAGTTCTTGTTGCTTCTCCATGAAACGGGTCATATCTAGGTGGCAGCCCAACATCCTCACCGCTTCGCCATTGCTATTATGAATAGCAACCCCTTTGCACCTTACCCACACAACAGATCCATCTTTATGGTGATAACGCACAATCTGATCATAGGGTATGCTTGGCTTTCTTAGGTGAAGCTCGAAATTGCGTGTAGCAACTTTTAAATCTTCTTCAAAAATTAAGTTTTGCCATTCGTAGGTTTTATGCGTTTTAAATTCGGGATCATAGCCAAAAAGCCGCCAGAATTTAGCGCTCATCCATTCATTTTCCGGCTCAACTAAATCCCAATACCATAGCCCATCAACTACATCTTCTTGAAAAAATTCAAACATAAGTTTGTCTTCACGAAGCAATGTGTGTAACTCTTTTTCAAGGTAGTGCTGCCCTTCCTCGAGCCGGCTATGTGTGTCCATATTCCCTACTTTATAAGTTGAACAATTGACATTATGACGCCTTTTGCTGAATCACCGGTGGAATACCGGGTTATCGTCACCTCCAACCTTTCATCGTTTTCGGACGATGAAAACACCTTACTTACCACTTTTTCAGTGCCTGTATTAACCTGATCGACCAACATATCTAACCCGTCTAGAGGTTTCTTGAAAGACAGATCTCTAAAGTCGCGGTCAATATCAAAGTCTATGATATTTACATATTGCTTAAGCGCATTCGTAAACCGTCTTATTTTAAGGTCACTCGTTAAAAACAGCACTGCTAAGCGCGTTGCGGTCATCAGGTTTTCTAGGTCACTGTTAATATCCGTTAACTCTGTAATTTTGACCTGGTACTCACTGTTAACGGTATAAAGTTCTTCATTGACCGACTGCAACTCTTCGTTAGTAGACTGCAACTCTTCATTAGCCGCCATTAGTTCTTCGTTACTAGACTGCAGTTCTTCACTAGTGCTGTCCAAGTCTTCAAGCGCTTCTCTATACAGTTTCTGGCATTCAATTAACGCATTGTCAAGTTCTTCAATACGCTTTTCTGATTGGTCGCCCCTCTGGTAAACCACATCAGATTGTTTTGTCTGTTCCGCGCCAGGAGGAATGAAACTGATCGCGAGGTAGGAATTATCCGGTCCGTTTTCATTAAAATGAAAGCACCGTAGAGACCAATTTTCATCGTCTTTTACATGAACATCCTTCATCACTAACGGTGTTTTTTCGCGCAATACTTGATGGGCTGCCGATATAGCAACACTAGAGAGGTTATCGGTTAAAATATCAGACAAATCATTCGTTACCGAACCTGGACGTAATTTAGACGTAAAGGAATCCGTATCACCATAACTGTATACAACTCGAAGCTTTTCATTAGTAATGATAGTAGGTGGTAAATACTCATCCATAACAGCTTGATGCCCAATTGCCGTCGACTTTCGCTCTTTTGTAATGCGCTTGTTTGAGGTATTGATAAAACTGGCTACGGCTTTAGGGCTATACTGACGCGCTCGAAACGACGTGGTATCTATATTCGACGATGGTACTTTTATATCTCTCGTCTTCTTATATATTCGTTTTTTAGGTTCTACCGAATCAAAGTAAACACTAAAACTTCCAGGAGACTCTGCACTACCTAGAACTAAGGTGCCAGTCACTTTAAGCGCAAAATGAAAGAAGGCCATTACTTTTTGCTGCGCAGAAACTTGTAGATAGATAAGCGTATTTCTACAGCTCACCAAGTTCATGTTTGAAAATGGAGGGTCTTGAATTAAGTTGTGCGTGGCAAATACCACCATATTTCGAAGCGTTTTTGAAACCTGATAGCTGTTATCGCTTTGCAAATTAAAATGCTTGGCCAAATATTCAACTGGCACTTCAGAGGAAATACTCGATGGATAAACGCCATTTGCCGCAAACGCAATAGCAGATTGGTCTATATCACTCGCAAAAACAGTAACCTGCCTTTCTATTTGCAGTTCCTCCATAGCTTCTGCAAATAGCATGGCATACGAATATGCCTCTTCTCCGGTCGAGCACCCTGCACACCATATCCGAATTCTATCTTTAGGCGATGTCTCTAGTACTATAGGTTTAACAACGGTTTCATACAGATAATCCCACAGCTCGCCATCTCTAAAAAATTGTGTAACACCAATCAATAAATCTTGCTTTACTAAGTCTACTTCCTCAGGTGAGCTGTTTAGGTATTCCCAATATTCGAATAATGTGTGCTTACTATTGATGCTCATACGGTGTTCAATTCTTCTGGACACCGTTGACTCTTTATATGCTTTAAAATCGAGTTCCGTACGCTTGTGGATCAACCCAATAATGTCATCTAAAATTTTTGAGTTTTTTGAAAGGTGATCTCTAAACTTGCCGTGTTTTTCTGTTGCCAGTGGATGCTGAATAAAACGCTTTATCTGGTCTGGTATTTCACCAATGTTTAGCACAAAATCAACCGACCCAGTATTAATAGCATTTAATGGCATGCCATCAAACTTAGCTTCGCTGGGGTCTTGCGCAATAACCATCGCGCCCATTTCTTTTAGTGATAATACACCGCGGCTACCATCTGAACCCGTACCTGATAAAATAATACCAATAGCACGGTTTTGCGCATCTTCTGCAAGTGTTCTAAATAATTCGTTGATAGGAAGATTGATTCGGTTATCAGGAGGAAGATCAGAAAGGTAAATTTTTCCTTCCGCTATTCGCATTAATTTGCCTGCCGGTATTAAAAATACCGTATCAGCTTTTAACTCTTCTCCCTCTTCAGCCTGATGTACCGCCATCGACGTGTTTTTACTCAGTAATTCGTCCATCATCGACTTAAAATCGGGCGAAAGGTGCTGAACAATAACGTATGCAACCCCTAAGTCTGAGGGCAACTCATTAAATAGCTCTTGAAGTGCTTCAAGGCCTCCAGCAGATGCGCCAATCCCAACAATGTACTTTGGTGCCATCTTCGTATCCTTGTTATCCATTTTATCTACTCTCTATCAATGAAGGCTCACCGCTATTTAAAAGGGTGCTTTTTTCTAAATGAGCGATGCTCATGGGCTTAGATAGAAAATATCCTTGAAACAATTCTACCCCTAACTCTCTGCACTTATTGTACTGCTGTTCTGTTTCAATTCCTTCGGCAAGTATCTTCAAATTAAAGCTTTTACCTACCGCCACCATAGCATTAAACATTTTTTCGAATTTATTACTTTTCACTAAACTGTCTACAAAGTATCTATCAATTTTGAGTTCATTAAAATCATAATTTAGGAGGCGCTTAAACGAGCTGTATCCCGTCCCAAAATCGTCCATTGAAATTGAGAAACCAAGTTTGATCAGCTGTTTTATATGGGCGTCTAACCGTGAACTGCTGCGTTCAAGCATAATTTCTGTAATTTCAATTCTTACCTGAGTAAAAGGGATATTATGACTCAAACAAAGTGTTTTTATTTCTGATACGAACATCGGTGTTTCTAATTGCGACACATCTACGTTTAAATTTACCATTAGACTTGGGTTGTAACAAAGAAGTCTAGAGAACCCCTCAATAGCCTGTTGAAGCGCACTTTTAAAAAAGGTGCTTTCTATACCTAATCGTTTGGCAAAAACGATAACCTCCTCGATGCCGTCAAAGTATTGCAATGGCGTTTTAAATCGCGCTAAAGCCTCTAACGACGCTACACATCCCGCTTTGTTAAAAATGGGCTGGAAGTGACATGTGAGACCATCATTATCAAGCGCATGACAAAGCTCGTCTTTTTGATTTTGAAGTAATAAACGCTGCTGCCTTAAATTGATGTCATAAATCTTGAAGTTTTCATGGGTCAAATACCCTCTTTTTGCTTCGTACATCCCTTGGTCTGCAGCATCAATCAGCGCCTGAACCTTTTCAGCACGACTGGTCTCTTCATCAAACACAATTGTTGGCGTCCATACAACACCGACACTTGCTCTTATATAAACGTCCGTTCCTTCAATCGTTGCACTGCAATTTAGTGAATTTGCTATTTTGGTAGCAACTTGTGTTACCACTTCATTACTTGAAACATTAGGCATACAAATGACAAATTCGTCACCACCAAAGCGAGCACTCAAATCGTCATCACGGATAGTAGAATTTATTCGGCGCGCAACAATTTCAAGCACCCGGTCTCCAAACTTATGCCCCAACGTATCGTTAATTTCTTTAAATCTGTCTAGGTCGATAAACAAGAAAAGGGCTTTGTTAAAATCTGTTGTTTCAAGTGCCTCTGCCTTAGAAATAAACGCCGAACGATTATAAAGGTCCGTCAGTTGGTCATGCTCAGCTGTGTATTGCAATCTCATAACAGCATGCGACTCTTTTGTTATGTCGTTGACGGTAATAGCTGCACTGATAAATTCACTGCGATGGTCAAAATAGGCAACAAGTTGGACCAAAAAAGTGTAAGACCTGCCAAGTGGAGTAATATACTCAATTTGTTTGCGGAGCGGCTCCCGACAGGTACGCACGTCTTTTATATGTTGATGAAACTCTCTATCAAGTTCAGGCGGAAGGTAACGAATCCATTGCCGCCCAAGCATAGACTCTATGTCGCTGTTTACTAGTTCGGCACACTTCGCGTTAATAAACACCGCGTCCCAGTATTTATTGAGATAAATAACGCCTACAGGTAAATCATGTATTATTTTAATGAGTGACTTGAACTCACTGAGTACAAACAAGGCGTATGGCGCAGCTTCATCGGCGTTGAGCGCTAAAATACACGTGTTGCCCTCCATCGAATCAATATTTACCGAACGCGGTAGCGCCTCAATATCATGTAACCAACTTGGGTCTAGGCTTTGGGGGAGAGAAGCCTTTATGTAACCAAGGTGTTCTTCGAGCAGACAGCCAGCGAGCTTCCCTTCTTTATCATAATATGCAACGAATCCATCGTTCGACGCGACTAACATTTCCATTAGCCCCATATTAGGAACGTTGCCTAGCTGCAAAATAGCATTGACATCAGCTTTACCCATTTATACTGCCTGTGCGAAGTGCGTTTTTAATTGGTTTTACCTTATCTAAAGGTAAACCAATATTTTAATTTTAACACTACCGTTAGGCTTACTCTTTAGTATACGAAAACATAAACTATTGAAAAAAATTAGAAATACTGTAACTAGAGGTAAGGCGAAGGAAAAAAGTAGACTAAAGTATAACTCGAGCGTTTGATAAAATTTGATGCAAACCAACCTGACACGATGGAAATACTACAACCTTATCGATAACGTCATTGCGCTTTTACTCCCAACCGCGTACATTTTTAAACACAACTGACCGTTATGCATACTTTTTTAGATTATGCGGGAACGTCGAATGTTAAACGCTTCAATAAGAGAGTGTCATGAAAAACGTCGTCGATATCGTTATTGTTGGAGCAGGCCTCTCTGGCATAGGATTAAGTTATTATTTAAAGAAAAACTGCCCCCATAAATCGCTACTTATTCTTGAAGGGCGAGAAAGCTTGGGAGGAACGTGGGATTTATTTAAATACCCTGGCGTACGCTCTGATAGTGACATGTATACCTACGGGTATCAGTTCAATCCTTGGACTGAAAAAGCGTCGCTCGCCACAGGAGACCGCATTTATAACTATCTTAGCGATACCGCGCAAAAATTTGGCATTACCAAACATATACGTTACCAACACAAGGTGACCCACCTAAACTGGAATAGCCAAACAAAGAAGTGGGAAATCAATGTTAGTACGCCTGAAGGTAACAGCAGTATTGAGGCTAACTTTGTATTTTCATGTAGCGGATATTACGATTACGAAAAGGCGCATTCACCGCAATTCAAAGGCAGTGAAAGCTTTAATGGTAAACTAATCCATCCCCAGTTCTGGCCACAAGATCTCGATTATCACAATAAAAATGTCGTTGTTATTGGAAGTGGTGCAACGGCGGTAACGCTTGTTCCTAATTTGGCCGAGAAAGCAAAGCATGTGGTTATGCTTCAACGCTCACCCACCTATATTTTATCGAGGCCCCAACGCGACTTAACCACTAAAGTTGTGCAAGCCCTTCTTCCTGACAAACTCGCCTCCTCGCTCATTCGAAAGCGCAATATCTGGTTAGGAAATTTTTATTTCAAATACATGACCAAACACCCCAAGAAAGCGAAAAAAATAATCAATAAAGAACGGCAGAAATTACTTTTTAAAAACATAGATTCGGTGCACTTTTCGCCCAAATATAACCCTTGGGAGCAGCGCTTATGTTTAGTACCCGATGCCGACCTTTTTACCGCCCTTAATAATGAACAAGCGTCGATTATTACCGACGAAATAGACTGCATTACCGAAACGGGTATAAAGACAAAAAGTGAGAAACATATTGATGCCGACATTATCGTGACCGCGACAGGCTTAAAACTGCAGTTTATGTCTGGCGTAGATGTGTGTATTGATGGCAAAGTACAAGACACGGGCGCCAAGATGTTCTACCAAGGCGCATTACTTCAAGACATCCCCAATTTTGGCATGGTGTTCGGTTATACTAATGCGTCTTGGACGTTGAAAGTAGAGTTGGTGGCCCAATATATTTGCCGATTAATAAATCATTTGGACAAAAAAGACGCCAGCTACTTTGTCCCAACCCCTTCTTCAGACATACAGCCAGAGCCTTTTCTTAATTTGTCGTCTGGTTATATAGAACGCGCACAAAGTATTATTCCAAAGCAGGGCCAAGTCGCTCCTTGGCGACTAGACCAAGACTATAATATCGACAGAGTACGGCTAGCAAAAGCAGAATTTTCTGATGGGCAACTGGAAATTCATTCTTGAGGTAAAGCGTGGCTACGTATCAGGCCCTTCTGTGGTAAAAGTCAGGTGCCTACGCATATCTTTTAGCACTACTCCTTTTTTAAGCATGGCTGCACTTAAACGTTTTTGCCACTTGAGCAAGTCAGGTTTTGCCGCGGCTAGTGTATCTTCATTTTCGAACTGAAAGCGCAACAGTAACGAGCCAGGAAACTCATGGTATTTAACGTCAAACCAGCACTGTATCATGCCTGGAATGTCGGCCTGTCCCATCGCTTCAAGCCTATCAGCAACATCGAAGATAAGCGCTTGCTGTTTTAGTTGCACTGCTGAGAGTTTTTTCATGGTGTTATCTCGCTTACGTAACACAGAAGCGTCGCTGATAGCCGCGAACTTCATTGATGAATATTATTGGTGCTTGGTAATTTCAATCTCAACACATTCACTGGCCTGAGCACTCTCAATAGTAAGCCAAATTTGTCCGTCTTGAATGGTTACTTGAATTTGCATTGACCGCTCTACAGCCTGAGCAAGTGCTGTCGCCATGTGTGCCGGCAACGTGAAAATAGACAGGTTTTTTCTCATCTGCAGCTTGTTCTGCTCCTTTTTCCACCACACATCAAAGCTGTTGTCGGCGTATGCGTAAATCATCATCTGCTGACTTTGGTTGCACCCTTTTTTAATGCGCTGTTCGGAAGGCTGCCCTAGTTCAATCCACCGTTCTATTTCATCAGCGTAGCTTTTTTGCCACAGATCAGGCACGTCGTCATCAGATAAGCCCTTGGTAAACTGAAGCTGCTCATGCGCATTAACGATAAAAGCAATAATACGAAGCATCATACGCGCGTCGTTTTCAGACGGATGGCGGGCAATGGTCAGGTTGTGATCGTTGTAGTAGTTGCGATCCATATCGGTAATTGATATGTCTGCTTTAAAAATAGTTGCTTTAAGGGCCATGTAATCTTTTTCTTCCTAGTATACGGCGCATGTGAAGGGCACTCGCAATGGCGTTATAAACTTATTGGTGCCGAATGGATGCTGTCAGTTATACGCTTATAGTATCAGTTATTCGCGCTTCACGCCCTACGCCATTAAGGACGTAACGACTGATAGCACATCTCGATAACGGCTTTGTTCGTAGCGTCCAAAACCTGCCACCTGCCGCACTTTCATGCGGGTAAACAAAGGCATGGTCATCGCAGTCAAAAAACGACAGTAGATGGATGCAGTAAGTGGCGCATCCATTTTGTCTTCAACATGCGCTTTTAATGCGGCCATGGCCTCGGCTACATGAACTTCTTCAGGCATCTCAATGGGCGTTGAATACTCAAGTTTTGCCACATTCCCGTTACACACACTACAATGACCACATTGCTTGGGCGCCTGTTTGTCATCGAAGTAAGTAGAAAGCTGCTCGTTCAAACAGCTATCTAACTCGAAAAACCGGACAAGCGCGTCAATACGCGCGATTTCTTTTTGCTCGTTGTCGGCAAAATAGTGCGCTAGGTTATCTACAACATCGTCAGCTAGCAATGCATCTTGATTGACTTCATATACGTCGGTAATTAAGCGGGACGCAAGCTCGATATGATTATGTTCATGCAGGTACTCTAGCGCAGCAACAACACGCGAACGCTGTGCACCATAGTGCTGAAAAATGTCATCGAACTGCACAACACCCCATACTTTTTTCATATTGGTATAGGTAAATACTGCCTTTAAAAAGTCGCCACGTTCTGCAGAGAAAAGCGTCAGAATATCTGCCTTACTGGTGATAAATCTGTATTTAAACTCGGCAAAATAGGCATAAAGAGGCTTTATGATAGTAGCGAGCTCTAATTGTACTAACAGTGTTTTTAAAGGAAGCTGACGAATATTGCTTAGCGTTGCTAGGCTATTGATTTGCATTTCCCATTGGTATTGGCCGCTTCCTGTGTGGTGATCATCAAGGGGTAAATCACCGCCTTGCGACGCAATATCTTTAATGACTCGAGCAATGGCTGCACGGTCTGGCGTGTCGCCGTAGACAAAATTCTCTATCGTCACTAGCCCATCTAAATTTGCTAATACTGTGCAATTTGCTGCTTTGCCGTCTCGCCCACCACGGCCTATTTCTTGGCTGTAGTTCTCAATAGATTTGGGTAAGTCGTAATGGATAACAAAACGAATATCAGATTTATCAATGCCCATGCCAAATGCAATAGTTGCCACGACCACCGACAGCGTGTTGTTCATAAAGTCTTGTTGAATATTTTGCCTTAACGCACTGTCTAACCCCGCGTGGTAGGCCTTTGCTACGCATCCATTTTGTTGTAAATAACGAGCAACCTGTTCAGCGGTTTGTTGCAGGGTAACGTAAACAATACCAGCCCCTTCTTGCTGCTGTATTTGTTGAAGTAACGCCTCATTTTTATCAGGTTCGAGAACCGGCAGTACGTTTACATTGAGGTTTGAACGATAAAACCCCGTTTGAATAATTTTACCTTCTGATATGGCGAACCTGTTGGCCATATCAACTTTCACTTTTTCAGTGGCGGTTGCGGTAAGTAATAATACTAAAGGTATGTTAAGCGCTTGTTGGTAGGCAGGTAGCTTCAAGTAGTCGGGACGAAAATTGTGTCCCCATTCTGATATACAGTGCGCTTCATCTACCACCAGCATAGAAACTTCGATAGATTCAATAAACTGCCTAAACCTCTCATTTTTAAAGCGCTCTACTGAGACCATTAGAATTTTACATGCGCCCGTGCGCACATCATGCATAACCTGTTTGTTCTGCTGAGCGGTTAATGTTGAGTCTATACTTGCCGCTGCAATGCCTTTGCTGTGAAGAAACTCGAGCTGATCTTTCATGAGCGCAAGTAACGGAGATACCACCAACGTAAGGTGTGGCAATTGCGTAGCGGCAAATTGATAACACAACGATTTACCCGAACCCGTTGGAAAAATGGCCAGCGTGGAACGCTGATTCAACAGCCCTTCTACAACCTCCTGCTGCCCAGCGCGAAACGAAGAAAAGCCAAAGAGGTTTTGTAATAATGAAGAGTAATTAGGGGACATCAGCCGCGCATTCCTTTTTTAGTTGATGGGTATAATACAACAAGGTGCGTGTTGATTGTTCCCTCAACATCAAGACTGCTTTAAATCCTTTGGCGTATTATCAGCCACAACCGCATTTCGCTCCCCCATCGGCTTATCTTCGCCAATGGTGCTATCTGCTGTGGTTTGAAGTTCTATTGATGAATTTACTTCAGCGCCAATAAGAATGATATAGGCACTTAAGTACAGCCACATCAACAAGATGATGATTCCACCAACTGAGCCGTACGTTTCGTTGTAGCTGGCAAATTCGTTTAAATAAAACGAAAAACCGTAAGAAGCAACGATCCAAAGCACTGTAGAGAATAATGACCCTGGTGTAACCCATCGCCATTGTGCCGCTCTGCGATGAGGGGCGTAACGGTAAAGGGCAGACAAACAAAAATTGAATAACACGAGCAAAACCGGCCATGTAAACCATTCTGCTTGCTTGTCACTCATTAATCCTCCGTAGAAGGAGCTTATCAACTCGGGTAAAACGCTTATACATAGTAATGCAACAATAACCGTCGCAATCATAGCAATTGTGCATACAATGCGCGCCAGCATACCGGTAAAAAAGCCTCTTCCATTATCTTCTATATAGGTAATATTGCATGCTGTAATTAGCGCATTTGCCCCTTTGCTGCTGCTCCATAGTGAGAGTAAAAGCGTAAGAAAAAAGCCCCACCCCAATGCAGAACTCGACTTTTCCGTTAAATCGCTCAATTTTTCTTCAATGATATATCGACTGTCGGCAGGAACAACACTTACAAGCATCGACATGTGTTCTTGCAGCGACTCAGGCGACACGACTAAACCGTAGAGCGCAATGGTTGCACCAAGTAGTGGGAATATTGCTAGTAAGCAATAAAATGCTACGCCCGCAGAGATAAGTGAAATATTGTGGCGCTGAAGGTGGACAAACGTACGCTTGATAATACTCCACCAATTTCTTGCGCTTAATCCTAAGGCCGATTCAGCCTTACTTAGATGTGTTTTACTCATGAAACCGCGTTACGTTGATGTCTGTTAAGGTTTAATACAGCGCATTAAATAACTAGGATTAAAATTTATTCATATAACTGCCACTATTACTTAAGGGTGCCAGCATTTATCACCGCTTTTTAATTGCATCGCCGCTTACATAGCGTTTACTGCGTCAGAGGCTAATTTAATTGTTTTGCTCGTTGCTTCATGACTTGGTGACGCAATATCAGGAATAACTCCTTTGTCTCTCCAATTTGTGCCCGTGACAGGATGGTGTAATTCAGCAAACGCCATTGTCACATTAACATGTTTGCTTAACGCTTTCGTGGTAGTCATTACGCTAAGTCCCATCGTTGGCATTCCCACAATAATAGCCCGTTCTTCGTGCTTCAATGTATAGGCAACGAACTCCCATGAGCCGGCTACGAATGGAGAGGTGACAATAAACACAGGAATATCGCTTGAAATACGTTCTATGTCGGTCTCAGATATAATGTAAGTCGCTTCATTGTTTGCAAACGTGAGCGTAGCTAGCGGTTGTCCCTTAGGAGTAAAGTGGTGCAAAAAGTGCTTGGCGATATCAAAATCGATATGTCCTGCTCGTTGTAAATCAATGACTAAAGCGCGAGCACTCGATAAGTGTGAAAGCGCCTTATCAAGCTCTTCTTGAGAAAGTGAATAAATTAAATCACCATCGACAGACAAGTAACCCAACCCGTCATCAAGCAGCTGCGTTTCAATTTTGCCGGGGAAGGTGGTGTCAGAGGTATCGTTTGCCTGCGTTAGGTTTGCCCGCCAGCTAATTTCGAATCGAGAGTCTTTGCTTGAAGCATATAACATGCGTTCTAGTTTTCGTTTAAAGTGACCGAATTGATATTGGTCGTTAACGTAGCCTAAATGCATCGCTGAGGTAAGTTTATCGACAATAACCGTTCGTTTCTCATCAAAAAAATAGTCTGTCTCAACTGCGCTTATCAAATTCTTTAATGCACCTTGTACCTCTTCTTTTTCTAACCATTCGTCTTCAGCTTGAACCGGTAAGGTGATGTGTGTCGAGGCTGCGATTGCCAACACTGCTATGAGCACGCGAAAAAATTTCAAAAGCTTTCCCAAGATAAATTGAACAAGTGTAATATTTGTCTGTAAGGTAGACTTTTCAACGGCAGTACAAGAATTAATGCATCAAGGAAGTTAAGGCAGTGGTTTAGCAAAGTGCTCACACACTGCTTTATGACGTAAATGACAGAGAGCGCGCTGCAGCGCCCTCCGCCCTCTTCGCTATTTTACGCTTTTATCGTAGGTAACTTCATTTGAACGGGTTGTGGTAATAGGCTAACAATACCTTTTCGGCAACGATGCCAAAACGCCGACAGTAGTAACAATGTAGACCCAATACATAAGCCCGTTAAGGCAAAGCTGTAAGTTACAAACCCATAGTTTTCCATTAACGCGGAAAAGGTATAAATAACATAAACCAATGCGGATACCATGATTGCTCTGCGATCAACAGCAATGGCAACTATGCCAAGCAATATGTAAAGGCCCAACACCACGGCGGAAATCATAGGCCCGCTATTTCCGTCTAATACGCCTAAACTATTAAAGATAGGGTGTACAATCATAGGTGCCGAAATAAGATGCAACCAAAAAGCAACGTCCGATGCGCGGGTTTGCCTGCGCGTGTCTTTGCTATCCCATATCATCGCTAAACCAAAGATAAGAAGACCAAACGCTAACACGATAGTGTCGATATAAACTAAAACAACAGGGAAAAGGTAAAGCAAACACGATAACGCCGCGCCGCTTAATGTAGCCGCACCGGCGGCAACAGTGATAGGTACGTGAAAACGTATCCAGTGAGCTACCGCGCCAACGGAGGTCATCAGCCCTGCCATGATAAAGGTGTATGCATTTACGTCTGGGTTAAATAATATGGGCGTTGCGAAAAGCCCACCAAGAAAAGCCAGCAATAAAGCAATCGCAGGTAGTGCCATTCGACGCTTATTAACAAAATATTCGGCCAGCCCCCACGCGCCTATTGCAACAGCAACACCACCAACCGCTGGAGTAAGAGAAAAACCAATCCACCCTAAAGAGCCCAGTAATAGTGCACTAGCAATAACAACAAAAATGTCATTAAACCCGTTTATAAGACGAAAGTTTTCTTCGTCAACTGCCTGACTATTGCGAAGTACATTGATACTTTGCCGAAACTGATTAACGTCATGTTGACTAAAAATGTTTTGTTTTACCGCCAGTGTTAAGTCTTCATCGGTATACATGTGCCTTTCCTTTTTGTTTTATTACACGCATCGTCAGTCATATAAAAAGCAAAATAAGCGCCAAACATAAAAACCATATAAAACATAAACTTAACTTTAGAGTTGGTTTTAGATAGTAAATTTGGCCAATTAAAATTTAATAATATGACGACATTATCGTTAAACACACACACCTTTGAAGGGAAGATACATCAACCTTCATCGATGTAGGCAAATACCTCTTCTAACGGTTTATCAAAAAGTTTAGCAATCTTAAAAGCGACCTCTAAAGAAGGGTTGTACTTATTTTTTTCGATAGCCATTATTGTTTGTCGTGTAACGCCAACCGCTTCTGCAAGGGTTTGCTGGGTCATTTCATCAGCAAAAAAGCGGCATTCTCGTACTTTATTGGTAATCGCCATAATGTTTTACACCGCGTCTCGTCTATAAAGAATAATTTGATGAGTAAAACGAACAATCTCCGACAAAATAAAAGCAAAAAGCAACACATGTACTTCGAACAGAGGCACTGGAAAATGTTCTCTTATTGAAGACTCCATACCTAGCAGGTGTGGCAATAATAGTTGCCCTAGCGTAAGAATGACGCCAATGCTTAACACCCAATAGCCACTGTTATTTGCTGTAAGGGCTATCATTCGGTCTCGTTCATCGCCTTCCACATCAGCTTTTGTGCCGGCGATTGAAATAAGTGACTGAAACGCAATCTCGATGACTATGATGTATAAAATAGCGCCGCTTAAATACCCCATAGCGGCAGCATTTGCGTCTTTTTCAGGCATATTACTCATATCAATATTCACTACGTTTAACGCGTACCAGCCAAAAACCAGTACGGTTGCAACCAAAGATATCCAGGTACTCTTTTCTTTAAGTGACATGTTCATTGTAAACCTCCATGGCTTGTTAAATGCGGTGAGTGTAATAACGTTCTTATCAAACAGTACAACATGAAATGTAAACCAAACCAATCACCATGTATAGTATTTTTAACCTTAAGTTACAATTGCAGTGCTTCTTGCATAAAATTCAGATCCAAAAACGTGTTCGATGAAAAGAGTACGGCGGTTAACGTGATAACTGATATAGTCATTGCGGCAGGCTGAAAGAGAAGGTTAATGACCTATAAACAGAAATATAAACAATTAACGGTAACGTTATGCATAGGATTTGCGCTGATACTGACGTTCGCAGTGTTAGGAAAGCGTGCTATCCCCGCTTATTTCTTTTTTGATACGGTTTATGGTGAAGTTGTTGAATATACCGTCACCAAAGTGCGCCCTACCTTTATGACGGTATCGGACAGAACCCCGCAACGACACGACATACTTATAGAGTATGTTCTCGATGAGAAAACCTATTGGATATGGGAAAATGCCCATGTTTATTCGAGTATAGGTCTTATTGAAGTTGGCAGCAGCGTCACTATTGCACTTAACCCTCGGCAACCTGAATATGGCCACGTCATGTCTTATGCCCTATTCAGTACGTTAGCATCACTGATATGGCCATTTATTCTGCTTATTTTTATTGTAGTCACCCCTCAGTGGGTGTATGCAAAACGTAAGGCAGAAAACGAATAAAGCAACGCATCATTTAAAATCACTAGCTCATGCACCACGGTGTTGTGAGGCATTGCGCTTCAAGCATAGTAAAAGCAAAAAATCTGGCTTATAGTGGGCGTGGAACCTGTGAAATTATTGGCAAGGGAAGAAATGGACACTGCTAAAAAAGGCTCGCTTACCGTTGTTGGAACTGGGATTAGCGTAGCGGGTCAAATGACATTAGCGGCTAAAAGCCACATTGAAAATGCTGACATCGTGTTTATGGGCATTATGAACCGTGTTGGCGAGCATGTTGTCAAAAAACTTAACCCTAACAGTATTTCACTCGATGACCTTTACGAAGAAGGTAAATCTCGCGCCATTACTTACCGCCAAATGGCTGACCGTATTGTGCAGGCCGTCGCTGAGGGTAACAATGTGTGTGCCGCATTCTATGGCCACGCTGGTGTATTTGTTACTCCCTCTCATGACGCTATTCGCCGAGTAACTGAGCTTGGAATAGAGGCAAAAATGTTGCCTGGAGTGTCAGCAGAAGATTGCCTTATTGCCGACTTAGGTATCGACCCCTCGCGGTTTGGTTGCCAGTCTTATGAAGCGACACAGTTCTTGTTTCGTGATTACCGTATAGACCCTTATATGACCCAGATAATTTGGCAAATAGGGCTTGCTGGGGAAGCCTCCTTGAGCGTGCTAAATGCTATGCATAGTCGTAGTGGATTGGTCATGTTGACTGACATTTTGTTGCAACATTACCCAGACACGCATGAGGTTATCATTTACGAGGCCGCAACCTTACCCATTTGCGAACCCAGCATTCAGAAAATTACACTTTGCGAATTACCTCATGCAAAGCCGACATTGATTTCAACGTTGGTGGTGCCTTCATTAGGTTTACCAGCGTATCGACAAGACCGGCTTACTGCGCTTGGCTTGACTGAACAACAAGTCATTGATTATCGACACCCTGAAACAAACTAAAAGGAAGAAATATGGCTACATCGATTGTAGATTTTTTAGAAGAATTAGACACCAATAGCAAACTAATGGAAGCATACAAAAAAGACCCCGTTGGCACCGCACGCGCGTTCGGGTTAGAAGATGACGATTTGCGGTTGATTGAAGAAAAAGACTGGAACGAAGTGAAACGTCGCTTTGATGACACCAGTAAAGCGACTCGCGTGATCAACTATTAAATGATGCATTAGTAACAATGAAACGTTTTCTTGGATGCCTATCAATCGCGATCGTTTTTTCGATGACGCTATCGGTTTGTGCCGTGCATGCCAACACCGACAGTACGCATCCGTCACTGACCTTATTAGACGGGTTAAAACAGCGTATTCAAGAAAATGACCCATCGGTCGAAACGACATTTACAGAGTTAGCACAATTTTTTACTGCCCAGCCTAGCGAATTTAATCAGGCCGACTTCTTAAATCTTAAATCGTATCACTACGTGTTGAAGCAAAACTACGTTGAAGGGTATGAGGCACTATTAGAAGCTCGAAAACTAGCAAAAAACAGCAATAATAAACTAGCGCTTGCAGAGTCTTATCGACTGGAAGGGTTAATTTTAGACTTGTCAGGCGAGCACGCTGGTGCGCTAGAAGCATTGAATCGTGCGTTAGCGCTTTACAGTGAAGCAGAAAATAATAATGTTCTCCTTGTTTACGGGGCCATGGGGAACGTCTACATGTCGCTTAAAGACTTTGACGCCATGCTTGCCTTTGGACATCAATATTTGTCCACTGCAAAACGCTTAGATAACCGACGGGAAGAAGGTATTGCGTATTTTTTTCAAGGGTACGCGCAAAAAGAGCTAGGTACATTTCAAGACGCAAAAATCAGCCTATTGCTTGCTGGAGAAATACTTCGTGATGTTGATTATCCGTTTATTGGTATTGTTTACAGCACCATGGCAGAGCTTCATATTGCGCAGAGAAACGTAAGTGAAGCACTGAAAAGGCTTAACCAAGCCGCTGAAGCTGATCGTCAAGTAGGCTTTCGCTATAACGAAGGCGCTCGCTTACTGCAATTAGCCGAAATTTATGTACAACGCGGAGAAACCGAACTAGCTATTGCTGAGCTCAAGGCCGGCCTCGATAAGGATGTTGTACAAAATGATAAGGTGGTCACGCTTAATATTTTAGAGCGATTGGTGTCGCTATCTGAAACCACCCAAAACTTCCAATCTGCACTAGCATATGCCAAGCAGTACCAAGAAGCCTATAGACAAAGTTTCAATGAACAACAATCTCAGCTATTGGCACTTAATCGCGTACGCTTGGCCATATCGGAAAAAGAAGAAACCATTAAACTGCTTGAAAAAGATAACGAGCTAAAAGAGCAACGTAATCTTGCTCAGCAAAAAAGTAACACCATGCAGCTTTACTTCATCACGGGGGTGATTTTTTCATTAGTACTTGTGATTGCGCTATGGCTGCGCACTCGAAAACAACGCAAAGCACTAAATAACCTTGCACAAGCGTTACAAAAAGCCACCGATGCTAAGTCAGATTTTTTAGCGCACATGAGCCATGAAATACGCACACCGCTAAATGCAATTATAGGGCTTACCAAGCTCTCTCAGCGTTGTGCAGAAAGTCAGGAACAGCAAACCAACTTAGTTCAGATAGAAGCTGCCTCTCAAACCCTACTAAGTGTGATTGATGAAGTCCTCGACTTTTCAAAAATTGAAGCGGGAAAACTTGATATTGAATCGACACAATTCAATTTAGACGCCCTAGTAAACCAAGCCATCAGATTCCATGTCACGCGGGCTAACGAAAAGAATATTGAGCTTATTCAACACATCGCTAGAGATGTGCCGCTTAGCCTCATTGGTGATCCACTGCGTATACAGCAAATTTTGAACAACTTACTAAGTAATGCACTGAAGTTTACGGACGATGGGCTGATATCAGTAAGTGTTCGAAGCACGCAGCAAGACAGTGCCGTAAAGCTGATCTTCGAGGTTAAAGACACGGGCATTGGGTTAAGTAATAAGCAGAAGGCTAGATTGTTTCAACCTTTTAATCAGGGTGACGAGTCTATATCGCGACGCTATGGAGGAACTGGGTTAGGTTTAGTCATTTGCCAGCAGTTAGCCACATTAATGGGTGGAAAAGTATGGGTAGAAAGTGAAATAGGAAAAGGGGCAAGCTTCTATTTCACTATTATAGTTAAAAACAACCCTATACAGCGGCAGTTATTGTCTCCATCAAAGCAGTTAGCGGCGCTAAACGTGCTTGTTGCAGACGATGTGAGCCTATCGAGACACGCCATATCTGAAGCACTATCTATTGCCAGTATTCGCGCAGATCTTGTATCCGGCGGGCAAGAGGCCATCGCTGAACTTCGAGCCGCCGCTGCACGCAATGCCCCCTATGATGTACTGATACTTGACTGGAAAATGCCAGATATTGATGGCCTCGAAGTGGCCGCAATAATGAATCAAGAGCGCTCGGTTAAACAGCCGAAGGTGATCATGCTATCGGCCTTCGACTCTCCCAGCATGCATGAACAAGCAAATCGATTAGGCATCAATACGTTCATTAAAAAACCGTTCGGTGCCAGCGAGCTTGTGAATACTATTCAAGAGCTATGTCTTAACGTTACGCCCAGCCCAGTGTCAGCAACCACCACCGCGGTTAACATTCCTGACTTCACGGGTAAAACAATCCTTCTTGCTGAAGACAATTCGCTCAATCAGAAAGTGGCGTTAGGTTTATTAGCCGATAGTAAGGCAACAATAAACGTGGTGAGCAATGGGCTAGAGGCTGTTAATACGCTTCGCGGCGACCCCTCCTACGATGCGGTATTAATGGATATTCAGATGCCTGAAATGGACGGCTTAACGGCATCAAGAACCATTCGTAAAGAATTACAGCTAGACGTACCGATTATTGCTATGACTGCGCATGCCATGAAAAAAGACATTGAGAAAAGCAGAGCAGCAGGCATGAATGGCCACATTAATAAGCCAATAGACCCAGACAAACTCTTCGCTGTGCTAGCCGATATATTACTTAAAGATACACCAGACTCTGCCTTCGAAAAGGCATCTGGCTCAAACGCGAATCTAATTAACACAGCCTCTATCGATAAGCTTGCCGTTATTGATAAAACGAAAGCCATGCGCGGATTACTTAATGATGCGTCGCTGTATCATGTTCTGCTTAATGACTTCGTCGGGCTTTCTAGCGAACTTGACGCCCTTCGTAATGCTATTGATAACAAAGATTATGCGTCTATTTTGAGAATCTCACATATTTTCATTACAGCGCTTAAGTATATTGGCGCGTATGCCTTAGCAGAATTCACGCATACCGTAGAACAAGTTATCCAACATGAAAAGCAAGCAGAAACCAACGCATTCGACGAGCAAATAGAATTGCTGTATTCCACGTTGGTTGCGGTTAATGCAAAAGTGCAACGGCAGATTGAAGTAAGTCGTGAGCAAAATACCAAGTGACGTTAACGGTGAGCCTTAACATACGTCAATAGAACCGCTTAATTCTTAAAATAGAACACGAATAAGTACTGTTACATCACTGCTCTTACTTTTTAAGCCTGATATACTGATGCAGTACATTTAATAAAGACAAACAGAGTACCCAAAAAATAATGATGAAAAAACAACGCCATAATGCAGGCACTGTGTGAAGATACCTAAACGCTTACAGCCGCTCGTCGATGATGGTTTAATTGATGAAGTACTTAGCCGCTTGATGAGCGGGAAAGAAGCCGATGTTTTTGTGGTTCGCTGTGGCGAGCACGTTCGATGCGCAAAAGTATATAAAGATGCGGTAAAGCGCAGCTTTAAAAAAGCGGCACAATACCAAGAAGGCCGAAAAGTACGAGGCGGTCGCCAGGCTCGAGCCATGGGTAAACGGTCTAGTTATGGTCGCCAGCTTGAAGAAGAAATATGGCAAAATGCAGAAGTTGATGCCCTCTCTCGCTTAAATGAAGCCGGCGTTCGTGTGCCCGATACATACTGCTGTGTTGATGGTGTATTACTCATGGAGCTCGTGTCTGATGAAGACGGCGAGGTCGCGCCTCAATTGGGGCATGTTAGCATGGACAAAGACGAGGCAATCAAACAGCACACGTTAATGATGCGCAACATCAAACTTATGCTGTGTGCGGGCCTTATTCATGGTGACCTTTCCGAATTCAACGTACTGGTAGATGAAAACGGGCCTGTTATTATCGATTTACCCCAAGCCGTTAATGCCGCTGCTAATAACAGCGCCGAAGCCATGTTCGCCCGCGATGTAAACAACATGCGCCGCTATTATGGCGAATTTGCCCCCGAGTTATTGCTTACTCATTATGCGAAAGAAATGTGGGCACTGTTTGAAGAGGGTAACCTAACGCCTAATACTACTCTCACTGGTGAATTTGAAGAAAGTGAAGAAGCCGCTGATGTGGGCGCAATACTTGAAGAAATTCAAGCGGCGGAAGATGAAGAGAAAGCACGTTTGGCACGCATTAATCCAACAGATGATGAAGCCTAGCCCTTAATTTATCCGCTCACTATAAAAACGCGTCACTTTGTTTTAGTCATTATCTGCTAACGCAAAGTGATTGTTTATGTCATATCGTAGCGTGCCCGACGCCAATATTAACACTTCGTTATAACAACAACGTTTACGCTTTCAATGTGTTCCCTTTCGCTGTTCCTTTAAGATTAAATTAAAAAATATTTAATCTTTTCTACGTCCGTTCCGTAGCAACTCATAACGACAGTGATGTCAATCAACGTTAAACGCAGAATGTAAAACGTGATATGCAAAAAGGAATGGAATATGAAGAAGCGCAATATATGGATTGTAAAAGGGCTACTAGCAGCCGTGTTTATCGCCACTGTCATTCTATTATGGAAATATGTGGTTACGCGTGAGCAAGTAATTGAAGTCGTTGAGTATATTCGTTCGTTTGGTGCATGGACAGCTATCGTCTATTTTCTGTTATATACGGTGCTTGTTACCCTCTCTTTCCCATCGACCATTTTAAATATAACGTCCGGCATTTTACTGAGCTTTTCGGTTGCTTTAGGTGTGTCTTCACTTGCCGCGCTTAGCGGAGCATGTATCACCTTTTTGGTCGCGCGCTACGGAATGAAAGATAGCATCAAAAAGAAACTTGAGCATTACGACAGCAGTAAACAAGTACTTGAACTAGCCGAGGATGGTCAGTGGCGCTTTGTCATTTTACTACGACTTAACCCTTTCATTCCCGCCGTTCTTAAAAACTATGGCTTTGGCATCACCAATATTTCATTCAAACAATACGCTTGGTCATCGTTCGTAGGTCAGCTTCCTCTGGTGGCCTTGTATACCTATCTTGGATGGGTAGGTGGAAACTCGATGCTAAATAGTGACTCTCACCCCCCAACATACCAGTGGGCCATTTTAGCAGGCGGCGCTATTGTCAGTGTCATTATGACCATTGTGGCTTATCGCCATACCAAAAAACGTCGTCACGCCAACACTCAACCTGCATAAGGAGACGCTTAGGTGAATATAAAAAACATCAACCGTATAGATATAAACATGTTAGTGAGCGGAATGCTTCTAGCCGGCTGCTTATGGGCATTTGTCGAAATAGCAGGCATGGTAATGAGCGGCGGAACGTCGGCAATTGACGAGGCACTTTTATTACTATTTCGTACCGCGGATGACCTGTCAGACCCTATTGGTGCACATTGGGTAGAAGAGCTAATGCGTGATATTACAGGGTTAGGCGGTGTGGGTATTCTCACCTTTTTTACGCTAACCTCTGCGGCCTATATGCTACTTATTAAAAAACCTAAAATGGCACTGTTTATTGTGGTAGCAATAGTGACCGGAACGTTGCTCAGCTTCGCACTGAAGTATGGGTTCGAGCGCCCGCGTCCGGATTTAGTACCTCATGGCAGTTATGTTTATACCAACAGTTTCCCAAGTGGGCATTCACTTATGTCGGCATTAGTATACTTCACTCTAGGCGCACTACTGTCACGCGTTGAAAAGCGTAAACGGGTTAAAGTATTTTTGATGTCTATTGCGACATTGCTGACGGTAAGTATTGGTATTAGTCGGGTGTACCTGGGTGTACATTGGCCATCAGATGTATTGGCTGGATGGACTGTGGGTATATTCTGGTCCATATTATGTCTTATGCTTGCGTCTCAGTTACAGTCTTCAGGTAACATAGAACAAGAAGGGAATGACGGTGTAGCCAGCTAACAATATGCAAACGTAACGCAGCAGGATGGCACTATAATACCAAGCCTGCTGCGTTTGTTGAGCGTAAACAATTAGCCCCTTGCGGGGCGCAATAGGTTACTTCTCAAGTCTGATAAGACGTCCACCTTTTCCGTCTTCTAATACGTAGATATTGCCAGCGCCATCCTGCTCAACTTCTCTTACGCGTTTTCCCCATTCATACCGCTCAGCTTCTTCTACGCTCCATTTGCCATTATCACCCTTATCGAATTCGACTCGCACAAGTGCTTGGGAGGACAGTCCGCCAATAAAGCCATTACCTTCCCATTGGCTGAATAACTCACCTTTATAAATGATAAAACCGGCCGGGCTTATTGCAGGCACCCAGTCAAGTTCAGGCGATTTAAAGACAGGAATATCTTCATGATTGGGGATTTTAACACCTGAATAATGGTCACCCTGTGATACCGTGGGGTAGCCATAATTACGCGCTTTTTCAATGATATTCAGCTCGTCGCCATGACGTGGGCCCATCTCGTGTGACCATAAATTACCTTCTTCATCAAAGTCGATACCCAAAGGATTACGATGACCAAGTGTCCAAATTTGTTCGGTTATGCTGCCATTTCCATAAAATGGATTGTCTTCTGGCACACTGCCGTCGGCATTTAAGCGGACAATTTTACCTAAGTTCATTGCCATGTTCTGTGACGGAGTAAACTTTTGACGCTCGCCAGAGGTGATAAATAAGTGCCCATCAGGTGAAAAAACCATACGGTGTGAATAATGCCCATTGCCTGTCATCTTTGGAGACTGTTGCCAAATTAACTCTCTGTCAGTCAAATTCGCACCGGTATCGGTAATAGTGAGCGTTGCACGCTCAATCACCGCACCACTGTATGCATCGTCTTGCGGATCTCGCTCAATGTAAGACAGATAAATCGTGTTGTTAGTACTAAATTCAGGGTGGATAATAACGTCACCTAAACCGCCCTGCCCTCGCGCTATAATTTCAGGCAAGTTGGTTACTGAAAAACGCTTTTGCTGATTTTTATCAAGTAACCACATAACGCCTGGTTTTTCTGTCACCAAACTATGGCCATCCGGTAAAAACGTCATGGCCCATGGCTGGTCAAATGTTGCAAGCACATTACCGACTACCGCAGTACCCTTACTGCCTTGCATTTCGACTTGCTCAGCCCAACTGGACTGCACTGCAGTCGTAAAAGACGCAGCCATCACAGTGGCAAGCACCGCTAACTTTTGTTTGATCATTTTTTTCCGCATAATTTTCTTATCGTCCTCGTTTTTAATTCTATTTACCGTTCTTGCGATAGCCAATGCGCACAAGTATTTCACACAACTCGCCATTATGGGTATTTACGTTCGGTTTTGTGGTTAAGCTCAACCCACCAAGTGATTCACTTCGGTTGTTTGCAATGACTTAACTGTGGCGTTAACTAACGTGCTGCGTAGGGGTATCAATATGCTTAACACACTCAAACATAAACGCATCAACATCGTCTTCTTTGTGATGGTCACGATAGTGCAAACCGACCTCAGCGTTGTTATTAATATGTCTTATAGCGCCCTTAATGGTGCAGCTTACGTCTGAGTTTGGCAGTGTAAGAACAATTTTTACATTACTATCAGGAAGGTTTTGGGGCATTTCAGATAACAACTTGATGCGAATACCAGAATAACTCATATCGACCATATTGCCTTCTAAGTGAATGTTGTCTTCACTTAACGCGCTACTAATGGTGATGTTCGCATGAACGCCTTTAAGGCTTAATCGCGGATGTGTTCTTTTATCAGTTTTCATCACGGCTATTACCCTTGATTTTAGCTAAGCGTAGTACCGTGTGAGTAAAAAGCCAAGCGCAGCGTTGAGTATTTAAAACAATAACTATTACGTATCAACCAATTAGGCCTACCTTATTCATGCTCAAAGCAAAAAGACGAAAAATAGTGCCGCAAAGCTTACCCACAACACGTATTATGACGCCAATTTTTATACGTTGTGAGCTTTCCTCTTATGTCGTTTAGCACTTTAGGCCTTTGTACTGAACTTTTAAGTACGGTTACTGAAAAAGGGTACTCTGAGCCATCGCCCATTCAAAAGAACGCCATTCCTGCTATTTTAAATGGGCGAGATGTGATCGCCATTGCACAAACAGGCACAGGGAAAACCGCTAGTTTTTCGTTACCTATATTGCAGTTGTTGGCAGAAAAACCACGCCAACAAGAAGAAGGAATAAGAGCACTTATCCTTGCGCCCACGCGTGAGCTTGCCGCGCAAGTTGCCAAAAACGTTGAAACTTACAGTCAAAACATGAACATTCGCTCAACGGCAGTATTTGGTGGTGTGCGTATTGAGCCGCAAAAACATGCCTTGCAGCAAGGTGTTGATATTCTTATTGCCACGCCAGGACGTTTGCTAGATTTATATCAGCAAGGGGATATTAACGTCGATAACCTCGAAATATTAGTTTTAGATGAAGCCGACCGTATGTTGGATTTGGGCTTTGTTGAACATATTCAGCATCTACAAAGCTTATTACCTGAACAGCGTCAAACGCTACTGTTCTCTGCCACGTTTTCAAAAGAAATAAAAACGCTAGCGACACAGATGCTTAAGAATCCTGAAACGATTGAACTGGCAACCGCACACGATCATATTGAAAACATCACACAGATACTGCACCCGGTAGACAAAGCGCGCAAACATGAACTTCTTATTCACTTAATAAACAATAACGACTGGTCTCAAATATTAGTGTTCACGCGAACGAAACGCGGTGCAGATACCTTGCGAAATGAGCTTGAAGCATTAGATATTGCTGCCGAATCGATTCATGCGAATAGAACGCAACAAGCGCGCACGAAAGCATTAGACGGTTTTAGAGATGGCAGTATAAAAGTATTAATAGGTACCGACCTTGCAGCAAGGGGTATCGACATTCAGCAACTGCCTTGTGTAATAAATATCGATTTGCCATATGTACCCGAAGACTATATCCACCGTATCGGCCGCACAGGCAGAGCATCATCGAAAGGGTTAGCGATATCGTTATACAGTGACGACGAAGCAAAGCAACTAAGAGCGGTTGAACGTTTTACCGGGCGACAATTTAAGAAAACGTTTGTAGAGGGGTTTATTCCCAAACCCAAGCCCAAACCAGCGGCTGCGACTGAAGAAGACGCGTTATATGGAAATTTTGAGGCTGACGATAAATCGCAAGGTAAACGCAAATCAAAAGGACGTAGAAAGCGGCGCTAGGAACGACATTAAACCGTACGTATAAAGCACGTTCACCACCCAACGTGCTTCATTCTGTTACCGTTTAGCGCTCGAAAAACATATCAACTAAATCGGCTAGTGTTTCTTCAAGCTGTTCTTCAAACACATCAATATCGATATCAAAAGTCCCCATGTATTTAGCGGCATTTTCACGGGACACGGTATTGTTTTTTATCTGAAACTCTAACTCGGGTAGCGACTTGTCGTAGCGCGGTTTAACCACCCAACGTAAGCAGTACCCATGCTGACCTTTCAACTTTTGCTTGGCAAAGGTGCAAAACTCTTCAACATAATCTATGCCTTGCGGCCCAAGACATCCAGGCTCAATGCGGTACATTACCAACAATTTTTTGTATAGCGGAAGTCGTGTTTCCATTCTGTCTTTGCATTAGTCAAAGATTTGATTATCGACAAATTTTTCTCATTTTGCCAGTTTATGAATACACGCAGGCAATTAATGAACTTAAATCGCAACCCGCTCGTTTACATTACCACTACAGGATCGCGTTTTGCGACGTAAGCGGTCGATGGCATACCACGATAGTAAATAGCCGTTTGTCGCGTGAACGCATTAAAAAAGGATGTGAAATGAAACATTATGCAATTAACACTGAAGTAGAGTGGAAATGGGGAAATGGTCATGCCTCTGGAAACATTCGCAAAAAGTACACGGAAGAAATTGAATGCACCATAAAGGGTTCATCCGTTAAACGTGATGCGAGTGACAAAGACCCTGCCTACTTAATTGAACAAGATGATGGCAGTGAAGTCTTAAAGTCGCACAGTGAAATTCAAAAGGCTTCCTGACAACTCTGCATCGATATTGTGAAAATACCCCCGTCTTTTTTTACTCAAGTCGATGTGGTGAGCATCGCAAAAGGTCTACTCGGTAAATACTTATTTACTGAGATAGACACCGTTCGCACGGGCGGAATTATAGTAGAAACTGAAGCGTATTCTCACCGCAACGACCTAGCGATGGAAAAACATAAGGTACGGCGCCCCTCATCTGTAAGTACATTGGAACGCAATGGCGGTATTACCTACATCTACACAGTATATGGTCATCACAGTATGCTAAACATTGTCACAAATCGTGCTGGGTGTGCTGACTCGGTGCTTATTCGCGCCATAAAACCCATCGAAGGCATAGACGCTATGATGGCAAGGCGAAAGCTATCGACAACTAAGAGCCTTTGCTCAGGCCCAGGTAAGCTGACTCAAGCGCTTGGGGTAACCCCTTCTCTAAACGCGCTGAATGTAACGACCTCCAACATTGTCTGGGTTGCGGATAAAGGTAAGGTAATATCAAATAAAGAAATAGCGTGTTCACCCCGTATCGGTATAGATTATGCCGAACACGACGCACTGTTGCCATGGCGGTTCCATATAACCAGGTAGCCACTTTATTCGTTAAAGGCTTTGTTATTTTACAAATGCATAAGTGAGTTTACAGTCGATATATTTTAGTAACTTGTTTACCACTCGCGGAACGTTAATAACACCCTCTCCGTTTTCTGCTTTCACATAAATGTCGCACTCATCGTACGTAATTTGCTGGCGAATGATATAGTCGTTTAACTCGTCAAACAGCGTTTCTTTTAACGGCACAAGCCCGACAAAAGCAGCTGAATCGTCGCGCTTGGAAAATGAAGCGCCTTCAATTTCTCTTTTGAGCGTGTATGCTTGCATCGCATCTAAGTGCAGCAAGCGAAAATGGACGGTGATGTCTGGCTGTGTCAAAGGGGTACCTTATCATTGCTGTTTCGCAACATCATGCGATGATGCGTTATGTACTGCAATAGTACCCCATTTATAGCGGTATAGGTTATAGCAACAGCTGTCGCTTACTCTTGTGCTTCAATAAATTTTAGCCAATGAGGAAAGACTTCCATTTGCTGTAACGTAAGCTTGATACATACAAATATCGGCACCGCTAATAGCACGCCCAACATACCCCATAACCAGCCGCTGAGAAACAGCCAAACAATAATAACCAGTGGGTTAATTTGCATGCTTCTACCGAGCACCGTTGGCGTTATTATCTGCGATTCCAATATATTTAAGGTAATAAATACGCCTACTGGAATAAATGCCGTATCAATAAATCCAAACTGCACCACCCCTACAAACAGCAGTATACCCACGCTAATCACTGAACCTATATAAGGCACAAAGTTTAATAGGCCGACTATCGCTCCCCATAAAATGGCATCGCGAACACCAAAATACGCTAGCCCCGCTGCCGTCAGCGCACCTAACCCGGTATTGATGATGCTTATGGTTAAAATGTAGTGAGACAGTGCCTGTTGGATACTTTTAATCAATGCTCTAGCTCGATGTCTATTTTTGATAATAGGAAAGTCATTAATGATGACTTTAGACAGCGGGGGCCCGAATATGAGAAGGAAAAGCGTTAACACTATGGCGCCTAATACTTGAGCAAGAAATATAGGTGTGGCAAGCAGCATTTCAAACATCATTTGCCTGCTACCTTGCTTAAAACGCTCTTCGACCATGGTGTCGTCTTGCTTTTTAACAGGCTCTTTTTCAAACCAAGGGTAAGCCGTATTATTAACAGAGGGCTCTTTACCCTCTGCGTTTTGCTGTGTCCCATCAATAGCATCACTAAATTCTGTAAGCTGCTGCGTTACCTGCTCAGAAATTTGAGGCAACGCTTTCATCCACCTTTCTACTGGCTCTGAAAGTTCTAGTATTAAAAACATGAGAGGTGCAATTAGCATTGTGAGTAGCGTGATTGAAGAAATAGACCTCGGGATCCGCCACTCTTTTAGCTTGGTGACAATGCGGCTTAACAATAAAGCCACAAGCATAGAAAAAACCATAGGGATTATAAGCGATTGAGCGAAATATAACGTGTAGAGTGTCGAAAGTGCCACTAAGACAATAAGGAGCCTGACCACTCGAACATCCCTTGTTTTTACCTTGAAGTCGTCATGCCTGTGTAAAAGTGGATTTTGCTTCATTGCTTTGTCCCTGTCAGTTTGAAGATAGCGAAGCTGGTGTAAACTTTTTTGTTAGCACGTAACGTTATTACCTACATTCCTTTAAAATACAGATAGTATCTATATCCTCATTAGGTGCTGCTCGCTTATTGCAATGACCGTTGCAAGGCACGAGCCACTACTAAAAATACGTAGCCCTATCTTTGTTGCAACCTGTTTTACGTCGTCAGAAAGTGTGCGGAATGCAGGTAAGCGCTTATATTCTAAGCCTTATCTGGCCGAACTCAGCTCAGTTACAAATATTGGTATTGAAGTGAAAAAAGAAAAACGTATTGCCAACATGCACCGTGCCAGTCTGCAAACCTGTTTATTAAGAAATTTTTACAAACGTTTCGGTAAATTTGTTTAAGGATTGGTCGGCAACCTTACCTTCTCCTCAAAAATTTGGTTATATTTTTTTGAACGATATTTGCCTTGAGGCCGCGTATTCGCATTGATGAGCGACAAAGGATGGTACGGTTCGTAAAGTCGGCCTGCGCTTTGCAACACTACCTGTGAACTCACAAACTGAAGGGATACATTATGTTACGTTGGGCTTTGATATTTTTAGTGATCGCATTGGCTGCAGCAGTATTAGGTTTTGGCGGCATTGCCGGTTCCGCAGCAGGTATTGCCAAAATAATTTTTGGTATTTTCCTCATCCTATTGGTTGTTTCACTGGTCATGAATATGGTCAGGGGCAAATGAATTAAAGCAGGTTGAGGGGTGTGTAATAGCCACTCCCACGAACCTGCAAAAAACAGTCATTAATTGTTTTAATTAATGACTGTTTTTTTAAGTCCGGGCGGCAATCCGCTTGTGTAGGCGTATTCAATTCATTATTGGGCTACCGATATTATTGGGTGGGGAATATTATGAGTAACAAACAACTAATAACGACAGTAGGTGTCGGTCTTGCCGCTGCCTCTGCTGGCATGTTAGCCAGAAAGACATTACAGAAATCATGGGAGCAGGTAACAAACACCCCCGCTCCAAAAGACAAAGCACGCGAAGATACCGACCTTAAAGAAGCTGTTACATGGGCAGTGGTGTCAGGTATTGGTGCGGGTATTGCACGAACAGCCGTACAATACGCATTAGACAAACGTAAGTCTAAATAGCTATGTAAATAAGCAAAGGGCCAAACGGCCCTTTTAATTAATATTCACGTGAACTATTCGATGATGAATTTAACGCCCTGCGAGAGGGTGTTTTATATCACTCTGGAATTAATTCCACGTTAAGTTCTCGTGGAAGTACGTGGCATAAGTCTTTACCGATACCATAGTCGTTTACTTGAAAGGTTTGATAGCCTGCTTTTTCAATGGTAATTGAGTAAAAGCCGGGGCGCTCATCTAGCATCGTAATCGCTTCACTCTCTCCGCAAGTACCCATTGCGGTTTCATTAAAATCTTCTTCGGTTGCTGTAACCGTGGCATTGCACGCAATTGGCTCTTCGGTGATCTGGTCGGTAACAGACACTATCAAGCCACTTTCGACACTAGCTGTACAGGCAATATCGTCTTCTGCAACGACATTACTTACTTCAATTGTGTATTCGTCATCAGCCGTTTGGGCGTTACCATCAACTTGTATTCGTGTTGGGTACCCAAGTTGCGGGTGATAGCTAACGGTGAGCGATTCAGCACGACTTTCTTCTAATGCTATACGGTCAAATAATGTGGCGACAGTTTCAGAATCAACATTATCTAGCGACAGCGCAGTATTATTTTCGATTATCGTCTGCGACTCTACTTGGTTTGCGTTAACAACGACTAAGCGTGGACGCGTAACATCATCTAAGCAAAAGCACGAAATGCTATAGTCAAATTGATAGGTGTCGATGTTCGCACTTTCCCATTTTGCGCGATTAGCATTTAAGTCATCTAATATATTGTCTGAATCACTGTTGCAGGCAAAAAGTGTCAATGTGGTAGCGAGGATCACGCCATAGCGCGCTGGATTATTCATAGCTGTCCTTAGTAATGAAAAATAACTGCAAACGAAAAAATAGCCTATAGCGTTCTTTTTATACAGTCAATGGTCAACGACTCGGCTGATTAGGTTCGTACGCCACTCCCATCTTGCGGAATAGTTAATACAATTTTTCCGACATGCCGCTTTTGTAAAAATGCCTGTTGCGCCTCGACGATTTGGTTAAGTGGAAATGTTTGTGCAACAACAGGCTTAATTTTTTCCTGTTCTATAAAACATATTAAACGTTTAAATACGCCTGGTTCCAACACTGTACAACCAAAAAAAGACAAGTCTTTTAAGTAAAGCGTTCTAATATCAAGCGTCACCATAGCGCCTCCGATAGCACCTGAAACGGCATAACACCCTTTTGGCTTCAGTAGGTCTAACAAGCAAGGCCACTGCTCTCCGGCAACTAAATCAACGACAATATCTACACTGTTTTTACCCAGCATTTCTACTAAATCATCTTCGCGAAAAACTACTTTATCTGCCCCCAAGTCTGTTAATTGTTGCGCTTTACTTTTACTGGTAAGCGCAATGACATACGCGCCACGGGCTTTAGCTAACTGCACTGCAGCAGAGCCAACCCCACCGGACGCGCCCGTTACTAAGATGGTGCTCCCTTCTTTGGCCGAAGCACGATACAGCATGTTTTCAGCAGTAGAGTACGAGCAAGGAAACGAGGCCAGTTCTACATCACTATATCGACTGCTAATTTTGTAAGCGTGGAAAGAATCTACTGCCGTGTATTGTGCAAAGCCACCATCACATTCAGAGCCGAAATACCACGGTGACGTTAGCGTTTCGCCATTTGCTTTAATTAAGCATGGCTCTACTAATACCCGTTCTCCGATACGATCTGCGTTGACATTGTTGCCAACAGCAACAATTACTCCGCACACATCGGCGCCCTGAATACGCGGAAAATTAAGCGCACTCCCAGACCAACCCGCATCATCGCTGTTGTTATCTTGCTTTGAGTACCATGCTAGACGAGTATTTACGTCGGTGTTATTTACGCCAGCGGCCATAACTTTGATAAGCACATCATTGCTAGCAAGGGCAGGCAGCGCTATGTTTGTTGTATATCTGAGTGCATCAACATCACCATGCTTAGTAAGTTGTACACCATGCATTGTGTTAGGTAAATTGGTCATTACTTTCGCTTTTAAATAAGGTTTTTAATACTTTGCTTTGCAGATGAGACGGCTTGCTCACCCATTACAGGCCAGGCACTCGACACTCCCTCATGTAATAAAAACAGCGTATTAGACATTGACGGTAGTAAGCAGCGTTCGCCCAATAGCTGCCTTACATTATTTTTGTGGGTTTGTACTGCACCTCTAATCTCTTCATCCTCAGGGAAGGCAGAAAGCGCGTTTACAGATAAGCAGCCATTAGGTGCAAATTGCGTCATCCATAGCATTAGTCGATCAAAAATATGCAAAATTGCATCAATTCCTGGAGCAGGAATATCATCAAGTAAAAACGCTATATATCGCGCATGTCGATACTCGAGTGCCGCAATAATCATTGATTGCTTTGACGGATAGTGTTTATAAAGTGTTCTTAAACTGACACCACTACATTTTTGTAATGTGGCGACACTTGGCTCTGCAAACCCATGTTGACTGAAAGCAGTTTCTAGCGCTGCTGCTATATCTTGTTTTAACACCGTACACCTTCGGTAGAATGATTACTCTACCCTTATGGTAGAGTAATCATTCTACCCGTCAAGTCTTTCGTTAATACTTGATAAGAAACTGGCATTATCAACCTCAGCAGTTTTTGCCTCACCCTTCTGCGTGGAAAAGAACACTTACAATTGTGAGTTGAACTACTCGGTAATAGTCTGTTTAATAAAATAAAAAAGAGATTTTCGTTATGCTTATAAGGAACCTGTTGACGGGGTTAAGTACTGCTTTTTTACTGCTAGGGTGCAATGGTTCGGGCTATCCAGACAACGTAACCGTTGAACGCGTAGGTACGTTTCAGCTACGAGGTCTCTTAATTACACCTAAACATAACGAGGAAGCTTCTACACCGCCGTTAACCACAACCATTGTTCTCGGAGGCTCAGAAGGCGGCTTCTATGCGGCTAGCCAGACAGGTGTCAAGCTGGCACAAAAAGGGATTGCGGCATTGGTAGTGGGTTACTTCGGAATAGATACATTACCGCCAACGCTAAAAGAAATCCCAATTGAAAGCATTGACGCCGCAACGGCCTATATTGATTCAAACCCTACACTTTCCCGCAACCGTTGCCAGCAAATTCCCATCGTTGGTAGCTCACGTGGCGCTGAGCTCGCGCTTTTGTTGGGCGCGCACAGCGGCGAGTATGCCCCTATTATTGCGCTGTCTCCTAGCTCTCATGTTTGGGGAGCGATGGGAGACACAAATGCCGCTGCGTGGACATACCATGGCAACGCAATACCGTTCGTACCCCGACACTCAAACCCCGATTATTCCGCCGATAGGTTTGTCGGGGTAGATTACTTTAGGCAAGACCTGTCCCACCCAGATGCCGCAGCAAAACAGATTGACGCAGGTAAAATAAAGGGGCAAGTGCTGTTACTTGCAGGTGAAGACGATAAGTTATGGCCCTCCGCGGAAATGGCGGCAGCACTGCAAAAGGACATCGCGTCGCAGGGCGTCTCTTCGCGCGTAAATACAATTATCTATCCGGATGCCGGTCATGTGATTAGCCCTGGCATGGAGAGTAACCTTACACAATTTAAAAACGAAAATGGCCAGATAATCATGCTTGGTGGCACGCCCGAGGGAAATGCGTTTGCACAAAACGACACGTTACAGCGCATGGTTCGCTTAATAAAAAACCCCACCTGCTACAAAAGTACCGCTACTTTTAATCAATATAAATTGAATGACTTAAGGGAGTTCTTAGAGGCAAGCAATACTTCATCAATGGTTTTGATGAGAGGCAAAGAAGTCATTTTTGAATTTGGTGACATACACCAAAAACATACTATTCACTCTATCCGTAAGCCAATGCTTAACGCATTATTTGGTATTTATGTTGATAGGGGGATCATTGATTTAGACACAACACTTACCGAACTCGACATAGATGACATAACCCCCCTAACCGAGATTGAAAAATCAGCAACAATTCGAGATATATTGCAGTCGCGTTCGGGTATCTATTTACCTTCCGCAGCTACAAGTCAGAGTATGCTGAATGGATTTCCAGAACGAGGCGCATTCACCCCAGGAGACCATTACGTTTACAATAACTGGGACTTTAATGTTGCCGGTGCCATTTTTGAAAAACTTAGTGGGAAAAGCATTTATTCGGCCTACTTCGAGGAAATTGCAAAACCACTTGGCATGAAGCAATTTAACGGTAAACACACCACGATAGTTGCGGATACTGATTTAACAACACTTAACGTTGATGGTTTTTACCAATTGGAGCCAGAAAAATCTAAGTTCCCTGCGTATCATTTTCGAATGTCTGCCTATGACATGGCACTTTTTGGTCAGCTCTATGAGCATGGTGGCATGTGGGACAATAAGCAGTTAATTTCAAAAGAATGGATAGACAAAAGCACAACATCGTACTCGGTGACCAATGCTTATATGGATTTCGGTTATGGCATGCTTTGGAACGTTATTAATGCCAACGAAGAGCGCCCTAATAAAGCGTTTTATCATACTGGTGTAGGTATTCATATGCTTGGCGTATACCCTAGCTCCGATCTCGTTTTTGTACACCGTGTACAGACAGAAACAGAGTATAAGTTTGACCAACAAAAACTGTACGCCATTATTGGCAAAATATTCGATGCGCTCGAAGAGCGAAATTGAGTGACGTTTACCGATATGTTCATTGTGTCACAAAAGTAACTGCACTGCAGCCGCGTTCAAATCGGTTTCGTCGTGGGAATTACATTCACATGACCAGTATTTTCAGAACACCTTGCATGAGAGCTTTAACACTTGGAAGAACTCGTGAGGCATAAAAAAAGCGAACCATTTCTGGTCCGCTTTTTTCTATTTTAGTATCCACAATTTTAATTGCAGTTAGTCAACCAACCTATTCCTCAGAATAGCTCTCAATGCTCGGGCATGAACAAATCAAGTTACGGTCGCCGTATACGTCATCAATACGGTTAACCGTAGGCCAGAACTTGTTTCTGTGTACTTCTGGTGCAGGATACGCCGCTAGCATGCGGTCGTAACTGCGGTTCCAGTCGCTGTCACAGATGTCAGCTAATGTGTGCGGCGCGTTGTGCAGCGGGTTGTCTGTGGCATCCCACTCACCGCTTTCTACTTTCGCCACTTCTTCACGAATGCTTATCATGGCATTAATGAAACGGTCTAGCTCGTACTTGGCCTCTGACTCTGTTGGCTCAATCATAAGCGTTCCCGCTACTGGGAAGCTCATTGTTGGCGCGTGGAAGCCGTAATCATTTAAGCGTTTTGCAATGTCTACTTCGGTAACGCCGCTTGCTTCTTTAAGTGGGCGCAAGTCAATAATACACTCGTGCGCTACGCGGTCGTTGTTACCTTTGTAAAGCACTGGATAGTGCCCTTCTAGCTTCTTCGCCACATAGTTAGCGTTAAGAATGGCAACTTCAGTAGCACGGCGTAGGCCTTCACTACCCATCATTTTAATGTACATATAACTGATAGGTAGAATAGACGCGCTTCCCCATGGCGCAGCGGAAACTGCACCGCAGTCTTCACCTGCTGTTTCTACATTCACTACTGAGTGGTTAGGTAGGAATGGCGCAAGGTGCGATTTAACTCCGATAGGTCCCATACCTGGGCCGCCACCACCGTGTGGAATACAGAAGGTTTTGTGCAGGTTAAGGTGCGACACATCAGAGCCAATAAAGCCTGGCGATGTAATGCCCACCTGCGCGTTCATGTTCGCGCCGTCCATATATACTTGGCCACCGTACTGGTGAACAATGTCACACATTTCGCGTACGGTTTCTTCGTATACACCGTGCGTAGACGGGTATGTGATCATAGCGCAAGATAGGTTGTCGCCTACTTCTTCTGCTTTCTTGCGAAGGTCGTTAAGGTCAACATTACCGTTCGAATCACACGCAACTACAACCACTTTAAGGCTAACCATTTGCGCTGAAGCAGGGTTAGTACCGTGTGCAGAGCTAGGAATTAAGCACACATTTCTGTGACCTTCGCCACGGCTCTCATGATAACGCTGAATAGCAAGTAAGCCGGCGTATTCGCCTTGCGCACCCGAGTTAGGCTGCATAGAAAGTGCATCATACCCTGTCACATTAATTAGCCACTCTGCTAACTCAGCAATCATCTCTTGATACCCGATTGCTTGGTCTAGTGGTGCAAACGGGTGAACTTGGCCAAACTCAGCCCAAGTAACTGGGATCATTTCAGCGGTTGCATTTAGCTTCATGGTGCACGAGCCCAATGAAATCATTGAGTGGTTCAGTGCCAAATCTTTATTTTCAAGGCTTTTGATATAACGAAGCATCTCTGTTTCAGAGTGATATTTGTTGAATACTTCATGCGTAAGGATATCGCTGGTACGTACAAGTGCGTCAGGAATAGACTTCACGCCTTGCGTAGTTACTTCTGCATCGACATCTTCTACGGTTAAGCCATGACCTTCGCCAAGGAAAATGTCGAAAAGCGCATTAATATCTTCACGGGTCGTCGTTTCGTCAAGTGCTACACCTACCGCACCGTCAAGGTCTGCACGAAGGTTCATGCCTTTTGCATAAGCGTTTGCTAGCACCTCTTCTTTATTGCTTACCATAATAGTTAGCGTGTCGAAGTAGGTACTGTGCTTAAGAGCAATGCCCTTATCCGCACCTTTTTGAATAAGCCCTGTGGCTAGAATGTCGGCAAAACGGTGAATGCGCTCAGCAATAGTTTTAAGACCTTGCGGACCGTGGTATACGGCGTAAAAGCTTGCCATATTGGCAAGTAGTACCTGTGCAGTACAAATGTTCGAGTTCGCTTTTTCACGGCGAATATGCTGTTCACGAGTTTGCAGTGCCATACGCAGCGCTTGGCGACCACGGGTGTCTTTACTTACACCAATAATACGCCCAGGTAGTGAACGCTTGTAGCTATCGCGCGTTGCAAAGAATGCAGCATGTGGACCACCGTAGCCCATTGGCACACCAAAGCGTTGCGCACTACCTAGCGCTACATCAGCCCCTAGCTCACCGGGTGACTTAAGCATTACTAAGCTCATCAGATCTGCCGCTACAGCAACAATACCTTTGTTTGCTTGAACCGCTGCAATCACATCGGAAATGTCTTTAACTTCGCCGGTAGAACTGGGGTATTGCAGTAATGCGCCAAACACATCATGATTCGATGCATCTTCACTAGGGCCTGTTACAATGCCAAAGCCAAACATATCGGCACGGGTTTGCACTACATCTAATGTTTGAGGGTGAACATCGTCCGACACGAAAAAGAGGTTTGATTTCTTATTCTTTGATACACGTTTGGCAAGGCCCATGGCCTCAGCCGCCGCTGTACTTTCATCAAGTAGCGATGCAGAGGCAAGCTCTAGCCCAGTAAGGTCAATGGTAACTTGCTGGAAGTTAAGAATGGCTTCTAAACGGCCTTGGGCAATCTCTGGCTGATAAGGCGTGTAAGCAGTATACCAACCTGGATTTTCTAGTACGTTACGAAGGATCACGTTAGGTACATGGGTGTCGTAATAGCCCATTCCGATGAAAGAACGGTTAATTTTGTTTTTCGCCGCAACCGCTTTTAGTTCGCTTAATGCTTCAACTTCTGTCGCACCTTCACCGCATTTCAATGGTTCAGGTAACGCAATACCTGCAGGCACAGTTTGCTCAACTAAATCGTCAAGCGAGGCAGCACCAATAGCAGACAGCATTTCATCTATTTCAGCTTTACCCGGGCCAATGTGACGACGGATAAACGTATCTTTTTGCTCAAGCTGAGCCAATGTAGGGGAAGTATTCGACATAACGTTATTAAGCACTCGTATTGATTGCCGCAAGGGCGCGTTAAATCTTAAAGTTAAAAAGGGGCTGAATTGTATTCATGCCCCTTTTTTAATAATGTATCGTTTGAAACTGCGTAACGAATTACTCTTCGTCGATGCTGTTTTCGTAACCTTCTGCGTCTAGTAAACCTTCTACCTCTGCGGCATCGTCGGCTTTAATTTTAAATAACCAACCGTCGCCATATGGGTCTGAGTTTACCATCTCTGGTGAGTCTTCAAGGTCTTCGTTTACTTCAACCACTTCACCGGTAATTGGTGCGTATACATCTGACGCCGCTTTTACCGACTCAGCAACACAAACGTCGTCACCAGTAGTCACTGCATCGCCAACATCAGGCAATTCAACAAAAACCATATCACCTAGTAAACCTTGGGCATGCTCAGAAATGCCTACAGTAAAGATACCGTCACCTTCTGGACGAACCCATTCATGTGTAGCGGCGTAACGTAAATCAGTTGGGATGTTGCTCATAATCGTTCCTGTTATTCTCTGTTAACTTGGGGCCTATTGGCGCAGACCCTATAAAACACTTTTTCCATTGCGAACAAAAGAGGGCTTAACCACTTTTACTGTAACCCACTTTTTGCGCATTTCCACTTCAACCGTGTCACCAACATCACGCGGTACACGTGCCATCGCTACTGAGTGGCCAAGCGTAGGTGAAAACGTACCTGAAGTAATAACACCTTCGCCGTTTTCAGTTTTAACTTTAAGCCCATGACGAAGCACGCCTTTTTCGGTCATTACTAAGCCTACGAGCTTGTCGGTTCCCGCTTCACGCTGCGCTTCTAAAGCCTGACGGCCTACGAAGTTACGCTCTGCTGGCTCCCATGTGATTGTCCAACCCATGTTAGCAGCAAGGGGCGATACCGTTTCATCCATATCTTGGCCGTACAAATTCATTCCCGCTTCTAAGCGAAGTGTATCGCGCGCGCCCAAGCCACAAGGCATAACGCCTGCGTCTAGTAAACCTTGCCAAAAGCTCTCGGCTTGCGCGGTAGGCACCATAATCTCGTAGCCTGCCTCACCGGTATAGCCAGTCGTGGCTATAAATAAGTCTTCTGCTTGTACGCCAAAGAACGGCTTCATATCGGCAACGGCTTCTTTTTGCGCTGCACTGAAAAGCGTCGCAGCTTTTTCTTTCGCGTTAGGCCCTTGTACTGCAATCATTGCAAATTCAGAGCGCTCGGTAATGGTTACGTCAAAGCCTTCGGCTTTGCTCATTAACCAGTTCATGTCTTTTTCGCGTGTGGCCGAGTTAACCACTAGGCGATAATTGGTTTCATCGAAGTGATAAACAATGAGGTCATCAACCACCCCGCCCTCTTCATTAAGCATGCCGCTGTAAAGGGCTTTACCTTTAACGGTAAGCTTCGCTACATCGTTTGCTAATAGAAATTGAAGGTAGGCTTTCGCTTGAGGGCCTTTTGCATCAACAATAGTCATATGAGACACATCAAACATGCCAGCGTCTTGTCGAACGGCATGGTGCTCTTCAATTTGCGATCCGTAGTTAATTGGCATATCCCAGCCAAAAAAGTCGACCATTTTCGCACCAGCTTCAAGGTGCTTTGCGTGTAGGGCGGTAGTGTTAGTCATTCCACTTTTCTCATTTATAAATGATAGAAAACAGGATGAAGTATAGTGGGGTAAATAACGTGCAACAAATTGGAATTTCTTATCAATACATTTACAATACTAATGTATTGACGCGATTACATCAGGAATTCAAATCAACATGAAACAGCTGTCTTTAGATAATTTACGCACATTTGTTAGCGTTATTGAGCTTGGTGGCTATGCCAAAGCGGGTGATTTCTTAGGCCGTTCTCAACCGGCTATTAGCTTGCAGATAAAAAAGCTTGAATCACAACTTAACAAGAAGCTTTTTACCAAAGTAGGGCAACGGCATGTACCAAGCACTGATGGCAACTGGCTTTACCCAAAAGCAAAAGAGCTGCTTGAGTTAAATGATAATATCTTTAGAAGTTTAACACCTGCCCCGCTCAGCGGACGGTTACGTTTGGGTATACCAAACGAGTTCGCCTCTACCCTACTTCCCGGATTGATTGGGGAGTTCTCTAAGCGTTACCCTGATGTATCGCTGGAAGTGACGTCAGCGTTGAGTCGAGATCTGCTGCACCCAAGCCAACGCGATCACTTCGACCTTATTTTAGCGCTAGTAAACCCAGACGAAGATACAGAAGGCGATGTGGTGCTTGAAGATGATGTGGTATGGGTGGGTGATGTATCTCATCCGTTAGTGGGCGACAATATTCCGCTAGTGCTTGCGCCCGATGGCTGCATGTATCGAAGCCGCGTTATTGATGAGTTAAAACAACAAACGTTCGCGTGGAAAATTACGTATACGAATGCAGATTTAACAGGACTAGTGGCCGCCATTCAGCAAGGCCTCGGGGTGACTGCGCTAGCACGCTCAAGTGTGCCTAAACATTTAATTTCATTGAATCACCCGCACCTTCCGGCCTTGGGAAAAGTGAACATCTGCTTATTTAATCAAGACACGCAGCACCCGGTAATTAGTAAAACGCTAGCAGACTTCTTTACAACAAGACTGAAAGCTAACCGTTAACGCGAGCAAAAGCGCCAATATTAAACTGATGTAATACTTTTGTATAATTTTAAACCTTTATCGACTCTACGCTGTAATGATAGACGATTAAATCAATCTAAGGGTAAGGCAATGTTAATAACGATAGTGTTAACGGTTACTGTTGGAGCGGTTTTAACGTACTTTTTTAAGGAAGAAATTGCGCGCAGAGATCGCCTAAATAAGAAACCGCTTGTGGTAAAACAAACTCACCATAAACATCGCGAGTTCAGTCTTCATTCTTCCGACTAAATACACATGCAAGATACGTTAAACGGTGTGGTGTAATGAATTTACCACACCGTTTTATGCGTATACATTATGCGTTGAGTGGAATGAGCTTGCCTAAGGGCTGAGTTAGGCTCTCGGGGGGCTCGGTGAAATAACGCGGCCCTGTGGTTGTCATGTACAAACAATCTTCTAACCGCACGCCAAATTTTCCAGGAATATAAAGCCCCGGTTCGTTTGAAAAGCACATACCTTGTTTAAGCGCAGTTTGCTCACCTCGCACAAAATTTACGCTCTCATGCCCTTCCATCCCAATGCCGTGGCCAGTTCTATGACTTAAGCCGGGTAAGGCGTAATCTTTATCATAGCCCTTTGTGACATAATATTTGCGTACCGCATCATCAACATTACCTGCCGGCGCACCGATTTTTGCCGCACTGAATGCCACGTTCTGCCCTTCTCTCACTGTATTCCACACGTCTACAACCTGTTGTGACGCTTTCCCAAATACCAAGGTTCTACTTATATCACTTTGGTATCCGTGCACACTACAACCACTATCCAGCAATACCACCGAGCCTTCTCGTATCACTTGTTTAGCATTAGTGCCGTGAGGATAAGCACTGGCATCATTAAACAGGGCTAAACACCAAGTGTTACTGCCACCCAACTGCTGTTGCGCGGTATTCATTATATTTTTTACTTCGGCCTGGCTCATCCCTAGTGCTAATTGTGAAAATACATGATCGTATGCGCGAAGCGTTACTTCATTCGCTTTATGCATTAACGTAAGTTCAGTTGCAGTCTTATACATTCTGCAGCCACGTGTAATCGGTTCAGCAGCCACAATATTTAAGCTAGGTAGCGCATTGGTTACCCCTGTCACCACGAAGTAGCGAACACTGCTTTCAAACCCGATATTGCCCCGCGTAATTCCCCGTGACTTTAAGATATCAGCCACTACATCAAACGGGCTTTCATGCTCTTGCCACACACGAACATCATCACCAACCTTAAGTGATTCAAGCACGCTAGGCTTTTCAAAAAATGGTGTGACTACCGCAACATCGCCTTTTTGCGGAATAATAAGTGCCGTAAGCCGCTCACTGCGCCACCACTGGATACCTGAAAAGTAATCCATGGCAGCGCCTGGCTCAATCAGTAAGGCATCAATATTGTTCGCCTTCATTAACTGCTGCGCACGTTGAATACGTTGCTGTCGTTCTTCGCGCGTAATGGGTGCTACATTCTCGGTTATGTCGGTAAGCGTGTTTTTAGATGCTATTGCATCGGGCGTTTGTGCAAATGCCGATAGCGGTGATAACGCAAGGCCGGCTCCCGTTAACTTCAAAAAATCTCGTTTATTCATGGTTTGTCCTGTAGTAAAAAGCGCAAGCTATGTCGTTATATTTTTTGTGCGCTTAAAAATGAGTGGCTAGGCAAATGTTATACCCACATCACCATAATAGCCGCTATTCCTATCATAAGTGAGCCAACTATCTCACGTTTCGTTACTTTGTCGTTTAGCAAATAATGTGACACCAACAGCGTAAGCAGCACTTCCAATTGCGCTAGCGTTTTTACATAGGCCACCTGCTCTAACGCCACCGCAGTGAAGATGCAGATAGAGCCTAAACAACTTAAAACACTGATTAAAACAACCCTTTTCCAGTGTAGTAATAATTGTCTAAGCACATTAGGCTTCTTAATGGCTAAAAAAATTACAAGGCCAAATGACTGAAGCCCCAGCACCCATATTAGTGTCCATGCGGCTGCTACTAGCGTACTAATATTAAGTAGCAGCGTGGCCTCACGCACAAGTAATGAGGTAGAGGCGAAGCATACACCGCATGCCAAGCCGAGCAGCAACGTACGGGCGCTTATACGCTTGGTATGGGCATGTTTACCGACACTTAAAATAATTACCGCTATGGCGCCTACTATAATACCTAACCACCCAAGCGGGCTGAGATAACTTGAAAAGAATAATGTACCCAGCACGCCTGCAACCAACGCTTCGCTTTTTGCAAGCCCGGCGCCTATCGCAAAGTTTTTTTGTTTAAATAAGGTGACCATTAATGACGTGGCCGCTATTTGAAATAATGCGGCAAGAATTACAATTGCAATAAAATCAAACGTAACGCTATGCGAAACTACGTATAAATCGACGTGTTCAACATGACTAACCAGCAATAAATAAACACAAGCAATAGGCGGGGCAAGTAGAAAACGGGACAATGTGACACCCAGCACATCAACGCTGCCGCTGAGCTGGCTTTGCATGGCGTTACGCAGCGTTTGAAAGCATACGGCACCAACGGTAAATAAAATCCAGATCACTTATCGCCCTTTTTCAAACGCCAATAAAAAAGGCCTGTTTAAAACAGGCCTTAAAATGTTGATGCTATAACCCCATCGCATGGGTAATAAATGCATGTTTCACCGGCGCTATTTTATCAGTTACCGATAACCCGATACCTCGCACCATTTTTTTCAATGGGTCGTTTCCATCAAATAAAAGCTTAAAACCGTCCATTGCGGCTATCATCTTAACGGCTTCAGATTTTCTTTCTCGCTCGTAAGCCCGGAGATTTTTAAGCGCGCCGATATCTTTTTGCTCGCTAATTAATGCACTAAGGTGATGTGCCAACGCTTGCGCATCTTGCATTCCCAAATTAGCCCCTTGGCCTGCGAGCGGGTGAATGGTGTGTGCAGCATCTCCTGCCAACACGATGCCGTCCTTTGCCCATTGTCTTGCATAACGCATAGTCAAAGGAAAAGACACGCGCGTTGTTTCTAGCGTCACGTTACCTAATACCATATCGCAAGCAACCGCCAATGCATTGCAAAAATCATCATCACTTAATGAAAGTAGTGTGTTTGCGGCTTCAGGTGCCTGTGACCACACAATAGAACATACATTCGGGTCGACCATTGGTAATAATGCTAATGGCCCTGTTGGGGTAAACGCTTGTCGTGCCACATTGCCATGCGCCTGCGCCGTTCGGATATTCGCGACAATAGCGGTGTGCTCGTAATCTTTGAACGTGATGGGGAAACCTGCATGCTTTCTTACTATCGAGTTTGCACCATCGGCACCCACTAATAAGCGACACGACAACGCATCACCATTATCAAACATCACCATCGTTTGGTTGGGCCCGCTGAGGATCCTATCGACACCCTGTTCGTAAAACGACACGTTAGACTGGCCTTGTACTTGTTCTAAGAGCCCATTTACTAACGCTTGATTTTCAATAATAACGCCAAGCGAATCTGCTGCCACATCGTCGCTATTAAAATGAATGTCGCCAAAGCTGTCTTTGTCCCACACGTGCATAGCATGATATGCATTCGCTCTATCCTGTTGAACGTGATCCCACACTCCAAAGCCTTTCAAAGCAGCGATATTGGCTTGATTGATAGCACTAACCCTGGCGGTAGGTTTATCACCGGCAGGCACTGCAATAGCCCCTTTATTGACTATGGCAATGCTGCATGCAGTGTTCTGCAATGCACTTGCAAGTGTAAGGCCTACAATACCACCGCCTATTACGGCTACATCAACGTGTTGCATAACTATCCTTTTCTAAAAACAGCGGCGCTGCACTGTCTTAATGCTTTGCCTTAACGTATTAACTGCTTGTCTGGTGTTTAGCAAACCCTGTTGCTTGTCGCACAAAAGCCTGTTTAGCCTGTGAAACGGCATTTAGTGCTAACAACGACAGATTTCGGCCAACCACTAACGGAAGGTGCTGATTGGAGAACGTATGCACTAATCTGTCTGTCAGCCCTATGGTTGCTGCACGGTCGTGTTTTCTCACGTTTTCGTACTTCTGAGTACAACTAAAGGCACCTGGGTCGTCGCTTTCTTTAAGTATCTCGACAAGCGATGCAATATCGCGCATCCCCAGGTTAAACCCTTGCCCAGCAATGGGGTGAAGTGCTTGCGCCGCATTGCCGACCACGACAACTCTGTGCGACGTAACCGTATCGCACGTACGCAACTGTAACGGATAATGCGCAATATCACTGATATGCGTTATTCGTCCTTGCCGGTAGCCAAAGGTTTCCTGCAATAGCGGAATACACGCACTCGCAGGTTGCTGTGCAATGCGCTCTGCTTCGTCAGGTGCTAGCGTCCACACAACCGAAAACCCATTCCCCTTAGACAGCTTCCCCTCAATGTCATTATCAAAGGGCAAAAACGCTAATGGCCCTTGCGGGGTGAAGCGCTCATATGCGCGGTTTTGATGGCTCTGCTGAGTGTGAACATTAAAAATTAGTGCCGTTTGGTGATATGGCTTCGTGTGCCTTGATATGCCAACCCACTGCGTAATTGGAGAATGACCACCATCGGCAATTACCAGTAGCTTGGCATTAATCACATCATCATTACTGAGCACTAAAGAAGCATGATGTTTGTGTCGTGTAACCTTGCTAACCGATACACCTGACAGGTGTGTATAGCGTTGTTTATCGTTGACCACTAACGCTGTAAGTGCGCCTAAAGATACTACTTGCCCAAACGATGAAAGCCCATAGTCGTGGCAGTGTAGGTCGGTTAATCCGGCATGGCCTTTGTCACTCACTTCTATTTTTTCAATGGTACCAGGGTGCTGTTTTGCCAGCTCTGTCAAGGGCACGCCCAACGCAGTAAGCTCATCTACAGTACGCTTCGCTAGTGCAATCACACGCTTATCTTGCAACGGATTAATAGTATCGTTTGCGTGAGGGTTGCTCGCGTCAATCAACGTGACATTAAGCCCAGCTTGCTCCGACAAGCCTTTGGCAAGCACACACCCTACAATACCACCACCAACAATCGCTACGTCTACCGTTTTCACCCGTTATGCACCCTTCATAAGCGCTTCAATATCGTTGATATCTTTTGGCACACCAGCCGTTAGCACGTCAACACCCGTCGCGGTTATTACCACGTCATCTTCAATACGAACGCCTATGCCTTTATATTTATCAGGCGCATTACTGTCAGTACCGATATAAAGCCCTGGTTCAACGGTTATTACCATTCCAGGCTTTAGTGGGCGATCCTCACCCTTAATTTTATAATTCCCGACATCATGCACATCTAAGCCAAGAAAATGTCCAAGACCGTGCATGTAGTAATCACGCCATGTTTCATTTTCAAGGTTTTGTGCAACCGAGCCGGTTAAGATACCAAGTTCAACCAAGCCTTCAGTTAAAATTTCAACGCTGTGCTGCATTGCACTGGTTAACGTAACGTCGGGGCCTAACATATCAAGTACACTGATTTGCGCTTTTAAGACCAACGCATAAATGTCTTTCTGCGCGTCAGAAAATGTACCATTTGCAGGAAAGGTGCGCGTAATGTCTGCTGCATACCCTTGATACTCAGCCCCTGCATCTATCAATATCAAGTCGCCATCTTTGACTTGAGATGCATTTTCTGTGTAATGCAAGATACACGCGTTTTCACCACTTCCTACAATTGTGCTGTAAGCCGGTGATCGCGCGCCCGCCATAGCAAAACTATGATGCAGCTCTGCTTCTATTTGATACTCATAACAACCCGGGTGTGCAAACGTCATCGCACGGCGGTGCGCGTCAGCGGAAATATCTGCTGCTGCCTTCATCATCGCGACTTCACTGGCCGATTTAAATACCCGCATTTCGTGCAATATAGTGCGAATATCATACGTAGCCTGAGGAGCCAACGACGCCTTTGGCGCCGCCCGTAACGCGCTAAGCGCGTTATTAACAAGGTCATCAGCAGCTTTGCTTTCGCCATATGCAAAATAAAGGTTGTCCTGCTCGTGCAAGCTTTCCAATAATGCTTCTTCAAGTTCTTGTAACTCGAACGCTTCATCTAAACTAAAACGCGATAATGCGGCTTCAGCGCCTAATCGTCGGCCGTGCCAAATTTCGGCCGCTTTATCCAATGGCTGCACAACCATTGCACAGTAACGTGCGCCATAACGCGGGTTGTTCGACAAAATAAGCCATGCATCAGGCTCATTAAAACCCGTCAAATACCAAAAATCGCTTTGCTGACGAAAACCATATTCGGTGTCTCTGCTTCGCGTTACCATTGATGCAGCTGGCACAATGCACACACTGTTCGGTAAGCATTGCGCAAGTAACCGGTCTTGCCTAGCAATAAACTCCTGCGCGCTAATCATAATGCTGCCCTTTAATTAATGTACTGAAGGGGTGTCTGGTTGGTCGTCGAGTAATGATTGCCCAAGCTCGCTAAAACATAAAATGGCAGAAATTTTGACGTACTCCATTACCTCGAAAAGCGCTTTTTCAGACTCTTCGTCAGTATCCATTGGCTCTTCCATTCTGGCGATGTCATTAAAATCTTCCAACGCCTCTTTAACATCATCAGAGCATTTACCCAGCTCTTGCTGGTACAGCCCAAAACCAAGCATAAAACCTTGTACCCAGTTAATTAACGCTGCACCGCGGTCGTTGATTGGTGCTTGGTCGTCAGGTAACAGTAGTTGTAAAGCAAACTCAGGTTCGAGTAATTGCTGACATGTCTGATTAAATAAACTGGTAAGCAAAAATGAGGTCGCATCATTGAAGCCTTCACCTTGATGAATAGTATCGTTCAATATAGCCAACCATTTTTGGTCAGTAAGCGACATGCCACCACACAGCATGCCACACAAGATACCATGCACCTCGGCGCCATCGACAATAATGTCTTGCTGAGAAAGTTTATTGGTTACGTGATCGTAATCGAGCTGTTTTTCCACGAATAGGTACTCTTGTTAATTAGTGTTGGGCATGCCATCAACAACGTTTTGATTATCAATATGCTATGTCCATGATGGGTCTAATTCTAGCAAAGACCTTGACTAAAACCCACAACTACCATTTTGATTACTTGCTGTGCGAACAGATGACAACCCGTCGTTTTCGGTGGTAACCCGTACATAATTGCTCTATGATCTTAAAGGTGAACAAGGAATGTATTCGGTCTGAAGCGCATTAAAAGAAAACCTTGTGCGTAACACCTTCGCAACAGCATAAACATTGAGCTTCGTTCATATGCGTGTATAATTGCTGACCAATTGGTCAAGAATAACGACAGCGTTACTCTGTGACCATATTCAATAACGCAAATATTTACAGGCGTAACGGTGATCCTCTTCACGGAATTACTCGTTTGTTATACCCTGTTGCGTTTCACAACAACAATGTCTCCTGGGATGTTTGCCAATCTATTAATGTCCCTGGCCGATGCTTTAAACCAAGGAAGTTGAAACGGTCGCTATTGTGCAAGCTCGGCTCGTATCGAGAAGCCTACGGCAATTGTGATGCTTCCGCCCTGAACTTTTCGGTTCACGGGCGATCAATGGATAGCGGCATTCCGGGAGACGCCCTCTTTCGACGGAAGAAGAAATGGCAATAATAAATTTTGGCTCCATAAATATCGACCACGTTTATCAGGTAGAACATTTTGTACAACCTGGTGAAACGATTGCTTCAACACATTATCAGCAATTGCTTGGTGGTAAGGGTGCAAACCAATCTATCGCACTCGCGCAAGCGGGAGCTGACGTACGTCATGTAGGAAGCATTCACGAAAATGATGCTTCATTCAAGCAAGCGCTTATCAAAAAAGGCGTAGATTGTCGTGGTGTGCACTGTTCAGAAACCCCTTCAGGTCACGCGATCATCCAAGTTACGCCAAGTGGTGAAAACGCTATTGTACTTTTTGGCGGCGCAAACCAAACACTTACCGCAAAAACCGTCGATGCAGCACTGTCTGACACAAAACCATCTGATTGGGTACTCACGCAAAATGAGACCAGTAGCATTGGAGATGCGCTTCGACAAGCAAAAGAGAAACACCTAAAGGTTGCCTTTAATCCTGCGCCAATGAGCGAATCAGTAAAAGCATTGCCTCACGAATGTATCGATTTGCTTATCGTTAATGAGACTGAAGCAGCAGCACTGACTGAAAAAGAATCGCTTGACGATATTATCGCAACGTTTAAGCAAGACTGGGCGCACTGTGAGGTTATCATTACCTTAGGGAAAGCCGGCGTAATGATGCTAAAGGGTGATGACACTATTACTGTCGACGCCTTTACGGTTGACGCTGTTGATACAACAGCAGCAGGCGATACGTTTATTGGTTATTTCTTATCGGCTTACAGCAATCACACTGATGCAAAACAAGCACTACTGCGTGGCTGTGCGGCATCTGCTATTGCCGTAACAAGAGAAGGTGCAGCACAAAGCATCCCATCACAAAAAGAAGTTGACCGTTTTTTAGCGAAACAAAGCTAAGTAATAGATAAGATAGAGATAAATCAATGGCACATAAAATAATTTTGGATACGGACCCGGGCATCGATGATGCAATGGCAATATTTTTTGCATTTCAATCACCCGATATTGAATTACTTGGCTTAACGACAGTTTACGGTAACGTTCCCGTTGATATGGCTGCACAAAATGCACTGACGTTGTGTGAAATTGCAGGAAAAGATATTCCAGTAACGAAAGGCGTAGGTATGCCTTGGGTAGGTCCAGAGTCGACTTACGCACACTTTGTACACGGTGATTACGGGTTCGGCCATATTAAACCTGAAGCACCAAAAGGTCAGCTTGACCCGCGCAGTTCAGCGCAGTTTATTGTTGATATGGCGCGTAAATACCCTGGGGAAGTTACGCTTGTTGCAATTGGACCACTAGGCAATTTAGCCTTGGCGCTTCGTCTTGAACCTGAACTACCAAAGTTAGTGAAAGGCGTTAGCATTATGGGCGGAGCAGCATTTGTGCCTGGGAATGTAACCCCCGTAGCTGAAGCAAATATTTGGAACGATGCTCATGCGGCTGAAATCGTATTTGCTGCAGATTGGGACTTAACAATGTTCGGGTTAGACGTCACGAACGATGTGCCATTTGCGCCAACATTTGTCGATGTGCTTGCAGAGAAAAACCCTACATTGGGTCGCTTCGTTCAAGAAAGCGCACAGTTCTACATGGATTTTTATTCTCAAAACCGTGAAGACCGTGTTTGCTTTTTCCATGATGCATTCCCAATTGCGCACCTGCGTCAACCTGACCTATTTGAACTAACCGAAGGTCACGTCCGCGTGGGTACTGGAGAGTTAGATAGAGGGCAAACGGTTGTTGCGCCATCAGGAACGACGCCTAGCCCATTGTGGAATAATGCGAATACCATTAAAGTGGCGACTAAGGTAGATCACGCTAAACTAGAGCAATTCTTTATTGATACTTACGCGCTTTAGTTAAGTTAAGCTACCACGCTAGCGTATGCAGTGTAGTTTCGTACTATACTGCATACTTGATGTTCTTTGCTCAACATAAACGTGGTGTAAAAGTGATCTTATGATATCAGCGTCGATCCCGGATGATGAAGACAAACGCTTAGCGGAGCTACTGAGTTACGATGTGCTTGACACAGAAGCTGAGCAACTCTTTGATGACATTACCAAACTCGCCTCCGAGATATGTGACTCCCCTATTGCATTAATCAGTTTGGTAGACCCTAACCGCCAGTGGTTTAAATCAAGGGTTGGGCTAGAAGCTCAAGAGACGTCCCGCAACATTGCCTTCTGCTCCCACGCTATATTGCAACGGGAAGTATTTGAGATAAACGACGCAACGAAAGACCCACGATTTCACGATAATCCATTGGTAACAGGTGCACCTGACATTCGCTTTTATGCCGGCGCCCCGTTAGTGACACCGTCGGGACATGCAATAGGCACCCTATGTGCGATAAGTGATGAAGCCAAAACACTGACGGATGGACAACGCTCTGCGCTACAGACACTAAGCCAATCGGTAGTGGCGCATTTAGAGCTTAAACGCAAAAATCGAGAGTTAGAGCGAACCAGTCAATTTAAGTCTGATTTTCTCTCTTATATTAGCCACGAAATAAGAACACCACTGAACGCAATCAACACATTTAGCCATTTACTTGAAAGTGACGCGGCGGACTTATCGTTGCCCGCAAACTTTACAGAATCCTTAGCGCTGATAAGTGAAAGCGGCGGCCGCTTACTTGAAATCGTTAACTCGGTGCTCGATTTAAAGCAAATTGAAGCGGGTAAAATGCGTGTCATGCCACGCCCGGTCAGCACACAAGATTTCTTTACTCACCTTTTCTCATTAACACGTATTCGCGCTGAAGACGGAAATGTTCTGTTTCACTCCTCAATTGCCAATTCGATGCCAGAAAGTCTCAGCTTTGACGACACCAAGTTTGGGCAAATAGTCCTAAATTTACTATCAAACGCGATAAAATATACGCACTCAGAAAAAAACGTAAACGCTACGGCGAGGTTTAAAAACGGAAAGCTCATCTTCACCGTGAAAGATGAAGGCATAGGCATAAGCGAAGAAGATCAAAAGAAATTATTTACGCCGTTTGAAAGAATGGATAACGCGCATCAATTCGATGGAACAGGCTTGGGGCTGAATATAACAAAACGCCTTGTTGAATTGCTTGATGGCACGTTGAATTTCAAAAGCAAGTTGAATGTAGGCACACAAGTTAGTGTGAGTATTCCTACTGACGTTCTAAGCGCAGAGGACTATGCCGATGCTCAACCCCCCTCTTTTATTAATCAACTTCAAGTTGATAAAGAGGCGCAAGTTTTGGTCGTTGAGGATCATCATATTAATCAAGTGGTGATAAGAACGGTGTTTGAAAAACTGGGATTAGCGATATCTATCGTGGGCACCGGAGAAGAAGGTGTGGAATACGTTAAAACGAACCCTGTCGATTTAGTATTAATGGATTTAAACCTGCCAGGTATTAATGGGATCGAAGCTACACAACAAATAAACGCCATAGCAAAAGACCTTCCTGTGGTAGCGTTAACCGCAGACGTTATTACAGAACACTCAATGCTACTTTCTCAAGGGCTAACCGACGTGCTCACAAAACCAGTGAATAGTGCGGAACTGGTAAGTGTTTTAAATAAATATTTAGCCGTGTGATGCCAACTCAACATCTTAGAAAAGCCCTTAGAACCGAACTAAGAGCAGCACGACGACAGCTATCGGCCCCACAACAAACCCTGGCCGCTGAAGGTGTGTCGTGTCAACTTTCTCAGCATTTTTCAAACAGTTGTCGTTTAAAGATGGGCGTGTATCTTGCCAATGATGGCGAAGTAGATTTATCGCACTTTATTAATAGCACCCAGAAACTGTTTTCATTTTCACTTCCTGTCTTACACCCTATTTGTAAGGGGCATTTACTGTTTCTAGAATATCTTTCAGATACTCATTTAACCAACAATAAGTATGGCATCTTAGAGCCCGAGTTAGCCTGTCACCACGTAGTGCCCACACACGAACTAGACGTCATTCTTATGCCGCTCGTGGGATTTGACAACGATGGCAATCGACTAGGCATGGGCGGCGGGTATTATGATAGGACATTGGCGTACACCCGCCACGCCATCAAAAAGCCAATGCTAATAGGTGTGGCGCATGATTTACAGCGTGTCGACCGTCTACCTTACGCATCATGGGACATACCGTTAAATGCCATTGTCACGCCAACACGTTTTCAGCACGTTTCTGTTTAGTACTAACATGGGCACGGGTGTCCTCATGCGATAAGCATTTGTCATACACCTTTTCTGCCGAGCATCACTAATACACTATCTATGGTTAATATTACGCGCCGTGATGCGCTATTTTGTGTATATCTGATACACTTCGCTGACTATTGCGAGAATTCGCCACCTGCATCATCAATGGAGCCTGATTATGGATCAAAACGATAAAAAGAAAGCGGTTGCCCAAGCTGCTATACAATATGTAGAACAAGACAGCATTGTAGGCGTTGGAACCGGTTCTACCGTTAATTTTTTTATAGATGCGCTTTCAGATATTAAGAACAACATTGAAGGTGCTGTGTCCAGCTCAGAAGCGTCGACACAACGTCTTAAAGCACTAGGTATAGAGGTTTTCGAACTTAATGAAGTAAGCAACTTGTCTGTCTATATAGACGGCGCAGACGAAGTTACCGAGCACAAGCACATGATTAAAGGTGGCGGCGCGGCGCTAACCCGCGAAAAAATCGTCGCTGGGGCAGCTAAGACATTCGTTTGCATTGTGGATGAGAGCAAACGCGTGCCAGTGTTAGGTAAATTCCCATTACCCGTGGAAGTAATCCCCATGGCTCGCTCATTTGTGGCAAGAGAATTAGTAAAACTCGGTGGTGATCCTGAATATCGTCAAGGTGTAGTGACTGACAATGGCAATGTGATTCTCGACGTACACAACCTTGAAATTATGAACCCCAGAGAGCTTGAACAAAAAATCAATAATATACCTGGTGTTGTTACCAATGGTATTTTCGCCCTTCGCGGCGCCGATATTGTACTTTCTGCCACCGACTCGGGTGTAGAGACATTCAAGTAAATTATTACTTTTAAGTTTGGTCGTTTTCTGTTAATTTCCATTTAGACGTCTAGATGTCCTAACTAACAATGTTATAGCCTGTGTCGTTTAGCAGCCGATGAGCGGAATTTCGTTCCCCTCCCAGGGCTCGGTATACAGGCACAACACAGCGAGAGATAGCAAATCAATGAGTAAAGTTTCACTTGAGAAGGATAAAATCCGGATTTTGTTGTTAGAGGGTGTGCACCAAAGTGCATTAGAAACACTGAAAAACAACGGTTATACCAATATTGAGTTTTTGAAAACCTCACTGCCTGAAGACGAACTTATTGAAAAGGTAAAAGACGCGCACTTTGTCGGTATCCGTTCTCGTACTCAAATAACGGAAAATGTCGTTAATGCAGCGAAAAAGTTGGTTGCCGTCGGGTGTTTTTGTATTGGTACCAACCAAGTTGATTTGGCAGCCACACAGCGCCGAGGCATTCCTGTATTCAATGCGCCTTTTTCAAATACCCGTTCAGTCGCTGAACTTGTATTAGGACAAATCATTCTTTTACTACGTCAGGTCCCCAGTAAAAATGCTAAAGCGCATCGCGGCGAATGGGAAAAAACCGCCGTTAGCTCTTATGAGGCTAGAGGGAAAACACTGGGTATTATTGGCTATGGACACATTGGTACACAGCTTAGTATTTTAGCCGAGCACTTGGGCATGCGCGTTCAATTTTTCGATATCGAAGATAAGTTGGTACTTGGTAATTCAGCGCAAGTAAAGTCGCTTGAAAAGCTATTGAGCACGTCTGATGTTGTGTCGCTTCACGTTCCTGAAACGCCACAAACCCAAGACATGATTGGCCAAAAAGAGTTATCTCAAATGAAGCCAGGCAGTATTCTTATCAATGCCTCTCGCGGAACGGTAGTCGATATTGACGCACTCGCAGCTGCGTTAGAATCTGGGCACTTAAACGGCGCGGCCATCGACGTGTTCCCTGTCGAACCGAAATCGAACAGTGAAGAGTTCCACTCTCCGCTACGTAAGTATGATAACGTTATTTTAACTCCACATGTAGGTGGCAGCACGCAAGAAGCGCAGGAGAACATTGGTATTGAGGTAGCAGGTAAACTTGCCAAATACTCTGATAATGGCTCTACGTTATCTGCTGTTAATTTCCCAGATGTGTCTTTGCCTGAGAATACTGGCCGTTCACGCTTGTTACATATTCATAAAAACAAACCTGGAATCCTCACGCAAATTAACAAAGCGTTTGCAGAAAAAGGGATTAACATCGAAGCGCAATACCTTCAAACCAACGCTGAGATTGGCTACGTAGTGGTTGACGTAAAAGAAGACCGAGGCTACGAAGCGCTTGCAGAATTACAGCAAATTGACGGCACTATAAAGACACGCATCCTTCATTAATTCGTGTTTAAAAAGCACTTTAAACAAAAAAACGCTGCAAATGCAGCGTTTTTTATTGTTTAAGCGTTGCTTAGAAGAAGTTATACACCAAGCTTACCGATGTCTCGGTGTCTAGCTTATCGATGTCATTCGACACGTTCGAGTTATGGTCCATCTTAAATGAGATACGCATAGAAAGGTTACCACTGATGGTTGCTGTCAACGCACTTTCAGCACGAGATTTTGTATTCTCTGAACCCACTTCCGTACTGACCGTTTGAGTGAACTTAGCCGTGTCAGAAATCTTCCAAGAATAAGCACCTGATGCACGTACGATTGCGCTGTTTTGCTCAACCCCTTCTTGTGTTTCAACAAATGTGTAACCCGGACCGATTGAGTACTCTAGCGTGTGGCGCTTGTTTTGAAGCACCTTTTGGTTCCAACCTGCAGCAACCGTTGCTTGGTAGTCGAAGTTGCTAAGGCGGTCATCTTCATAGGATGAGAATAAGAACAGACGGTAATCTGGATTATCTAGCTTATAGTTGCCCTGAGCAGACGCGAAAAACTTTTGAGCTGACGTAAATTCAACATCTTCACCATCTTCACCTTCAACCGTTTCACGCTTATATAGCCCTTCAACAATGTAGTCGTTACTCCACATTTCGAGTTCTTGATGCGCATTGATACCTGCGGTTATTGATGTGGTTTCTGTATTACCTGTGGTAGAGATAAAACCAAGTTCACCTTCCATAGTAAACGGTTTGACATCATCTTGTGCAAGAACCGACGTTGAAAATGAAAGCGCGATAAGCGACGCGAGGAGGTGTTTAGTCATTAAGCAATCCTGAAAAAAATAATATCATCCATTACCGAGCAGTATATACGCTACATAGGCAGTGCTGAACGGCATTTACGTAAGGCACGCAGTGTACAGCTATCATTACATCAGTCAACACGACACGGTTAAAAAAACGCCAAAACTGGATTTATTTACAATAGCGGCTGCAGATTAAAAGAATTGATATACCAACGCGACGGTCGTTTCCGTGCTGAGAGGGTCAACATTATCCGCTGTATCTGAATTGTGATTAAGAATAAAGGACAGTTTCATGGCCAAACTGCCAAATATATTTGCTGAGAGCGACGTTTCTGAGCGGGATTTTGTATTGTCGACGCCCGCTTCTGTACTTAAGAATTGACGCAGTTTAGCACCCGATGGCCATCGATATTTATACTCGGCAGATGCACGAACAATCATGCCATCGTTTACCGCATTATTAATGTCTTCTTCAACTTCAACAAAACTATATCCAGGACCAATGCTGTAGCGAAACTCGCTCTCTTCACTTCGCCATAATCGTTGCGACCAACCTGCAGCCAATGAAGCACGATGTTCGTAACCGTTGAACCTATCATCTTCGTAGTCGCCATACATGAACAACCGTCGACCGGGTAACATTAATTTATAATCAAATTGAGCGCTTGTATAAAATCGTTGCGCCGTCACATCGCGCTTGCCCGCGCCAGTGTCACTTTCCTTATAGAGTAACTCGGCAAGGTAAACGCTACTCCAATTTTCTGTTTCATGATCGGCATTTACCGCTGTTTTTATGCTTGTTGCATCAGTATTACCCGTGTTAACGAGGACGCCTAATTCGCCGTCCATTGAAAAACGTGGAATATCATCATCGGCATCAGGAACGTAATCGGCGTGGTATAGGGTTCGAATAAGGTCGCGCTCAGTTGCAAATGCAACATGAGTCATCAGGCAGCTTATCAGTGTAAGCAAAGGGATAAATTTAATCATAGTATGAAAGTAGCAGCAGCATTTTACGTGGCAAAAAGCCTGTTATTATGCCCTTCCGTGGGAGTAAGCGCTGTTGTTATAAGCAAATCAACAATTGCATATCCACACTTCTATCGGATAAGCATCGCGACTTTTGACGTCTCTCTGTTTGCATATTCAACGGCGTTGTTGATTGTATCAAAGTCTATATCTAGTGTATTGGCTAATTCAGACGGAAAAAGTTCAATTTCTTTTTTATGCTCTTCATCGTCTTGCGCAATAGCAATACGCATAGCCATAGCGAGAATGGCGATATCTGATTTTCCGGTTTGCTTCTTCGCGTCTGATACAAACGTAATAGGATGATGCAACGCTAACGGAATGTTCCAACGTTCAAGTATAGTGCCGCTGCACTGTGAGAATGTGAAACCAAAAAACGCTTTCTGCTGGTCATAGGGCAAGCCAGAGCACTCAGCACTTCGGTATTCGCTATAGCGTTCAGGCGCTACCTTGGCCACTACTAACTCACTCAAGTTTTGTAAAATGCCCATGACAAAAAATCGCTCGCTTCCGCGAATGTTAAGCGTTTTCGCGAGATATTTAGCCACCATTCCAGTATAGACCGACGCATACCAGTGCTTTTCGATGTCAATTAATGCCGAATCAAAATGGCTAAAAGCAGTATTAGCGGTTTCGGCAACCACTAAGTTGTAGAGTGCTTCGCCACCTACAACACTGATTGCTTTGGCAATGGATGTAATTTGGGAAGGGAAACGAAATAAAGAACTGTTCGCAAGTTTCAACACTTTCGCAGTAAGAGACGGATCTAAGCTTATAAGTTTGCCAATTTCTGAAGCATCCGAGCGAGGATCGTCCCACACTGTTCGTAATCTTACACAGATATCCGGTAGTGTGAATGACTTAGCAGCGTAGGCCACGTAATTGTCTTTTGACATGCAAAGCTTCCAGTTTTATTTCGCTAGCAAGGTGTCGTTTGCTGCGGGTTATTGTTCATCGGTGTCTTCAGGACTATCAAATAAGCCGATTTGATTTGGCTTGGTTGTGTGCGTATCTACCGCAGCTTTGCTCGAGGCACGTCGTTTTGCCACTTGTTTGCGACGATAACAAGCCGTCATAATTTTTCTGCGTGTTGCATCATCTACACGAAGCCAATAGAGGCGTTCGTCACGACTTCGATAGCACCCTTTGCAAAAGCCACGGGGGCCTGATTGGCAAACGCCGATACAAGGGCTAGGAATTTCAAAGAATTCCAATTGCGTCGCATCAGGTTTATTTTCTGCCATATCGTTTAGCCAGCGCCACCACGCTTTTGACGCGCGTATTAAATCGTAAATTACTGCCGTCGAAAACTAGACATTAGCAGTAAAACGTACAAAAAAAACATTATTTTCTAGAACTATAACACATATTAGACATACCTATTGAAATCCAAAACGGCGTCTTCTTCACGCTTCACTGCACCAATGTATTAATCAATAAGTGTGTAATCAATCGTAGAAACTACCCTTATCTTTTTTATATGAGGGTGATGCGCATCCCTACTGGAAATGGAAAAACGCCCTTGATTGGCTCGTTTTATTTTCCCTAACGTGCTTTGCGAATCTTTCGCAAATTTTAACGCCACCTCTCTGGCATTCAATGTTGCCTCTTCAATCATAGCGGGTTTAACATCGTTTAAGCCAGAAAAGACATACTCTGGTTGTGCTTCATAACGTGCTTGTGACAGCACAACCCCATCGTTTAGCAGTGTAACAAGCTGCTGCATAGCAGTTCTCACCAACTCTACGTTTTTTGAGTAAACAGTAATCGTTTGAGTGGCGTTGTAGCGAAACGGAGCGTTGTTATTGCTACCATATTGCTGGGCAAGTTTATCGGTCACCTCGGGGTTTCCAGTGGTAATTTCTTGTGCATTAAGCCCTTGTGTTAACAAAAATGCGGTAACCTTATCGCTATTTGCTTTCACATTGGTGTAAAGCGCCTTCAAATCGTTACTTGCTTCTACAAATTGAATAGGCCATATCACATGGTCTGCCAACACCTCTTTTTCAGATAAGCCTTTCACCGTTACTACCCTATCCCACGTTTGCATATCATCAAGGGCACCAGATAGCTGCTTACCTAATATAAAGAGTGCCAATATCATACCGATTGCAAGCACTGTTGCGGCCGCTAATCTCATATTATCTTCCCTCATTGTATTCATTACTGTTACACGCTTCTTTGTTTTCAACTCGTTACATTACTATAGCAACAGTACTTCTCAACTCGGTCTGGCACGTTGCGTTCTAATGTTCTTTTGTGACGAAAAATGGCAAAAAAAGGCCGCTCAGAAAGAGCGGCCAAAGTGTCTCGTTAAGCAGAGACAAGGCTTGGGTAGACATCGCATACCGCGTTCGTTGCTATCCGTTTCGTTTTAATAAGTAGTAAAACACTGGCGTTAATATAAGACCAAACACTGTCACGCCAATCATGCCTGAAAATACGGCCACGCCCATGGCTTGTCGCATTTCAGCACCCGCTCCTGTTGAGATAACCATAGGAAGCACACCCATAATGAACGCGATAGAAGTCATAAGAATAGGACGCAAGCGTAAACGGCTTGCCTCTTTAATTGCCGAAAGTGCATCCATTCCACCGTCTTGTAGCTCTTTAGCAAACTCCACAATAAGAATAGCGTTCTTCGTGGCAAGGCCAACCAGTACTATCAATCCAATTTGAGTGAATATATTGTTGTCGCCGCCATAAATTTGTACACCAACAAGCGCACTTAATAAGGTCATAGGCACAATAAGAATTATCGCAAGTGGCAGGCGCAGGCTTTCGTATTGTGCTGCCAGTACTAAGAATACCAGTAGTACCACTAACGGAAATACAAACGCAGAGGCATTACCGGCTAGAATTTGTTGATAGGTCAGTTCGGTCCATTCGTAACGCATACCTAATGGCAGGGTATCAGCTAAAATCTCTTCAATGGCTGCTTTTGCTTGGTCAGAAGAGTACCCCGGTGCAGGCGCACCATTAATTTCTGCCGTCACATAGCCATTATAATGCATCACTCTGTCTGGGCCTGCGCTATGCGCTACGTTTAGGAATGACCCCAGCGGAATCATCTCGCCGTGTGCGTTTCGAATTTTAAACTGCGTTATGTCCCCAATTTCTCGGCGGTATTGTGCGTCAGCTTGAACATTGACCTGATACGTTCGACCAAACAGGTTGAAGTCGTTCACATACAACGAGCCCAGATAGGCTTGCATGGTGGTAAACAGGCTGTCGATATTTACCCCTTGGCTTACGGCCTTCTCACGATCTACCTCAACATCAAGTTGCGGAACGGCAACGGTAAAACTAGTAAAGGAACCGGTTAGCGCGGGGTGCGCCCATGCTTTCGCGATAACCTCTTGCGTTACCCTTTCAAGAGACTCAAACCCTAGATTACCTTTGTCTTCAACTTGTAAACGAAATCCACCAATTGTGCCAAGGCCCATTACCGGCGGTGGCGGAAAAATTGCCACATATGCACCTTTAATCGAACCAAATTGTTTATTAAGCGTTGCCGCGATGGCACCCGCCGATAGTTCGGGTGATTGACGCTGGTCAAAAGGCTTTAAAGGGGTGAAAAGAATGCCCGAGCTTGGGCTATTCGTGAAACCGTTAATATTTAACCCTGGAAATGCCACTGCATCAGAAACGCCTGGGTGCTCCATGGCAATGCGTGACATTTCACGGATGATAGCTTCGGTTCTATCGAGGCTTGCCGCATTAGGCAGTTGTGCAAACGCAACTAAATATTGTTTGTCTTGGCCCGGCACATAACCGGTTGGTGTAGAAGCAAACTGATTATAGGTAAGGGCCAGTAACCCAGCGTAAAGCACCAAAACAATACCACTTTTGCGTATCAGCCCTTTTACGCCGCGCGTGTACGTTTTAGCGCCCCGTTCAAACGCATTATTAAACGGTGCAAAAACAAAGCGACCGAACACGCGATTCATTAAACGCGTAAGCCAGTCGTTCGCTTGGCCGTGCGGTTTTAACAGCAAAGCTGACAAAGCTGGACTGAGTGTAAGCGAGTTAATCGCTGATATAAAAGTTGATATAGTGATAGTAAGTGCAAACTGCTTATAAAACTGACCCGTAAGGCCACTCATAAAGGCGGTTGGGATAAACACCGCTGCCAATACCAATGTCGTCGCAATGATGGGGCCGGTAACTTCCTTCATCGCTTGCACGGTTGCATCGAACGGAGATTTTCCTTCCGCAATATTGCGTTCAACATTTTCCACAACAACAATAGCGTCATCTACCACTATGCCTATTGCTAATACCAAACCAAACAGCGACAGTGCATTAAGTGAGAACCCCATAAGCTGCATAAACGCAAACGTCCCCACCAAAGAAATAGGTACCGCTACCAGCGGAATAATAGAGGCGCGCCATGTTTGGAGAAAAAGCACTACCACCAATACCACCAATAGTACCGCTTCAAATAATGTATCGACTACCGCTTCAATTGAACCTCGAACGAATACGGTAGGATCGTAGACAATGTCGTACTCTAAGCCATCAGGAAACATGGTAGATAATGTTGCCATGCGTGCGCGCACGTCGTCAGAAATTTGAATCGCGTTTGAACCTGGCGCTTGAAATATAGGAATAGCCGCCGCTGGGTTATTATTAAGTAACGAGCGCAATGCGTAGTTGTTTGCGCCTAACTCGATACGAGCGACATCTTTTAGTCGGGTAATTTCACCATTGCTACCCGCTTTCACGATGATGTTTTCAAATTCGGTTTCGTCTTTGAGTCTGCCGCGAACGTTTATCAATAGTTGAAATTCACTGCTTCCAGTAGGTTGTGCTCCTAGGCTACCAGCAGCGGCCTGTTGATTTTGCTCTGCGATTGCAGCAACGACATCACCAGGGTTCATTTGTAGTGCGGCAAGTTTGTTTGGGTCTAGCCAGACACGCATGCTGAACTCACCGGCGCCGAATAAACGCACCTGTCCTACACCATCAATACGCGCCAGCTCATCTTTTACGAATTGATCGGCATAATTTGATAAATAGAGCATGTCATAACGTTTATCCGGTGACGTTAAATGCACCACCATGGTTAAATTTGGCGAAGATTTTTCCGTAACGACGCCAAGACGCTGAACTTCTTGAGGTAACCGTGGTGTCGCGCGATTAACCCTATTTTGCACAAGCGTAGTGGCGGCATCTGGATCGGTACCGATTGCAAACGTAATAGTCAATGTCATACGGCCATCACTTGTCGCCTGTGATGACATATAGAGCATGTTTTCAACGCCGTTAATTTCTTGCTCTAACGGTGTCGCAACCGTTTCAGCTATCACTTCAGGGTTAGCACCAGGATAATTAGCGGTAACCACCACGGTAGGTGGCACCACTTCTGGGTATTCTGTGATAGGGAGTTGCCACACTGCAATGGCACCACCAATAAAAATAAGTAAAGACAGAACGCCCGCAAAAATGGGGCGGCTGATAAAAAACTGCGATATGTTCATATTACTTAAGACCTACCGTCGCAGCCGTTGCGGGAAATGCGCCGCCAGACAGCACGTCTTCATACTGCGACATATCATCTGCTGGCTGTGGCTGGCTATCAACACGAGACTGCCATGCAGTTAAGCTTTCGAGCGCACCGTTATCGGCCATCGCTACATCGTTAGGTATAACTGCCGAACCAGGACGTACACGTTGCAAACCATCGACAACAACGTTATCGCTCGGCGTTAAGCCGGACGTAATAATGCGCATATTACCTACCTTGTCGCCAAGGGTTACCGCGCGATACTCAACGTGGCTTTGGGCATTAACAACTAATACGTATTTGTTATTTAAGTCTGTACCAATGGCTTTTTCTTTTATAAGAATACCTTCATTATTCGTATCCCCTGCCAATTTGAGGTGTGCGAATAAACCAGGAATAAGTCGACCATCGTGGTTATCAAACACCGCCCTAACACGCAGGGTTCCGGTACTGCTATTAACCTGATTGTCGATAAAATCAATTTTGCCCCAGTGACTATGCTCAGTTTCGTTAGCTAAGCGCATCGCAACGGGTTGGTCACTTACTGCGCTAGACGCAGTGTTATCGTCTGTTAGATAATTCAGGTAGGTCTGCTCATCAATATCGAAGTACGCGTACAACGTGTTGGTTGATACAATTCGAGTAAGTTCACTCTGCCCTGCGGTGACGAAATTGCCTTGGGTAATATTAGCGCGAGAAATTCGACCTGAAATAGGTGCCTCAACACGAGCGAAGCCACGATTTAAACGCGCAACCTCCAATAGCGCCTTTGTTTGATTTAAGCCTGCTAACGCTTGGTTCTTCTCTGACAAGCGTGCATCGAGTACCTCTTCTGAAACAGCTTGCGTTTTTCTTAGCTTTGCCGCTCGTTCATAGTTATGTTCAGCCAACGCCAAGCGGCTTTTCGCTTCATCTAACTGTGCCGTTAACCTAGCCACTTCAGCTTTGAAAGTACGATTATCAATAAGGAACAAGGTTTGCCCCTGTTGAACATATTCGCCTTCCTCAAAGGCAACGAAGTCAATATAACCTGACACTCTAGGGCGTAACGCAACGGTTTGCACCGACTCTAAGCGTCCAGTGAAGTTATCCCACTCGGTAAGACGTTGCGAGACCACTTTGGCTACATCGACAGGTACGGCATTGTTTGCCTGCATCGCTTGACCAGATTCCTGCTCGTCTGTGCATGCAATCATAAGCGCGGTAATACACACCATTGCGAATAGACGGGGTAATGTTTTCATTGCAAGATTCTCTTAATATTTTCGACTAAAGGTTCAATGCCGCGCATTATGCTAAAGTCTAAACAATAAAAATAATTATATTTTAATATGCAACATATCACATGGTGTTATATATTGGTTCGCAGGTATATCGGTGTATAAAAAACAAGCGCGGGAGTTCAAAATGCGGCCACATGACTTAAATTTATTGATGATTTTTGATGCCATCATGACCGAAGGTGCAATTACTCGGGCGGCGGATAGATTGTCAATGACCCAGCCCGCAGTCTCGAATGCTTTATCTAGAATGCGTTCGGCATGGAATGATGAACTGTTTGTGAAAGATGGTAGAGGGATACAACCTACGTCGTTTGCTAAAAATTTATGGAGTCAAATTCAAGGCCCCCTTGGTGAGCTTGAAGTTGCGGTTAACCCGACCGACTTTAACCCTGCTACTGCAAAACGCACTTTCAGAATTGCCGCCACTGATAGCATCGTTTCAATGGTCTGGGGCCCCCTAAGGAAAGTCATCGAAAATGAAGCGCCCGGTATTAATATTCATGCGATCCCCAATTACGATATGGAGACCGATAAAATACTAAAAGACGCCGAAGCAGAATTAACATTTTCTAAATACCAAGAGCCAGGCTCGGTGATCCGCGCAGAACACGTGCTTGACCCAAGCTGGGTGGTCGTGATGCGCCCCGATCATCCATTGGCTAAATCGCAGCTTACGTTAGAAGACTTTATTGCAGCCGATCATTTGCTGGTATCCGTAACAGGCGATGTCACCGGCCCCACCGATCAAGTGCTCGCCAATATGGGGCTTAAACGTCGTGTTGCGATGTCGGTCAATCAATTCTATAACGCGACACCATTACTTAAAGACAGTAACTTAATTTGCGTAGCGCCTTCACTGGTAATGGAAAAAGAAATATTTTCAGGTGAGCTGGCGGTGTTTGAAACGCCCATTGAAATTGTAAGCTCGCCTTTGTCGGTAATGTGGCATAAGCGGCAAGACCAAGATGCAGGGTTGCAGTGGCTTCGAGGGTTAGTAGTGAAATTTATCCGAGAGCGTGTTCAACGCCATGAGATGCTGCTTTCCCAGTGTTGCAGAAAAGCGTATTGCGCAGAAACCGTTAAGCGTTTTCTAGACCAACGCAACATGGACTGCGGCGCCTTTACGCCTGCGCATTTATCCCAAGACGACAACGATGCGCATCTTGCGGCAAACGATAATAAGCAAAAAATAATAGCGTAAGAAAAGCTTGTGTACCAAAACAAAAAACCCGCTAAAAGCGGGTTTTTTTACTTTGAAAAAAGTTATTTCTTTTTCTTTGCCTTAGGGTTTGGCAAATCAGTAATACTACCTTCAAAGATTTCTGACGCCAGGCCAATAGACTCATTTAGCGTTGGGTGAGCATGGATAGTTAATGCGACGTCTTCGGCGTCTGCACCCATTTCTAGCGCTAGGCCAATCTCACCAAGCATTTCACCGGCGTTAGTACCTATCATGGCACCACCGATAACACGGCCGCTTTCTTTGTCGAAGATCATCTTCGTCATGCCGTTTGTCGCATCAGAGGCAATTGCACGGCCTGAAGCTGCCCATGGGAACACAGCAGTTTCATAGCTTAAGCCTTGCTCTTTTGCTTCTTTTTCAGTAACACCAACCCAAGCAACTTCTGGCTCAGTATAAGCAACTGAAGGAATACCGCGTGGGTCGAAGTAATGCTTCTTACCTGAAATAACTTCAGCTGCAACATGACCTTCGTGAACCGCTTTGTGCGCAAGCATAGGCTGACCAACTAGGTCGCCAATCGCAAAGATATGGTCAACATTGGTACGCATTTGCTTATCAACATTAATAAAGCCTCGCTCATCAACGTTAACGCCAGCCGCATCTGCGCCAACCAGCTTACCGTTTGGCTTACGACCAACTGCAACAAGTACCTTATCGTAACGTACCTGTTCAGATGGCGCGTTTTTGCCTTCAAACGTTACGTACAAGCCATCGTCTTTTGCTTCAACCGCTGTTACTTTGGTTTCAAGCATAATGTTGAATTTTTCTTTGTAGTCTTTCATGAATACTTTCATGATGTCTTTATCAGCCGCAGGAATAAGCTGATCTAAAAATTCAACTACGTCGATTTTAGAGCCAAGTGCTTCGTACACTGTTCCCATTTCTAGACCGATAATACCACCGCCTAGCACTAGCATTTTCTCTGGAATATCTTTCATTTCCAGCGCGCCAGTTGAGTCGATGACGCGGTCGTCTTCTGGGATAAACGGTAGGCTTACCGGCTCAGAGCCAGCAGCAATAATGGCGTTATCGAAAGTAATAGTAGTAACGTCGTCACCATTTTTTACTTCTAGTGTATTTGCGCCTGTGAACTTACCAAAGCCTTTAACATGCTTGGTTTTACGCATTTTAGACATACCGCCAAGACCATTTGTTAATTGCTTAACAACACCGTCTTTGTAATCGCGGATTTTGTCTAAATCGATGGTTGGCTCGCCAAACGTGACACCGTGGCTTGCAAGGTGCTTCGCTTCTTTCATCACTTTTGCTACATGAAGAAGGGCTTTTGATGGAATACAGCCAACGTTAAGACAAACACCACCCAGTGAGTCGCGAGAGTCTACGATAACTGTTTCAATACCTAAATCAGCGGCACGAAATGCTGCTGAATAACCGCCAGGGCCGCCGCCCAGTACCACCAATTGCGTTTTAATTTCGCTCATTGTGAACCTCAATCCTGTTCTTTTAGGGTCATGCTATTGCTTTTGTGTAATAGCATAACCTAAATGCCACCAAATGGGCTTATAAAATCGTCGAAAATGTCACTGATATTGTAAACTTTTTCAACCTTTTACTTAAAGTATTATTCTGCGTAAGTCAGTCAAGTTTGCAGCAACCTCGGTAGAGAATCTAGCCCCTATTGCACCGTCAATTACACGGTGATCGTATGATAAGCTCAGTGGCACCATCAAACGAGGTTCAAACTCACTGCCGTTCCACTTCGGCTTCATCTCAGACTTTGACACACCTAATATGGCGACTTCTGGTGCATTTACAATAGGCGTAAATGCGGTACCGCCAATACCGCCTAAACTAGAGATGGTAAATGTGCCACCTTGCATGTCTGCAGCTTTAAGTTTTCCGTCGCGGGCTTTCTTAGACGTCTCGATAAGCTCGCGAGAGAGCTCTTCAATACCTTTCTTATTCACGTCGCGAATAACAGGCACAACAAGGCCACCCGGTGTTTCTACCGCAATACCAATGTTGATGAACTTCTTGATGATCAAGCTCTCGCCATCATCTGAAAGTGAAGAATTAAATACTTCGTATTTCTCTAGCGCTTTCGCAACCGCCTTCATTACGAATACAAGTGGCGTTATTTTAAGGCCAGACTTAATTTTCGCATGGTACGCGTTTTGCTCTTTACGGAAATCTTCAACGTCGGTGATATCGGCTTCGTCAAACTGCGTAACGTGAGGGATAGTTGCCCAGTTACGGTGTAAGAAAGGCCCAGAAATCTTCTGGATACGCGACAGCTTTTGCTCTTCAATTTCACCAAACTTGCTGTGATCAATAGGCTTGACCGGCACAATTTGAAGTACGTTGTCACCCACCGTTGCACTGCCAGACGCGGCCGCAGTTCTAGGCTTAGCCAGCTCCGCTTTTACGTAGGCTTGAACGTCTTCTTTCAAAATGCGGTTTTTAGGGCCTGAGCCACTTACCAATGTCAGGTCTACACCGAACTCACGCGCGACACGTCTTACAGAGGGCGATGCGTGCGCCTTTCCTGTACTTTTCGCTTCTGGCGCGGCAGGCACAGGAGAGCGATTCGCAGACGCCTCTTGTTTTGGGGCTTCTTTTTTAGGTGCTTCGGTTGGCGTTTCAGCAGGCTTTTCAGATGCTTGTACTGACGCTTCACCGCCATGGGTTTCTAGTTTTACTACTAGCGTACCTTGCTTAACTTTATCGCCCGTTTTGATAAATACTTCTTTGACAGTACCCGCATGAGTGGAAGGTACATCCATAGTCGCTTTATCAGTTTCAAGCGTTATTAAGCCATCTTCTTTTTCAACCGTGTCGCCAGCTGATACCAACACATCGATTACGTCGACTTCACCGTCTTCCCCAATGTCAGGGACAGCAACTTCAATCGTTTCGCTGCTTGATGATGCACTTGCTTGAGACGCGCTGTCTTCTTTTGCAGGCGCTTCTTGTTGGGCTGGTGCTGAATGGCTTTCACTTGAACCGCCTTCACCAGCAATTTCAAGCTTAATTACCACCGTACCTTCTTTCACTTTATCGCCCGTACTAATGAAGACTTCTTTCACTGTACCTGCGTGTGTTGAAGGGACGTCCATGGTGGCTTTATCGGTTTCAAGCGTAATAAGGCCATCTTCTTTTTCGATGGTATCACCCACTGAAACCAGTACATCAATAACGTCAACGTCGTCATCTGAGCCAATATCCGGCACTGCAACTTCAATAACTTCACTGCCGCCAGAGGCAGCAGGTGCTGCTTCTGACTGATTTTCTTCCTTAGGTGTTTCTTGCTTAGGCGCTTCTTGCGCATCATCAGAAGCGGATTCTTCAGATGCATTATCACCGCCCGCAGCCTTCATCTCACCAATCACATCGCCTTCTTTGATTTTATCGCCTACTGATACCGATAAGCTTACAATCTCACCTTCAAACGGTGCTGGGATGTCCATTGACGCCTTGTCACTTTCAACAGTAACAACGCCTTCATCTGCCTCAATGTTGTCGCCTACGGCAACACATAGCTCGATAACTTCAACTTCGTCACCACCTACATCGGGTACGATAATCTTTTGAATATCTGACATATGTAAAATACCTTATCTGGCTTACGCGTAAAGTGGGTTAAGTTTTTCAGCGTTAATATCAAAACGCTTAATGGCTTCTGCTACCACTTTTTTCTCAACGTCGCCGCGCTGAGCCAATTCGTAAAGTGATGCAACCACAATGTATGACGCATTAACTTCAAAGTGAGTACGCAAGTTTTCGCGGCTATCGCTTCGACCGAAACCATCAGTCCCTAGACAGCGGTATTCAGTGTCGATAAACGCACGTACTTGGTCTGAGTAGTTCTTCACATAGTCAGTAGCAGAAATTGCAGGACCTGCATCTTTCGTAATCACTTGACCAATGTAAGATACTTTTTGCTCAGCTTCTGGGTTTAGCATGTTCCAACGTGCAACACCTTGACCTTCGCGGGCCAATTCATTAAACGAGGTCACCGAGTAAACGTCAGACGATACGTTGTAGTCTTCACACAGAATCTGTGCTGCTTTACGCACTTCGTTCAAGATAGTCCCTGAGCCCATAAGCTGAACATTACGCTCAGACTTATCGTTTTCTACTCGCTCTAGCTTGTAGATACCTTTGATAATTTGCTCGGCAACATCTTCACCTTCTGGCATTGCCGGGTGTTGATAGTTCTCGTTCATCAACGTTAGGTAGTAGAACACGTTTTCGTTATCGCCATACATACGACGTAGGCCGTCTTGTACGATAACCGCCACTTCATAACCATACGTTGGATCGTAGGTAATACAGTTAGGGATTAGGTTCGCTTGAACGTGAGAGTGACCATCCTGATGCTGTAGACCTTCACCGTTAAGGGTAGTTCTTCCCGCTGTTGCGCCTAATAGGAAACCGCGTGCTTGGCTATCCCCTGCTGCCCATGCTAAGTCGCCAACACGTTGGAAACCAAACATAGAGTAGTAAATATAGAACGGGATCGTAGTGGCGTTACACGTTGAATAAGATGTTCCTGCTGCAACCCATGATGCCATTGCACCCAGTTCGTTAATGCCTTCTTGCAGTACCTGACCTTTCTTATCTTCACGATAGTAAGCGACTTGGTCAGCATCTTGAGGTACGTATTTTTGGCCTTCGTTGGCGTAAATACCTACCTGACGGAACAAACCTTCCATCCCGAAAGTACGGGCTTCATCAGGAATAATTGGCACAATACGCTTGCCAATTTTCTTATCTTTCAACAGGGCGTTAAGCACACGGACAAAGGTCATCGTTGATGACACTTGACGGTCGCCAGACCCTTTCAAGATAGCATCGAATGCCGATAGCTCTGGCACTTCTAGCTGTTCTTCCGCTTGTTCTCTGCGTGAAGGTAGGTAACCACCTAACGCTTCACGACGTGCGCGAAGATACTTCATTTCTTCACTGTCTTCTTCGAACTTGAAATAAGGAAGATCAGCGATTTTGTCGTCTGCTACTGGAATATTAAAACGGTCGCGGAACAACTTAATTGAGTCTACTTCCATTTTCTTCACGTTGTGCGCTACGTTTTGCGCTTCGCCCGACGCGCCAAGACCAAAACCTTTAACTGTTTTAGCAAGGATTACCGTTGGACGGCCTTTGGTATCAATCGCTTTTTGGTACGCGGCAAACACTTTCACTGGATCGTGACCGCCACGGTTTAAGCGCCAAATATCATCGTCTGACATATTTGCTACCAGCGCCGCGGTTTCAGGGTACTTATTAAAGAAGTTTTCGCGGGTGTATTTACCACCTTTGGCTTTACAGTTTTGGTATTCACCATCAACCGTTTCGCCCATAAGCTGTATAAGTTTGCCTGATTTATCACGGGCTAGAAGCTCGTCCCAGTAACTACCCCAGATAACTTTTACTACTTCCCAGCCTGCGCCGCGGAATGTACCTTCAAGTTCTTGGATAATTTTGCCGTTACCACGTACCGGCCCATCAAGACGCTGAAGGTTACAGTTAATCACAAACGTTAAGTTGTCCAAGCCTTCGCGAGACGCAAGACCAATTGCCCCTAAGCTCTCTGGCTCATCGCACTCACCGTCGCCCATGTAGCAGTAAACGCGCTGACCTGAACAGTCTTTAATACCACGGTTTGTAAGGTATTTAAGGAAGCGTGCGGTATAGATAGCTTGAAGTGGACCTAAGCCCATCGATACCGTTGGGAACTGCCAGTAATCTTTCATCAAATGAGGGTGAGGGTATGAAGACAGACCATCGCCAGCACATTCTTGGCGGAAGTTATTTAACTGATCTTCCGTTAGGTTTCCTTCTATGTATGAACGCGCGTAGATACCAGGAGAGATGTGGCCCTGAGCGAAGATAAAGTCACCGCCTTGATTTTCATTCGGTGCTTTAAAGAAGTGGTTGAAGCCCACATCGTAAAGCATGGCAGAGGATGCGAAACTACCAATGTGACCACCAAGTTCAAGATCTTTCTTAGATGCACGCAATACAATCATCAATGCGTTCCAACGAATTGCGGCACGAATACGCGCTTCAATGGTTAGATCGCCTGGCATTTTCGGCTCTTGCGCTGCAGGAATGGTGTTGATGTACGCAGTAGTAGCGTCGTAAGGTAAATGCGCGCCGCTACGACGTGCTTTATCAATCAACTTCTCAAGTAAATAATGCGCGCGCTCTACGCCTTCTTCTTCTAATACAGACTCAAGCGCATCAATCCACTCTTTCGTTTCTTGAGGGTCGACATCTTGGTGCAACATATCAGTCATGGTGCCATCCTATTTTTGCTTATATAGACAATCATCTCTAAGGTTTCGGCTTTACATTGAAAGCACCAAAGAGAAGACGAACTAAATAACGTTGTACTCACAGTGATCCGTTATGGCTCACCTGCTAATGCAGAGATTCTGAAAACATACCCAGATCACTGCGAACTCGTGTTCTCGCATAGTGCGAGAGGTTAAATTTCTAACCGTCGTAATGCACGCTGGACGCGGCTATCACGCTGATTAATGGTTAATAGCGTTTTTTCAATAAATGCAAGGTGCGTATTACACGCTTGGCGCGCAGCCTCAGGGTCACGCGCAGCAATAGCCTCAACAATTTCACGACGCTGTCTTGCTATGTCATTACCGGTGTCGGTATGCATCGCCAACATGTCTAAATTTCGTTCGATATTCTCTACTAACATACTTTGCATCGTACTCATTACGTGCAAAAGCACCATGTTATGAGAGGCTCGCGCCATAATGATGTAAAACTGGCCAAGCGCTTGTGCTTGCTGATGCTTGCTTTCATCGGCGCTAGGGGTAGGTAATTCGTTTAATGCTGTTTTTAACGCATCATAGTCCTCTGGTTGCCCTCGAAGCGCTGCATAATATGCTGCCATTCCTTCTAAGGCGTGCCTGAACTCCAAAAGGTCAAATTGCGTTTCTGGGCGCTTACTGACTAAGGCCATCAATGGGTCGGTCATCGCTGAATTCAAGTTGCGATTAACAAACGTACCGCCCCCCTGCTTTCGCTCCACTAAACCACGCGCCTGTAAATTACCGATGGCTTCTCGTAGTGAAGGACGTGACACATCAAACTGCAATGCCAGCTCCCTTTCTGGGGGAAGTTTTTGACCTGCCAATAAAGAGCCGTCAAGAATCATCGATTCAAGTTGCTCTGTTATTACATCTGCAAGTTTTTTTCGCTGCTGACGCATGCGTCTACCTTATTTTTAACTACTGTCGAAGCGCTAGTGTAAAAAAAATGAACAATAAACTAATATTGGTAATACCATTTTACCTATACAGTTTAAGGCAGTTCAATCCGTAGGTAAACACTCTCAAGCATAGCAAAGCCTTGGCATATTGCTTAGCACCTGCCTTTATCATTGAAAATAATAGAAAAAGTAGTGAATGCCGTACTGGTCTGATGAGAAAGAATGGAGAAGATTTAACGTTGGAGATGGCTGATTTATATGTCATTTCTTATAAATCAGCCCCCTTCATTAAGAAATGCGCAACGAGTATCAAACACTGGACGCATCTTTATGGGAGGTCTATCAGGCTAGCGAGCCGACGACCGTTAACGCAGATGTTAGCACCAATAAAAATATCACATTTCGCTTAGCAAGCTTTACCAAAACTTGAGGCTCAATAGCCGCGTTGTTTTGTTGTGCCTCTTGCTCTTCAGGTGTAAGCATTTCTGCTTGGGATGATACTTGTGTTAGCAATGTATAGGCTGACACATTTAGCGAAAATACATGGTTAAGCCATTCAGACAGTGCGCGTGAAAAGTGCCCCATCATTAACATACCGAACGCCGTTATCCTTACCGGTATATAGTCAAGCGCAAACATCAGGTTTATTGCCGTTTCTCGCAAAGGATGTTGTCGATTACATAACATTTCGGTGGTACTTCGACTTAGGGCGTAAAACAGCGCACCTGGGCCGCCAAAAGCAACAAAAAACAGCATAACAGCAGCATAATGTTGATAGTTTAGCCACGTTAAATGTTGACCAAAACTTCTGCCTTCCTCCTGGGCATTTTGTGATTGTGGTGCTTCGCTTGTGCAGTGGCCCAATTGGTCGGTATACATGCTGCATGCCTGCACATCGCCCCGGTGTGCAGCGTTTAAATAGCATTTATAAGTAGCACGCAATGCCGGGCAGCCGATACAGACAAACAATACAAGGCTTTGCTCAATAAACGTTAGAAATGTGCCTAACAACCAATATTCAAGCGCAGCGAGTAACAAGGCGGGCATTAACAATATTGTGTAGAACATAAACGGTGTTGTGTCTTTAGAAAGCCAACCTTTTTCTGTTGTCCATGCTCTGTATTTTTCGGCATACTTTTCGATGTGCCAGTGGGGTTGCTTAGTCACCAAGCGCTCCATACTCAACACCAGTAATAAACTCATTAAAATCATGCTGAAACCTTATTTTTCTTGAGGTAGCTCAAGCGGGCTACGATAAACTGGTTCTAAATCGTGCCCAGTCAAACGCGCTTCCAGGGTCTGTCTTCCTTCCTGGAGCAATATCATTATGCCCCACAATACGCCCTAAAGAGATCCGAGGATAGTGGGAACGAATGAAATTCGAAATTTCAGTAAGTGTTTGATATTGCTCGTCGGTATAAGCGAGCGTATCGGTTCCCTCTAATTCGATGCCGATAGAAAAGTCATTACATTGAGAAACACCTTGAAAGGTAGAAACGCCAGCATGCCATGCACGTGCGTTAAAGGGTACAAACTGTTCTACCTTGCCCGAGCGATAAATAACACAATGTGCGGATACGCGTAGACCAGCAATTTCTTTGTAAAATGGATGGTCATTAGGGTTAAGCGTGCCCGTAAATAATTGTCGAATTCCCTTTGTGCCAAATTGGGAGGGAGGTAAAGAAATGTTATGGATAACCAGTAAGCTTACCTCAGCTCCTTCTGGCCGTTCATCGTAATGCGGGCAATCTACTTGAATAGCGTTTTCGTATAACATCGTGTTAATTCGTCTTTTACTGTATTACTGTTACTACACTGGCACGAAATGGCCTGATAAAGAACAGGAAGAACATCAAAAACAATGATTTCTGTCAAACTAAACCGCTTTTATATGGATAAAAAGCTAACCAAATACTGGCAACGCACACGGGTAAAAAGAGGTATCGAATGAGCGATATGAACAGCGAGACCGGCGACAGCTCTGCCGGAAAATGGATGGTCATACTCGCATGGGTGTGTGGTTTCGGGTTACTGGTATTTGTTTTCTCTGACCTACTAGAGAAACAAGTAAATCCAAACTCGACACCAGAGTCTCAGCGCGTTGGCGCCCAAACAGAAGTGCGATTAAAACAAAATAGAGCAGGCCATTATGTCACCACAGGGTTTATTAACGGTGAAGAAGTGATTTTTCTTGTTGATACCGGCGCGACAGATGTTGCCGTGCCCGCTCACCTTGCGAAAAAATTGCAACTAGAAGCAGGAAGACAAGGGCTTGCTAGAACCGCAAACGGCACAGTGACGGTTGCAGAATCGCGTATTGATACACTTCGCATCGGCGATATCGTGGTACGCGACGTTGAAGCAAACTTAAACCCAGGTATGCAAGATGACCATATTTTGCTCGGAATGAGCGTTCTTCGCCAATTAGAGTTTACTCAGCGCGGAGATTGGTTAATATTGCGTACCCTTTAGCTGACTAGTGCAAACCACATGACATCTCCTGACATTCACGCAATTCGTGAACAAGTAAAGCAAGCATTAATAGAAGACCTTGGCGGCGAACTTAATGCCAACAATGATATTACTGCAAACCTTATCGAAAAAGACGTAACAGCGAATGCAACCATTATCACTCGCGAACCGTGCGTGGTTTGTGGGGTAGCGTGGGTAAACGAAGCTTTTGCATTGATTGACGAGACCGTTTTGCTTAACTGGCATGTCAATGAAGGTGATAAGGTTGATGCGAATACCGTATTGGTAAGCTTGTCAGGTTCGGCACGCGCAATATTAACCGCAGAACGGACAGCATTAAACTTCTTTCAAACCTTGTCAGGTACCGCAACGACAACCTCTCACTATGCCGCTTTCCTTGCAGGAAGCAACACCAAGATTCTCGATACAAGAAAAACCTTACCCGGTTTACGACTTGCTCAAAAATATGCTGTAGCCTGCGGTGGCGGTAAGAACCACAGAATAGGGCTATTTGATGCCTTTTTGATAAAAGAAAATCACATTTTTTCTTGCGGTGGCATACACAAAGCCATTCAGCGGGCAAAAAATATGATGCCTGGTAAGTTGGTTGAGGTGGAAGTTGAAAACCATCAAGAGTTAGAGGACGCATTATCAGCCGGCGCTGACATTATCATGTTAGACAATTTTACCAACGAACAGATCCAACATGCAGTTGCACTAACGCAAGGGCAAGCTAAACTTGAAGTGTCAGGAAATATCACTGACGAACGACTGGCGTCGCTGGCAACCTTGGGCGTAGATTACATTTCATCAGGTGCGCTGACAAAGCATGTAAACGCGATAGACCTGTCATTACGTATTGCACTTGGTGATAAGTAGCGCTGTGACGAGAAGCGGACTACGTACAGGGAAAGGTTTGCTCACGACGATGCAGTAGACGATGCTAGTATAATAGGCTATAACTAAGGTAACTTACAGATTATTATACGAAAGTTTAACTAGCCACGTATGCAAAGCGCTGTTGATACATGTCATACTGCAAAACGAAGACATCGGTATAGTTTCTTATACTTGTCACAGGCAAATAAAATTCTATACTGAGCATCAAGTACCGGGGTCGTTTAAAAGGGCGTCTCAGGTATAAACGTCAATTTGAAGATATTTTAACTTTACGTGTTATACACGTCCCGGAGAAAGACCATGAAAAACATGAACACTAAAAACCAAAACGGTTTCACCCTAATCGAACTAATGATTGTTGTAGCAATCATCGGTATTCTTGCTGCTATCGCATTGCCTGCGTATCAGAACTACACACAAAAAGCGAAGTTCACTGAAGTGACCAACGCGACAGCTGCTGCGAAAACATCTGTAGAAATTTGCTATGCATCTACCAATGACATTACTGTATGTGACGGCGGTACTAACGGCATTCCAGCTGACATTACTGCGTCAGCAGCTGCAGCTACAGTTGACGTTGTTGGCGTAAGCACAGCGAATGGTGTAATTACAGCGACTCAGCACGGTGATTTAGGCCTTTCAGGTACTGGTTCATACACATTGACGCCTAACATCGACAATAACCGCATTATCTGGGCTGCTGCTTGCGACCCAACAACACTATGCTAATTAAGTCATAATTTTCAATAATAAAAGCCCGGTGAATACTGGGCTTTTTTGTCTACATTCCTAGCGAACCATATTTATAGCTGAGTAAAAGTAATGGCAAAAGCAGCAACGATGTTTACCTGGCAAGGCAAAGACCGACAAGGGCAGTCTCGTAAAGGCGAAATTTCAGCAACATCGCTGTCAGAGGCTAAAAACTTACTTCGCCGACAAGGTATTTCAGCGAACAAAGTTAAAAAACTTAGTAAACCCCTATTTGGTCGTGGTGGTCAAAAAATTGTTGCCGCCGACATTTCTGTTGTATCTCGCCAAATCGCAACCATGCTTGCGGCAGGTGTTACCTTAATACAATCGTTAGAGATGATAGCGCAAGGCCATGCTAAAGCGTCTATGCGAAAGCTATTAACGCAAATAACCGATGAAGTAAAAAGCGGTAACCCTCTTTCGGGCGCATTAAGAAAACACCCAGACTACTTTGACGACTTATATTGTGACCTGGTGTATACCGGTGAACAGTCGGGTGCCCTTGAGCTTATTTACGATAGAATCGCCACGTATAAAGAAAAAGCCGAAGCATTAAAATCAAAAATTAAAAAAGCGATGTTCTACCCTATCGCGGTTGTGGTTGTCGCCTTTATTGTAACTACAATTCTACTTATTTTCGTGGTACCTCAATTTGAGGAAATTTTTAGTAGCTTTGGTGCAGAATTGCCAGCGTTTACACAGTTTGTTTTAGCCATTTCTCGATTTGTGCAAGATTACGGTATTTTTATTGCAATTGGGATGGGCGGCGCAGGCGCAATGTTTATGCGCGCCCACAAAAAGAGCCAAAAGCTTAGAGATAATGTAGATAAAAATGTCCTTAAAATCCCTGTCATTGGTGAAATACTTAAAAAAGCGAGTATTGCACGCTTTACACGAACACTTGCCACCACCTTTGCCGCCGGTGTTCCATTAATTGGTGCATTAGAGTCTGCGGCGGGCGCGTCGGGGAATGCGGTTTTTCGTGATGCCATCTTATTTATGCGAAAAGAAGTTGCCGGTGGTATGCCGATGCATACGGCAATGAGAGCAACCAATGTGTTCCCTGATATGGTGACGCAGATGATTGCTATTGGTGAAGAATCTGGCGCGGTTGATGAAATGCTTAGTAAAATTGCTACCATTTACGAGGCCGAAGTTGACGACATGGTTGATGGCTTAACCAGCTTACTTGAACCCATGATCATGGCTGTACTCGGTGTTGTCATTGGTGGCTTAATTGTTGCGATGTACTTGCCTATATTCCAGATGGGTGATGTGGTGTAATATTCATTTCTTTTTTGGCGGCAAACATGCCGCTACTAGCAAGTTTTTTCATCATAACCAACGCAAAATAATAAAGAGTTCGCCTTAATGGAATCGGTTATTTTTTTAAGCCAGCAGTACCCAACGTTCTTTTTTATCATGGTTTTCCTGGTAAGCTTAATGGTAGGAAGCTTTTTAAATGTGGTTATTTATCGCCTTCCAATAATGATGGAAAACAGCTGGAAAGAAGAATATGACACGTACTTCAATAACGAACCCACCACACCAGATACTCCATTCAATTTATCAAAGCCCGACAGCACGTGTCCGCACTGTAACCACAAGATAAGAGCGTGGGAAAACATACCAGTTATTAGCTATATACTCTTAAAAGGGAAATGTGCATCGTGCAAAACGTCTATTTCTGCGCGCTACCCTCTCGTTGAGCTTTTTACCGCCATAGCATGTACATTCGCGGCTTATCATTTCGGCCCGTCAACACAAGCTTTATGGGCTGTAGGGTTTACTTATGTGCTTGTTGCGTTACTTTTTATCGACCTTGATAAAATGCTATTACCCGACCAATTAACCTTACCGTTACTCTGGGTTGGGCTACTCCTTAGCACTCAGCACTTATTTGTAGATACAACCGATGCCATTTTGGGCGCGGCGTTTGGTTATTTAAGTTTATGGTCGGTGTATTGGTTGTTCAAATTAACCACCGGTAAGGAAGGAATGGGTTACGGCGACTTTAAACTACTAGCAGCACTTGGGGCATTCACTGGGTGGCAGGGCTTACCTATAATAATTTTGCTATCTTCATTTGTTGGCGCTGTCGCAGGCATCGCTATCATGGTAATACAGAATAAAGGAAAGTCGCTGGCTATTCCGTTTGGCCCGTATCTCGCGGTAGCCGGTTGGCTTACCCTACTTTACAAAGACATCATCACAACTACTTACTTAAGCTGGGTACTCTCATAATGAAAAATAAATACGTTGTGGGGTTAACCGGTGGAATAGGCAGTGGTAAATCTGCAGTCAGCAATCGCTTCGCAGAGCTGGGTATTGATATCGTTGATGCCGACGAGATTGCAAGAGATGTTGTGGCTGCCGGCAGCAGCGGCCTTTCTGAAATCGTAAAGCATTTTGGCCCGTCCATTTTACTCGAAAACGGCTCACTAAATCGCCCAGCACTAAGAGAGCGCGTGTTCTACGATAAAGAGGAACAAGCATGGTTAAACGCCCTGTTACATCCGCTTATTCGTGAGCGAATGCATCAGCTTATTGAGCAGTCTCAGAGTGATTATTGTATTTTGTCGGTTCCCTTGTTAGTCGAGAATAAGCTAACGGTAATGTGTGACCGCGTGCTGGTTGTTGATTGCGCTGAGGCGATACAAATTGAGCGCGCGACCCTGCGTGATGGAAGCGCGGAGCAAACAATTAAGAATATCATGGCGGCACAAGCCTCACGAGAGGATAGGCTTAGCGCTGCAGATGACGTTATTGATAACAGTGGGACACTGGAAAGCTTATCACCCCAGGTAAACGCGTTACACGCACAATATCTTTCAAAAAGTGCACATCGAACACGCTAAACACCGTTTTTTTGTGCAGAATACACAAAAATACTCGATTGTTTAAAAGTCGGCTTGGCTTAAACCGTTACATGCATTAGGCTTAACAGCTAAGTAACTGTGTTTAAAGGATAACCATGAGCGACGCTGTTTTCGAGTTCCCGTTAAAGGAAAAAGTACGTAACTATTTGCGTGTAGAACAGCTCATTGGTCAATTAAAGGCAACGGCTAAAATTGACAGCCCCCATCTTCAACTGGTTTTTTTTGAACAACTTTTCGAACTTCTTGACCTTATTGAACGCTTAGATTTACGTTCTGATATGGGAAAAGATTTAGAAGCCCACGAAAAAAATCTCGTGTATTGGTCACGTCACCCTAAAATTGATAGCACCGCGCTTGAACAAGCACTGAAAACCGTACTGTCACTTAAAACGAAAATAAAGAACGAACGCCGTTTCGGTAGCGCATTAAAAGAAGATAAATTCCTCGGCAGTATTAGGCAGCGTTTTGCTATTCCTGGCGGCGCATGTAGCTTTGACTTGCCCAATCTTCATTTCTGGTTGCAACAGCCAACAGCGTTGAGACAACAGGATATTTCTCAATGGCTTGATTCGTTGGCGCTACTTGACGATGCTATTGCGGTCAGTGTTTCGTTTATCAGAGAGCGAGGGCAATTTACTAGCGTTACGGCAGATAATGGCTTTTACCAAGGTGTCGCAGAAGATAAAAACGAACTAATCCGGGTTCGCTGCCGCACCGACGAAGGCTATTATCCAACACTTAGCGGTAACAAATATCGTTATGCCCTTCGCTTCATGCAATTTACCCCACCTGATGGTCAAAGTGCTGCGATTGATTCTAATATTCAATTTGCATTAGCCGCTTGTTAAACTAGACCCGTATAACCCCTAATGGAGTGTTTCTATGGTTGTTAACTGTCCAACGTGTGCTGCGCCTGTAACCTGGTCTAGCGACAGTGAATATCGCCCGTTTTGTAGCAAAAAATGTCAACTTATTGATTTAGGAGAGTGGGCAGCTGAAGAACGGAAAATTGCAACAGAAAATAGTAAGCGAGATAGTCAAAACGACATCGACATTGAAGATATAGAGGCCATGTTAAGCCAGCAGTCAGATGACTTTTTTAAGCATTGAGGAACGTTATAATGATTAAAAGTATTGCGCTTGTTGGTGGTACACACGGAAACGAGATGAGCGGTACCCAGCTTATACAAAATTGGGAAAATCAAGGTACGCCATCGCGTTTTGATCTGTTAGATATAACGCTTTATACCGCTAACCCTGCCGCCATTGCTGCAAACGTACGCTTTTTAGAAGAAGATCTTAATCGTCAGTTTACCCATGCAGCACTTACAGAGACAACGTCCTCACAAGAAAATGAACTAGCCAAGACCATCAATCAGCAGCTTGGTCCAAAAGGCACGTCAGCGACTGATTTAGTCGTCGATATTCATAACACCACAAGCCATATGGGCGCGACATTAATCATTCTTGATACCAGTGATTTTTACGTACAAATGGCGCGGTATGTTAAGCAACACATGCCTGAATCAAATATTTTAGTTGAAGACGAAAAAGCGTATCTGGACCATGGCTACCTTTGTACCACGGGTAAATATGGTGTGATGATAGAAGTAGGGGCACAGCCTCAGGGCGTATTGCGTGAAGACGTATTTTTATCAACCCAAAAAATGGCTGAAGTGCTTCTCGATTTCTGTCTTGCATTTAACAACAATGACTGTGCTGACCTACCGCCCTGCGAGGCGTTTAGGCTAGGCGAGAATATCTCATTTCCGCTTGATGAAGACGGCAACCGTACCGCCATGATTCATCATGCACTGCAAGATAGCGATTTTGTTCCGCTGGTTACAGGTGCACCTATGTTTAGAACCTTCGATGGGAAAGATATCGTATGGCAGGCTGATGAAACCACGTACCCGCATTTCATCAACGAAGCGGCCTACAATAAACTTCATGTGGCCTTTGCCACATCAACGCTTATTACCCTGTAAAAGGCAGTAACGTTAGCAGTACTGTAATAAAAAACGCGCCTAGGCGCGTTTTTTTGTTTTAACCGTTATAGCTTATATTAAGCAAGTAGCGCGTCAATAATCGCGACATTCGCTACTGGAAACCTATCGGGGTCTAGCGCGGTCTTTTTCACCCACTCATGGGCTTGCCCTTCTTTACCATGCGGCTCGCCGGAAAACGCTGTCACGCTGTGCACATCGAGTTTTACCACTTTATCGCCGTAGTCGTGGGTAATTACCGTAAGAGGGGTGCTCTCGCGAACGTCTATCCCGATTTCTTCAAACAACTCTCTCGACAGTGCTTCTTGAACGGTCTCGTTCGCCTCGACTTTCCCGCCGGGGAATTCCCACAAGCCGCCCTGATGAACATCATCGGGGCGAAGAGTCACAAAGATGCGTTCGTCACGGCAGACAACACCCACCGCTACGTGAACCACTTTCATTAGCTAAGCTTACCGTGGCACTGCTTGTATTTCTTTCCAGAACCACACGGACATGGGTCATTACGGCCGACCTTCGGCCCATTGCGTACTTCTGAACGTACCTTGTCGCTCGCCGCTTCTGGTGTTGCGGTAGTTTCTTCATGCTCAAAGTTTTTTGGTACATCATCTGCTTGACGACGTTGCTCTTCAACTTTCTCAACATCCTCTTCAGCCTGTACTTTCACACGAGCAAGAATAGTAATAACTTCAACCTTCAAGGCCTCAAGCATTTGTGAAAACAACGCAAATGACTCACGCTTGTATTCCTGCTTAGGGTTTTTCTGCGCATAACCACGAAGGTGAATACCTTGTCGTAGATGATCCATTGCAGCCAAATGCTCTTTCCAGTGGCTGTCTAAGTTCTGAAGCATTACTGCTTTCTCGAACTGGCGGATAACCTGCTCACCTACAACCGCTTCTTTTTCTTTGTAGGCCGCAATAATTTCATTAAGAATACGTTCTCTAAGCTTCTCTTCATAAAGCTTATCATCGTTTTCAAGCCACGTTTTTAAAGGAAGCGCGACAGCAAAGTCTGCTTTTAAGCGCTCTTCTAAGCCGTTGACATCCCACATTTCTTCAAGCGATTGAGGTGGAATATATTCATCAACCACACTGCTTACCACGTCTTCACGTATGGCAGCAATCGTATCGCTAATATCACCCTCATCAAGTAATTCATTACGCTGTTCGTAGATGACCTTACGTTGATCATTGGCAACATCGTCATACTCTAGCAATTGCTTACGAATGTCGAAGTTACGGCCCTCAACTTTACGCTGAGCATTCTCTATGGCGCGTGATACCCATGGATGCTCGATGGCTTCGCCTCGCTCCATGCCTAGACGTTTCATCATGTTGCCCATTTTTTCTGAGGCAAATATGCGCATTAGTGCGTCATCTAATGATAGGTAGAAGCGGCTAGAACCCGGGTCACCTTGACGGCCAGAACGGCCACGCAGCTGATTATCGATACGACGTGATTCATGACGCTCAGTACCAATAATATGTAAGCCGCCTGACGCTAATACGTTATCGTGGCTTTCTTTCCACTGCGCTTTAACGCTGTCTATTTGCGCCTGCGTAGGGTTCTCGATTTTTTCAAGTTCTGCCTGCCAGTTTCCGCCAAGCACAATATCAGTGCCTCGACCAGCCATATTGGTTGCAATGGTTACGGCGCCCGCTTTACCCGCCTGTGCGACGATATCGGCTTCATGCTCGTGGAATTTCGCATTAAGTACTTTATGAGGAATTTTTTCTTTCTTAAGAATACGAGAGATAAGCTCAGAATTTTCGATAGATACCGTACCCACAAGTGTTGGTTGACCGCGCTTAACGCACGCTTTGATATCTTCAACAATCGCTTCGTATTTCTCTTCTGCCGTTAAGTAGATGAGGTCGGCGTGATCTTTACGCTGCATTGGTCTGTTAGTCGGAATAACAACGGTTTCGAGACCATATATATGTTGGAATTCAAACGCTTCTGTATCTGCAGTACCAGTCATACCCGCAAGCTTATTGAACAGACGGAAGTAGTTCTGGAAGGTGATAGACGCAAGTGTTTGGTTTTCGTTTTGAATACGAACCCCTTCTTTTGCTTCTACGGCTTGATGCAAGCCTTCAGACCAACGACGTCCTTCCATAGTGCGGCCAGTATGTTCATCAACAATGACAATCTGGTCTTCTTTAACGATGTAATCGACATCTCTAGCAAATAACTTATGTGCGCGCAGTGCAGCATTAATGTGATGCAATAGCGAGATATTGCCTGCTGCGAATAGCGACTCACCCTCGGGCAGTACGCCAGCTTCTTGCAGTATTTCTTCTACATGAAGTTGGCCGCGCTCGGTAAGATGAATTTGCTTGGCTTTCAGGTCGATAGTGTAGTCACCGTCACCCTCTTGACCTTCCTCATCTTCTTTCTCTTGCTGGATAAGCTTAGGAATAATGGCATTTATTCTACGATAAAGCTCAGAGCTATCTTCAGCTTGTCCAGAAATAATAAGCGGTGTACGCGCTTCGTCGATCAGAATAGAGTCAACTTCATCCACAACCGCGTAATTAAGTTCGCGTTGAACACGATCTTGAGGGCTAAACGCCATGTTATCGCGCAGGTAATCAAAACCGAACTCGTTATTTGTACCGTAGGTGACATCAGCTTGATAAGCGTCACGTTTTTGCTCTGACGACAACCCAGGAACGTTACACCCTACGCGCATACCAAGGAAAGAGAAGAGCTGATTACTCCACTCTGCATCACGGCGAGCAAGGTAATCGTTCACCGTCACTACGTGAACACCTTTGCCTGAGAGTGCATTTAGGTAGGTAGGCAGCGTCGCGGTTAAGGTTTTACCCTCACCAGTACGCATTTCAGAAATTTTACCCTGATGCAGCACTTGGCCGCCCAGCATCTGTACATCAAAATGACGCATACCGTAAACACGCTTACTGGCTTCCCTTACAGTGGCAAAGGCTTCAGTCAGTAACGCATCAAGGGTTTCCCCTTTTTCAATTCGCGCTTTAAATTCTTCAGTTTTAGCTTTTAGCGCCTCATCGGAAAGCTTTTCGTACTCTGCTTCCAGTGCATTGATGGCATCTACATTTTTTTGTAATTTTTTTAATAGACGGTCGTTTCTACTACCGAATACTTTTCTAAGGATGCTTGAAAACATTAGCTTGTATATTCCACTACTTGTCGAGGCGCTGTGATGATAGCCACAGCTATATTAAAACGTAAAAGGCGCGCCTTTTTAGGGCGTACCAAGCGATATTAGTTGCGTAAACGTTCGTCTACTTACCTGGCTGCTACCAACGTTATTTCTTATAAACGTAAGGTAGAGGATCGATTTGCTTACCGTTTCTTATTACTTCGTAGTGAACATGAGCACCGGTCGAGCGACCAGTGTTGCCCATTTTGGCAACTGATTGTCCTTTCGTAACAACGTCACCGATGGATACAAGAAGATTATCATTGTGCCCATACCGGGTCACAAAACCATCTCCATGCTCAATTTCAATTAGCTGACCATAACCATAACGCTCGCCAGCCCAGGTAACTATACCTGCAGCAGTAGCAACAACGTTCTCTCCTGCTTTACCAGCAAAATCCAAGCCTTTATGCATGGCTGGTTCACCAGTAAACGGATCGGCCCGCATACCATAATAAGACGACAACCATCCTGACTCTATCGGACGACCAGATAATTGGCTCTGTTCGTGGATATGGTGACCCCTCACTAAACTTTCAAGCATAGAAAGTTGTTGAGACTTAATATCAAGAGAGGCTTCAAGTTGAGCAATCTCTTTAAGTATGGGGTCGTTGTGGACGTTGTCCGGAATCGAAACAGGTACAAATGCGTCCAGGTCAGTCGCAGTCATACCAAGTTCAGACGCTATTTGCTTACCCTTTTCATCAAGCAGTGTTGCCTTAGCAGACAAACTTGCGATATGGGAAAGCAATGCATTTAATTTAATTGTGGTTTGATGTTTTAGGGCTTTTACGTCGGTTTGCGTCTCGTTGATTTCAGATTGCGCGAGACGCACACGTGACACATCTTCAGACACTGATTCAGTCGAACGACTTGAAACCAGCATAAAAATAGACGATAACACAGTCGCGCTCACCAATGTGCGCACGCTTATACTGTGTTTATAGCGTCTATTTTTGCCTGTTAATGTTATTGTTAATTTCATACCACAACTAAGAAATTTGTTCATTCGCTTTACCGACCCAGTGCAAACTTCACTACGGTCGCTTGTTGTAAACCTATGCTGGAATAACCACGAAGTTTATCTGCGATGAATTACGATTACTGATGCTTACTTTATCATTTATAGCACTAAATGCTACCTGTAAAAAAACCGCCGAGTGGGCGGTTTTTAATTTTTACGCCAGCGCGGGCATAGCATAACGAATTGGCACAGCTTCTTGAGACTCGTAAGTCACGAATTCCCAACATTCTTTTTGTGCTAATAGCGCATTTAACAATTTGTTATTGAGGCCGTGCCCTGTTTTGTAGGCGCGCAGCTCACCAATAAGACTATGCCCACCCAAGTACAAATCACCAATTGCATCGAGGATTTTGTGCTTGAGGAATTCATCATCGTAGCGCAACCCTTCAGGGTTGAGTACGCGAAACTCATCTAACGCGACTGCATTTTCCATGCTGCCACCTAGCGCAAGGTTATTCGCATTCATGTATTCTAAATCGCGCATAAAACCGAACGTACGCGCTCGACTGACTTCATTAACATAAGAACACGAGTCAAAATCCATCGTCATGTGCTGACGAGTTTGGCTGATGACGGGATGATCGAAGTCAATCTTAAAGTCTACTCTGAAACCGTTATAAGGAACCAATTCGGCCCACTTATCGTCTTCTTCTACGCGAACGGGTTTCTTGATACGAATAAATTGTTTTGGTGCATTAAGTTCTTCAATGCCAGCTGATTGCAAAAGGAATACGAAAGGGCTTGCACTTCCGTCCATGATAGGAAGCTCATTACTGTCTACCTCAACAATAATGTTATCGATTCCTAAACCTGCTAGCGCTGAAGCAAGATGTTCAACCGTTTGAATGGTCACGCCATCTTCATTATTTAGACACGTACACAGCATGGTATTACCCACCGCGTTTGCGCGCGATGGAATATCAACATGAGGTTCAAGGTCAACACGCCTAAACACGATACCCGTGTTTGCAGGCGCAGGCCGGAGAGTCATTGTGACCTTTTCCCCTTTATGAAGCCCAATTCCGGTTTCTTGTACCGGCTGCTTAATAGTACGTTGTCTAATCATATGCTTATGCTTTTACCTATCAAAAAAGCGGTCGCGTATTATAGTGAGTTATCACTTACTTGTCAAAAAACACGCAATTTCGAACACAAAACTAACCTAAAAACACACAACTTTCATCGTGTATTCTAGCTTTTTCATCATTTACTGTTACTTAGAGACAACAATAAACCCAAAAAATTCAATCTAGTTCTAGACTGAATGATTAGTCAGCTTGTTTTCTCAGAAACGCTGGAATATCTAAATACTCCAAGTCATTTCCTGGCTGTGCATCGTCCTCAGCTTTAAGCGCTTGGTTGCCCTCTGTTCCGCCTACCGACGCGCGTGACTCAGAAGCTGAACTGCTACCATACTCTTTCGCTGGTGTCGTTAAACGTGACCCTTCGGTACTAACCAATGAAATATCTGGCTTACGTTCTGCACCAATGCCTGTAGCAACAACAGTGACGCGTAGCTCATCTGTCATTTCCATATCGATAACCGTACCAACAACAACGGTGGCGTTTTCAGACGCAAACGCTTTTACTGCGTTACCAACGGTTTCAAATTCGTCGATGGCGAAATCAGGCCCTGCTGTGATATTTACAAGAATACCGCGCGCACCTGACAAATCGATATCTTCAAGTAATGGACTTGCGATGGCTGCTTCTGATGCTTCTTCAGCACGGTCAGGACCGCTTGCTGCGCCGCTACCCATCATGGCTTTACCCATTTCTGACATTACTGTTCTTACGTCTGCGAAATCCACGTTAATAAGACCAGGACGTGTAATCAGCTCAGCAATCCCTTGGACTGCTCCGCGAAGTACATCATTTGCCGCGCTAAACGCTTGCAACAATGGCGTGCCTGGACCCATAACTTTTAAAAGTTTTTCGTTAGGAATAGTAATCAATGAATCAACATTGTTAGCCAATTCAACCGTACCTTGTTCTGCAAACGACGTACGTTTCTTTCCTTCGAACGGGAAAGGCTTAGTCACAACAGCGACCGTAAGAATACCCATCTCACGTGCAATCTTAGCAACTTCAGGCGCCGCACCTGTCCCCGTACCACCGCCCATACCGGCGGTAATAAACACCATGTCGGCACCTTCAAGTGCTTGACGAATGGTTTCGCGATCTTCTTGTGCGGCTTCACGACCAATATTTGGATCTGCGCCTGCACCTAACCCTTTTGTTACACTTGAGCCAATTTGAAGGGTGACGTCAGCACTTGAACTACGCAGTACCTGCGCGTCGGTGTTAACCGCAATAAACTCTACGCCTTCAATGCTTTGAGACACCATGTGCTCAATAGCATTACCACCGCCACCGCCAACGCCGATGACTTTTATTACGGCTTCTTCGCCGTGACTATCCATTAATTCGAACATACTTACTCTCCGGTTGTACGTCTTCAACACGTCGCTATGTCATACGCTACGATGTCGCATCCTGCTCATCGTTATGCCGTCGCGACAGCGCCCCTAAAATTTAAAATTCACCTTTAAACCAGCTTTGCACACGATGAAATAAACTTTCACCGTTTTTCGGCGTACTGGACTTCTTATTATCAGATTGCACTTTACCGTATTGCAAAAGCCCAACGACAGTAGCAAACCCTGCATCATCAACGTATTCAGATAACCCTTTTACGTCAATTGGATTCCCCACTCTTACGGGCATTTGAAAGATTTCCTCTGCAAATTCAACTGCACCTTCCATTTTGGCGGTACCGCCGGTTAGCACAAGGCCCGCGGCAATTTGCTCTTCCAAACCACTGGCACGAATCTCATCATGAACCAGTTCAAAAAGCTCTTGATAGCGAGGTTCAATAACCTCTGCAAGCGTATGGCGCGACATAATTCGTGCAGGTCGCCCACCAACACTTGGTACTTCAATACTGTCTTCCATGCTCACCATATCTTTCAGTGCGCAGGCATAGTTGACCTTAATCTCTTCAGCGTTGCTGATGGGTGTGCGAAATATTTTCGCAATATCACTGGTAATTTGATTCCCAGCAACAGGGATAACCGCAGTGTGTCTAATTGCACCATCGGTGTAGATTACCATATCCATAGTGCCGCCGCCGATATCTACGACGCAAACACCCAATTCTTTTTCATCATCGGTTAATACGGCATAACTTGACGCCAATGCTGAGAAGATAAGTTGATCCGCATTTAGTTCACAACGCTCAACACACTTAACCAAATTTTTGGCCATATCGTCTGCGCAGGTGATGATATGCGCGTCAGCTTCCATACGCACCCCCGACATACCTATCGGGTTTTTGATCCCCTCTTGTACGTCGATGGTGAACTCTTGTGGCAGCACGTGAAGCAATCGTCGCTCTGCGGCGATGGGAACGCTGCGGGCAGCGTGGATCACATTATCAACGTCTTCCTGCGTCACTTCTTGGTTATTGATGGGCACCATGCCATTTTCATTCTGGCACTTCACGTGACGACCTGAGATAGACATGAAAACTGAAGAAACACGGCAATCTGCCATTAACTCCATCTCGTTTACCGCTCGTTGTACCGACTTAACCACTAAATTTAAATCGTTAACGCCACCTTTATCCATGCCTTTCGCAGCATGTGTGCCTACGCCAACAATGCTGATCTGATCATCATCTAATAATTCGCCCACAACAGCCTTTACTTGGCTGGTGCCGATATCTAAGCCAACAATTAAATTGCGTTCGGCTGGTTTTGACATGGTTTCCTTAACTCTCTTTTTTCTTCGGTTTGCCGTCGCTGTCTTTCCAGCCTACGGCAACACCTGTGTCATAGCGAAGGTCAATATATTTCACTGACCTTTCTTGTTGCGCCAACAACGGGTATATATCAATGAACCGTTGCAATCTATCAATAAATTCTTGGCGCCCTAAATTTAACTTAATACCGTTGGCCAGTTGTACCTGCCAAGCAAACCGCTCACTTAGCGACAACTCTTCGATTGTCATCTCAGTGGTAGATATCAAGGCATGCATAGCGTTATAACCTTCCAACGCCGTTTTCTCACTGCCTCCTGGCCCAAACAAGTTTGGTAATGATACGTTTTGACCTTCATCATCAAAGGTATCGCCATACGGGTTCAACAGTAAATCTTCGTTCCAACGCGCTACAGGTTGTTGTTCAACCAGATAAATTTTTAGCGTATTTGGCCACTTCTTTCTTACTGACGCTCGGTATACCCAAGGCTGCGCTTCGACAAGCTCAAAAACATCGTTAACATCCAGTGCGAAAAAGCTGCCTGGCTGGGCTTGCCTTATTAACCGCTCAAGTTTGCCTACATTGATGTAGCGATAGTCACCGGAAAAATCAATAACTTGAACCGGGACTTGCTGTTCATCCTGCATGTAATGGCTTGCTTTTATCCCAGCAAAGACAAGCGACGCAAGCACGACCATTAAAAAAGCGATACCGCCCCATAATGCCCGTTTGCTTTTTGTCGACGTTGTTTCTACCGAGTGCGTCATCCTATTAACCACGCTCACTTTTCACGCTGGTAGACAATATTGCCAACACTAACTCATCAAACGACAACCCTGCGACTTTAGCCGCTTTCGGCACCAAGCTTTTTTCAGTCATACCAGGTACCGTATTCGCTTCTAGCAAATAAAACTGTCGCTTACTGTCCTGCATAACATCTATGCGTCCCCACCCGCTGCCCGATATTGCATCAAAGGCTCTTGATGCAAGCGTTGCCAGCTGTGATTCCTGTTCGTCGCACAAACCACTTGGGCAATAATATTCTGTCGTATTATCTTGGTACTTGGCTGCGTAGTCGTAGAACGTATGTGGCGTAGACATTCGAATTGATGGCAGCGCCTGCCCTTGTAGCACTGACACAGTAAACTCTGGGCCGTCAATATACTGCTCTAACAACACTTGGTTATCGTAATTAAACGCTTCTTGAATGGCAGCATTAAGCTCGTTTGCGCTTGTTACTCGCGCCATGCCGATACTCGACCCTTCTCGGGCCGGCTTTACCATGACTTCATTACCCAATTTTTCCATTATAGCGCTGCACTTACCAGCTTCAAAGTGCCTTTTATCAGCTATTTCATATTTTGCAGTAGGTAGGCCTAAACTTTGCCACACCTGCTTAGTATGAATTTTATCCATCGCCAGTGCAGAACCTAATACTTCGCTTCCTGTGTACGGAATTTTCAGCAGTTGTAACGCGCCTTGCATCGACCCGTCTTCGCCTCCGCGACCGTGCAACATGATGATAACCCGGTCTACTTTCAATGCGAGCAATTCGGTAAGTGGTTGCTCTGCAGGATCAAATGCAATGGCGTTTACACCTTGCCTAAGCAGTGCATTGAGCACCGCGGTTCCCGAGTTAAGCGATACGTTACGTTCGGCAGAATCGCCGCCGAGTAACACGGCCACTTTCCCGTATTCCTGAGGGGTATGTTGTCTTATGCGCATCATGCCTCTCCTTCCTGCTGCAGGCGAGAGGGCTCTAGTTTGCTTTTTGCAAGTTGCTTGGCAACAGCACCTATATTGCCAGCGCCTTGTGTCATTACGACATCGCCATCTTGCAAAATATTGGCTAATATCTTGGGCAACGCCTCACTTGCGCCCACATAAACAGGTTCAATATCACCGCGCTGTCGAATTGACCGACAAAGCGATTTGCTATCAGCGCCTTCAATGGGCTGTTCGCTTGCAGCGTAAACATCGAGTAATAGCAACGTATCAACACTTGATAACACCTCTACAAAGTCTTCATAAAGGTCTCGTGTACGAGAATATCGGTGCGGCTGATAAACCATAACTAAACGTTTATCTGGCCAATTTGCCCTTGCTGCACTTATTGTTGCGCGCACCTCTGTAGGGTGATGACCATAGTCGTCGACTAAACACACCTCGCCTTTTTCAGTACTGAAATTACCCAATAATTCAAATCGACGACCTATACCGCCAAAATTAGCCAGTGCATTGACAATGGCCTCATCGTCGATACCTTCATCGGTTGCTACCGCGATAGCCGCGAGTGCATTTAATACGTTGTGGTTACCCGTCAGATTAAGGGTAATATTCAGTGGGGCTTTATTAGGGCGAAGTGCCGTGAAATGTGCTTTACCGTACGACAAACGCACATTTTCAGCGCGAACGTCGTTATGCGCTTCAAAGCCATAAGTAACAATATTTCGTCCAACACGAGGACGGATTTCTTGAATATTTGCATCATCGCCACAAACGATTGCTTGCCCATAAAAAGGCAGGTTTGTTAAGAATTCAACAAACGTGTCTTTTACTTTTGAAAAGTCACCGCCATAGGTGGTCATATGGTCTGCTTCGATATTCGTCACTACCGACACCATGGGCTGTAAGTGAAGAAAAGAGGCATCGCTTTCATCTGCTTCAGCGATAAGGTAACGACTTTTTCCTAATCGCGCGTTGGTACCCGCACTATTAAGTAAACCACCGATAACAAACGTAGGGTCGTATTGCGCTTCTGCGAAAATAGTAGAAAGTAAACTGGTTGTGGTCGTTTTACCGTGCGTACCGGCAACCGCAATTCCGTGTCTAAATCGCATAAGCTCAGCGAGCATTTCAGCGCGACGAATAATAGGAATTCGACGCTCTCTAGCGGTAATAATTTCAGGGTTAGCCTCGTTGATGGCGCTGGAAACCACCACGACGTCCATACCATCGACGTTCTCAGACTTATGCCCTATCTTAACATTCACGCCTAAATCACTTAACCGCTTTGTCATTGCACCGGCTTGTATATCAGAGCCTGAAATACGATACCCTTCGTTCAACAGAACTTCAGCAATACCGCCCATACCGGCGCCACCGATACCAATAAAAAATATATTACTGACCCGTCGCATTTGCGGGCTTTCAAATGGGGTTTTAAACACCATTACTCCCCTTCTCCTAGCACTGATTTACAGTGGCGTACTACTTGTTCTGTGGCATCGAGCGTGGCATGTTTTTGTGCCAACGCTCCCATCTTAAAACAGTCGTCTGGCGCGGTTAGCCAATGCCTGACTGCTTGCCCTAAATTCTCTTTTAATGACGATTGCGCGATCATTATCGCTGCATCGTGTTTTACTAATGACAATGCATTTTTTGTCTGATGGTCATCAACCGCATGAGGCAACGGCACAAATATCGCCGCACGTCCGGCGGCTGCAACTTCTGCAACGGTTAAAGCACCAGCACGACAAACAATAAAATCTGCCCACGCGTAGGCGGCCGCCATGTTGTCAATAAAGTCACTCACCTCGACATCACCTCGCGCAGCAGCATAGGCTGCCTTCACGTCTTGGCTATTGCCCTTACCGCATTGATGCTTAATCGACAAACCGTCAAATTCGCTACAAAGCAGCGGTACGGTGTCGTTTAATATTTTTGCGCCTAAACTGCCCCCCACCACCAGCATACGCAGTGATGAACCGCGTTTCGATGTAAGGCTATCGATACACGAAATCGCTTCTCTAACTGGGTTGCCTACCGTATAGATAGTGTCTGAATTACTGCTAAATTGAGTTTTTGCGTCGTCGAAGCCAAGTAAAATACGCTGAGCAATTCTGCCCAACAACTTATTCGTCATACCTGCGGCTGCGTTTTGTTCGTGCACTACTAGAGGAATTCCCAGCGTTCTCGCTGCCACCCCGCCAGGTCCGCTTGCATAACCTCCAAACCCAATCACAATATCCGGGTTGATGCGTTTTATAATTCGACGTGCAGAAAACATGCTTTTTGCTAATGCGATAACACCGCTAAGCTTAGCGGATAACCCCTTACCTCTTATCCCTTTCACTGGGATAAAGTGAATGGGAATATCGTGTGAAGGTACTACATCCGCTTCCATACGTTCAGCGGTGCCTAACCAGTGAATCGTCCACCCTTCATTTTTCAGCGCGTGAGCAACCGCAAGGCCAGGAAAAACATGACCGCCCGTTCCACCAGCCATAATAAGGCACGTTTTACTCATTATCGGCCTCCTGCGCTACGCGAGCGAGAATGGCTTTTATACCTGCTTTACCCTCGTCTTCCTTAGCGTCACCTTTGGTAACCTTGGGCGCGGCAGTGCTGTGTATTGCCTCAACGTCCTCTTTTACCTGCACAGGGCGTTTACTTTTCGGCTTATCTTTACGCCCTAACGCCTGAACACCATCAACGCGAAGTTCGAAATCAATACGCAATAAAATCGCCACGGCTATGCTCATAATAATAAGCGACGAGCCGCCATAACTGACCAGTGGAAGTGTCAGGCCTTTGGTGGGGAGAATCCCTGCACTGGCACCAATGTTGACGGCAGTTTGAAAGCTAAACCAGATACCAATACTGTAGGCCAAGTAACCATCAAACGGTCTATTTTTCTCAAGCGCTTTGTTACCTATTCGCAGTGCACGGATAACCATCCACAGAATCAGGCCAAGTACACTTAATACACCAATAAAACCTAACTCTTCAGCCAATATTGCCATCACGAAATCGGTATGCGCTTCAGGCAAAAACTCTAGCTTTTGTAAGCTATTTCCTAAGCCCTGACCAAACCAGTTCCCTCTTCCATAGGCCATGAGTGACTGTGTTAACTGGTAACCCGCCCCAAATGGGTCTGCCCACGGGTCAAGGAATGAGGTAACGCGTTTTAAACGGTATTCCTCAAATACGATAAGCGCAACTACAGCCATTAAACCGGCGAATACCAGTGCAAAGAATTGCCACAGTTTTGCGCCAGCTAAAAACAACAACCCTATTGTCGTGGCAAACATAACGACGACAGTTCCAAGATCAGGTTGAAGTAGCAACAGCATCGCAAGTACAAAGAACACACCAAGCGGTTTGATAAACCCCTTTAAGTTTTCGGTTACCTCTTCATAGCGACGCACCAAATAGCCAGCCAAATAAGCAAAGAAAAAGAGCTTAGCGGGCTCGGCGGCCTGAATCGTAATAGGCCCGATAGCCAGCCAACGTGTACTTCCGTTGACCGTACGTCCTATTAGCAATACGGTGACAAGTAAGCCAATCGCCGCCAATAATAAATAAGGGTTGGCCGTTCGCCAAAATTGCATAGGTAGCTCTAACACCACCATAGCTGCAACTAGCGCGCAAACAATATAGATGCCGTGCCTAATAGCAAAATAGAAGGGGTTATCGTGAAGGCGATCTGCAACGGGCATCGACGCCGACGTGACAATAATGATACCGATACTCATCAGTGTAATAGCAACGACAATCAGGCCAACATCGTACGGCGTCTGCTTTTGATCACCGTCAAAACGTGCAGCAAACAATTCACTTAATTTTGTCGTGGCGGTAGTCATGCTGCAACAACCTCCCTGACAGCGCTTGCAAATACGTCAGCCCGTTCTATGTAGTTTGAGAACATATCAATACTTGCACAGGCTGGAGAGAGCAGTACAACATCACCCTGCTTAGCTATTCGACTGGCTTCATTGACCGCATCGTGCATTGTACCGACAAGGTGTGTCGATGGGTGCAGCGGTACAAAGGCGTCTCGATCCTTTCCTAACGCAATAACTGCAGACACATGCTGAGCAAAATGCGGTGCAAGTGCGCTTAAATCAGCCCCTTTTGCATCACCACCAGCAATGAGAATAATGTCGCCCGCTACAACTGGCGCTAGCCCTTCAATTGCTGCGATAGTGGCGCCAACATTCGTCGCTTTCGAGTCATCAATATACCGAACGCCATTGCACGTGGCGATTTCAATACAGCGATGCGGTGCAGATACAAACGAGCTTACCGCCGACGCGGCGCGCTTTACATCTACACCTAATACGTGACATAGACCCAACGCCGCCATCACATTTAAGATATTGTGTGTTCCCACCAGCGTTATATCTTGCGTATCAAGAACAACATCTGCGTTGAACGTTACTTGGCTGCCTGTTAAGCCAAAACCAGTATCGGTCTGTGTTAACCCATACTCTATGGTATTGGCCAACGCTTTCGCAGGTGCAACATTGCCATCTCGCCATACAATTGACGTATCGCAATGCATAAAAATACGCTGTTTTGCTTGCGCATAATCGGCCAGTGTACCGTGCCTGTCCAAGTGATCATCTGACAGGTTCAAAATACTCGCGCCTTGAAGGCGAAGGCTTGAAGTGGTCTCTAATTGAAAACTCGAGAGTTCTAACACCACAACATCCGCATTGGCGTTGAGCGTTTCGAGAACGGGACGGCCCACATTGCCGGCTTCGATAGCCTTAACGCCACACGCATTCAAAATATGGGTTAGCAACAAGGTAACGGTCGTTTTACCGTTTGACCCAGTAATGCCAACGCAGGGCTTAGCGTTAATTCGTGCAAACAATTCCACGTCGCCAATGATCTCAACACCAGCACGGCGAGCTAATTGCGCTTCTGGAATGTCTGGCGATAAGCCTGGACTTAATATCAACGTATCAACACCATCAAAATACTGGATAGAAAGCGGACTTGATGCAATATCAACAGGCAGTTCCATTGCATTGCTCTGTGCAGGGTTAAGCCCCCTCGTATCGAAGGCCTTAACCGATGCGCCGTTTTCAAGTAAAAAACGCACGCATGCCTGCCCGGTGACGCCAAGGCCACCTACGACATAAGAATGCGAGCGAATGTTATAACTCATTATCTCAGTTTCAGCGTTGCAAGCCCAACGAGGACTAAAATGATAGAAATAATCCAAAACCTTACGATGACGCGAGGTTCTGGCCAGCCTTTTAATTCATAATGATGATGGATGGGCGCCATTCTGAAGATGCGCTGGCCGCGTAGTTTGTAGCTACCGACCTGCAAAATGACAGACAGTGTTTCAATTACAAACACCCCACCCATAATGATAAGTACGATTTCTTGTCGAACAAGCACGGCTAAAACCCCCAGCGTACCGCCTAATGCAAGTGAACCCACATCGCCCATAAATACTTGCGCCGGATAGGTGTTAAACCATAAAAAGCCAAGCCCTGCCCCCACCATTGCGGTACATACAATAACTAACTCACTGGTGAGCGGAATATGCGGAATATTTAGGTATGAAGCAAAATTAGCGTTACCCGTAACATACGCAAAGACGGCAAATGCGCCAGCCACGAGGATGGTTGGAACAATAGCTAAGCCATCCAGCCCATCCGTTAAGTTAACCGCATTGCTAGTGCCCACAATCGTAAAATACGTAATGATGACAAAGAAAATACCTAGTTGAGGAAAGACTTCTTTGAAAAAAGGAACCAGAAGTGATGTTTCAGCACTTAATGTAGCACTGCTATACAGGTAAAATGCAACGCCTAACGCAATAACAGACTGCCAAAAATACTTCCAGCGTGCGATAAGCCCTTTTGCGTCCTTTCTAATCACTTTACGATAGTCGTCAACAAAACCGATAATTCCATATGCGACTACCACGGTAAGCGTAACCAACACATATCGGTTCGTAAGGTCGGCCCACAACAAACCACTCACAACGATGGCGGCTAAAATTAATAGCCCGCCCATTGTTGGTGTGCCCGACTTCGATAAATGGCTTTCTGGCCCGTCATCCCTTACGGTTTGACCAATCTGCATACGCTGCAAATATCGAATCATTTTAGGCCCGATAAAAATGGCTATCAGCAACGCAGTCAGCGTGCTTAATATTGCCCGTAGGGTTAAATAAGAAAAAACATTAAACCCAGTATCATATTGTGTAAGCCACTCGGCCAGCCACATTAACATGCTATTCGCTCCCGACGGCTATCAAGCTTTCCCAGCGCAGAGGCCTCAATTGCCTCTACCACGCGCTCCATTTTGGAACTGCGCGAACCTTTGACTAAAATTGAAATATCTTGTTGTCGAGACAATAAGTCGTTTTCCATGGCATGTACTACACTGGCAATATCACTAAAATGGCCGCCCTGTGTACCAAAGACGTCGCTAGCTGATTGACTTAACACGCCCATGGTGTAGAGGTAGTGAATACCCTTGCTCTTGGCATAATTACCGACCTGTTCGTGATAAAAGCGGGCTTTCTCGCCAAGCTCTTTCATATCGCCCAATACCAGCACATTGATGCCTGAGAACGTACTGAGCGTATCAATAGCGGCGTTGACCGAAGCAACGTTTGCGTTATAGGTGTCATCAAGCAAGCGCACTTGTTCAGTTAACACTTTTACATTTAAGCGGCCACTGACTTGCTTCATCAAAAGCAAACCGTCGCGCACATTTTCTAAACTGGCTCCCACTTGCAATGTAAGCGCAGCAGCCACTAAAGCATTACCTACATTATGAATACCAGGAATAGTAAGCTGAATAGCCACTTCGCCCTCTGGGCAGTGAAGTTGAAATGCAGCACAGCCATCAAGTCCAATTGTGATATCACTGGCGGTAAAATCACTTTGGCTTTTCGAGTCAGGGGAAAAAGACAACGTACGGTTGCGTTTAAGCTTACCAAACCAAAAGTCAGCAAATTGGCTATCTGCATTAACGATGGCAACACCGTTTTCACCTAGTCCTTTAAATATTTCGCTTTTCGCTCTCGCTACGCCTAGCAAGCTACCAAACCCTTCTAAGTGCGAGGCCGCCGCATTCACAATGGTAGCGACATCAGGCTTAACAAGGTCAGTGGTATAAGCAATTTCGCCTAAATGATTAGCGCCTAGCTCCATCACCGCATAGTCATGTTGCTTTTCAAGGCGAAGTAACGTTAATGGAACGCCGATGTCGTTATTAAAATTACCGTTGGTGGCCAAAACGTTGCCACGACGAGATAAAATAGCAGCACACATTTCTTTAACCGTTGTTTTACCGCTGCTTCCGGTAATCGCAATAGTACGTGGTGCAACCTCTTTCTTTACCGCTGCGCCTAATAAACCTAGCGCCAACTTGGTATCTTCTACCCGAATAATGGGTAACGTTGTTTCTACGTCTTCGCTTGCAACAATTGCCGTTGCGCCGGCACGTTCCGCCGCGCTAACAAATTGGTGGCCGTTAAAGTTAGGCCCTTTAAGCGCAAGGTAAATAGCGCCTTCTTCGATGGTTCTGGTGTCGGTGCTAACTGCGTTTATGCTGCAGTCTTGCCCGTGAAGCACGCCGTTTATTTGGCTTGCGACCCATGATAGTGTCGTTTCTATCATTTGCTGTACTCCTGTTGTAGACGCGCTACAACGTCACGTTCATTATAATTAGTTTTCTGTGAACCTATGATTTGATAGTCCTCGTGGCCTTTCCCCGCCACGATGATAATGTCATTTGCTTCTGCTTTGTCGAGACAAAGGCGTATGGCCGCCTCGCGCTGCGGCTCTATCAATACGTTTGTTGTATCGTTAAACCCGGCAACGATATCGTTGGCAATGGACTCGGGCGCTTCGCTACGGCTGTTGTCGGTAGTAATGACTGCCCAATCAGCGCCGCGCTGCGCTGCACTTCCCATCAATGGGCGCTTACCTTTATCACGGTCGCCGCCACAACCAAATACACACCACACTTTGCCCGTGGCATGCGCCCTCGCACTGTCTAATACCTTTACAAGCGCATCGGGTGTATGCGCATAATCGACCACAAGATTGGCCGCGCCGTTAATAGGGAACACTTCCATTCGCCCAGGTACCGGTGTAATCGCATTCACCACACTAATAACATCTTCAAAACGTTCACTCTCTGCCAACAAGGTGGCAACGGCACACAACACATTGCTTACATTAAACTGCCCGAATAACGGTACCGTCACAGGCGCCGTTCCCCATGAGCTGTTCAATGTGAACGTGCAGCCTGCATCATGGTATGAAATAGATGTGGCGAAACAATGGCGATGTGCTGATGTATTGTGTGAATATTCACGCTGAATAGCGTCGTCTGTGCCTATCCATACTCGTTCAATGTCCGAAGGCGCATAGCGATCCCATTGTTTACTTTCGCGATCATCAGCATTTAGCACCACCCAGCGTAAGCCGGGCTGATTAAGTAAAAGCCGTTTAGCTTTTGCGTATTCTTCCATGGTGCCGTGATAATCGAGGTGATCGCGGGTAAGATTAGTAAACACCGCAATGTCAGTTTTTACCTGCCCTAAACGCCCTTGTACCAATGCATGAGAACTCGCCTCAAATGCGCAGTGGCGCACTTCGGCTTGCACAAAGTCTGCCAACAAGTATTGAAGACTGATTGCATCGGGTGTGGTGTTCGCCGCAGCGGTAACATTCCACTGCGTATTTTCACCTTCGTAAACACTACTTCCCAGTGTACCAACACTGGCACTACGATGGCCTAGAGCATCTTTTAGCTGAGTAACCAATTGAACTGTAGAAGTTTTTCCGTTGGTGCCCGTAACAGCGACCGTAGTCATTTTTTGCGCGGGGTAATCGTAAAACGCCGCGGCCAACCCAGATAGCATACTGGGTAAATCATACAGACTAATAATGACCGAGTGGTCTCGCATTTCCATCGCGCCGTGCGCGTTGCTGTCTTCAGTTTGCGCCAGTATGACGCGCGCACCAAGACTGATTGCTTGTGGGATAAATTCCCGACCATCAAGTTCGTGCCCTTTTACCGCGACAAAGGCTAACCGCGTATTGACCTCACGACTATCTAACGTCAGACCTTCTATACGAATATCAGGGGCATCCACCCCGAACTTGGCAAGTAATACCTTTGCGCTTTGAATAAATGCACTAACTACCACTTTCCCCTCCTTTCAACCAGGTACCAGAGGTTACTTGTTTATCATCTGGCGCAATATTCAGTAAGTGCAATGCCCCGCCCATTATTGATGAAAACACAGGGGCTGCGGTATCACCGGAATGATACAAATCACCGCCCGGTTCATTAATAAGAACTACTGTCACAAGACGCGGGTCTGAAACCGGTGCAATACCTGCAAAAATGTTCACATATTCTTCGCCATAGCCACCTGCCACCGCTTTTCTGGACGTTCCCGTCTTACCGGCAACACGGTACCCAGGAATTGCAGCTTTTCTCGCCGTACCGCCACGCTGCGTTACACTTTCCATCATTTCGACAATAGCATTAGCGTTCGTCTCGCTAATAACCCGTTCAGATTGTCCCTGCCAGGACGTTTGCTGAGGCGACTTAATAATATTGAGAGGTTGTTTAACGCCACCATTTGCCAGTGTGGTGTAAAGCCTTGCCAGCTGGGCAGTGGTCACCGATATACCGTAACCAAACGACAGCGTCGCAAGTTCAAACTCAGACCAACGGCTTCGCTCATGAAAAATCCCGCTGCTTTCACCGGCCATATTGAGTCCGGTATCGCTCATTAGCCCCATATTGTAATAGGTATCGAGTAAGAACTGTTTAGGAACAGAAAGCGCAAGCTTGGAGGTACCCATATTGCTAGAGTGCTGAATGATTTCTTCTAGTGATAACTCGCCATAGTTTCGGCTGTCTTTCACTAAGCTCCCGCCTAATCGCATCCAACCAGGGTACGTATCCACGGTGTCTTGCGGCGTAACATCACCGAATTCAAGAGCCGTTAGCACCGCCAGTGGCTTAAGCGAAGAGCCAGGTTCAAATGCATCGGTAATAACGCGGTTACGCATTCTATGCGGCGAAATGTCACTGCGATCGTTAGGGTTAAAAGAAGGCGCGTTTACCATCGCCAATACATCGCCGGTTTTGACGTCGATTACCATGGCCGACACCGAGCTTGCCTGATAATAAATCATGGCTTCTTTAATTTCTTTGTATGCTAATGCCTGAATGCGTTGGTCGATAGTTAACTGTAAATTGCCTGCATCCTCACCCGAAGTGGTTTCGAGGATCTCAACTTGACGACCTTTGGCGTCACGGCGAATTTTGCGCGAACCCGGTGTACCCGTTAGCCAATCATCGTACATACGCTCTAAACCATCCACCCCTGTATCATCAACGTTGGTCACACCAATAAGTTGTGCAGCAACTTCACCGGTAGGGTAATAGCGGCGACTTTCTCTGCGTAAGTAAATACCAGGGATATCTAACTTATCTACGTATTCAGCCATAGCCGGTGACACTTGGCGCTGAAGATACACAAAACGGCGTTTAGGGTTAGACACCTTTTCTTGCAATGACGCTACATCTTGGCCTAAGACATCTGCAAGCGCTTCCCAGCGGCGCACCCGCTCAAAGCCTTTGTTGTCATGAATCACTTTAGGGTCGGCATAAATAGCCCTAACCGGCACACTTACGGCTAATTCAACGCCATTTCGGTCGGTAATAAGCCCGCGATAAGTGGGCATATTGCGAGTACGCAGGGTTCTGCTGTCACCTTGCTGAATGAGCTCATCAGGCTCAATAACCTGAATAAAAGCGGCACGTGCTGCCAACGCAGCAAACACGCTAATCACGACAAGCAGCACAACGACAAATCGCCAATGCACTAAACTTGGCGTTACATTCTGTTTAGCGCCCGATTTGCTGCTTTTACGCTTAGGTGTGGTGTTCGTCATTTCAGCCTCACTACGACTTCGTCGTCTGCAGTGGGTCGATACATACCTAATTGTTTTTCAACAAGGCTTTCAATACGGTTGTGTTCAGTCAGCGCACGTTGCTCAAGAACAAGGTTTCGCCATTCCACGTCAAGCGCGTCTTTTTCTTGCATGAGGTCTTCAAGCGCAATGACTTGCTGACGATTATGGTGGCTACTAAGGGTGACAGACATGGCAGTAACAATAACCATCAAATACAACAAAACCCGCAACTTGTTGCGGGTCAAATCTGAGACAATGATAAGCAGTAACTTAAAGTTGGTTCCTGCTACGTTTGATGTCCGTTGCGTCATAGTTTTTCGGCAACCCTCAATACGGAACTGCGGGAGCGAACATTGTTCGCGATCTCCTGTTGAGAGGGTTTAATGGCCCGACTTAACGCTTTTAATACTTTATCGGCATCTATTTCAGCCTGCGTTATCGGAAGGTTGTGCGGTACTACCTTTCCTTTGCTTTGATCTTTAATAAAGCGTTTTACTAATCGGTCTTCCAATGAATGGAACGAGATAACCGCAAGGCGCCCTTCTTTCGCTAAAACCTGTGTTGCGGCTTTTAGCCCCACGCGTAACTGCTCTAGCTCTGCGTTTATATAAATGCGTATACCTTGGAATGCACGCGTTGCAGGATGCTTGAACTTATCTTTGACCGGTACCGCTTTGTCGATAATGTCGGCTAATTGAGCGGTACGCGTTATGGGTGTTTCCTCGCGCGTATTGACAATGGCATGAGCGATACGTTTGCCAAACTTTTCCTCACCAAATTCTTTAATAACTTGTGTGATATCTTGTTCTTCTGCCGTTGCGAGCCAATCGGCAGCACTTTGCCCTTTCGACGTGTCCATACGCATATCAAGTGGACCGTCACGCAAAAAGCTAAACCCACGTTCAGCGTCATCGAGCTGGGGTGACGACACGCCTAAATCCATCAACACGCCGTCAATTTTACCGGTAAGCCCGAGTTTATCGATTTCGTCTGCCATGTCACCGAACGGCGTATGGATAATGTGAAAGCGTTCATCATTCGCGAATCGCTCTGCGGCTTTAATCGCTTGCGGGTCTCTATCGAAAGCGATGAGTTTACCGCTAGTACCGAGCGCCTCTAAAATGCGCGCTGAATGACCGCCACGACCGAATGTTGCATCGATATAGATACCATTAGGTTTTATCGCAAGTGCTTCTATACACTCTTCTAGGAGTACAGAGATGTGTGTAAACGTAGCATTGTCGGTCATAGTGAGAAATCCTGTAAACGTTCAGTCAATTCAAATTCACCCTTGCGTTCGGTATCGATATCCATTTCGATTTGTGATGCCCAAACATCTGCATCCCATATTTCAAACTTATTGAGTTGACCCACTAACATGACTTCTTTTGAGAGTGTAGCGTGATGACGAAGCGGCGTTGGGATAAGAATACGACCGCTCTTATCCATTTCCCCTTCAGATGCATGGCCTAGAAGTAAACGCTGCATGCGGCGTTCTGCAGGAACCATACTTGAAAGCTTAATCAACTTAAGCTCAATTTCTTCCCATTCGGGAAGTGGGTAAAGTAGCAAACAACTTTGTTGTGTATCGACTGTGCAGACTAGCTGTCCATTACAATCATCCAGCAGCGATTGGCGATACTTCGTAGGTATAGCCAGTCTGCCTTTTGTATCCAGATTGATTGCGTTAGCGCCGCGGAACATTCCCCTAGCCTTCTTTTATTTTGTGCTCTTGGTTTTCTTATTATTTGAGTACTAATCTGCAAAGTGATGATGACTTGATCCACAATTCGCCACATTTACCCACTGATTGACAGTTTAGGTATCAATGATCCCCACTGTCAAGTGAAAAAGCACTCTGAAGCCCCCGTATTTATTGGGCTTTAACTGTTCATACATACAGGTAAAAAAGGAAGTGGCTGATAAGGCATAGAAAAAAGACGCAAAAATAGTAAGGATTTAATTTTACTGAAACAAAAAAATATAAGGGAATGCGCTTACGAGGAAACGACAGAATGGCGCTTAGCCATACAATAAAAAACCCCGCTCAATGCGGGGTTTTTTGAAGGTGTATTTTGCTTACCAATTATTCAGTGGCAGCGTCCGCTGGTGCAACAGATAGTTGCATGTTACGGATTGGGTTTTCTGTGTCGTTTGACAGCTCAACTAAACGGTTAAGTTGGCCAACAGACATCATCACAGCGTACATTGCGCCCAGGAAACCTGCTTTGTGAAGCTCTAAGACTTTTTCGTCAGATAACTCGAGAAGTTTTTTCTCGTTAATGCTCATCATGCCAGTTACGTTGCGCTGTGCACCATCTTGGTAAGTAAGACGGATTTGAATTGGATCAAGAAGGTCCAATTCAACCACTTGCTGTACAAAGCGCTGCGTAAGCATTTCGCTGTTTGCTAAATCAGCCAAAAATTGTTGGCGATTCTGCAAGAATTCTGTCGCTTCACCTTCATCAGTGAAAAGCGTTTTGCCTTCATCGTTGATAAGGTCACTGTTTTCGTCAATGTATACACCCAACTTTTCACCATCAGGGCGTACGTCAAACGGGTAACGAAGAATGTTCATTGGAACATTAGGACCTTTCCACGTCTCGCCCGTTAGGAACAAGTTCTGATTTTGTTCCATACCAAGCATTGCAACCACATGGTGGCGCTTTGACTTAGGATCTTCGATGAATACAAGCGGCATGGTAGCAGCAAGTTGCGCGAACTCGCGGATGGTTGCTGCAGCAAGGTGGGTATTCTTTGCAAATTCAAACTTAGCACTTACCGCGACTTTTACGTCTTTATGTTTTTCTTTATCTAGCGGTACAAAATTCATAGCCATATTTATTTCTCATACTTGTCTGGTGTGACCCCTTTATAATTTGAGAGGCAGGGGTATCACGAAAAATGTGTTGCTCGCGCGCACGACATGAATTGTCTTAATCTACTATCGGCGAGCCTTGTGGGAGTATCCCGTATTCACGCTTAGAAGTCACGCACCGACACAATAGCAAGGTTTAAATTTTTATTGCAATGTAAACTTAAAGTAAACAAGGTCAAATGCTCTAAAAACATACAATCTCGCTGCATCTGGCGTCTTTGCTCTCACTCGCAGCAAAAAAATGTCAACAACGCCCGCTTTTTGATTGTCCAGAAAACTATCCCCTAACCCGCTATGAAGAACCTACTCCCGTTCCGCGTGCGTTATCCACCACACTATGTAATAGTGAATGATTCGTTGATGATGAATGAGAAACAGTACGTTTTGCTCGCTCAAGTCGATGCGTTACCCTACGTTAAGTACGCATAAATGCGTACTTTTGCGGCCCTAAACATTTTGTAAAAAGGAAGGTTGTTATGAAGAGGACGTCATCTCTTACGTCGATGGCTATTGCATTTGCCACATTATTTTCCTCAGCATCTGTCAATGCTGAAGCGCCCGTCTACACCGCATCAGAAAAAGCGAGAACCATCGCGAAAGAAACCATCATAGTAGATGGGCATATTGATGTGCCGTATCGCGTCAAAAACAAATGGGTAGATGTCACAAAAGCAACTGAAGACGGAGACTTTGACTACCCACGTGCCCTAGAAGGTGGGTTAAATGCGCCATTCATGTCTATCTACGTTCCGGCAAGCCTTGATAACTCTCCAGAATCGACACAACTGGCGCACCTACTAATCGATTCAGTCGAAGCCATTGTCGCGCGCGCGCCAGATAAATTTGCCATCGCAAAAAGCGTTTCAGAGGTAAAGTCTCATTTTTCCAAAGGCATAATTTCTTTGCCAATGGGCATGGAGAACGGCTCACCTATTCAAGGGAATCTCGAAAATTTGAAAGCGTTTTATGAACGCGGTATTCGTTATATAACCTTGGCACACAGCCAATCTAATCATATATCAGACTCATCTTACGATTTACGTAGGCAATGGAAAGGGTTAAGCCCCTTCGGTAAAACCCTTGTAACCGAGATGAACAATATTGGCATTATGCTAGATATTTCACATGTATCTGACGATGCGTTTTACCAAGTTATCGAGCTCACCAAGGTACCCGTTATTGCTTCTCACTCGTCGTTACGTCGGTTCACGCCAGGCTTCGAACGTAATATGAATGACGACATGATAAAAGCGCTGGGCAACAATGGCGGCGTCATTATGATTAATTTTGGCTCTAGCTTTGTGACAAAAGAAGCCGGACAGTGGCGTACAGGGTTAACACAGGCACGAAAAGCACTAATAGAAGCTGAAGGCGAAGATAGTCCTAAGCTAGAGAACTTCGAAGACAGCTATCGTAAAAAGGTGCCCTACCCGTATTCAACGCTCGATGAAGTGCTTGATCATATCGACCATGTCGTAAAATTAATTGGTATTGAACACGTCGGTATTGGATCAGATTATGATGGTGTGGGTGACTCTTTGCCTATTGGGCTTAAAGACGTCGCGAGCTTCCCAAACCTTGTGCAGGGCCTGTTAAACAGAGGCTATAGCCAACCTGACATCGAAAAAATATTAAGTGGCAACGTACTTCGTGTCTGGCAGAAAGTAGAAAACTACGCAAAAGCGCACTAATCCAGCAATAAAAAAGGGAGGCTTACCCTCCCTTTTTTTCCTTAGTTATTCGATGTCACTGGATGGCGAACGACTAACGAATACAGCACGGGTAGTACAAATAAGGTTAGTAACAATGCGCTTGCCATTCCTCCTACCATCGGGGCTGCAATTCGTCTCATTATTTCAGCACCGGTGCCTGTCGAGAATAAAACCGGCATCAGGCCAAGTATAATAGACAGCGACGTCATCATAATGGGCCTAAGCCGATGTTTCGCCCCTTCCACAATGGCACGGTCTAGTTCATCTCTCGTTAATGTAGACTCACCGACCCGTAGGTTTTTCACCTCATTTACAGATTGATGCAAATACACCAGCATGATAACCCCGACCTCAACCGCTACCCCTGCTAATGCGATAAGTCCTACGCCCACCGCAACCGATAAGTTAAATGACATTAGGTAAACTAACCAAATACTTCCAACAACGGCAAGTGGCAACGACAGCGCAATTAACAACACGTCAATCACGCGACCAAACGCAAAAAACAGAAACAGACAAATAATGGCTACAGTAAAAGGTATCACGAGATTTAGTTTTGCTTTTGCACGCGCGAGATATTCAAATTGCCCCGCCCACGTCAACGAATATCCCACGGGCAGTGACAAGTTTTCTGCAAGATAAGCTTTAGCGTTTTCAACATATCCCCCGATATCTGATTCGTCAATATCGATAAATACCCAACCGTTTAAACGTCCATTTTCGCTTTTGATGCCCGTAGGGCCAACGTTGACCTCAATGCTCGCTATATCGCCAAGTGATAGTTGCGCGCCTTGCTGTGTAACAATTGGCAGCGCCGCTAATGATTCAGGGGAGTCTCGGTACGATTGCGGATAGCGCAAGGTTACAGGGCTACGCACCCGCCCCTCAACCGTTTGGGTAATAACACGCCCTCCCACCGCACTGGATATCATTTGCTGAATATCAGTAACGTTCAAGTTGTATCTTGCCGCTTTTTCTTTGTCTAAGTGGATATCGATATATCTACCGCTCACCACACGTTCTGAAAAAACCGACGCAGTTCCTTCTACATTAACCAAAAGCTGTTCTATTTTTTGCCCAATTCGCTCAATATCTTCAAGGTTAGCGCCCGCAACTTTTATTCCGACGGGCGTTTTGATCCCCGTAGCCAACATGTCTATACGCGTTTTAATCGGCATCACCCATGCATTGGTGACCCCGGGAAAATCAACCCTACTGTTAAGCTCCTCTTTCAAACCGTCTAACGTTAAGCCCTCACGCCATTGTGACTTTGGCTTTAGTTGGATAAAGGTTTCAATCATTGTTAGTGGTGCCGGATCGGTTGCGGTATCAGCACGTCCGACTTTACCAAACACAGATTCAACTTCGGGAACGGTAAGAATGAGCTTATTAGTCTGCTGAAGTAACTCTCGGGCTTTACCGATGGCAATCCCCGGATAGGTAGTTGGCATATACATTAAGTCTCCCTCATCAAGTGAGGGCATGAATTCACTACCCAATTTTGAAAGCGGCCACAAGGTCGATATCATTATGGCGAGTGTTATAACAACGACCTTCCAAGGATGTCTCAGCGCGCGCGTTAATAGCGGTGTATAGGCGCTTTCAAGCCATCGGTTAACTGGGTTTGCTTGCTCACTACGAATACGCCCTTTTACCAAATATCCTGCCAATACAGGAACAAGTGTGATAGCGAGTAACGCTGCACCGGCCATGGCATACGTTTTTGTGAATGCCAACGGAGAAAATAACCTTCCTTCTTGCGCTTCTAATGCAAACACAGGAACAAAAGAAACCGTAATAATTAACAATGAAAAGAATAAAGCAGGGCCAACTTCTAGGGTCGCCTTTGTGACAATCGACCATCGATGAGCGCTGGTTATGACATCTCCCTTTTGCTGTTCCTTTTCAATATGCTTATGCACGTTTTCTACCACGACAATGGCCCCATCAACCATTGCACCAATCGCAATCGCAATACCACCTAGCGACATTATATTCGCATTTATCCCCTGCACTTTCATGGCGATAAAAGACAAAAGAATACCAATGGGAAGGCTTATAACAGCAACAAGCGATGAACGAACATGAAAGAGAAATATAAGACACACCGCCCCCACAACAAACAACTCTTCTACTAATTTATCAAAAAGGTTATCAGTAGCGCGGGTGATTAAGGTTGAACGGTCGTACACAGGTACAATATTTACGCCTTTGGGTAAGCCACGCTGCAACGCTGCTATTTTTACTTTAACGTTATCTATTACCGCTTTCGCATTTTCATCAGCACGCATAACTATAATGCCGCCGACCACCTCACCTTCGCCGTTTAACTCAGCGACACCTCGTCGCATAAGCGGCGCCTCATAGACCTCGGCAACATCGTCTATCTTGAGAGGAACACCATCTATCGCCACGCCTAGTGGTAAATGAGAAATAGAAGACAGCGTGGAGAGATAGCCAGATACCGTTACCATGTATTCGGCCTCGGCCATTTCAATCACCGATGCACCAGCCTCTTGGTTACCTTGCTTAACTGCCGTTTCAATAAGTGAGAGCGGTATATTATAAGCACGCAGTTTCTGTGGATTGACCTCAATAAGAAACTGCTTAACCATACCGCCTACACTGGCGACCTCGGAAACACCTGGCACCGTCCGAAGCTCATAAGATAAGAACCAATCTTGTAATGCCCTCAACTCACCACTATCAAGCGCTCCACTTTCGTCAACAAGTGCATACATATATACCCAGCCAACTCCGGTCGCATCCGGCCCTATTTCAGGACGTACGCCTTCAGGAAGTTGGTCACTGCTCTGACTCAAATATTCCAGCACACGGCTTCTGGCCCAATATAAATCAGTATCCTCATCAAAAATGATATAGATGTACGAATCACCAAAGAACGAGAAACCTCTTACCGTCTTCGCCCCTGGCACCGCCATTAATGCTGTAGTAAGTGGATACGTAATTTGATCCTCTACCACCTGTGGCGATTGCCCTGCGTAGGTCGTTTTAACAATGACTTGTACATCAGACAAATCGGGGATAGCGTCTACGGGCGTGGTAATAACAGAGAGGTAACCTGCTATTGCTATGGCTACAGTAGCAATTAGAACCAGTATTCGATTGCCTATCGACCACTTTATGACTGCACTAATCATGATTCATACCCTCATGATGCATGTCTTTATGTTTCGTCTTCTTATTTCCCATGGCCTCATTGGACATATGCTCGTGCCCCATGTCTTCATGATGCTGTATGCTTTTTGATGAGGCATGGTTAATATCGATAATAGAGAAATCACCAGCAACGAACGTGAAGGTAACGGCATCACCTACGCCAAAAGACGCAACGTCGATGTGTGGCGATACCTCAAACGTCATTTCATCAGCATCTCTTCCCCACTTCGGGATGGCATCTCTTGCAATCGTTAATGTGCTTAATGTGCCACTTCCATTTTCGTTTATATCGGATTTACCTGTAATGACCCCCGAAACCGTGGCCTGATTGTCTGGCTCGGACATACGCATAAAGTCAGAAGACTTCGCAGACTCAGAATCAATTAGAAAATGGGACGAGGTAACAATGGTGTCACCAGGCAGAACACCGTCGACAACCTCTACATAACGGTCATCATTGTCGCCTGTTTCGATATTTACTGACTTAAATTCTCCATTTCCTAAACCCAATACCAACCGGCTTTGACCTGCTACTTGAATAACAGACTGGCGAGGTACACGTAGCACAGGTTTATTGTTCGTTACATTGATTGCTGTCATGACATACATGTTAGGCCGCAACAATGTGTCTTTGTTATCAAGAACGACCCGCAGCGTTGAAGTACGTTGCTGTTTGTCCAGCATGGGGTAAATATAATCAACACGTCCTGTCCACACCGTTTGAGGGATCACATCAGACGTAACCAAAACATCATCGCCTAACTGAATACGAGACATATGGCGGGCTAATATATGAATATCAATCCATACAGAATCTAATCTACCGATACTCATCAGCGTATTACCGGGCTTGATAAAAAAGCCTTCTCTGACATTTAGCGTTTCTAGAAAACCGCTTTGCGGTGCATAAAACGTAACGGTCTGAGACACTACTCGGGTACGGTTAAGCGAGTCGATAATCTCGTCAGACAAATTGAGTGCTTCTAAGCGTTCACGGGCACTTTTCGCTAACCGCTCATCGCCTCGCTTAAGTGAAATTATATATTCCTCTTGAGCGCTTACTAACTGCGGAGAATAAAGCGTGTAAAGTGGTTGACCCTTTTCCACCCTGTCGCCTTCGGCTTTTACAAATAGTGTTTCAATCCACCCCTCAACACGCGGATGAACGTGCACAATTGCAGATTCATCCAGAGACACCGTACCATAGCCCCTCACTTGCGATGCTAATGGGCCCACCGATAGGATTTCAGTTTTTACTCCCATATTTTGTTGTACATTAGCGGGGATTCGCACCACACCAGTAGCCGGCTTATCAGACGGGCTTACAGTGTCGTAAACAGGCACTAGGTCCATGCCCATGGGTGACTTTCCAGGGCCATCTCTTCGATAGCTATCATCCATTGGCGCAACCCAATAAAGCGGCGCTTGCTGCGCATCGTCAACGGCGTCGTTCTGTTCATTCATTACAACATACGTTAATAGCGCGCCTAGCAACGCGCTACAAAGCATTAGTACATTAGCCTTCATGAGTGACTACTCCAACATCTTGTCCTTCAATACCATCTGGGGTGTTAACTATCTCAACATTCAGCTTTTCAGCGACGGTGACGGCTGGAATATAAAGAGAGGTAAGTTCGCTGATAACCCGCATAATTTGTGTTTCTATACTTAGCGATTCAAGCTCTACGTTCATACGGTTAATACTTGCATCAATAACGTCATTAAAACTGCCCGCGTCGCTGGTATAGCTTGCAAGACTTACCTCTATCAGGTCTTTTGATTGCTGCAAAAGTCCAGACTCATATAGCGCCTTTCTCTGCTGCAACACCGAGAGTTTTTCCTGAAGAGATAGCGCACGAGCCGCTAATTCTCTAACGCGTAGGCGAAAGTCGGTGGCAGCAGCATGCATGCGAGCCGACGCGGCATCAGTCTCTGCGTTTCGTTTACTCGTGGTAAAGTAAGGAAGGTCTACTTGAACCCCTATCGAGAAGAAATCAGCCCGGCTGGCACCATTTTGCGCCTCTTGCCGATGCCCATAGCTTGCTTCTATTGCCCATTGCGGTTTACCGGTTTCGTTCGCTAATGCAAGGTTCTGTCTTGCTATCTTTTCATTAAGTGCGAGTTGGTGGGCACTAGGGTGATAGGTCATTAACGCAACAGGTTCAGCGCGCTTCACAGTATCAAGCAACGTCGGGGTTTGCGGAAAAGAAAACGTATCTGGTAAGGTTGGCGCGCCCTGCGCTGGTGCATCCCAATAAACCGACATGTCAGCAATTGCAGTGCGACTGTCAAGGTCAGCTTGGGTAAGGTCATCTTGTAAGCGAAGCATTGCCATACGAACGTTTAAGACATCTTGTTGTTGCGACTGATTGACTCCCTGCCTGTATCGCGACTCGGTAACTTCTAACAGCGGTTTTAATAGCTGTATTTGCGCGTTATATACTCGCTTTTTTTGCTCACTGTGATACCAATTTAACCAAAGTTGGGAAACATCGTTTATCAACTGCCAACGACGCCCTTCTCTTATCAGCATCTCTTGACGCGCTTTTAAATCGAAAACCGTGCTTTTAATTGCATTTGTTTCGCCACGAGGAAGCCGTTGTTTTATGCCTACCTTGAATTGGGTCATCGGTTCTTGGCTGAGTGAAAACCCATTTACTGGAAGGTTCATAAGTGAAGTGGACATTATGGGGTTTTCCCATGTATCCGCCGCTACTTTCTCTGCTGACAATGCTTTTTCCCGCCACTCACTCCCCTTTAATAGCGGGTCATGTTGCACCGCTAGCGATTGTGCTTCTTGCAACGTTAACGGGTAACTAAACGCGAGAGGTGACATCCCAATAAGTGATAGCACGCCAACGTACAGCACGGACCGAGGAACACTCGGCATTATATTTCTCAACAAGTAAAACATACCAATTACCACAGAATCATTACGGCATTACTGCCAAAACCGAATAGCCTTTGCTATTCACAAGAGGGATCTATCCTGCGATATGTGTTTTGGGGGGCTTAAATTGAGGAGAGCTGATTAATGAAGGGGCGTCGACGCGAGATTCAACACGATAGGTATTAACTTGATTAATATCTATATGAAGCGCATTGACAAGGATGGCAACAGAAGCAAAGCTTGCACACACATTAACGGGGCATTGGCATAGTTCACCACAACAATCCATTACACCTGTACTAGAGGCGTCTAACGTGCTTGCGGCATGCGTTTCATCGCGCTCTGCTTGAATTGCAGACGCTTCGCTGCTTTTACATGGAGGGTGACTAGCGTTTGATAACGTTTTGTTAGCCTGCTTATTAACGTGCTTTTTTTCAAGACTGTCGATGTGCACGTTATGGTGTGGCTGATGTGCATCAATAGCAGCCCACGACACACTTTGAGAAAGTGTGCTCACTAGAAAGACGAGTAGCATCAAGGCTACGTTGTATTTCTGTCGAAGGGGCTGTGTTATCAATGTCATCTCAAAATAATAACCATGGTCGGTAAAAGAGTAAAGTTATCAAAATTGACTAAGGTAACTTTTTAGCATTAACGCCATATTATCAAACAATGGATTTGCTTTTGGCACTGCACATTCTTCTCGTTCATTGACCATTTTTTCGTTAAATTTCATCTCGCGCAGTAAGCGGGTATTCACCACTAAGTCAGCATGGCAAAGCCCATAAGACTCATCAATAACAAAAAAGGTATTCGGGCCGTTACTATGCGACATGAGTGTCTCTACCCCAGAAATAGGTGTTGTCGCATCAGCTTGAGAATGCGCCGAAAAAACCGGAACGGACAGCGTTTTACCCGCTTCAAATCCGTCTCTTATATCGTTGATCACATCCATTAACTCTAGCCCTGCGAACCCTGCTACGTTAGGGTACTTGAACGGGTTAGGACCATGTGTCACATAGCTACCGTCTATTATCTTTGCCAGCACTTTAATACCCCAAATTCGAGACATGCTTTCTGCATTATCAGACAACGCGAGTGCACCTGAGAACAGCATAATTCCGTCGATATCAGTGTTGTCATTAAGGTAATGCGACACTGTCAGCGCGCCACCTGTAGAAAAACCGCCAACCAATAGGGTATCATCCATTCGTTGTGCTATATCTATTACGTCACTGACATGACGCTGCCAGCGCTCGGCTAAATCCCAATCAGACATATCGTCTTCTGCATCGCGAAGCCCGTGCCCTGGTAATAGCGGTACCAAAACCGTATACCCTTCATCAAACAGTATTTTTGCTATTTCTCGCATGAAGAACGGTGAATCACTAAGGCCGTGAACCAACACCACTGTGCCCTTGGCATTGCTATCTTGATAAAGTGCAAACGGCGCATTACCTTCATTTCGTAGCACATTACTGCATACCGAGAAACGGTTGAGAGAGGTTTCTTTACAGCGCTGCGTACTTCCCCATTCCTGCTTATATAAACTAGCAAATTCTTGTAATGCAGGATCGGACGACATCGCCGCAACGTGACACGACGTAATAACACTTAATAACAACGTGACCATTCGTAAAAAAGAAGTTGGTTGCACTGATTTCTCCATAACGTCAATAATCCAGTGTGGATAGGTAAGCCGCAGATAATAAAAAAGGCCATGATAACATGACCTTTTTTTTAACGTATTCTTTTTACAAGCGCGTCATTTAGCCGAAGTACGCTTCTAAATCGTCCGACCCACCAATGTGCTTACCGCCAATAAAAACTTGAGGAACGGTTTCGCGCCCACTTATTGCCGTTAAGCTAGTAAGAGACGCATCTTTGCCTAATACTATTTCTTCAAAGTCGTAGCCTTTCTCCGTTAATAGGGCTTTCGCTTTTGCGCAGTAAGGGCAACCAGGTTTTGAAATAATCGAGACCGGGGCTTGCGTTTGTGCTTCAGGTGCAATGTAACCAAGCATCGTATCTGCATCAGACACTTCAAATGGGTCGCCTGGTACGTCGGGCTCAATAAACATCTTATCTACCACGCCGTCTTTTACCAACATCGAATAACGCCAGCTTCGCTTTCCAAACCCTAAGTCGGCCTTATCAACTAACATGCCCATCCCATCGGTAAATTCGCCGTTTCCATCGGGAATCACCGTAATATTTTCCGCTTCTTGGTCGGCGGCCCATGCATTCATAACAAAGGTATCGTTTACCGATACGCACACAATTTCGTCGACACCATGCTGTTTAAACTTTTTCGCAAGCGCATTGTATCTTGGCAAGTGGGTTGATGAACAAGTCGGCGTAAATGCACCTGGAAGTGAAAACACTACCACGGTTCGCCCTTCAAAAATCTCGTCACATGTTTTTGTCACCCACGCTTCACCTTCCCGAACAGGGAAAGACACACAAGGAACTTTTTGACCTTCTTTATTAACAAAACGACTGTCTGACATCACGACTCCATAATAAGTTTTTGAACATGAGTAATACGTCTGTACAGCATAGTGAAGTTCACTACCAATTGACAGAGATGCTGAAACAAAGCTGCGATACGTATTATTGACCATTCGTAAATATCGATAACTATGCCGAATAACCAGTTCGCTCGCACTATGCTTGTACGCAATGAATGCTGTCTTCATGTAAGCAGTGACTCGTTCTAATTTTTTCTTTATTCGTTGTACTGTGTGGGAGTTGACGCCATGGTTATTCTTGTTGGTGGTGAAAAAGGGGGTAGCGGAAAAAGCTGCCTAGCGCAAAATATTGCCGTTTATTTACGCACCGAAAAAGGGGCGTCAGTACTGATGGTCGACTGCGATCCTCAGCGAACTACATCAGACTGGATCCAAGAAAGAAAAGCGAACCCAAGGCTGCCAGAAATAAACTGTGTGCAGTTATACGGTAAAATTCGCAACGAGCTGCTAAGCCTTAAGCAATACTACGATTACGTGGTTATCGATTGTGGTGGGCAAGATAACCTTGCGTTGCGTTCATCAATGGCAGTGGCTGATCATATTCTTATTCCTTTACGTCCAAAACGTCGCGATTTAAAAACGGTTCCTCACATGGAAGACATTTTATCTACGTGCAAAATGGTAAACCCTAAGATGAACGCGGCATTTGTAATTACACAATGTCCTTCTCTACCCAGCCTTGCCAGTCGAATTTTAGAGGCAAAAGAAGTGTGCCGTTCATTCGGCATACCCGTCCTCAATGCCGTAACGTTTAGCCGCAATATGTATGATGATTCTGAAGAATCCGGGCAATCGGTTATTGAAAGTGAACCTGAAGGCAAAGCAGCAAGAGAAATCAGAGTTATTTTTGAAGAATTGTTGGCGACAAAACAGGAGGACGCGCATGAGTTTACTCAGCCTCAAAAAGTCGAAGCCGTCAACTAAACCCAGTAAGAAAACCGTTGAGGCATTTATAAACGACGCCATAAATTATGCAGCGGGGGCTACGCGGATAAAGGCCTCACAACAACACCTTACAACCAGTGTGCCCAGTGAACCGCCACGGCAAGCACAAAAAAAATTGATGAAACGCGCAACGTTTACGCTTAGCCACGAGTGCGTTGAGTCGCTTACTGCGCTGTCAAACGCGTCGGGGCAATCGCGCTCAGCGCTAATCCGGCAATGGATAAACGACAACGCAAAAGCAACCAGCAATACAACCTCATAACAGGAGGCGCATGGGTTAACCCCATCGCGCCCCAAATTTATACTTTAGTCTATAATTCAATACCCTACTCATTCACATTACCGCGTATACTTCAGCGCAAGAAAGTGTGGGTTGCTCGCCATTGAGTACGTTCTACTGCATTTGATGAGCAGTTAATAGACGACGAAGGAAATGCTGTCTTGGTATCTCTACGCAATATGTTCCGTTTCTGTGTCCTTGCTATACTTTGGGCGGGGACTGTTCACCACGCTGTGTATGCGGGCCATGAAGATAGTACTCACGCGTCTGTCGCATCGGTTGAGCACTTTATCGCTAGCGACGCATTCGAGCGTGCTGAAAACGAGGCGCTGCGTATGATTGAATACGCACATCTTGACGCTCAAGTCGACCCAAATGACATGGTAGCGCTTGGTAACCTGCTGATGCGCGCGTCGCGCTTCTCTCTCGCAAAAGATGCGTTTAACGTTGCATCACCAATATTTAGCGAGAGCGGAAACTTGTTGGCCGCTGCAAAAACGCTTTACCGTCTTGCGGTTAGCAATCGACACCTGTCTCAATATCCAGATGCGCTCCAACATTTGCAGCGTGCACTGTCTATTGCGCATATTCTCGACGAAAGTCCCTTAGAAGCGTCATTGCACCTAGAGCTTGGGAAACTGCATAGCGACAATAATAAACTCGAGCAGGCCCTACGCGCTTTCAATACTGCATTGCAAGATTTCAAAGACCAGAATAACCATGCTAAAACCGCTGAATCACTGCTTCATATTGGTAAAGTATTTGTCCAACGAAAGCAAACTACTAAAGCACGAACGCTGTTTAATGACGCGCTACTTTTACTTAATAACCAAGAAGACGACCTGATAAAAGGTGCGTTACTCACGCAACTTGCGGTAATCGAACTTAACAGCAACAACAATGAAAAAGCGTTGGAACTGCTGATTGACGCACAAGTACTTAATGGCTCTGTTTGGTATTCGCCCGACGCGTTGGAAACGCAGGCATGGCTGGGAGAAGCCCTTTGCCGCAATGATCGGGTTGATGAAGGCCTAGAGACGCTTTCGCGTGTGTTAGATTATGCTGAAGATACGCAACAGGCACGCTTAAGCAACCATACGCGACTCGCATTAAGCCGTTCATTGATAAATGCACAGCGATTTGATGATGCACTGATTTACGCTAAAGCGGGTACCATAAGTGCCCGAAAGCAACACAATGTTGCTGAACAAATTGCGTTTTTGAATTTACAGTTGAGTGCTTATGTATCGCTGGGTAAATTTAAAATGGCGCTCGATATTCAGTCGGTTATCCAGCAGCTAAAAGAGCTACTGCGCGACTCACGTAATCAGGAAGCGATTAGCGTACTACAAGCCGAAATTGCCTTAACCCGCCAAGCAAGCGAACTACAAAAACTAGAAAAGTCGTCTGATCTCGCATTGGCCATGGCAGAACAAAAAAACCTTCGTACCACGCTTTTTTGGAGTACGTTACTTGCAGGCTTACTTACCCTTTTTCTAATTTGGAGTAGATTTAAGCAACGTCAACAGACGGTTGCGCTGCGCCGAGAAGTACGCGAACAAACTACCACATTAGAAATGAAAAATAGCGAGCTAGAACAAGCTTATAAAACGCTAGAAGAATTCAGTTTACGAGATGCCCTAACCGGCCTCTATAACAGGCATTATTTAGAGTCTCAATTGCCTGCAGAGATAAAACGAAGTCAAAATGGAAAAGAGACATTTGCGCAAAACAGCGATCTATTGTGCTTACTCATCGATATCGACCATTTTAAAAAAATAAATGATAACCACGGGCATGCAGCAGGCGATACCGTGTTAAAAGCATTTGCGCAACGACTCCAGCAGGTATTTCGTCATACTGACCTCATCATTCGCTGGGGCGGTGAAGAATTTTTGGTGGTCTGCAGAGGCGCAACACGATATGAGTTGCCTGAAATCGCGGAGCGTTGTCGTCAAATTGTGTCACAAACCCCTTTTGATATTGGCAACGACACGTTGTTAACGGTGTCTTGCAGTATTGGGTTCTCTCTTCTTCCCCCTTCAAATGAAAAATATTTCGAGCAGCGCTGGGAAGCCACCTTTTCGGTCGTCGATTACTGCTTGTATGCGGCGAAACTCTCTGGACGCAATGGCTGGGTGGGGCTAATTGAAACTAGCGATAAAAAGCCTGATGAAACAAGCACACCGTTAGGGAAAAAGTTTGGCTTTGGTGACGTCACGCTCGCCACCTCTTTTAATAACATCGCTGCCATCACATGGCCGAACGACGATGAGGAAGAACAACATGTATAGGCATATATGCCAATGTGGAGCGATTCACATTGAAATAGATAGCGATAATGACATGATCAACGACACTGGCGCTTTACTTTACGGTGACAGCCGATCATTAACACATGTAACTTCTAAAGACGCGCTAACAATAGACTGCGCGCCGTCTATGCTTGGACGAATCGCTATACAAGAAAACCAAACCCAATATTTTTGCAATGATTGCGCAGCACCACTGTTTATCGAAACGCACACCGCGCAGGTAATGTTGAACGTATTCTATTATGGGCACGACGCGAAAATGGACCGCTTGTCGTGCCATCATGCACTGTAGTGAGTAAGCCTTAATCGCTACTTTTTAAATCTTCTAAATGATATTTATCAATTAACGAGTAAAGCGTTGGCCTGGTTACGCCCAATAGTTCAGCGGTTTTAGACATATTTCTGTCAGCGTGCTGAAACGCCCTACGTATTGCTTTACTCTCGGCAATTTCTCGTACTTCACGTAAATTTAGCGTTTCAGGGTCCGAGTCACCCGCAACTGGCATTAGCCCCATATCGTCTGGCTGAATCACTGTTCCTTCTGCCATGATGACCGCAGATTTCAGCTTATTTTGCATTTCGCGGATGTTACCCGGCCATTTATGCGCAAGCATTGCGTTTATGGTTGACTCAGAGAAACTTTTTGCCTTTGCATTAAATTCTTCGCGGTAGATGTTTAAGGACGTGCGAGCCAACAAGATAATATCTTGATCTCGGTCACGCAGAGGTGGGATAAGAATAGGTATCTCTCCTACGCGGTAAAAGAGATCTTCACGAAACCGTTCTTCAGCAACCATCAGCGTTAAATCACGATGGGTGGCGCAAATAACACGAATATCGACGGGGATTTCGTTTCTTCCACCAACCCGCTCAATAACCCGCTCTTGTAAAAAACGTAACATTTTGGCCTGTAAACCAATGGGCATATCGCCAATTTCATCAAGAAATAGCGTTCCGCCTTGTGCCGTTTCTATTTTGCCTAGTGTGGTTTTATTCGCCCCGGTAAACGCGCCTTTTTCATAACCAAAAAGCTCACTTTCAAGCAAGTTTTCTGGAATCGACGCACAGTTTATCGCCACAAAAGGTTTATCTTTTCGAGGGCTATGCTCGTGAATGCTGCGAGCAAACACTTCTTTACCCGTACCACTTTCCCCTAGCAGCAAGGTACTGATGTCCGTACTGGCGATTTTTTCCGCTTTTTTAACAACAACTTGAATAGCTTCGCTGTTACCAACAATACGGCTCATTCCCGTTCTGGTGCGAGCTAGAATACTGTTCTCATGCTCAAGTTGAGCAAGATTGAAAGCACGGTTTACCAACAGCTTAATGGTATCGGAATCGATAGGTTTTTGATAAAAGTCGTATGCACCAAAATCAATGGCTTTCAGTGCATTTTCTTTGTCGTTGTTGCCGGTAACTACAATCACTTTCGTACGTGGGGCAAGCGCAATAATGTCGTGAAGGATCCGTAACCCCTCAGAGGCATTGGCCGGGTCAGGAGGTAGCCCTAAATCTAATGTAACAACCTTGGGTTCGAAGCGACGTAGCTGAGCAATGGCCGATGTATAATCATCTGCAAATACAACGTTAAAATCGGTAAGGCTCCATTTAAGCTGTTTTTGGATACCTAAATCATCATCTACTACCAGTACGGTATCGGTCATCACTATTATCCTATTTTTACAACGTCCATCTAGGAGCAAACTCCAGTGAGGTATGTATTTTTATTATTATGATAAGGGAAAATATAAGGTAAAGCAGCTGCCTTCATTAGGTACGCTCTGCACCTTCAGTTTTCCACCTATTGATTCCATGTACGATTTAGCATCATACGCACCAATCCCCATTCCTGCATTACCTTTTGTCGTATCAAAAGGTTTGAACAAGCGATTTTCAATAAAGTCTGCACTCATCCCCTCACCGGTATCCTCGATAAACAAAACGAGATGCTGAGTATGCCGGTCTACCGTTATCACTATTTCAACACTGCCGGTGTCTAAGGTCGCCTGCTGGGCATTACTAATTAGGTGGTACAACACGTTAGCCACCTTGTCTTTATCAATAACAAGAGGCACCTCGTCATTAACGGCAACAGTGGGTGTCGGCTTAAGCGCCGCGCATCGGGAATACACGACATCATTGACGATGTCTGACAATTGAATATTAGATTGCTTACTTTGTTCAGACACGTTTTTTTCGGTTAGCTGCTTAAGCATTTTATCCATACGCGCTTTGGTATAGGTAAGCGTTTCAAACGTATCGTCAATAAATTCAGGGTTATGCTTGTGTTGTTCGGCGTTAGCGAGGATAAGGTCGACCTGCGCCATCACATTTTTTAAGTCATGCAAAACAAACGCAGACATCCGATTAAAGGCCGCGAACTGTGCATTCTCGGCAACGACTTGAGACGCTTCGTGATGCAGCATAAACGTGCCAACCTGTTCGGTAACCGCATTTAAGTAATCCCTTACTTCCCAATTTAAACTGACTTTTTCTTTATCACCCGCAGCGAGTAACACAAAACCCCACAATGCGTCGTCTTTAAAAAATGGGATAAACAATTGGTATCCCCACGCTTTTAGCTGGCGCCTATCAAGCTGTAGCCCTTCGTAATTAAACGGCTTCACTTCATATTCATCGGCGTCTATCACCCAACTATTCGTACCACTATACGCGGCTAGCGTATTGAGCAAGTCAGTCTCATTATCGATGCGCTCTAGCGGTGCCACTTCGGCCATCAATTCAAACTCACCATTATTGACCTTATAAAGTTTGCCCGTATCGTACTGCACCGCATTTAACACGCCAGTCAGTGCGCTTTCGTAAACACTTTTTGATGTGTTAATACTGCGAGTTAATAGCTTAGTTAGCTTTATCCATTCAACCCTATAATCGAATTGATTTGCAAAAAAGTGCTTGGTAATAAATACCTTACACTTTGTTCTAAACGCATTAGAAAGAAATACAGTGGCTAATAGTGCAAATGACATCACCACTAAAATAATCTGAACGGTTGGGCCCCAGTTACCCCCTAAGTAGTTTATGGCATAGCCGATCACGGCCATAATAAAGAGGTATGCACCTGCAACAAGTAAGAGAGAGCTGTGCAGTACAATGTCTCGTGAAATAAAGATATCGATACCCCAATGGCGTATACGGCGTATCGCAATCACTAAAAACGGGATCAGTAAAAAGTAAATGTATCCACGGGCAGCGATATACCCCACTTCGACTTGGTTGACCATTGTCGCGTTAGCATAAGTGACAAACTCAAACAGGTTGGTGGCCCCTAAATAAATGATAAGAGGCTTGAAGGCCCACTGCTCAGAGCCTGCTTGCCGATAAACCACTTCAAGCAGCACCAGCACCTCAAGTGAGAGTAAAATAAGGAGCAGGAATGACCATGTTGGGTCTACATACACTAGATTAGGCGCAGCAAACCCCAACACCGCTGGCAACAAAATAAACAGGGTGGCAGGCCTTCTGATGACCTCAGAGAAACTCGTGAAATTTTGTTGTATGCAACTCGAGAGAAAAAGCAGCCAAACAAACTGCTTAACCAAATCGGCATTGAGAAGCCATTGTAAATCGATGATCCCAAAAAAGGTGCTCATCATGCTTGCCGACCAGCCAACTGTCGTAACCGTCGCGAGCACTAAGAGGTGTTTAGCGACCCCTGGCTTACGAACGGTGAGCAACAGTAGGAGCAATGCAAGGTGAGCTAGGCCATTAAGACCATAACCAATATCTGAAACCATCCTTTTCTATCTCTTATTGTTATTTTTATTGATATATTGTCACGGTATTAGCGTTTTTTGACAATCAAAGAGCCTATTGAGTATCCAGCGCCAAAAGAACACAACACACCCACATCGCCCGTCTCTAAGTCTTCATGGTATAGGCCAAATGCAATCACCGAGCCTGCAGACGCGGTATTGGCATACTCATCGAGTACAATGGGCGCCTCTTTTTGATTGGCTTCTCGCCCTAACAGACGCTTGCAAATAAGTGTGTTCATATTGATGTTCGCTTGGTGCAACCACCAGCGCGACACACTTTCTGGCACCAACTCATGTCGTTGCAGGTGTGCTTCAATGTGCGCAGCGGCCATCGGGCATACTTCTTTAAATACTTTACGTCCAGCTTGATGAAACAACTTGTCTGGACCATAGGGGTCTACGTCTTCTGCACGCGTCATATAACCAAAATTAGAGCGAATATTACTTGAATACTTGGTCACTGCTTTCGTGCTTAATATGTCATAGACATGTTCGCCCGTCGCGGTATCAGCATGCTCTAAAATGCTTGCCGTTGCCACATCGCCAAAAATAAAATGGCTGTCACGGTCGGTATAATTAATTTGCGGAGACACTAACTCTGGGTTTATCACCAAAACACACGATGCATTGCCTGCAGCTAGCATTTCATAGGCGCGATGCATACCAAAGGTGGCTGCCGAACACGCCACCAGCATATCAAAACCGAAACCTTCAATATTAAGCGCTTCTTGAACCTCAATCGCGATAGCAGGATACGCTCGTTGTGTATAAGCGCATGACACAATAACGGCATCTATATCGCTGGCGGTTTTATTCGCTTTTTGCATAGCAAGCTTGGCGGCCTCGACGGCGATTTCGGCTTGATGCGACAACTCATCATCACTACGCGGCGTAATTTTGGGTCGCATACGCGTAATATCAAGCGCGCCCTCTTTTTGATAAATATAACGACTTTTTATACCCGACGCTTTTTCAATAAATTCTGCGCTTGAGTACGGTTTAGCAACTACCTCACCGGACTCAATTTTATCTTTATTAGCGTCGTTGAACGCATCAACATAGGCATTGTAGCTATCAACCAATTCGTGGTTACTAATACTGTCTTGAGGATGCCAAACACCCACTCCGCTAATAACGATCTGCTGAGACATATTTTCTCTCTTCTTATTAATGCATAACGGCAGCAGCGATACGGTAGAGATACCTCTAGCATAAACGCGTAGCTGTAGGCGCAATACGCCTTACTTGGCTCTCACCCTTTTTGCCAGGCAAAGCAAAAAATGTGATGGGTGCGCTATTAAGGACAAAGGCACACCAAACAAGTGAGGACTATCTCGCCAATTCTTACAGGTAGCTTAACTCAATCGTTAGCATATGTAATCACTGACGCGCTGAATTCAATGTGGTACGACATCTTTACCCGTGAAATAGATATAAAAAAAGCGGCGTATAAACGCCGCTTCTTACAACAATCTCTTCGTGATTAGTTCGGTTGAACTTGCCACACGGTTACCGTGCCGCTCACTTCGTTGCCAACAACAAGAAGTGGCACACCACTAGGGCTGTCTTCTGCGCTAACAAATACCAAACTTTCTGGTGCAAGGTCGCCAATAATGTCGTTAGCCGCTAACCCTTCGGTAAGGTTACGATTAATCACGTAGTCTACGAACTTCACGTCGTAAGGGTTGGTTACATCATAAACGAAGATGCCCCCCATACGCTCTGTGCCAATAAACGCAAACGTTCTGTCACCAATAGTGCCTACGGTTAAGGCTTCTGGCTCAGGACCTTTGTTTTCCGAGCGAGAGTCGCCTGCATTTTCATCGTCACCATTGTTAAACTGTGCACCGTGAACCGATGCGGTAATGCGCTCTAGGTCATCACCCGAATCAAATACGATAATACCGTTTTGATCCCAGATGGTGAAAGAACGTGCGCCGTAAGCATACGCTGCGTCATACTCACCATCGCCATCACTGTCGCCCATTGCTGAGGTAACGCGAAGGTCGTCAGCTTCACCGTTTGCTTGCAACATGGCAAGTTCAGAATTTGCTTCTGCGGTTAAATCTGAAACTTTTACTTCGTCGGTGTACGCTAAGCAACCGTCGTCGGCGTCAAATGATAAACCACCCTCACTTAGGCATGTCGCTTCATCAACAGAATCGAAGAAATATTCACGCGCATCACCTTCGTTTGCTGAAATAAGAAACGTTGCGTCTTTCCACGTGAAGTTTGCAATGGTATCAGGCTGATATACACCATACAGCCCTTCGTATTGACCGAAGCTAACACTGCTATCTTCTTGAATATCGATATTCAATCCTGACCAGCTCTTCGTACCTAACCCGATAACATCGATGGTTAGTTCTTCAAGGTCTAACACGGCTAAGCCATTGTTTTCTTGAAGTGAAATATATGCCACGTCATTGGTTGCAGTAATATATTCTGGCTCTAAATCTTGCGCTAGCGTGGTTGCAATCGCAGTACCTTTGATAGTACGACCGCTTGGGTTAGGAAACATCATTCCTTCTGCCATTAGGTCTGCCATTGTTGCCGTTAAGCCACCAAAACCTACTGTCGTCGCAGACTCTTCAGGCTCGCCACTGGCAAGAATGTTAATAACGGAAACCGAACCTACAGGGTCAACAGTATAATCATCTGATGGTTCACCTTCGTTTGCCACTAACGCTTTACCACCGTCAGGCGTAAACGTAACCATATCTGGCAATGCACCCACTTCCACAGAATCTAGGAAACTTGGGGCTGAACTATCAAGGCCACTGTAAAACAGCACGAAGCCATTATCAGTTTTAACGGCGGCTGGCACAGCAACTGCCATCAAGTCACCGCTAATAGCGATACTGGTCACGCTACCCAGTGCGGTACCATTGATGTCCGCAGGCAACGAAACCGTAGAGAGTGTTAAGTTAGTGGTGTTGATTGGATCAGCCATTTCCGCAGTAGGAATTGATGAGGCTGTTGGAATAACCGCAATAGTATTCGTTGTGGTATTTGTCGCGTAAATAGTTTGCGTATCACTGTGATACTGAACGATTTCAGCGGCAGTTTGATTACCTAAAAATGCGCGAGCCACAACGTTAAGCGTAACACCAAGCGACGCATCTGAACCGTCTGCGCCATTCTCGCCAGGCGCGCCTGTTTCGCCTTGAGGTCCCTGAGCACCAGTTTCACCTTGTGCACCATCATCTCCATCTAGTCCGCAGCCAGAAAGTGCTGCTGAAACGAAGAGTGCTAAAATGCCATACTTGAATTTACTGTGCGTGGCCATTCGATTTCCTTTTTGTCGTTATCATTTTTCAACTACACGTATACCTGCAAGGCGTGGCTGTGGAAAGAGGCGTATAACACTAAAGCCATAAGATGCCATGTTAATACCGCTTATATTAGCTATGCCCAACGCAATAACGTATTTCTACTTCTTTGTATAAATTAGAGCCAGTGTATGACACAAATATTAATTTGCAAAGCGCTTATGGGTATAAAGCCCATTACCGCTATTGTGAGGATATAAAGATATTAAAATTCAGTCTTATCATAAAGGCAGTAAAACGCAGCGGCGGCATTTAGCTTGTCATTACGAGATTCATTTTTATCATTAGAGCAATACATCATTATTCGCTCAGCAATTAAACATTTAAGGCTTTACCGCATAGCTAATTACGTTGCACTATATTGCTGGCACATATCGACTCTTCCTGACAACTTAACATAGTAAGGCTTTCAATAATGAAGTTATGGCACACATTAACAGCTTTAATGATGTCAATAAGCGCACTGGTTAGTCTCTCCTTTCCAGCATTTGCCCTTAAAGATACCGTTAACCCTACGCTTTTTGAAAAAATGGAATATCGCAATATTGGACCTTTTCGTGGTGGTCGCTCGGTCGCGGTTGCCGGTGTTAATGATAACCCTAACGTATATTATATGGGAGCCGCTGGCGGAGGAGTATGGAAAACTGAGAACGCCGGTTTGTCGTGGAACCCTCTATCCGACAAAGACTTTTCAGTAGGCAGCATAGGGGCCATTGCTATCGCGCCGTCTGATAACAATGTTATTTACGTCGGAACGGGGGAAGGCCCTATTAGGGGTGTTACCACCAGCCATGGTAAAGGCGTGTATAAATCTACAGATGCCGGTGAGACGTGGACACTGATGGGTTTAGATAACCGAGGGCAAATTCCGAAAATTCGCATTCACCCGACAAACCCTGATGTTGCATGGGTAGCGGTGCAAGGAAATATTTGGGCTCCCAATGAAGCGCGAGGTGTGTTTAAAACCGTTGATGGCGGCAAGAGTTGGACGCATGTCCTTAAGGTTAATGCCGACACTGGCGCTGCAGACTTAGTTATCGACCCCACTAATCCTAGGGTGCTTTATGCCGGCATGTGGCATCACGGAAGAACGCCATGGTTTGTAAAATCCGGCGGTGACGGCGGCGGTATTTACAAGTCAACAGACAGTGGTGAAACATGGGAAAAACTTGAAAAAGGATTACCAACGCTTATTGGGAAAGTAGGTATAGATATTTCTGCCACCAACCCCAAGCGCGTTTACGCTATTATTGAGTCTGACAAAGGTGGCGTATACCGCAGTGACGATGCAGGCGCGTCTTGGCAACTAACGAACGACGACAACATCCTTAAAGCCAGAGCATGGTATTACAACAATATTAAAGTCGACCCGAACGATGAAAATAAACTTTACGTGATGAACGTACAACTTCACAGGTCTATCGATGGCGGCAAAACGTTCGACATAAAACCCCTACCGCACGGTGACACGCATGATATGTGGATTAACCCTGAAAACAGCCTAAATATGATTAACGCCAACGACGGTGGTGCGACCGTTACCTTCGATGGTGGAAAATCGTGGTCAAGTATTTACAACCAGCCTACCGCACAATTTTACCGTGTAATAACCGATAATCTTGAACCCTACAACGTTTACGGCGGCCAACAAGACAACACCACTATGGCAACTCCGTCTTCAACATGGGATGGCGGTATTGGTATCGCAGAACAGTTCGCAGTAGGTGGAGGTGAGAGTGCACATATCGCCTTTGACGCTAATAACCCAACGCTTATTTACGCCACGACAATCAATGGCACATTAACTGAGTTCAACAAAGATACCGGTCTTGTTCGCCCTATCATGCCCTACCCTGAATATGTGTTTGGACGCAATGCACGTGACCAAAAATATCGCACTAACTGGAATGCCCCTGTATTGGTATCTCAGCACGACCCGAAAACCGTATATTACGGTACGCAGATGATATTAAAAACCACGGATAGAGGGGTTAACTGGCAGGAAATCAGCCCCGATTTGACACGTAATGACCCGGAAAAACAAGGCTTAAACGGTGGCCCCATTACCAATGAGCAAGCCGGTGCCGAATATTATAATACCGTTTTCTATATCGCAGAGTCGCCGGTAAACGCAGGCGAGCTTTGGGTGGGCGCTGACGATGGTAAATTGCATTTAACCCGAGATGAAGGAGGGAATTGGAAAGACATCACCCCTCATAAGAAGGAAGCGCAAGTCAATGCGATTGAACTAAGTGTTCATGCCGAAGGCAGAGCTTATGTGGCCGTGACCGGTTATAAACTTAATGATTACCGCCCGTATATCTACAAAACCAATAATTACGGAAAACGTTGGACCCGCATAGACAAAGGGCTGCCAGAAGACGCTTTTGTAAGAGTGATACGCGAGGATAAAACGCATGAGGGCATACTTTTTGCCGGCACTGAAAGCGGCATGTTCATTAGTTTTGATGACGGTAAAAACTGGCAAGCGCTGTCGCTTAATTTGCCTCCCGTCGCCATCACCGACATGCAAGTGAAAGGCGATGATCTGGTTGTGGCTACCCAAGGGCGTGGGTTTTGGATACTGGATGACATTACACCTTTACGAGAAGTGAGCGCGTCACTACACAATGAAGCGTTATTTCAATACCGTCCCGTCGATGGCGTACGTTTATTGTCAGGTGGCAATATGAGTGGACAACCCGAAGCGAAAAACCCCGCCCGCGGAGCGACCTTTCGTTATTACTTGAAAGACACGCTTGAAGAAAGTGACACGCTGCGTATCGATATCTTCGACGCCAATGACAAACGAGTGCGCACGCTATCGTCAACGGGCAATGCCTTTGAAGCATGTGCAAAAGGCAATGAAGATGTGCGAAGCCCGTTAACGTTTAAACATCCTCCAACAAAGGCTGGTTATAACGAGTTTGTGTGGGATTTACGTCGTTCGCCGTTACACTGCATTGAAAACGTAACACTGTTCGGAGGGTGGAATGGTGCCAGAGTAATGCCTGGCGATTATAAGGCCACCATTACAGTAGGTGACACATCACAAACCAGGGTATTCAAAGTATTACCCGACCCAAGAGAAGAAGCCGACGCTGCACAGCTGCATGTTGTGGAGCAAAGTATTAAGGCCAGTGAAACCTTACTTAACGAACTGTTCGAACACTTGCAAAAAGCCAGAAACGTCCGAGATACATTGAAAGGTGTATCTGAGTCAAATGTCGTGCTAGCCAGTGAAGTATCAGCGTCTATTGACCGTATCATCAGTGCTATTGATGACTGGGAATCGTTGGTCATTCAACCTAAACACCAAACATTTGAAGACGACATAAATTGGCCCAACATGCTCGACAGACAAGTACGTTTTCTTATGGATAACTTCGATAGAACTGGCGCACCTGCGCAAGCAGGGGCGTTGAAACGGCTAGAAGATCTTGAGGCAAGATGGCAGCAGTACAAAGTCCAGCTTGAAGTTCTGTTTCAAGAGCGCGTGAAACCGGTCAATGAAGCATTATCAAAACAGGGGGCATACGACATGGACACGCTATAGTGGCCTTCGCGTAATAACGTTTATTAATGCTTGGAAAAAACCGACGCAATGTCGGTTTTTTCTTTCTCATACCTATTATAAATACAAGTAAACTAAGCCGTATCCGTAATCATCAATGCTCATCGAATAACGACTTATTTCTAATATACTTCCTCATGTAATGATAGGTTATTGGGCGCAGAAGCCAACTACGCAACGATTTAAACAAACGTTCATGTGTGGGTGTATTTTCATAAATTTGATCGTCATGAAGCCATAGCATTTTACCAACATGCCAAAAGTAAAAAGGCACTGGAGGCATAAATGTGACAATGTCTAAATCGCAACAAATACGGTATGTTTTGTGGTGCAGCAAATAGTTTTTGTACCAAGAACGACTGCCCACTGCTGGCTGTCCGAAGGTGACGACGCGCTTTACCGAATTGGCATGTTTGCGTTCAAAATAATTAGCCATCAACACGGCTACGGCGCCGCCGGAAGAGTGCCCGATAAACGTAAACCGCTTCCCCTGTTGTCGCAGCGGTGCTAATACCTTTTCAAGTAGCGTTTGCAGTGGCAATGCCTCATCAATCGTCTTCGTACTTGAATACATTGGTTGTTCGAGTAATCGGCTGAAGCCCCAATGCACATAGAAACGTTGATTAATCTGGCAAATCTTTGTAGGCAGAAATACTAAATTGGCTAGCCAGTCCCTAACACCTAGCGACCCCCTAAATACTACGATAACTTCCTTTTTATTATCCACCCACAATATTCTCACACTCATTCTACCAAACCTGTCTACCAGGTGACGTTCATAAAATGGTGTTAAAATTTTACGGTAATGAGCTTCTGCGTCCGGATACGCTAACTGACAGAGAATGGCATACCGTTCGTATTGATAGCGTTTCAGTTTTTTCATAGGGAAACGTTACTCAGCCTTTTAATCAATTAGTGAACAGTCAACCCTTCGCGCTATTCATACCACCTTTAACGTTATACCGTTTTTGTTTCACTGTTGTTACGCTCTTCGCACTGGTGTATGCAACACGAAAATAAGGAATGCCTATTCCTGTTTTTTTATTCTTCTTAGCGCTAAAAACCCTTATCATCAGTTTTATCGTGATCTCTATTGTGCGTTACGATATATCAATCATGTAGTTAACACGTGAAACCTCATGGTAATGTTTGTTTTCATTTATTAGTCAATCTGGTAATAATACCCATTGCAATATTTTCAAAACGCATCGGTCTTTATTGAAGGCTTGCGGAAAGGATAGGATATGAAAAAGTACATCAAGGGAGCGATTGCAGCAGCCGTTGCGCTATCACTTACCGCTTGCGCAACGTCGCCTACCGGAAGAAACCAAGTGCTTCTGTATTCAGAGGGACAACTTTCAGAAATGGGCGGACAAGCCTTTGCAGGCATGAAAGAAGAGCTGAAAATTTCAAGCAAATCTGTTCAAAACAACTATGTAGAATGTGTGGCGAACGCCATCACGGCGCAAGTGCCCAACAGCGTATTTAGTGGTACGTGGGAAGTGGTTGTATTTGATGATGAACAGGTGAATGCGTTTGCCTTACCTGGTGGCAAAATTGGCGTGTATACCGGCCTTCTTAAGGTCGCTGAAAATCAGCACCAACTCGCGGCGGTTATTGGTCATGAAGTCGGACACGTTATTGCCGAACACGGTAATGAGCGTATGTCTCAATCAACGCTTATCAATGTAGGCACCCAAGCGGTCGGGCAAGTGCTCGCAGCGAATGAAGTGCCTCAGTCGGCGCCAATAATGGCGGCCATAGGGCTTGGGGTTCAAGTGGGTGTTCAACTTCCCTTTAGCCGCACACACGAGTCAGAAGCTGATTTAATTGGATTACAATTGATGGCTAAGTCGGGGTTTGATCCACGTCAGTCTGTTAATTTATGGCAAAACATGGATGCCGCAAGCGGCGGACAGCGTCAAATGGAGTTCTTATCTACGCACCCTGCTCCTCAGACTCGTATCCAAGATTTAACCGCTAACATGCAGCCAGCTTACGCAGACTATCAGGCAACAGGTAACCGCCCGAACTGCAAATAATATTGCATTAAAAAACGCCACATAAGTGGCGTTTTTATTTTTCCGCATAAGAAAACGATAATTACTCGCTTTCTTCTTTGTGAAGATGCACATCCATTTGTGGGAATGGAATAGAGATCCCCTCTTCGTCAAAGCGAAGTTTTACGGCTTCGGTGAAATCAAACTTAACGCCCCAGAAATCTGCTGCTTTTACCCATGGGCGCACAACAAAGTTAACGCTGCTATCAGCAAGTTCAGCTACTGCTACAGTAGGCGCAGGGTCGGCTAAAACACGCTCATCGGCTTCAAGCATTTCACGTAAGATTGTTTTTGCTTTTTTCAAGTCAGCGTCATAGCCAATACCAACAACCATATCTACACGACGCGTTTCTTTCGCAGAATAGTTAGTAATGTTTCCTGCGTAAATAGCACCATTCGGCACGATAATTTCTTTGTTGTCTGGCGTTGTCATCGTGCTGGTGAATATACCAATTTTCTTAACAGTACCTGATGTGCCTGCAGCCTCAACGAAATCGCCTGACTTAAACGGTTTGAAAACTAGCAACATTACGCCAGCGGCAAAATTCTTCAATGAATCTTGTAATGACAAACCAATAGCTAAACCGGCCGCACCTAAAATTGCCACTAGCGACGTCGTGTCAACCCCAAGCTGGTCAAGCGACGCAACAATGACAAACAACATTAATAGCGCACTTATAATTGACTCAAGGAAGTCAACGAGCATGGCGTCATATTTCGACTTTGCCATTACGCGACGGAAAACAGATAACAACAGACCCACAACCAATCGACCAATCACATAAATTGCGACAGCCATTGCGATGTTTATGCCCCAAGGGATTGCATATTCGTTAATATATCGCTCGATGTCGCTCGCAGACATTAGCGTTAGGTTTTCTTCCATAATGAGATCCTTTTTATAAATAAATGTGTGGGGGGTAGCGTTTTACCTTATCAGTGTTTCTGTTGCAGTAGCAACGATTAACGAACGTTGAGACAAAAAATTATTCATAAGTATAAGTACTCACTCGAACGCATAATATCTTGCATCTAATCCCTTTTGATTTACGGTAAATCAGTGACGCATAACAGTAATAAAATTCACATGATGTCGTCACAAATTCTTGCAACCCTGATACCGATTTTTTAGAACCAGTAAATTGCTTATTACACACGAATAGTTAATGCAATTTACTCATGCTAGCGGTAAACTAAAAATGATGACTCTTGAAATGCTAAAAAGGGGTGAAGGATCGCCGCGCTTATCTGCAAAGAGTCTGATGCAGTCTTTTACTACACTAGCAAGTTTTGTTTAAAAAGGATTAACACATGTTGCTACTATCAATGCTGTTCGCCGTTGTTTTCGTTCTCTTTATTTATTCCCTCAAGAAAGATAAAGGCAGACACACCAAGTTTGCTCGTCGAGCACACACGCATACCTCGCCCTACAGCATAAACCAGCACAATTTCAATTATCAGCAACGTTCAATTAGCGCCACCGACGACGGTACGCCAGCATAACGTTAACGCCACTCAAAAAAAGCGGATCGCCGTCCGCTTTTTTAAGAAACCTGACATTCTTAGCAATACAGCATTGCGTCAGGCACAGCTAGCACCTTATCATACGCCCATTACTGTTTAGCTAGACACATTACATGCGTATACCTCGAGTTTACTATCCCCACCCTATCACGCTTGATGAGGAGTTTTTGCTTACCGACGATGCCGGGCATCACATCGCCACCGTATTGCGTCTTAAAGCTAATCATCCTATCGTTCTTTTTAATGGAGACGGAAACGAATACAGCGCTCAGATTATCAGCATACAACGAAAAAAAGTCGTCGTAGAAGCTGATGCATGCCTGTCTATTTCCAAAGAGTCACCGCTTACCTTGCATCTAGGTCAAGGTGTTTCAAAAGGCGATAGAATGGACACCGTGCTGCAAAAGAGCGTAGAACTTGGTGTCACTGAGATTACACCAGTGATCACAGAGCGTTGTGCGGTAAAGTTAGATGCAGCACGTTGGGAAAAAAAACGGCTTCAGTGGCAAAAAATTATTATTGGGGCGTGCGAGCAGACAGGCAGAAGCATATTGCCAACGCTCAATATGCCGATTGCGCTTAATCAATGGTTATCAGAGTCAACGAGCAGCAGTAGGCTGGTGCTTGCACCCGGTGCACAGCAACCATTAGTTAAGCAGCCCTACAATACACAAGGGTTTAGGTTATTGATTGGCCCAGAAGGTGGGCTATCTGAATCTGAAATTCACCAAGCTAACGAAAGTGGCTATACCTCTGTCAGTCTAGGCCCTCGTATACTGCGAACAGAAACGGCTGCCATTGCCAGTATTACTATTTTGCAAGCGCAGCATGGTGACTTCTAGCGTTACCACTAAAAACGACTTTATAAACTTGAAGAATGTCGGGATGCCCCAACACTATTCAATATTACCAACGGCGACGCTACATTTTAGCGTCGCACCTTGAGCGCGTTTCGCGCACGCTTATTAAGTGAGAATATCTATGCAATATACACTTGGCGTTATTATGGACCCCATTGCCGACATAAAGCCGCATAAAGATACAAGTTTTGCGATGATGTTAGAGGCCCAGCGTCGTGGGGCGACTATCTTGTATTTTACGTTAGCCGACTTGTACCTTGAGAACGGCAAGCCGATGGGGTTAGCAAAAACGTTAAGTGTGCGCGATCAAGCGGAAGACTTTTATTCTGTTGAGAGTGAGCAGACCGTCGCATTAGGCGATATTGATGTACTATTGATGCGAAAAGATCCGCCCTTTGACAGCGAATTCTTATATGCCACTCAAATGTTATCACTGGCACAAGACGAGGGTGCATTAGTGGTAAATAATCCACAGGCATTGCGTGACTTTAATGAAAAGCTTTTCACTTCATACTTTCCTGAACATATCCCAAGTACGTTGGTGGCTAATAATCAGGCATTGATAAGAGCATTTCATGCCAAGCATCAAGACATCATTTGTAAGCCTTTAGACGGTATGGGCGGTGCATCGATTTTTCGCGTCAAGCCAGACGGCAATAACCTCGGTGTTATTATTGAAACACTTACCCAGCTAGGTACGCGCTATATGATGGTTCAAGAGTACCTTCCAGAAATTAAAGACGGTGACAAGCGCGTACTTATCGTAGATGGAGAGGTCGTGCCCTATTGCCTTGCACGTTTGCCAACAAAGGGAGAAACCCGCGGCAACTTGGCAGCTGGGGGAACCGGGCGCCCGCAACCTATTTCAGACACCGATAGAGCATTAGCACAAGCCATTGCGCCCATGCTTAAAGACAACAACATACTATTTGTAGGTCTTGATGTTATTGGTACTAAAATTACAGAAATAAATATTACAAGCCCTACTTGCGTGAGAGAAATAGAGTCACATTTCGACGTTAATGTAATGGGGCTACTTTTCGATGCGATAGAAAAGCGCTTATCTACACGTAAACCACATTGATAAGCAAATAGGCTTTAGGACACTATGACGAATTTAAAGAGTTTACAAAATCATTTTCTGATTGCGATGCCATCGTTGGATGACCCCTATTTTTCGCGTTCACTAACATATATATGCGAACACAACGATGACGGTGCAATGGGTTTAGTGATTAACCAGCCGTCTACCATGAACCTAAAGCAGTTGTTAGAACAAACTGATGAAGCGCTAGAAGTAAATGCCGACAAAGCAGGCGATATCATTCTAGCAGGCGGCCCAGTCAGCCAAGAGCGCGGATTTGTCCTTCACTCTTATCAAGAGGGTTGGAGTTCAAGTTTAACGCTAGCGCCAGGGATTATGGTCACGACATCCAAGGATATCCTCACCGCCATAGGCAACGACGAAGGCCCAGAGCACGCCATTATCACGCTTGGCTATGCGGGTTGGACCGCCGGTCAACTCGAACAGGAAATGCAGGATAATTCGTGGTTAACGGTAGAGGCCGATGAAGAAATACTCTTTAATACCCCTATCCATAAAAAATGGCAGACGGCGGTGAATAAACTTGGTGTGGATGTGTGGCAGCTTGCACCAGGAGCCGGTCATGCGTGATGTAGGTCAGCGTACGGTTCTGTCGTTTGATTTCGGCACCAAGAGCATTGGTGTAGCAGTGGGTCAGGAAGTCACTGGCACGGCATCACCGCTTGCGGCATTAAAAGCCCGAGATGGCATTCCCGACTGGAGTAAAATCGAAAGGCTCTATGAGGAATGGCAACCTGATGTTGTCGTCGTGGGACTTCCTCTTAACATGGATGGTACTGAGCAGGAAATGACGCAGCGCGCCAAGAAGTTTGCTAACCGTTTACATGGTCGATTTAAAGTGGCTGTGGAAGTATGTGATGAGCGTCTTACCACGACCGACGCGAAAGCCATGCTTTTCGAACTTGGTGGGTATAAAAAGCTAACAAAAGAGAAAGTAGACAGCGTATCAGCGTGTGTTATTTTCACCAGTTGGATTGAAACACTTTACGATTAGTACCCTGTCTCCTTTACTACACAGGTGGGCGATGCGGCTCACCGCATTGCCAACACGAATCAAAAGCACTGCCGTTTTCCTCGTTGCACGACACGCAATACCAATCACTCTTTAGTGTCTGCGCGTCTGTCGCCGCTAGCGCGTCAACTATCTGTGTAGCGCGCGCAGACCACTCATCATCAACTAACCACAACTCTGGTAGCGCTTCTTGCCATGGCACTTCACCCAGCGCGCCTCCTGCGAACTCGTTCTTAACCATATAAGGGATGTTATTGACATCAAGCTCGCTTTTCACACGCTGAAGCAAAAAAGGGTCTTCGGTTGAAAACAACTTAATCAAGTACAACCTCAACGCGCTGGGATAAAGTTAGCGTCATCATCGCTTATTCATCCATATCTATCGATACGTTCGACAGCGAGCCTAAACTTGAACCATCACTCGAGTCTAGCTTGATCATTAAGCGTAAATCATTGGGCGAATCAGCATGATGTAGGGCTTGGTCCATTTCAATACGTCCAGCGCGGTACAGGTCATAAAGGGCCATGTCGAAGCTTTGCATGCCCATTTCTTTTCCTTTTTTCATCGCCTCTTTCAAACTGCCAATCTCATTTCGCTGAATAAGATCTGTGACTAGCGGTGAATTAAGAAGAATTTCAATTGCCGCTACCCGCCCTTTTCCGTCGGGCGTGGGAACAAGTTGTTGTGCAACAATGGCGCGAATATTCAAGCTTAAATCAAAACGTAATTTGTCATGCTGGTCTTTGGGCGCTAAGTGCATTATACGTTCAATGGCTTGGTTAGCATTGTTGGCATGGAGCGTCGCCACACATAAATGTCCCGTGTCTGCAAAAGACATGGCATATTCCATGGTTTCCATAGAACGTATTTCACCAATAAGAATTACGTCAGGGGCTTGGCGAAGCGAACTCTTGAGCGCGTCGTCGAACGACTGAGTATCAATACCTACTTCTCGCTGTGTCACCACACAATTTTTATGCTCATGAACAAATTCAATCGGGTCTTCAATCGTTAAAATATGCCCATGTGAATTTTCATTTCTATGCCCTATTAACGCTGCGAGCGAGGTAGATTTACCGGTTCCTGTACCGCCAACAAATAGCACCAACCCACGCTTGGCCATAATGATATCTTTGAGTACTGCCGGTAAGCCTAAATCTTCAGCTTTAGGAATTTCAGTAACAATACGACGCACCACCATGCCTGCTTGGTCGCGTTGCCAAAATGCCGAACAGCGGAAGCGGCCGATACCTTCACGAACAATCGCAAAATTACATTCTTTGGAATGATGAAATTCATCTTTTTGCTTATCGCTCATCGCTTCATGGACGAGATTGAGTGCGTCACTGTCACAAAAGACAGCCTCGGAAAGCGGCGTAAGCTTCCCATTTATTTTGGCGCTAACAGGAAATCCCGCCGTAATAAACAAATCAGACGCGCCGTTTTCTACCATTTTTTCTAGGTATTCATTTAACATAATGTTTCCTAAAATGACCCCATCGCTTTTTTATCTACTGATTTTGCAGCGGCATCTTGTTGCGAAATGGCCCCCATAGCGACCAATCGCTGTAAGCATTGATCCATGGTTTGCATTCCGTGCGCCTGACCGGTTTGAATCACCGAGTACATCTGCGGCACTTTATCTTCCCGAATAAGGTTACGAATGGCTGGAATACCAACCATAATTTCATGTGCGGCCACACGACCGCCTCCCACTTTTTTGAGAAGCGTTTGTGAAATAACCGCGCGAAGCGATTCTGATAGCATAGACCTCACCATTGATTTTTCTTCTGCTGGAAACACATCAATAATTCTGTCTATGGTTTTTGGTGCGGAGTTAGTATGCAGTGTTCCGAAAACTAAGTGCCCTGTTTCTGCCGCTGAAATGGCCAATCGAATCGTCTCTAAATCACGTAACTCACCAACCAGAATTACGTCGGGGTCTTCACGCAATGCTGAGCGCAATGCATTATTAAATGAATGTGTATCTCTATGTACTTCACGTTGGTTAATTAAGCTAAGTTTGTTTTCATGCACAAATTCTATAGGGTCTTCTATAGTCAGGATGTGCTCTCGCTTGTAGGTGTTAATGTGGTCAACCATGGCTGCTAGCGTAGTACTTTTACCCGACCCCGTTGCGCCGGTAACCAATACAATGCCTGTCGGTTGGTTTATAATTTCTTTGAATATTTCTGGCGCACCCAAATCATCGAGCGTTAACACTTTACTGGGGATGGTACGTAAAACCGCAGCTGCGCCGCGGTTTTGCACAAAAGCGTTAACACGAAAACGAGATAAACCACTTACTTCAAATGAAAAATCGGTTTCTAGGTTTTCTTCGTATTCTTTTCGTTGCATGTCGTTCATGATTTCATAGACGAGAGCATGCACTTGCTTGTGATCGAGGGCCGGTACGTTAAGCTTTCGCATTTCTCCGTCGACACGAATAATGGGCGGAAGGCCTGCTGATAGGTGTAAATCAGAGGCGTTATTCTTAACACTGAAAGCCAAAAGTTCGGTAATATCCACAACCACTTCTCCAAAATAAGGTGAATAATGCAAACAATAGCAGAAAGACTGAAATGTGCACGAGAGCACGTCGCCAATGCTACTGCCGATGCCCATCGTCCACCAAATTCGGTAAAATTGCTAGCGGTAAGTAAAACAAAACCCGTATCCGATATTATGGCAGCGTATGAAGCAGGACAACGATGTTTCGGCGAAAACTATATACAAGAAGGTGTTGAAAAGGTTAAAGAACTTTCAGACCTACAGGATATTGAATGGCACATGATTGGCCCGATTCAATCGAACAAAACGAAAGCGGTTGCAGAACATTTCGACTGGGTACACACTGTCGACAGAGAAAAAATCGCCCGTAGATTAAACGACCAACGGCCTCATGGCTGCGCCCCATTAAACATTTGTATTCAAGTTAATATCGACGATGAGGACAGTAAATCTGGCGTTGCGCCTGCTGAACTTGCTTCGTTAGTTGCGTTTATTAGTGACCTCCCTAACCTTACATTGCGGGGGATTATGGCTATTCCAAAAGCTAATCCCTCAATTGAAGAACAAGAAGCCACGCTAACGGCGCTTAAAGAATTATTCGACCAATACCATACATCATTGAGCAATTTTGATACCCTATCAGTAGGAATGAGTAGTGACATGGTGCAAGCGATACAGTGCGGCTCTACCATGGTTAGAATAGGTACAGCCATTTTTGGAAAGCGCACATAGCGCGCTTATCGTTACGCTACACCCTGCTCACAAACTGGTTTTTGTATTGAGACATTCAAGTAAACATTGTTAAAGGATATCTATGCAACAAAAGAAATTGGCATTCATTGGGGCGGGCAATATGAGCCGCAGTATCATAAGTGGTCTGATTCAGTCGGGGTACGACAAATCATGTCTTCTCGCCAGCAACCCGTCTATGCCCAAATTAAACGGGTTACAAGACGAATTTGGTATTCAAATAACACAATCCAATGATGAAGCATGTCAGTTCGCAGATGCTATAGTGCTTGCAGTTAAGCCTCAGATCATGGGCGATATGTGCGCTGATTTACAGAAAAACAACGATTTATCTGGAAAGTTGTTTTTGAGTATTGCCGCAGGGCTCCCCGTTGCACGCCTGCAAGAAATGCTTGGTGGCGACTACCCTGTTGTGCGTATTATGCCAAATACCCCCAGCCTTTTTGGTAAGGGAATGTCTGGCATGTATGCCGATGAAACTGTTTCAGAGGAAGATCGCACCTACGTTGACGATGTCATGAACAGCGTTGGCGAAACCGTATGGGTTAGCGAAGAAGATGGCATCAACGGCGTTATTGCCGCCGCTGGCAGCAGTCCAGCATACTTCTTTTTGTTTTTACAAAACATGCAAGAAGAAGCCATGGCTATGGGCTTTGATAAGGCCCAGTCACGCTTAATGGTTCAACAAGCGATGTTAGGCGCAGCTGAAATGGTATGTAACAATCCAGACCTTGAATTAAGTGAGCTTCGGGCGCAAGTTACTTCTAAAGGCGGAACCACTGCAGAGGCAGTAAATACCTTTATCAACGAAGGTTTAAAAGACATTGTTAGCAAATCTATGCGCGCTGCGGTATCGCGTGCAGAAGAAATGGCTAAACAACTCTAACGTATTTAGGACCCTAAAAATGAACGCGACGGTTTTTCTCGTTGAAACGCTTTTCAACCTCTACCTTATGGTAGTTATTCTCAGGTTATGGCTGCAAGCGGTGCAAGCTGATTTTTATAACCCGCTAAGCCAGTTTGTAGTGAAAGCAACACACCCTATTGTGGGCCCACTACGCAGAGTAATTCCTTCGATTGGACGGTTTGATACCGCCACATTTGTGCTTGCAGTGTTAGTGGCTGGCTTGAAGATTGTGTCACTGGCACTGCTTTTAGGCGGCGCGCTAAACCCGATTGGCGTGGTTATTGTGTCGGTAATTAGCGTAGTGAAAGAAACACTTTCACTTATGTTTTGGGTCCTTTTACTTCGCGCTATACTAAGCTGGGTATCGCAAGGCGGGAGCCCTGTAGATTACGTGCTGCACCAACTCACCGAGCCGTTCTTAGCCCCTATTCGTCGAATACTTCCACCATTAGGCGGGTTAGACCTTTCGGTTTTGGTCGCTATTATAGCATTACAGTTTTTACAGATTTTGATCCAAGACGCATTTCGCTTGTATTGAGTGTACATAAAGGTACTTTGATGAGTTCAATGATGAAAAAAGTTTTCACGCCTGTTTACGTACTGTTCACTGCGCTCGTAGTAATGATGAGCACGGGTGCTAATGCAGAACAAAAGAAAACTCTGGGCGATTGGGACATACACTACATGGTAGTGAATACCCCATTTCTTACCCCAGAGGTGGCTTCACGCTATGGTATCGTGCGAAGCAAATACAATGCGCTTGTCAACATATCGGTGTTAAATAGCAAAAGCCAAGAAGCTCAGCGTGTGTCGGTTTCGGGGACGGCGCGAAACTTACTCGGCAATACCAAAACACTTACCTTTAAAAAAGTTGAAGACGGCGATGCCATTTATTACCTAGCCGTCGTGCCATTTCGAGATCAAGAAACGTTTCAGTTCGCCGTTGACGTTCGAAAAGGCAATAACGCACAAAAGCTCACGTTTAAGCAAAAAATGTACGTAGATTAATAGCGTAACGAAAGTGACTACTTAAAAGGCGAGTAAATTACTCGCCTTTTTCATTGCTAGTATCAACCCCCTTTACCGTTATCCTTTCTTAGTAAATAATTAATGAATTAATCAACATCGAGAATAACAATGACAACACCCTACCCTCACCTACTTGAACCGCTAGATTTAGGTTTTACAACGTTGCGAAATCGAACCCTAATGGGTTCTATGCACCTAGGTCTTGAAGAAGAAAAAGGCGGCTTTGACAAGCTTGCGGCTTTTTATGCAGAGCGGGCAAAAGGGGGGGTAGGCCTTATTGTTACCGGTGGTATTAGTCCCAACATTTCAGGCTGGGTCGCGCCATTTGCAGGCAGAATGACCCGCAGTCGGCATGCGAAAAAGCACCGCGTCATTACCGATGCGGTGCATGAAGAAGGCGGCAAAATATGTATGCAAATTCTTCACTCAGGTCGTTATGGGTATCATCCATTGGCGGTATCTGCCAGTGCAGTTAAGTCACCTATTACACCATTTAAGCCTCGAGCGCTTTCATCTTCGTCCGTTAGGAGCACCATTAAGGATTACGTGAAATGCGCCAGTCTTGCGCAAAAAGCAGGGTACGACGGTGTAGAGGTAATGGGCTCTGAAGGCTATTTAATTAACCAGTTTTTCTGTGAACGTACAAACCATCGGGATGACGAATGGGGCGGCAGTCTTGAGAACAGAGCGCGTCTCGCTATTGAAGTGGTGAAAGGTATCCGCGAGAAGGCGGGGGATAATTTTATTATTATTTATCGCCTGTCTATGCTCGACTTAGTAGAAGGCGGTGCGCAGTGGGACGAAGTGGTTTACCTTGCCAAAGAGATTGAAAAGGCAGGTGCGACACTCATCAATACGGGTATTGGCTGGCACGAAGCAAGAGTGCCCACCATATCGACTTCAGTGCCACGAGCTGCGTTTACGTGGATAACGCAACGGATGAAAAAAGAGGTGTCGTTACCGCTAATTACAACAAATAGAATTAACACACCGGAAATTGCTGAATCTGTTTTAGCCGAAGGGCACGCTGACATGGTTTCTATGGCGCGTCCTTTCTTGGCTGATTCACATTTCGTTGAAAAAGCTAAACGCAACGAGTCAAAGTACATCAATACCTGTATTGCATGTAACCAGGCTTGCTTAGACCACGCATTTGAGCAAAAACGTGCTAGTTGCTTAGTTAACCCACAAGCGTGTTATGAGACAGAACTCACCTTTTCTGAAGCGGCTGAAAAGAAAAAGCTAGCCGTGGTTGGGGCAGGTCCTGCCGGACTTGCTTTCGCCATGTACGCAGCAAGCCGCGGTCACGAAATACACCTATTCGACAAAGCGACAGAAATTGGCGGGCAGTTTAACTACGCAAAACAAGTACCAGGCAAAGAAGAGTTTTATGAAACGTTGCGCTTCTTTAAAAATCAGCTTGATCGCGTGGGTGTCACCCAGCATTTAGGTCAAGAAGTCACGGTAGAAACGCTTAAATCTCAACACTTTGATGAGGTAGTATTGGCAACAGGCATCAACCCACGCGCATTGACAATTGAAGGTCATGATCACGTAAAAGTGATGAGTTACTTAGATGTTCTCCGCGACCACAAGAGCGTAGGTAAGTCCGTTGCCGTTATCGGCGCTGGCGGCATCGGCTTCGACGTAGCAGAGTATCTCGTTGAACACGAAAGTTTAGCCACCGACAAAGACAAATGGTTAGCGCATTGGGGAATTGATAAAACCTACGCCCATGCTGGCGCACTAACTGAAAAAGCAATTGAGCCCACTGAAAGAAAGGTATACTTACTACAACGTAAAACCTCAAAGGTTGGGAAAGGGCTCGGTAAAACAACGGGTTGGATACATCGACAGTCATTGAAGCATCACAATGTACAAATGATTAATGGCGTAGCCTATCAAAAAATTGACGACGAGGGGTTACACGTTATTATCAACGACGAACCTAAATGCCTTGCCGTAGACAATGTAATCGTATGTGCGGGACAAGAACCCTTTAAACCGCTTCAAGCACCACTAGAAGAAACTGGCATAACAGTCCACATCATTGGCGGCGCCGATGTTGCGGCTGAACTAGATGCGAAGCGCGCGATACGCCAAGGCGCAGAATTAGCAGCATCAATATAATGCTTTAGTATTTCTTAATTAAACGTAATCTGACACGCTCGCGATAAGGTATTATCAAAAAAAATAATACCTTATCGCTACCGTTATTTGTTCTATTAAGTGCTTCCAGCTTTCTTCCTTCAATTAATATTTCTCAGAATTCAAAAACCCCTCTACACTTAGACTAAAGATGTAAACAAAACCTTTTAATCCACTATTTATCTGTCATTTGCCATTTATTGCATAGGAAATTTGAGATGAATACTGAACCTGTACACGGCACTTACTCGTTAGAGAAAAAAGAAAATCTTATCATTTGTCGTTATTCGGAAGGTTTTAACCTCGCAGGTATTAAAGCCCTTATTAACGATATTTTGCTGTTAGCAAGCGGCTTAGAGCGATGGGCACTTTACCAAAAACCAGATAGCTCAGCCGGAATTGTACACAACGCTATTGAAGAAATGATGAATGGTTATGTACAATTTCAAAATGCAGGGTGCGTAGCCGTTGGCATTCAGGAAAACAGTATTTTTGTGCGTGCCGGTACGCCGTACCGCCCTCACTCCCTTCACATGCCAATAAAGATAGATAAGTCAGAAGCAGAATTGATTACGTGGCTTCAGCAATCGTTGGTCGCCACTCAGCCAGCACCACGAATATCCGCGTAAAATAGAAAAGGCTCAAGAGCACGCTTTTGAGCCTTTTTTGATAGCAGCCAACATGTGACTAGCACATATTGGCTGCTTGGTTTTTAAGTCCTAGCCTTTTTCGCGGGCTATCCAACGGTCAATTTTTTGCTCCAAGATAGCAAGAGGAATACCGCCAGTATTAAGTACCTGCGCATGGAATGCTCGAATATCGAAGTTATCGCCCAATGCTTTTTCTGCACGAGCACGTAACTCTTGAATTTTCAGAGCCCCTACTTTGTATGACAACGCCTGCGAAGGAATAGCGATATAACGCTCTACTTCTGCAACCACTTCAGTACGTGTCATACCCGAGTTATCAAGCATGAAATCAATCGCTTTTTCTCGACTCCACCCTTTCGAATGAATGCCTGTGTCTACCACTAAACGCATCGCACGTAATTGCTCATCTTGCAACGTACCATAACGATTCCATGGGTCATCAAAAAAGCCCATTTCATAGCCTAGTGTTTCTGAGTAAAGCGCCCACCCCTCACCAAAAGCGGGTAAGAAACTAAAACGCATAAAAGACGGCAACGCTTCATTTTCTTGTGCAAGGCTCACTTGAAAGTGATGACCCGGCGCGCCTTCATGAAGGTAAAGCGTCACATTTCCTGTGGTCAAACGGCTAGGTAAGTCATAAGCATTAAAGTAGAACGTACCTGGGCGTGAACCGTCTGGCGTACCCGGCTGATATGAACCACCGGCACTAAACTGTTCAATAGCGGGGTCGTAAGGTTTAATCTCGAGTTCAGATTTAGGAAGTAAAGAAAAGTACTCACCAATCTTTTCATCGACTTCACGGCCTATTTTATAATAGCTCTCGGTAAGCGCTTCACGGCTTTCAGGCTTAAACTGAGGGTCGGTTCGCACATAGTCAAAGAATTCGTTCAACGTACCATCGAACTTAACCTCTTCCATGATAGCGAGCATATCATTTTTAATGCGTTTTACTTCTTTTAAGCCCAGCGTATGCAGCTCATCCGGCGTCATGGGTAAGGTTGTAGACCCTTCCACCATGAGTTGATACAGCTTTTCACCACCTTTCATTTGACTTAAACCAACCGTTTCACGCGCGACAGGTAAGTATTCGTTCTTAAGAAAATCACGCATACGCGTGTTGGCATCATAGATAGCCTGAGTAGCCGCTTCGTAATCTGCCGTTAGCCGTGCTTTTTCTTCGTCACTAAAGCTGTCTGGGAATTGCGCAACAGGCCCCCAGTATTGCGACTTCTTGATAGGGATTTCAAGTTGAGTATCAAACTGCTTGATAACGCGGTCGATTGTCAGTTTAGTTTCTAATACGCCACTTTCCATACCCTCACGGAACTTCTCAATAGCACGGTCAGAAATAGCAATATAATCATTATGGCGTGATAGGTTATTATCATAGTCTTCTACCGTCTTAAAAGGTGCTGCACCTTTACCGCTAGCAAACGTTGGATAGAACGTATGGAAACCACTAAAGTGGTTAACAGGGCGAACCTCGGTAAGCGCTGCAATTTCGTCGGTAGACATCGCTAGCGAGCGCTCTTCATTGTACTTGAAGACATCATAAGCGAGTTTATCTGTGTCGCTTAGCTTGCTTCTATCTATTTGCTTAAGCTCTGACAGGTTTAGGAGTGTGTTAGTTTTAGAGGCAACCGCGTGCGCGTCGGTAAGAAAATCACCTAACCTGTCGGCATTTCTCATATCACCACGAAATAACCCCATGATAGGGTTTAGGGCTAGGTCTCGTTCGTCTGAGGCAGCAAAAATGGCAAATAAGCGTTCATGTTCATTTTGCATAACCTCTTTAGACACGCTTTCTGATTTAGCTTCTCCGTGTGCCATGACTGCGGCTGGAGCACTACCTAGCGCTACGGCAACCGCCGTACTTACTAACAACGTTTTTAATTTTTTCATTGTTTATCCTTAATCATCAGGTATACCCTGCTGTCGTTATTTTAATAGTTAATCTGAAGACTTACTTGCCAACGATGCCGTCTCTCGGCGCCATGCTTTCTCGTAAGCTGGACGTGAAAGTATGCGCTCAGCATAGGCTTTCACGTTGTCATACGCTAAATCTTGTTTACTGCCTCGCGCCCATGACAAAACGTGTCCTGCAATTACATCAGCCATAGTAAAGGTATTGCCGCATACAAATTCGTTATCAGCGAGCATCAGTGAAAAGGCGTTTAACGCTTTTGCAAACTCCCACTGAGCGGTATGTAACATTTGAGGGATACGCTGCGCTTCTGGCAGAGCGAAAGTATGCTTTGCCATGCTCCAAAGCGGCTGCTCAAGTTCACTCACGAGGAAGACCATCACTTGCTCATACTTTGCGCGCGTAAAACTAGCTGGCTCAGGAATAAATTCATGCATTCCATGTTTTTCTGCGAGAAAGGTTACAATCGCGGCGGACTCAGACAATGCGCCATCAGGCGTTACTAGTACGGGTATCTTTGCCGACGGCGTCAACGCTTTAAACGTATCGCTTAAATGCTCGCCAGCTTTTAAATCTACCGCTTCATAGTCATAGGGTAGCCCGAGCTCTTCCAATGCCCACGCCACTCGAACCGAACGGGTCTTAGGGTAACCGTATAATGTATACATCCCGCACTCCTCTGAAAACAAAAAAACGCTACGTTTTCCTCAACATTAACATGTTTATACTTCGTGTGATGATAGTGAGGTAACGCATTTAGTTTATCTGCAGATTACTGTAAGCGTATTAGGGGTAAAGTGCTAGATGAAATCAATTTCACCCTGTTACGAAGTGTTTCAGAAAGTGCACAGTGGAAAGGATAAGGCAGAGAAGGAAACGTTGTAAGCTAGCGAGCGTGATATGACATCCACGCTCGCGATTTTCTATTAACTTTCTTGGTTGCGCAAAAATACGAGCTCTGTGGCCGAGCTTTGTTCTTCACTGTACTGGTAGCCATCGGTATCAAACGCTTTCAACCCAGTGACATCAGACACTTTGTTTTCAATAATGTAGCGCGCCATTAACCCACGCGCTTTTTTAGCAAAGAAACTAATAATCTTATACTGACCATTTTTGCAGTCTTTAAAGGTAGGCGTAATGATCATGCCATCAAGCGTGTTCTTTTTTACCGCTTTGAAGTATTCATTTGACGCTAAATTAACCAGTATGTTGTCACCCTGCGAGGCCATTGCTTCATTTAAGGCCTCCGTAATTTTCGTGCCCCAAAACGCATATAAATCTTTACCTTCTGGGTTGCTTAGCTTTGTTCCCATTTCAAGGCGGTAGGGCTGCATTAAGTCAAGCGGTCTTAATAAGCCATATAACCCTGAAAGAATGCGTAAATGGGTTTGCGCATACGCCACGGCATCATCGTTTAATGTATAGGCATCTAACCCCGTGTACACATCACCATTAAATGCGTACATCGCTTGCCGCGCGTTCTCAGCCGTAAAGGGCGTGGTGAACTCAGCGAACCGATTAGCATTTAACGTGGCTAATTTATCACTTATTTTCATTAACGAAGATAGGTCTGCCGGAGACAGCGTTCTACACACCTCCATTAATCGCTCAGTGTCATTGAGTAATGTGGGTTGCGTGTTTTTATCGACTGGAACACCAGTCTCAAAATCTAAGTTTTTAGCGGGGGAAACGACGACTAACATCTGAACTCCTTACATTTTCTATGACGGTAGTATACCACTTCAGAAACACTATCTACGGTTATGGAATAAGAAAGAGCCAAATCACCTTAACAGACAAATCCGATTAGCAGGTATTTACGCGTTATACGCTATAAATTCTTATACGGGTTTGGTATAACTACAACATAACAAACAAACGCTTATTTCATACAAGTGTTGTGACCCTACAAACGCACACGCGTACCCTATTATTTGCTTTGCTGGCGCAGCAAGGTGACCCTATTAGTTAAACTAAAATTAGAGAGAATTATGAGCAACCAGCTAGCTTCTTTACGTGACATCACTACTGTTGTTGCCGATACCGGTGATATTGACGCAATAAAAAAATACCAGCCAGTAGATGCAACGACGAACCCGTCATTGTTACTAAAAGCAGCAAGTTTGCCACAATATGCAAGTTTAATAGACGATGCGGTTGCATGGGCAAAATTGCAATCAAACGATAGCGAACAGCAACTGACCGATGCTGCAGATAAATTGGCCGTAGCTATCGGAAAAGAGATCTCGGGCACGATTCCTGGGCGAATTTCAACAGAAGTTGACGCGCGTCTTTCTTTTGATAAACAAGCGACAATGGAAAAAGCAGAACGCCTCGTTCAGCTTTATAAAGATGCTGGCATCGATAAGTCTCGCATTCTTATAAAGATTGCCTCTACGTGGGAAGGTATTCAAGCCGCTGAAGAACTCGAGAAACAAGGTATTCAATGTAACTTAACGCTACTATTTAGTTTTGCCCAGGCACGTGCTTGCGCAGAAGCAGGCGTATACCTTATTTCTCCTTTTGTAGGTCGTATCTTAGACTGGTACAAAAAAGCAACGGGGACAGCTGAATACGCGTCAGACGAAGATCCAGGCGTGGTTTCAGTAACGAAAATCTACAATTACTACAAAGAACATGGCTACAAAACGGTTGTAATGGGTGCGAGTTTCAGAAATATAGGTGAAATCCAGGCGCTTGCTGGTTGCGACCGTCTTACTATCAGCCCAGGGCTATTAGAAGAACTGGCCAATGAACCAGGTGAGCTTAGTGTTAAGCTAAAAGATAACGGTGCGACAAAAACGCCGGGCGAACGTCTAAGTGAATCAGAGTTCCGTTGGGACATGAACCAAGACGCCATGGCGACTGAAAAGTTATCAGAGGGTATTCGTAACTTTGCTGCAGACCAAGATAAGCTTGAAGTTATGCTTCGCGAAAAACTAGGTGCATAAGGAGTTATAGTGATGAGTAAATTAACATCATTACCCCAGTGGAATACGCTATCAACATTAGCGAGTTCGATTAAAGAAGCGCATATGCGGGACTGGTTCGAAAATGACCCACACCGCGCTGAAAAAATGCAATTAGAAGCGTGCGGCTTATATCTCGATTATTCGAAGAATCGAGTCAATGGCGAGGCACTTACCGCCCTGTTCGATTTGGCCAAAGCCTGCAACCTAGAGTCTGTCCGTGATGCCATGTTTTCTGGTGAGCAGATAAACAGTACTGAAGGGCGCGCCGTTCTTCATACTGCACTACGAAACTTTTCAGACAGACCCGTCGTGGTTGACGGTGAGAACGTTATGCCAGAGGTGCACGACACACTGGCTAAAATTGAAACGTTCACGCATGCCGTACATAGCGGCGAGCACAAAGGCTACACAGGCAGACCAATAAAGCATATTGTTGCTATTGGTATTGGTGGCTCATTCTTGGGCCCGAAAATCATGACGGAGGCCTTAAAGCCGCATACCGTTGACGCTGTTAAAGTACATTTTGTGGCTAACGTAGATGGATGCCATATTCACGATGTGCTCTCAACGGTAGATTTTGAAGAAACGCTAGTCGTGATGTCTTCAAAGTCATTTTCGACGCAAGAAACCCTGCAAAACACGCTTACGGCGAAAGCATGGTTTTTGAAGTCTGGCGCAACGCAAAGCGATATTGCAAAACACTTTGTAGCCGTGTCGTCTAACGTGAAAGCCGCAACCGAATTTGGTATTAGCGAAGACAATATATTCCCGATGTGGGACTGGGTAGGCGGGCGTTATTCGCTATGGTCTGCAATTGGATTGCCCATTTCTCTCGCATTAGGCTTTGAAAGCTTTAAAGGGTTGTTGGAAGGGGCGTTTGATATGGACACCCACTTTACCACAGCGCCACTTGAAGAGAATATGCCGGTTCTGCTGGCGCTGCTAGGCGTATGGTATCGCAACTTCTTTGACGCGCAGTCACACGTTTTATTACCCTATTACCACTATTTACGTGGCCTGCCCGCTTACGTGCAGCAGCTAGATATGGAAAGCAACGGCAAAGAAGTGACACAATCGGGTGACGCGGTTGACTACCCTACTGGCCCAATTATTTGGGGAAGTGAAGGGACGAACGGTCAACATAGCTTCCACCAATTGATTCACCAAGGTTCAGGCGTTATTCCAGCAGACTTTATGCTGCCACTTAGCGTTCCCAACCAAGATGACACCCATCACGCCATGCTAGCGAGCAACTGCTTTGGTCAAACGCAAGCACTTATGCAAGGCAAGACCTTTGAAGAGTGCTATGCGGACTTAGCTGATGCGGGGCTAGCAGAGGATGAGCGTAAACGTTTGGCAGCGCATAAAACCATGCCTGGCAACAAGCCTAGCAATACATTTTTGTTCGACAGTCTTACGCCTAGAACTCTTGGCGCGTTGGTTGCAATGTATGAACATAAGGTATTCGTTCAGGGTGTAATCTGGAACCTTAACTCCTTCGACCAATGGGGCGTTGAGTTAGGTAAAGCACTTGGAAATCAAGTACTTTCTGGCATTAAAGGTGAAGCGAAAGACGGTAGTTTTGATGCGTCCACCCAACAGTTAATTGCCCGTTTCAGAACAGCGAATGCACCAAAATAAGGAAAGTCGTTACGTTTAGTACTGTCCTTTTGGTGCAATCTAACACCGGTTGCTTACGTTAGGGTTGTATGTAATATGCAATAACCTGAAATACTCAACCACATTTGAACGGCCGATATTTTCGGCCGTTTTTATATCTCCCGCTGGCCCTTAACAATACCCTGCTGTAACGACAACGTCACATTTTGTTAATAAAAAGTAAACGAAAGTATTTTATTCTTGTGACGGCTGTGATAAAAAACGTACAGAAGGAAATTAAAAGCTCTGTACTGTTGTAGTGGTAAGAAGAAGGAGATCCAAATGGACAAATCAGACCTATTTGCCATGCTAGATATTGAAGCAAGCCCAGCAAAAACAAAAAGTAAAAAACGTAAGTGGAGAGAAATCGAAGCCTTGCAGGATCGCAATAAGCTAGAGAAAGAACTCGCCGAGTTAGATTGTGGGTTCGAATACGAGCTAGAAACACTAGAACGATAAAAAAAGCCGCCAGTTAAGCAACTGGCGGCTTTTTTCGTTTTACGCAGGCGCTGTTATTATACCTGCCAATTAATGGGTGTTTTCCCATTATTGGTTAGGTAGTGGTTTGCTTTGCTGAAGTGTTTACACTCAAAAAAACCGCGATAAGCTGAAAGCGGAGAAGGATGTGGCGCGTGCAACACGAGATGTTTCTCGCGGTTTACATGCTTACCTTTTTTTTGCGCGTGGCTGCCCCATAAAAGAAATACTACATGTTCACAATGGGTATTTACTGCCTCAATAATGGCGTCAGTGAACGTTTCCCAACCCCATTTCGCGTGGCTGTTTGGCACACCTTTTTCTACCGTTAGTACGGTATTCAACAACAGCACACCTTGTTGAGCCCACGATGTAAGCGAGCCATGATCAGGTACGATGAAGCCGTCAATATCTTCAGCCAACGTTTTATAAATATTCGCTAACGACGGCGGCGTCTTAACCCCTGGAAGCACTGAAAAACACAGCCCGTGCGCCTGACGCTCACCATGATAAGGGTCTTGCCCTAAAATGACGACGTTAACGTCACGCAGCGCCGTCATTGCCAATGCGTTGAACGTGTCTGATTCTGGCGGAAATACCGTTACGCCAGCGCCACGCGCTTCGCTTACTTTATCAATAAGCGCTGTGAAATACGGCTTGCGCTTTTCATCTGCGATAACGTCGTCCCACGTAACCATTATTTAAGCAGTTTCATCATATGCGCTTTAAGCGCTGCATAAGAATCCGGAAGATCTACCGCTAAGCTATCCTCGCCAGCAACATCAGCAAGCGGTTTAGGCAAGCTAATAGGGTTACCTAATACATTTTCTACCGTTTCTCGGAATTTAGCAGGGTGAGCGGTACCAAGGAATAAGCCTATTTCACCCTCTTCTAAGTCATGACTTACCGCACGGTATGCTAATGCCGCATGAGGCTCGCTGGTATAGCCTAATTGCGCAAGTTGACGCATGGCTAACTGCGTATATTCCTCGTCGACCATTTCACCTTTTAAGCAGCCTTTTTCGATATAGCCTTGCTCTACTAACGCCTCAATTCTTGGCCAGTTGTTCGGCTGGCTCACATCCATTGCATTAGAGATTGTCGCAATGGTTGACTTCGGCGCCCATTCTCCCGTTTTTAAATAACGTGGCACGGTATCATTCAGGTTGGTCGCTGCAATAAAGCGTTTAATCGGAAGGCCCATCGACTTCGCAATCATACCGGCAGTAAGATTACCAAAATTACCACTTGGCACAGACACCACAAGCTGGTCACGCTTATCTTTTGGCAGCTGACTGAATGCTTCAAAGTAATAGCATACCTGAGCCAATAAACGACTGATATTTATCGAGTTCGCAGAGTTAAGATGAAGCCCTTCTCTTACGTCTACATCATCAAAAGCGGTTTTAACTAACGACTGACATGCGTCGAAATCACTGTCAATTGCAACCGTGTGGATATTGCCGCCAAGGGTAGTGAAAAGCTTCTCTTGTAGTGCACTAATCTTGCCCTTCGGGAACAAAATCACCACATTAATGTTTTCGATGCCATAAAACGCGTGTGCAACAGCGGCCCCTGTATCACCAGACGTCGCCGTTAAAATAGTAATCGGTTTGCCTTCACTTATTCGTGACAAGGTTTGCGCCATAAATCGCCCGCCGAAATCTTTAAACGCAAGCGTAGGTCCATGAAAAAGCTCTAACGTATAGATATTGTCGGTGATAGGTTTTACTGGCGCGTCAAAGGCAAACGCGGTTTCTACGATGCTTTCTAACTCACCGGCATCAAGTTCATCACCGATGAGGGCGCGAAGCACTTCAATACTACGCTCAACAAACGGCTTTTCGAGTAATGCATCAATATTTTCCAACGTTGGAATTTTTTCTGGAAAATATAACCCTTGGTGTTTACCTAAACCACGCTTAACCGCGTCGGCAAAGCTTGCTGTATCCGATGAATCTTTTAAATTTACCAATTCCACTTGTTATTACCTTTTTTCAATATGCCAAGCAACGTTTAAGACTATACGCTAGTTATGTTGCGTTACGGTTGTACCGGCAGTTGGTATCTGGCACACATGGCTAAAACCATCTTCGTTTTGAATATAATGTTCGTTTAGATAAGCCGCAACACGTGCTGCTTGCGCTTTTGAGTGGCATACTGCGAAAACCGTGGGACCAGAGCCAGAAATACCGAACGCTAATGCCCCTTCTTTTTCGCTAAACGCGCGCGCCTCATCAAATCCAGGCAGCAGTGATTTTCTATATGGCTCGGCAATAACGTCATTCATTACCGATGCAGCAAGAGAGAAGTTGCCTACATGCAATGCATGGACAAAAACCCCCAGCTGGCGCCCAAACGTAAGGGCCGTAGCCATATCGACGTTTTTCGGCAGGATGTCTCTTGCCGCCGCGGTCGATACACTGATACCTGAGTAACAAATGGCGTAATACCATTCATCATTAACGGGTAACGACAGCGTCACAGGTGAGGTTGCGCCTGTCATTAGCGTCATACCACCTAGGTAGCAAGGTGCAACATTGTCATAATGGATACTCCCGCTAATCTGCCCTTCAAGTTCTCCCATCATCGTCAACAATGTGTCTTCATCAAAGGGAGAGTCGAAGTACGTATTCAAGGCTACAAATGCGGCTACAATCGAGCTTGCACTGGAACCGAGCCCACTGCCTATCGGTAAGTTTTTATGTAACGTAAGGGCAACCGGTGTTGTTGCCTTTCCAACACGCTCCATTTCGTGACAAAAATAGTGATAGCATTTAGTCACAATATTGCTGTCGGCATCACCGGGAAGTTTGTGTGCAAACTTCCCCACCGTAGTTAAAGAAAACACCTTTGCGCCGGCAATATCAACTTCATCGCCTAGCCGAGTGCCATCAACAGGCTCAAGTGCTGCACCTAATACATCAAATCCTAAACTTACATTGCCAATTGAGGCTGGCGCATAAGCACGTAATGTTTTCATTGCTTTACCTCTCATTAATGCGCCATTTGCTTCCACGGCATGGTACGAAGAATATCAGCAAAAACACCAGCAGCGGTAACCGTACCACCTGCACCATATCCACGGATAACGTAAGGGATTGGATTGTAATAATCACTGTTGATTGCTAGTGCATTTTCACCATCTTTCACTTGTGATAATGGATTGCTCGCCGGTACTGCTTGAATTGTCACTTTGCACTTATCGCCTTCAATACTTCCGATATAGCGTAAAACCTTGCCTTCGGCTTTAGCGGCATCAACACGTTTGGAGAACGCCTCATCAAGCTCGGGGAGTGCTGTCATGAATTCATCAACTGAACACCCCTCAGCGAAGCCATTGGGCAGCACTGATTCAATCTCGATGTCAGATAACTCTAAAGCTAAGTCGGCTTCACGGGCCATGATGAGAAGTTTCCTGGCCACATCCATTCCACTCAAATCATCGCGAGGATCGGGTTCAGTAAACCCATTTTCCTTCGCCGTTTTGGTGGCAGCCGACAACGTCATACCTTCTTCTAACTTACCGAAAACATAAGACAAACTACCAGATAAAATACCTTCAAACCGATGTAATACATCGCCTGCACTGAATAGTTTTTGAAGGTTATCAATTACCGGCAACCCAGCACCTACTGTCGTCTCGTACAGATACTGGCGATTTGTCGATAGCGCGGTTTTACGTAGCTTGTGATAATACGCCATCGAGCTAGTATTAGCTTTTTTGTTTGGCGTAACAACATGAAAACCGCTTTCCATCATTTCCACGTATTGGTTTGCTATGGCTTCATGGCTTGTACAATCGACAATGACCGGGTTAACAAGGCTATTATCGTTAACAAACTGCTGTAGACGTTCTGTGGTTAACCCTTCGCTTGCTGCATCCAGAGCTGGTTTCCAATCTTGCGTTAAATCAATGCCCTGACTGTTCAACAACAGCTTTTTACTGTTGGCTATTCCGTAAACCCTAAGCTGTATGTTGCGTTGCAATAGTTTAGGTTGCTGTTTAGCTATCTGGTTGAGTAATTCTGTGCCTACATTGCCACACCCAACCAGAAATACATCAATGGTGTGACGATTTGAGAAAAAATTCTGATGAATAACCTTAACCGCTTTTTTCGCGCGTTTGCTTTCAATAACGGTTGAGATTGACCGCTCAGATGACCCCTGTGCAATGGCCACATTATTAACACGCGCTTGCGCTAAGGAGTTAAAGAACCGTGCTGCCAACCCTTTAGTGTGACGCATACCGTCGCCCACCAAGGTCACTATCGCCAACTCATGCCTAACCTCTATAGGGTCTAGCAGCTGGTTTTGCAATTCAAGCGCAAACGCATCTTCAAGTAAATTCAGCGCGCGGCTTGCATCTTTGCTTTGAATACAGAAACTGATGGAATATTCTGAAGAAGACTGTGTAATAAGGCTTATCGATATATTCGCATTAGACATCACTTCAAATACACGACTTGCCATGCCCACCATCCCTTTTAGGCCTGGCCCGGCAACATTGAACATGGTCACATTATCAAGCTGAGAAATACCTTTAACCGATGTCCATTTTTCGCTCTTTTCATTACTGATAAGCGTACCTGGCGCAGCGGGGTTTAGCGTATTGCGGATCAAGCATGGAATATGGTGCTGTGCGATAGGGCCTATTGTTTTAGGGTGTAACACTTTCGCCCCAAAATACGACAATTCCATCGCCTCTTGATAGGTGAGTTTATCTAACAACACCGCCCCCTCAACTTGGTTTGGATCGGCGTTGTATACCCCATCGACGTCAGTCCAGATCTCGCAACACTCGGCGCTGATACAAGCAGCAAGGATGGCTGCCGAATAATCAGAACCGTTTCGTCCTAACGTTACCTTCTCTCCTGCTTCGTTAGCCGCAACGAAACCTGGCATGATAAGCAGTTCGCTTCCATCGCAAGGAACATCGGTAAATCGCGCTTTAGAAAGCGCAACATCTGCAATGCTATCTAAACACTCACCGTCGGCAAGAATGTAGTTAACAGGGTCGATAATTCTGTTTTTTATCCCTTTAGACGACAAAATTGCGCTAAACAGGGTTACCGAAATGTATTCACCAATACTTAAAATGCCGGCTGCGATGTTATCGGGTGCCACACCCAGTAACTTAATGCCATCTAAATGCTTATTAAGTAGCGATAAATGAGACTCGATAAAATCAATAACCGGAGCATGCTGAAAGTTATCAAGCGTTTCATTGAGCGCGTTTGCTATTCCCGTCACCGTGGCGGTTAATTTGTCGAATAATGGCGCAAAATCTTCGCCTGCAGCGGCCTGCTCACAGAGCAATGATAACGCATTGGTTACCCCTTTAGGCGCTGAGAGAACGACCGCCGCGCCATCGGTTTGGTGGGTGGCCGTGCTAATGTCAGTAACGCGCAAGTAACGCGGTGCATCGGCAAGTGATGAGCCCCCAAACTTTAAGACTTTCATGTGCTGCTCCTTAAGGTTACATCAACGTTTTTGTCGAGGGTTGACCACAAAAACGTAAGTAAAAAAAAGCCCGCTGTCGTTATGAGCGGGCTTTCGTTGTCTTTTGCTATTTGCACTAGCCAGCGACCGCCCTATTTAAGGTGGTAATCATCATGCCGGTGGTGCCAATCAGTAAAATCTTTTTCATGCATTCAATTTGCCGTATAGACGTCTATCTGTCAACCGCAGTTTTCACCACACTGTGTTGCATAAATTGCAACACAGAAACCTTCACATTGCATAAAAAGAGACACTACTGAAATAATAGACGCAAAAACAAGGAACTAGTAGCGAAATCGTAGCTATGTTGTGAGTACTGACTAACGCAATATGAATTAACCCCGTCATGTTGTGCAGTAATAGACTGCTTTATTTATTTTTTGCCGTAAGAATTCGTTGTTAGTTAGCCGCCGCTAATTGCGAAGCGAGATAATCAACCAAGGAACGCACGGGCAATGCCATGTTTTTACTTGCGGGGAACAGCGCCCATACTCCTTCTCTCTCGTCTCTTGATTCGCTCAGCACTTCGCGTAACTCGCCACTGGCAATATTCTGTTTAACGTAGAATTCAGGTAACTGTACTAAGCCAATGCCCTGAAGTGCCGCATCGCGTAAAGCGTTACCACTGTTATAACGTGCGCGACCCTTTACCGACAGTTTTATTGTCTTGTTGTCGACACGAAAACGCCATTGCGTTTGCGAGCCAATTAAACACTGATGATTTTTTAAGGCAAAGGGAGTCGCGGGCGGCGGGTATTTTCGAAAATAATCGGGGCTTCCACAAACATACAACTGCCTCGTCGCTAACTTTTTGGCCACTAATGTAGAATCTTCTAGCGCACCGATGCGAATAGCCACATCGATACCCTGCTCTACAATATCGACTCTGTCATTAGTAAATCGGCAGTCAATACGAACCTCGGGGTAACGACGCAAAAATTGGTTAACTAGTGGCGCAATGAATGCCTCTCCATAGGCCACAGGAACCGTCATCTTAATCAAACCTGTTGGCGCTTTTTGAAGCTCACTCATAGCATTGTCAGCATCAGACAGCAACGACAGAGCATCGCTCACTTTGGCGTAGTACAAAACCCCGGCTTCAGTAAGTGACACGCTCCGTGTAGTTCGGTTAAAAAGTTTCACGCCTAAACGGCGCTCTAACGACGCGACTTTTCGACTAATCTGCGCGCCGGATGTATTTAGTCTTGTCGCCGCGAGTGTGAAACTCCGTGTTTGCGCGACAGCTTCGAATTCGACGATACCTTCCCAAGTCATGAGTACTCTCCCGTTACACACTTTATTATTACACCTGCGTAATAATAAATTACGGCTAACGTATTTATCTAGTCATTTTCGCTCTCTATACTTAAGCAACGTAAAAAGAGCTAAGCGGCGCTATGTTGCGTATTAGCTTCTATTATATGGTTCACTTCGTTTTATCGTTGAGAGTGAACGTGCCAGAATCGCAACTACAGGAATTTTAAATGACATTACAAATCAGTGAAGGGCAAACCCATATTAAGTCAAAAGCTGCCGTGGCCTGGGGCCCAGGCGAACCACTTAAAATGGAAGAAATTGATGTAGAACTGCCTAAAAAAGGGGAAGTACTTGTTCGCATTGTTGCTACTGGCGTATGTCACACTGACGCGTTTACGTTGTCAGGCGAAGATCCAGAGGGCGTATTCCCATCAGTATTAGGCCATGAAGGTGGCGGCATTGTAGAAATGGTTGGCGAAGGCGTCACCAGTGTATCGGTCGGGGATCATGTTATCCCTCTCTATACTGCTGAGTGTGGCGAGTGTAAATTTTGTACCTCTGGCAAAACAAACTTGTGCCAAGCGGTAAGAGCCACGCAAGGCAAAGGATTAATGCCAGATGGCACCAGCCGCTTTTCGAAAAATGGCGAAACCATTTATCACTACATGGGTTGTTCTACCTTTTCAGAATATACCGTTCTGCCAGACATTTCCTTGGCCAAAGTAAACAAAGCGGCCCCACTCGATGAAGTATGCTTGCTGGGTTGTGGCGTCACGACAGGCATGGGCGCAGTATTAAATACCGCGAAGGTACAAGAAGGCGATACCGTGGCTATCTTTGGCCTAGGTGGTATTGGTCTTTCGGCGATTATTGGTGCGCGAATGGCAGGCGCAGGCCGCATCATTGGCATTGACATCAATGAAAGTAAATTTGACCTGGCAAAGCAACTGGGTGCGACCGACCTCATTAACCCTAAGAGTGTCGATAAACCGATTCAAGAGCATATTGTCGATATCACAGAGGGTGGCGTAGACTATTCATTTGAATGCATCGGGAATGTCGATGTTATGCGTTCGGCGCTTGAGTGCTGTCATAAGGGATGGGGCGAATCTGTCATTATCGGTGTCGCGGGCGCTGGGCAGGAAATTTCAACTCGCCCATTTCAGTTAGTTACCGGTCGCGTATGGCGAGGTTCTGCGTTTGGCGGTGTGAAGGGGCGCTCTCAACTACCTGGCATAGTGGAGCAATACTTAAACGGCGATTTCGGCCTGCAAGAATTCATCACCCACACAATGGGTCTTGATGGTATCAACGATGCGTTCGACTTAATGCACAAAGGTGAAAGTATTCGCTCCGTTGTGCACATGGACAGATAAAAGCATAGGCATGCAGACTCGGTGTTTTCAACGGGTCTGCTTATTTTATTCCTTCCCACTATCTTCTTAACGACCGGTTAGGGTATCCTCTCGATAATTGAGAATAGCTTGGCTGGCGACGCTGTGTAGTATCCGTACCGTGCAATTAAGTGCAAAGCCATAAAATAAAAAAGAGATCTTTGCATGAACAGATGGTTTTCGTCCATTTTGATTTTACTAGCGCTTGGGCTAAGTGCTGGCATTTACCATTTTTTTTACTCGGACACTAAAGCGCAACCGCTTCCTATCGTGGTGCCCCTTGCAAATGAAAGAATCGATTACCATCAGCAGGTAAAGCCTGTGGTAGAACAGCGCTGCGTGGTCTGCCACGCATGCTTTGATGCACCGTGCCAGCTTAAAATGGGTTCTTACACGGGCATTGAACGTGGCGCCAACAAGGAACGCGTTTACGACGGTGAAAGGCTAGTAGAGGCAAACTTAACGCGATTGTTTGAAGACGCCCATACACTTGAGCAATGGCGAGCAAAAGACTTCTTCCCCGTTATCTCAGATGCGCCAAAGCCGACAACAGAGTCATTTTCTTCGCCAACGTATCAGTCATCGGCAACGGACAATTTAACCACCAGCGTACTGGCCCACTTACTCCAACTAAAACAAGATAATCCGTTAGTAAAAGACGAAGCATCGCCAAGCCGTTTTGATGAAAAGCAGTATCCGTTGAATATTAATCGCGAATATCAGTGCCCTACTATCGACGATATCGAAACCCACAAAAAAGACTATCCATTATGGGGAATGCCTTATGCGCTCCCTGCGCTCAGCGACGAACAACACAGTCTACTAATGAACTGGATTGCACAAGGTGGCGAGGGTAACGATGACGTCACCATAACCGCGAATAACCAGCAGCAGATTGAAAAGTGGGAAAGCTTCCTTAACAACGATTCGTTAAAGTCTCAACTAATGAGCCGTTATTTGTTCGAACACCTATTTTTAGTGCACTTACATTTTACTGCCCAAACGCCACAACAATTTTTTAAAGTAATACGGTCTTCTACCGCTCCGGGGCAGAAAGTAAAAAGTATTCATACCCGCCGTCCTTTTGACAACCCTAACGTCGAGCGTGTTTACTATCGTATTGTGCCGGTAAAACAAACGCTTGTGCATAAATCACATATGCCTATGTTACTCACTGATAACCGCATGGCTAAATGGAAAAAATGGTTTTTACACGATGGTTATCAGGTGACTGCTCTTCCCTCCTATCTTCCAGAAGAAGCGTCAAACCCGTTTGTTACCTTTGCCCAAATACCGATAAACGCGAGATATAACTACATGCTTGATGAGGCGCAAAATACCATCATGCAGTTTATCAAAGGCCCCGTTTGTCGAGGGCAAATGGCCTTAAACGTTATCAATGATCATTTCTGGGTGGTGTTTTCAGAGCCAGATTTAGATCTTGTTCAAAATAATGGTGAGTTCATACAGCAAGCACTTCAAAACATTGCCCTTCCAGCAGAAGAAGAGAGTACTGCACTGCCTACCGCATGGATGAGTTATGCCGCAATGGAGCGAGAATACCTCAATGCAAAATCGAAATTTATTGAAACGCAAATTCAAAACAAGCTCAGTATCGATTTAAACCTATTGTGGGACGGGGATAACGATAATCCCAATATGGCATTAACCATTTTCCGTCACAATGATGCCGCCAGCGTGGTAAAAGGGCTAGTAGGTGAAACCCCACAAACCGCATGGGTGCTTACCTACCCTTTGTTTGAACGTATTCACTATTTGCTTGTTGCAGGGTACGACGTGTATGGCAACGTAGGCCATCAACTAAATAGTAGAATGTATATGGACTTCTTACGCATGGAAGGCGAGTTCAACTTCTTGTCATTACTGCCAAGCAAAACCAAAGAAGAAATTCGCAACAAATGGTACAGAGGGTCGGTAAGCGAAGTTGAAGAGTTTGTTTACAAGGGCAATACGTCTCGACTAAAAACCAATATCGAATACGAAACCGATACCCCGTATCAAGAGTTGCTTGATAACATTAAACACAAATTTCAACGTGCAATCAGCCAACGTCACAGCTTAGAAAACGGGTTTGATAATGCGTCCTTGCTAGACAATTTCGCAGAAATCAACAAGCAAAAAGGCAAACATGTATCGCTATTGCCAGAATCAACCATAGTACGAATATTTGATAAAAGTACTGGGAAACAGCACTTTTACACCATGCTCAGACATAGCGCCCATACCAACATTTCTCATCTTTTTAATGAAGATGACAGACGACTCCCCGAAGAGGATACAGTTACTATTGCAAGCGGATTTATGACATCACACCCTAATGCATTTTTACAAGTAGAGATATCTGACGTGGAAGGGTTCGCACAAACAATTTCAGCAATGACGGTGGAAGCAGACTATGCTGCTTTGCTAGACGTATATGGCGTAAGACGAACGAACCCTCAGTTCTGGGCGTTTGCCGATAACATGCATGAATACTTTAAGACGCACTATCCTATTGAATTTGGCTATTTAGACTTCAACCGTCTAGAAAACAGATAAGGAATAAAAGATGAATGGCTTTGTACATTTTGAGGCAATTAAAAAAGTGTCAAACGCGCTGCTATCGTTCGTTGTCGTAATCACTTATACGGTGGTGCCATGGGCATATGCCAACACGCAAGTTTCAGCTCAACAGACGAAAGAAGAGGTTGTCTCTTTAGATAGCCTCACTAATTATCAAGTCAATAATAGCTTTATGCACAGTTCTGGGTTACCTGCCCCTGAACATTTTGCATTTTTAAAGGCTGAAGGCGTGACTCACGTTATTGATTTGATACCTGGTGATAGAAGTGAGGAGGCGGGGTTAACTCATGCCCTTGGGCTGCACTACACCAACATACCTGTAGACTGGCAACAACCGACCGTGGAGCACTTTGAGCAGTATGTACTCGCAATGGCGCAAGCAAAGCCCGAGGAAGAAAAAGTGCTTACGCATTGTAAACTCAATTGGCGAGGCGCTTCATTTACTTATTTGTATCGTATCACTGTGCTTGGTGAAGATGAGACGGTTGCTAAAAAGGATTTGCTAAACATTTGGCAACCCAATGTAACGTGGTTCACCTTTATGGGTAAAGCGATTAGCCGCTACAATACAAAACATAATACGTCGGTAAGCATGTCTTTTTTACCTTCGGTTGAGCAAGACCAATAACACTGCCCGATATGCGACATGAGCTTCAACGAAAAAAGGTGCTTCTCTAAGCACCTTTTTTTGCATTATTTCTATGGGTTACACCGCTACGTTTTCAGGCAATATAAAGCCATAGCGCTTAAGTACATCTTCTAACAGTTGCTGTTTAATTGGCTTTTCAATAAAGGCGAGAGCGCCAAGCGACAATACTTTTTCTTTCATTATTGGCTGAATATCTCCCGATATAACAATAACAAAAGACTTTAGCTGCCTTCTTTTCATTTCCTCAAGTACACCAATACCGTCCAATACGGGCATGGTTAAATCGAGTAAAATGAGATCAATACGGTGATGGGCTAGCGCTTCTAGCGCGTCCATGCCATTGCACACTTCTAAAATTTCAGATGCGAAACCTGCGGGTATGTTTCGCTTTGCCATCTTTCTAGCCAGCGCAGAATCGTCACAAATCAGCACGTTGAAGCCCATACTATACCTATGCTTTTTATTATTATTAGAATAAGGAATTTTCTATATTAAACATAACTACAAGAAAAAACACTAATTTATACCGTTTATTGGAGGTAAATGTCGTTATTCTCGCTAATAATGTGGTAGATATACTCGTATAAAATGAAATAACTATGCGTCGTAGCGCGCGTATAAAAAGGTAATACTATGCAGGACCTGGTTTTGGAAAAAAAAGTGGCTTATCAAGTACTCACTCATTTTGATAAAAGCTACCGTTGGTTTACCCGAATTACACGTGGTGCACAACAACGTTTTGAACAAGGTGATTGGAAAGCGACGCAACTGGCGTCAAAGCAGCGTATTACGATTTATGAACAAAGCCTATCTGATGCCGTCGCTGAGATTTATCATCTAACCGAAGTCCATCAAAAAGACGACGCCTTTTGGCAAAACCTAAAAAAAGTTTTTGCCTCCCAGCTTGAAGGACACCCACAGTTTGAGTTGGCCGAAACCTTTTATAATTCGGTAATAGGCCGCTTATTTAAACACCGAAAAATAGATAATAGTATGATGTTCGTTCTGCCCAGTCGGTGCTTTTTACCCGGTCAAGACAGACATAAAGTGATATATAGCTTTGATACCACCACCACGGTGAGAGAAATGTATGATGCTATCTTTAAAATATATCGCTATAACATTGCGTTTGAAAATTTCGAAAAAGACTTAGAAAACCTAGAGAGCGCGTTACGCGATCGCTTATCAACAGAACAATTGGCGAGCGTACAAGCGGTTGAAATTCTGCGCCCAACTTTCTTTCGCGGAAAGTCGGCGTACCTAATTGGTAGAATCTGTATGCCAGATGAAACCATGCCCTTTGTTATTTCTATGCAGCGCAGCGACGAGCACAAGCTATTTGTTGATGCCTTGCTTACCGACAGAAAAGACTTAAGCGTTATTTTTGGTTTTGCGAGAAGCTATTTCATGGCCGATACGCAAAACCCTGCTGAGGTTGCAGCGTTTTTACAAGAGCTATTGCCAAATAAAAAGCATTTCGAACTTTACATGGCGTTAGGCCACTATAAGCATGGTAAAACGGTCTTCTATCGCAATTTTCTTCAGCATATGGACGAGTCTAACGATAAATTCGAAGCGGCGCCTGGCATTCGCGGGCTCGTTATGATGGTATTTCATCTGCCGTCATACGGCGTCGTGTTTAAAATTATTAAAGATGAGTTTGCCGAAAGTAAGAAAATAACACGAGAGCACGTAAAAGACTGTTATCGCCTCGTCAAAATGTCAGATCGCGTTGGCCGCATGGCCGATACGCATGAATACGTTAACTTTCGCTTTCCGTTGTCTCGCATTGAACCTGCGCTAATTGAAGAATTAAAAGAAACCTGTGCGAGTAGCTTAGAATTTACAGAAGATGAAATGGTTATAAAGCATCTTTATATTGAAAGAAAGATGACACCATTAAACCTGTACTTACAGCAGGAAACTGACGATGAAAAAATAAAAAACGCATTACACGAGCTAGGCCTTTGCATTAAGCAAATCGCGATGGCTAATATTTTCCCCGGCGACATGCTACATAAAAACTTTGGCATTACTCGCCACGGGCGCGTTATTTTTTACGATTATGACGAGATATGCTTAATGCATGAACGAAACTTTCGTTCGCTCCCTGTCTCTGACGATCCGTACGCGCTAGATACGTTGTCGGTAGGACCAGCTGATGTATTTCCGCAACAATTCGAACACTTTATTGTGGGAAAAAGAAAATTGAAAGATATCTTAAAATCACTTCACGGAGACCTTATGACCGCCGAGTACTGGCGCGAGGTACAAGAAAAGTGTGCTAGCAATGATGTACAGCATTTTACTCCGTACAATAAAGAGATGTGTTTTAAGCGCTAGTGTTTGTTTACTTGCATCGCGCTCATGCGCACTACGGGTATAAGCGCTACATGTCTAGGACGATGTTTTTGCTTCTTGATACATCGAGTTAAAAAGTGATCGGAATAGTCACTTCTTGCTGTATTAATACCAAACTTATGTTGGTTGATAGAGTAGATAAGCTAATCATGAATGTGCTGCTGATAGAAGATGATCCGAAAGTTGCCGCTCACATAGAACAAGGGCTTGTGGGCCAAGGGCATGATTGTAGATCGGTATGTGATGGAGGCCAAGGCCTGCAAGAAGCATTATCTGAAAACAGTGATGTCATTATTCTCGACGTAATGCTTCCAATCATGGATGGCTTTACGGTGCTTGAAAAATTGCGAGAATCGCAAGTACTTACACCTGTATTATTGCTTAGCGCAAAGAGCCAAGTCGACGACAAAGTTCGTGGTTTACGCACAGGTGCTAACGACTACCTTACCAAGCCTTTTGCATTTGAAGAGCTGTTAGCACGCGTGGAGGGCCTCGCAGGTCAAGCGCGAGAAGGCGGTGATAAGACGCTAATTAAAGTAGGCGACCTCACTCTTGATTTAGTTAATCGCAAAGTACAACGTGGCGATACTGAAATAGACCTTCAATCGAAAGAGTTTCAATTGCTTGAATGCCTGCTTCGCCACAAAGGAAAGGTGGTTACTCGCAGCATGTTACTTGAACAGGTATGGAACTATCACTTCGATCCTCAAACTAATGTGATTGACGTTCATATAAGTCGGTTACGTCAAAAAGTTGATAAGGCATTTAACGTTCCCCTTATTGAGACAGTGAGAGGCACAGGCTATCGCATAGCGGAAGTGCTTACGTGATAGCCATAAGAGACTTCACACGAAGCTCAAGTTTTCGTGTTGGGGCTCTTCTTTCCTCGCTCGCTATTATTGCTATCGTTTTCATTATTTACTTTTGGCGTCTAGCGAGCAGTGATGTATTTATCCGAGAGGCAAAAGCAGCCGTTAATGCCGAAGCCTTCGCACTCACGCAACTGTACGATAACTTAGGCGTTGAACCTGTTATCACCTTTATTGGAAGCCAAGATAGAGCGCCAGCCTCTTACGATGATAAAACCGTTTTTGCGCTTCAAGACAAGGATGCCAATATTATTGCAGGCAATCTTTCTTTATGGCCGGCAGACATCGCACGAAATACCCCAGACACGTCTGTAAATAGCACAGCAATGATTGCGTTAGGCGTGAAAGACACCACAACGGGTGTATTGTCCCAACAAAATATTCTCTACCAAGTAATACCACTAGGCGAATACACGTTGTTTGTGGGGCGAAATATAAATGACTTATATAGCGCACAGTGGCTTGGGAAAACCTTTAGCTGGGTAATCATCGTTCTACTTTGTCTTCTTGGCATTGTTAGCTTTACCGTTGCCATTTACGTGGTTAAGCGAATAAATAGAATGAGCCAAACCGCTGATAATATTATCAGCACGGGAAGTTTGGAAGAGCGCTTAGAAATTGACAGCAACTGGGACGATTTAAGCCGGCTTTCAGTGGTGTTTAACCACATGCTAGATACGATAGAAAGCTCGGTGAATAATATAAAAACGGTCACTGACAGTATTGCTCATGACCTAAGAACGCCGCTTGCACGACTGCGAAACACACTTGAACGAATTGACGATGAACAGTTACGTCATGACACAACGCAAGAGGCAGATAACTTATTAAATATGTTCAATAGTTTATTGCGCATCAGTGGGTTAGAGTCTAATCACAAGAAAGATGGTTTCGCCACTACTCAGATCAATCAGGTGGTGGAAGATGTTGTCGACCTGTATCACCCTCTTGCCGAGGAGAAAAACATTGCACTTACGTTTGATATTAACGACGTATCACTGTTTGCCGACCCCAACTTATTGTTTCAAGCAGTGGCAAATATCGTCGACAACGCCATAAAATATTCTCCAACAGGCGGCAATGTTACTGTTGAACTGACCACTACCCCTACAAATGCCGTTATCATTATTAACGACAGCGGTATTGGGGTAACTGAGCATGATATTGTCAATCTAGAGCGACGATTTTATCGTGCAGATGGTAGCCGAACCACGCCCGGAAACGGTCTGGGTTTATCATTAGTTTCTGCCATTATCAGACTTCACGGCGGCCACGTGTGGTTTGTTCACGACCCACTTATGCAAGGAAGTGGGCTAGGTGTGGTGCTGTCAATTCCATTGGCACTGCCCACGCGGTAGCGAGCACTGCCACAGCGTGAGCCAATTTATCGGTAACCGTTATTGCTTCTGCATAAATATGGTTACTTCGGCCATCACAAGCCCGAATTTACGAATATATGAACGATTCATCATCGCGTTTTCGTCAAACGCCCAGAACCAATCGTCAAACGTGACCGAGTACGTATCGCCGTCAACAGGTAAATCCATCATGTAATGGAAGTTGAATGCATTACCAAATGGCGTGCCGGTTGCCGGACCGTCTATATCGCCAGCGTTACCAATGAATGTGCCATCGCTCTGCTCTTCAATGGTCCATACGCGTTTCATAGCGCCCTTACCTACCCCATAGGTAAACGACTCGTCCAGCGTTAGCGTGTTTCCACTCACTTTCCCTTCTATATCAACGACGAAGCGTTGAACGACTTCACCAGACCGGTTTTGAACAATTCCCCATGCACGAACGTCACCATCGAAAAACTCGGTAATGTTGAAGGCAGGTTGCGTCGACACATAGTCTTCACCTTCTATATTCACAGAGCACCCTGTAAGATAACTCAGCCCTAGTGCGAAACCTGCAATACGTAACCATTGTTTTTTCATCATAGTTTTTACCCTATTCGTTCCCTAGTAAAGCCCGTCGTAATTCAGGCTCTGATGTTTTTTCACTTAACCAAATCGCAAAAAACTGATTGGTAAACGCCTTATCGTCCACCGTACCAATGAGCGTTCCGTTCAAATAGAAAAGGCTTTTGTTCTCTTTCGTTGCTATACCCGTGATAACATCTCCCTCTGAAACATCGGGGAATATGTCCGTCATTATTGTTAGCCACTCGTCAAGTTTTGATTTATCGTTTACCCCTTGCTTTTCCATCTCGGTAATTGAACGCTCAGCAATTTTCTTTCCATCCAAATCACGTTGATAATCTAACGTAAGGGCAAAGGGTGCAGATGCAGTGTACTTGCCATCGGGCGCAAGTAATGATGCTTCATAGACATCCCAAAAAAGGTACGAAAACATTTTTTTCCCAACGACTTGCGGGTTGTTAACGTGTTCAGCGATAACCGTTGTCTGTGATGCGTGAGACATAAAAGACAACCCTATAGCAAAGAGAAAAATAGCTTTCGTTAGCACGCTGCTTTTTTGCTTCATTATGTTATTCCTTATTGACCAATCTCGCGTTTGCCAAATTTTTTACGTTTACTTGTCGTCGTATTTACGTAATGTTTTTCCGTTCTGTATACAGTTATACTTTCGATACCCTCGTCATGATCATTATCGCAGCGCACAGTGAACGTAGAAAAAATAGAAAAAACGCTACAGCTTCCTTCACCGACTATCCCGTTTACACCAGACTGGGAAGGAGCGGAGCGCGTTTCACTGAGCGTTAAAAGAGATGACTTGATTCACCCAATTATCTCTGGAAATAAGTGGAGAAAGTTAAAGCATACGCTTGAGCAAGCACCACATTCGATACAAGGCATCATCAGTTTTGGCGGGGGATTTTCAAATCACCTACACGCATTGGGGTTTGTTTGTCATTCGTTAGGCATTGCCTTCAACGCCATCATTCGAGGAGATTATACGCAACACCCTAGCCCTATGATTATGGATTTAATGCGCTGGAATGTTCACATTACCTATGTAGATAGAAAAACGTATGCGCGGCGACACGACGATGACTACTGGGCGAATTTGACACGAGAGTATCCTGACTACCTCATTGTTCCAGAAGGAGGAAGCCAGGTATCTGCATTGCGCGGCGTGGCCGAGCTGGTCACAGAGCTTAACGATGATGTCGATACAATAATGATGCCCGTAGCCAGCGGTGCCACCTTAGCGGGCATCGTGACACAGCTACAGCCAAAACAAAAAGCACTCGGTATTGGTATATTGAAAGGCGAAGGATACCTTGAGTCACTTGTATCTAGCTTACTTCCCACCCCTTTCACTAACTGGGCAATAAACCACGATTATTATTGCGGGGGCTATGCAAAAATCCCCCAATATTTAGCGGATTTTTGCGCATCATTTAATGAAGTTATGCCTTTTAGCATTGAGGGTGTATATTCAGGTAAGGTTTTTTGGGCGTTACGCGAAATGCTAGCGCACGGTTATTTTGACGATGGGGAACATATCGTTATTGTACATACAGGAGGTCTTCAGGGAGCACGCTAAAAATAAGCGAGTTGATCTTACATCACCGATTTACCGTTTCTATTTTATCGTGTTTTAACATTTTACGTTATGTATGCGCTTTATATGTTTAATAACAACAACTGCGGATGAAAATAACAATGAATAACCCAGAATTTATACCAGCACCAGTCCGTGAACTGGTATCACGAGCGCTTACCATGTGTGAGCAACTTCTCACCAACGTAAGTGTGTTTTACCCTTTTGCCGCCATTAACGTGAACGATGCGGTTAGCTGTGTGTTTGCCCATGAAACAGAAGAAAAAGAGACGGAAACAAAGCTGATAGAAAAGCTGCAGTGGAAGATTATTGATACCACAACAGGCACTGACAGCTACAGCATTCTTGTCTACGCAGCCACAGTGCGGACACATAGAGAAAATAACATGGACGCCATCGCCATCGCTATTTCGGGCCCTGAAGCTGATGAGCAATTACTGTTGTACCCTTACTACAGAGTGGGCGATAAAGTGGTTATTTCTCCTCCAATTAATACCATGCCAAATTAATCACAAGGCAAACCGTCGTTACCTGCTTTATATCAACCGCTGTCTTTGTACACACAAGACGGGCAAATACTTCCGTCGACTTTCAATTTTTAATCTAACGATTAAAATATTTAGTTAAACGCGCGCTAACTATGCTTGCCAAACCAATTTTGTCTGCTAGCATTCAGCGCAAAATTCATTAGTTTAATTAGGGATTACTTTCTATGTCTCGCGTATTGATCATAGGAGCTGGCGGTGTAGCGTCAGTTACCGTAAAAAAATGTGCTCGTTTACCTCAGCACTTTGACGAAATTTATCTTGCCAGCCGCACCGTATCAAAATGTGAAGCACTTCAACAGGAAGTAGGCGTTGATAGGGTCAAGGGCGTATTTGCGCTTGATGCGGATAACGCAAAAGAAGTAGAAGCGTTAATCAACGACGTAAAGCCAGACTTAGTCATTAACCTTGCTCTTCCATATCAAGATTTACCTATTATGGATGCGTGCTTGGCCACTGGCACCGATTACCTTGATACCGCTAACTACGAGCCTAAAGATGAAGCTAAATTCGAATACTCATGGCAGTGGGCTTATCAAGACAAGTTTAAAGAAGCGGGTATCATGGCCTTGCTGGGCAGTGGATTCGATCCTGGCGTAACTAACGTTTATACCGCTTACGCTGCGAAGCATTATTTTGATGAAGTACATTATCTGGATATTGTTGACTGTAATGGTGGCGATCACGGTCAAGCGTTCGCGACCAATTTCAACCCTGAAATCAATATACGAGAAATCACGCAGCGTGGCCGTTATTTTGAAAATGGCGAGTGGAAAGAAACAGATCCGCTAAGTGTACGTGAAGATTTAGACTATCAAAATATCGGCGTACGCGCGTCATACCTGATGTTCCATGAAGAATTAGAGTCGTTGGTAAAGCATTTCCCAACCCTTAAACGTGCTCGCTTTTGGATGACATTTGGCGATGCTTATCTAACGCATTTACGTGTACTTGAAAGCGTTGGCATGACGAGCATTCAGCCTGTCGAATTCCAAGGTCAACAAATCGTGCCTTTAGAGTTTTTGAAAGCAGTACTCCCTAACCCAGGGTCACTGGCTGAAGGCTACACTGGAATGACCTGCATTGGCACGTACATCACAGGTATTAAAGACGGTAAAGAAAAGACCATCTTTATCTACAACAATTGCGACCATGCAAAATGTAATGAAGAAGTGGGTGCGCAAGCCGTATCTTACACGACCGGCGTGCCTGCAATGATTGGTGCGGCATTAATGCTAAACGGAACGTGGAAAGCGTCTGGTGTATGGAATATGGAGCAGTTCGATCCAGATCCGTTCATGGACATGCTTAATGAGCACGGCCTGCCATGGCATGTAATCGAATGTGACAGCAGCCCGTTCGCAAAATAATATCGTCGTATTTGGAGCTACAAGGTTGACAGATTTAACGCAGCGTAAAGATATTCCTTCACCGTGCTATGTGCTGGAAGAAGCAAAACTTATTCGTAATCTAGAGATAATGAAACGGGTTCAAGATGAATCTGGTGTTCGAATTATCCTGGCTTTGAAAGGGTTTTCCATGTGGTCTTGCTTTGACATTATTAAGCAATACTTGCAAGGCGCGACAGCCAGTTCGGTATGGGAAGCAAAGCTAGCCGCTGAAATGGGAAAAGAGGTGCATGCCTACTCCCCAGCTTATAAAGAAGCCGATGCTATAGAAATGGCATCGCTCGTTAACCATCTGTCTTTCAACAGTTTGTCGCAGTACAACACGCATAAAGAGGCGCTGAAAAGCGTGTCTCTGGGTCTTCGTATTAACCCCGAGCATCAAGAGGCTGACACGCCGCTTTACGACCCTGCCGCGCCAGGGTCGCGCTTAGGTATTCGCGCTTCAGAGTTAGAAGGCGTAGATTTATCAGGTATTGAAGGCTTTCACTGCCACAATTTATGTGAATGTGATTCTTATGCGACAGCGCGAACGCTTGATGCTATTGAGTCTCGCTTTGGTAAATGGCTTGGCGCGCTAAAATGGCTTAACTTAGGTGGCGGTCACTTAATGACAAGTGAAGGCTATGATGTTGAACATCTCATTTCGACATTAAAAGCCTTCAAAGAACGTCATCCACACCTTGATGTTATTTTAGAACCCGGTTCAGCCGTTGCATGGCAAACTGGCCCGCTTATTTGCGAAGTGGTTGATATCGTAAATAACGAGGGTGACATTGCTATCTTAGATATTTCGGCAACGGCGCACATGCCTGATGTATTAGAAATGCCTTACCGCCCCACGGTACTAAATGCGGGGCAAGCGAATGAAAAAGCGTATACGGCAAAACTTGGGGGTAACTCTTGTTTAGCGGGCGATGTTATAGATAGCTATTCGTTTGACGCGCCGCTTCAAAGCGGTGACCGACTTCAATTTGAAGATATGATGCATTACACCATGGTGAAAACAACCTTCTTTAATGGTGTAGAGCACCCTGCTATTGGTATTTTACGTACAAATGGCGACTTTGAATTGGTTCGCACCTTTACGTATGAAGATTTTAAAACTCGTTTATCTTAAGCGTAAAGGTTTCACCGCTTGTTTTGACAATTAACGCCATAAAAAACCGCCAACACTGGCGGTTTTTTTATCACACGTAAGTACTAATTTTTTGCGTCTAATCCTGCTTGATACAGCGCATTTTTCTTTAGCCCGTAATGCTGAGCCACCACGCCTGCCGCCTTTTTAAGAGGCATATGTTCACATAAGGTCGTTAACAACGACATTGCCTCCTGACTTATCTCCGAGGTGTTTATCTGTGCTGGTGAAATCATGACAACAAATTCCCCCTTTTGATGCGCAGGCTCAGATTCAAGATAAGCAATAACGTCATTAGGTTTGCCACTCACATACGTTTCAAACGTTTTGCTTATTTCTTTGGCAATCACCATTTCTCTGCCAGGAAGCAATCGCTCAATATCTTTTACGGTATCCAGAATTCGGCGCGGTGCTTCATAAAACACACTCGTAAACGGGCGTTCTGACAGCGAGAGAATAACACTGTCTCGGGCCTGCGTTTTCACCGGCAAAAACCCTTCAAATATGAACTTATCGGTGGGAAGCCCTGATGCACTTAACGCTGTAATTGCCGCACACGGCCCCGGCAATGCAATGACCGGAATACCTTCTTCCCGGCATTTTCGTACGAACACAAAGCCTGGATCGCTAATTAGTGGCGTTCCAGCGTCACTGATCAATGCGACAGACTCACCACTTTTCAGCCGTTCGCATAACATTGCAGTGCGCTTATCCTCGTTATGATCATGTAACGATAAAGTTCGAGTGTTTATACTAAAGTGCTGCAATAGCCTTCCGCTGTGCCGCGTATCTTCCGCTGCAATCCAGTTAACATCGCTAAGCGTGGAAATGGCGCGAGCACTCATGTCGTCCAAATTACCAATAGGAGTAGGAACAATATAAAGGGTGGCAAAATCGGTCATAATAGTTTCAACGTACGCTGTAATGATGAAATTGTACCATGGCATTGGGCCAGATTATGCGTCCAAACGTAGATTTTACGCGTAGTTAAGATAAACTGATGAAACTTTGAAGTGAAAGGAATGAAACTGTGCGTCATATAGGACAACTTAGTCAGCGTATTGTCTTTGCCACTACCACTAGCTTATTGCTGCTAACAGGATGTGGTAGCACCCAAAAACCGGTTTCAACAACCTCTGTTGCCACCGAAAAACCCGTGCAAACTGTCGTTGAACCCACAGTAGAATTACCTAGTGAAAAGCTTAATGCGGCGCAACAAGTATGGCAATCGACCAGAGACAAAGAAGCACGTGACCGTTTATTACTAGACGCCGCCTCTTTGTACATGGCGCAAAACGATATTGCACAAGCCAAGGCAATACTAGTTTCAATGAAGAAAGAAGGTATTCCTTCGTCATTATCTACGCAATTTAACGCTCTTTTATTTAATGCCTTTGTTGACGATACGGCTAGCGAACCACAACTACTGTTGTCGTTGTTAGACAGTGTGCCTAGCGAATACGTTAGTGACCAAGCGCGCGCTCAATATGAAATGCAACTATTTACCGCATTAGGGCAACCACTGAATGCTGCCAATAGTGCACTGGCCTCTCCCTTACCTGAGCATGAGAAAGTGCAATACGTGTGGCAGCGCATTACTCAACTTTCACAAGATAAGCTAGACGAAGTCAATCTCAAGTTCCCCGCACTACAGCCTTTTGTAGCACTGCGCGCGCTGTCCCTCGATGACAGTTTTAACGAAGATACCATTTTACAATTTCAAAGCGTTTATCGTGGGCACATATTGTCAAAAAAACTGCCGGAAAACGTAGCGCTAGCGATGACGATAAAAGCAGTTGAGCCTGAAAAGCTGACGGTACTTTTACCGTTAAGCGGGAGGCTAGCTCGCACCGGACAAGCGGTGAAAGATGGCATCATGGCAGCGTACTTCAACGCCAGTAGCAACGCCTCAACAGAGATAAATCTACCCACGCTAGACTTCATTGATACTGTAGATAAGACACCTGAAGCGATAATCGCATCGCTTGGGGACACGCGTTTCGTCATCGGCCCGTTATTAAAAGATACCATTGATGCGCTTATCCCGTTACTGCCCCCCACAGTCAATATGCTTGCGTTAAATCGTCCAGACGGAATCATCGGAACGATGGAGCTGCTCAATGAAACGGCGCTACCAGAAACCACGTTCGCTGATGTAAAGTACTTTGCATTAGCGCCAGAAGATGAAGCACTGCAATTAGCGCAGTATATTTTTGATAAAGGGTTGCGTGCGCCTATCGTAATATCTTCACAAAGCAGCCTATACGGGCGGATGAACGATGCGTTTGTCGATAAATGGAATACATTGTCTGCCAATCACCGCACACCATCTAATGTGACAACCGTGAGTTTTAGTGACAGCGGCTCACTAAAAGATGGCATAACCGAAGCGCTTGACGTGGCACAAAGTAACAAGCGGATAAATCAAATTGAGTATATGACGAATGACGAGGTTTATAACATGCCTCGTAGCAGACGCGATATTGATGCCATCATTGCATTTGCTTCTCCGCAAGACACCGAGTTGCTAAACCCGATTATTGAAGCAAGCCTGAACCCCTATGATGGTAAACAAGTCCCCGTTTATGCGACGTCACGTTCGATGGACTATGACAGTGGTAAAAATCAATGGCGAGATCTTAAAAACATTCACTTTTTAGATATGCCATGGTTAATGCCAGAGCATAAATGGCAGCCTCTTGCACAATTGGCCAAAGAAACATGGCCAGAGAGAACGACGTTGCAAAATCGCTTATTTGCGTTTGGTTTTGATGCTTATGATTTACTGTCGAAGGTGGGCTACCTAAGTACGCTACCTTATGCATCATATGAAGGCTTAAGTGGAAAGCTCTCAATAAACGAACACGGAGAAGTGATTCGCTTGTTGCCGCAGGGAATTATTCAGAACGAAGAGGTTCAACGGCTCACGGAGTAAAGCATGTCAGTACTGCAAGGGAATGCGGGTGAAAATAAAGCGGTTACTTATTTAAAGCGGCAAGGTCTCGTGCTTCGCTGTCAAAATTTTCGTACACGACGTGGCGAAATAGATATTGTGATGCAAGATGGTGATACCATTGTGTGCATTGAAGTAAAATACCGCAAGCATCAACAATATGGCCATGCTGTTGAATTTGTAACGCCGAAAAAACTACAGCGAATTCAAGCTGCGTTCACACACTATTTGTTAGATAATAATCTTAATCCAGCATCTACACCGTTGCGCATAGATGTGATCGCCATCGATGGCTCAGACCTTCAATGGTTGAAAAATGTAGGGTAGCGCGTCTAAAAGCATACTTTAGGTTTCAGCCATTAAAAGAGAATAAAAAGTATGATTGAACAGATAAAAGCAAACTTTACCGAAAGTATTCAAACTAAAATAGCGGCCTCAGAAGTGTTATCTGAGTCAATTGAGAAAGCGGCAATGATGATGGTTGAAGCACTGATACGCGGTAATAAGGTGTTAAGTTGCGGCAATGGCGGTTCGGCCGGCGGTGCGCAACATTTTTCTTCTAACATGCTTAACCGCTATGAAAGAGATCGTCCAAGCCTCCCCGCCATTGCACTTAGCACTGACACGTCAACCCTCACATCAATTGCTAACGATTACAGTTACGACGAAATTTTCGCGAAGCAAGTGCGAGCACTAGGTCAACCTGGTGATATTTTGCTTGCCATATCAACAAGCGGCAATTCGCGTAACGTTATTGCGGCGATGGAAGCGGCCTTGTCGCGTGACATGACTATCGTCGCGCTAACGGGTAAAGATGGCGGTGAAATGGCCGGTTTTCTAAATGAGCATGATGTAGAGATACGTGTACCATCAAACCGTACCGCTCGCATTCAAGAAGTACATATGCTGGTTATCCATAACCTGTGCGAGTGCACTGACGATAGCTTGTTCCCTGCAGACTTTGACGATGAATAAAAACGCAATGAAAAGACGAACCCCATTTTATGCATTAATAGTGATGGCACTCGCTATCACTCACTTACAAGGTTGTGTCGTAGCAGTCGGTGCTGCTGGCGCCATGGCGGCGAAAGTCGCTAATGACCGACGCACTGTAGGTACGCAATTAGATGATCAAAACGCAAACAGCGCTATTGCCTACCACTGGGCAAAGAGTGACGCATTGAAGGAAGAAGCCAATTTACAGGCCGATGTTTATAACGGCGTTGCATTGTTGACCGGACAAGCCCCCCGCCAATCGCTCGTAGATGAAGCCGTGCGCTTGGCGCAAGAAGTCGATTACATTAAGAAAATTCATAATCAAATACGGGTTGCCCCCCCTATCGTGGCCACAACCCAAGCTAACGATATTTGGCTGGCCTCAAAGGTACGGACAAAAATCATTGCCGATGAGCGGGTTCCCGCCCTTCAAGTCAAAGTGGTTGTTCAAGATGCTGAAGTATTCTTGATGGGCCGCCTCTCGAACATAGAGGCCACTGCCGCGGTAGATATCGCTCGCAATGTAACGGGTGTAGCACGGGTAGTACGTGCATTTGAAATTAATTAGTCGTGAGGTTGCGACGGCACTGCTTGTTGCCGGCGCCTTATTTATGGAAATACTGGATGCGACGGTTATCACTACCGCGCTTCCTGTTATTGCCAATGACTTTGGTGTACCCGCGCCCCATTTGTCGATAGGTGTTTCTGCCTACCTTGTAGCGGTAACCTTATTCATCCCTTTAAGTGGGTATGTCGCTGATAAATTCGGGGCGCGCACAATTTTTATTGCCGCGATTGTTATTTTCACGCTTGCCTCTGTGCTTTGCGGGTTAAGTACAACATTAGCAGAATTTACCGCAGCACGGGTATTACAGGGGATGGGCGGTGCATTGATGGTACCTGTAGGTCGCCTTGTTGTTTTGCGTGACCTTCCCAAAGCCCAACTGGTACGCACCGTCGCTATTATTACCTGGCCGGCATTGAGTGCGCCATTATTAGGCCCCGTACTTGGCGGTTATATTGCGACACATTTTAGCTGGCAGTGGATATTTTATATGAATGTTCCTCTTGGGCTCGGGGCTATCGTTGCGTCGTATTACCTCCTCAATAATGCAAAAAAAACCGTACACCGCTTTGACGTTAAAGGCTTTCTTTTGACTGGGGTGGGCTTTGCTGCTTTTATGGCAGGTATTGAGCACCTCGCCAGTAATATGCATGCAATAACCCTAAGTGTTGTCGTTATTGCCGCGGGTTTGCTGTTAATGGGCCTAGCCACTGTTCATATAAAACGGGCCCCTACCCCGCTCTTTTCATTTTCGGCTATGCAGTATCGTACGTTTAGACTGTCGCTTTATGGCGGGTCACTGGTGCGTATTGCACTTGGCAGTGCGCCCTTTTTGATTCCGTTAATGCTACAGCTTGGAATGGATTACAGCCCTGTAGAGGCGGGCTCTATTCTGCTATGGCTGTTTGCGGGGAACCTTGCAATCAAACCTGCCACGACATGGATTATGAACACGTTTGGCTTCAAACCTGTTCTTATAGCCAATGGTGTACTCATTTCAGCAGGTTTTGTCGCATTAGCCTTTATTCGAGAAGAGACGCCCTCTACCATCATTGCCCTACTGCTGTTTGTTAATGGCATGACGCGTTCTATGCATCTTACATTACTAAACACCATCGCTTTTGCCGACGTACCTACCACTGAAATGCGTGATGCCAATACGCTAAGCGCCATTCTGATGCAAATGAACCGCGGTTTAGGTATTACGTTGTCAGCGCTTGCTGTGGCAGGCGCGACATTATTTGTAGGCGATACGTTAGCCCAGCCGTCTCTGGAGACTTTTTCGCTAGCCATGCTCATAATGGCAGTGATATCACTGATTAGCATTACCGATAGCATAATGCTATCGAGACACGACGGCGAAAACCTTCTAACAGCCCGCGTTAATAACAAGGGAAAATAGGCGCCCCATCAACGCCCTTCATCACCATGACAATTGTCACCTCACATTGATTACCTTTGTGAATTACGCCGCTTAATAAAGCGAGACATAATGATTTTGTTTTCAACGCCAAAGGACAACATTATGACTCGCGCATTAACACTTGAACAAGAACGCACCCTTTTTAAACAACGTAGGTTTGTCGCCATGCCGCTAGCAGGGACAATAGTGTGGGCTGCATTAGGTTTCTTGGCCCCTTTCGTAAGCGACTACGTTATAACATGGGCGCTCTATATTGGCACAGGAGCCATTTTTTATTTAGGGGCTGGCCTTTCTTACGTAACCGGTGAGCGTTTCTTTTCTAAAGACCGTCAACACACCAGTTTTGATACGCTTTTTTATGTAGGAATGGTAATGAGCCTACTAGTATTTGCAATCGCCCTGCCAATCGCTAGCATCGATCACACAACATTACCGTTGAGCATTGGTATTTTAGCAGGCCTAATGTGGATGCCGCTATCGTGGGCCATAGAGCATTGGGTGGGCTACTTTCACACTATCGCGCGTACACTAGGCATAGTCGCGGCGTGGTACTGCTTTCCTGAGGCTCGCATTGAGGCTATCTCTGCCGTTATTGTTGTTGTGTACCTCATCTCGTTAGTGGCTTTAGAGTCTCGTTATCAAAGCATATCAACGTCGAATCTATATCTTACGTCACAACAGCATGAAGGATAAAGACATGACATATTTACTTCTTGCACTTGCTATTGTTACCGAAGTAACAGCGACGTTATTGCTAAAAGCATCGAACGGTTGGGAAAAATGGGAGTACGGTTCGGCTTCTATCTTCTTTTACAGCTTGTCGGGCATTATATTTGCCGCCGTGCTCAAAAATATGGGAGTTGGCGTAGCCTATGCCATTTGGTCAGGAATGGGCATCGCACTTATCACAGCAGCCTCTGTGGTTTTTTGGAAACAAACTTTCGACATGTATGCCATAGTCGGTATTATGCTTATTGTGTCCGGTACGATCATCATTACCAGTAAATCTGCCGTTGTATTTCAGTAAGGAAGAAATGCGCTAATGCAAACTGCACCTAGGCTACCTCTACTTTCACAGGGTCGTAAGAAAAAATGGTCTTATGGCTCTCTGTTTTTTTCGCTGTTTTACTTCGTGCCTTTATTTTTTACTAAGACGCCCGACACTATTACGGTCCTACTGATGCTTGGCGGGTATGTAGCCTTCATTGTGTTATACGTTGCCACGCTTCATCAAAGTATGAAGACACTACCTGTATACATTGTAAGCCTCTCAGTGCTTGGCTATGTGATAAGTGTTTTCAACCCCGGTGGCGCAATAATTTTTGGGTTTTTAGCATTCATTGTTGGGTACTACTATTCGATAAAACAGGGGGCAGCCTTTGTTGGCCTCATAGTATCGTCTCTTATGGCTATTCAGGTTTGGGGGGCGCAAGGGCAAGGCTTTTTCATCCTCGCCTCTGCGCTAAATAGTCTGGTGTTATTCGTCTACGGTGTTATGGAGCGTAAAGAAACCCTTCACCAAATGAAGCGTGATGAACAAGCGGCGGCTATCGAAACGCTTACCACTATTGCAGAACGAGAACGCATTGGACGCGACCTACACGATGTTGCAGGGCACGCATTGAGCAGTATATCTATTAAGGCACAGCTTGCTGAAAAGCTTTTAGAAAAGCAGCGCTATGCCCAGGCAAAGCAAGAAGTCAAAGACTTGGCCGCGCTATCTTCTCAGTTGCTCAGCGAAATACGTGAAGCTATCTCGGGAATAAAGCAGCGCCCTCTGGAACAAGAGCTTACTAGCCTGATAAAAAAGCTCAGTGATAATGGTAAGAGAGTGACGTCAGCATTAGACGCTGACCTGCTTAGTACGGTGGTCCCCACACAGGAAACGCAACTAGCGCTTATTGCCCGAGAAGCGGTCACCAACATATTGAGGCATAGCGATGGCACCCACGTTACGGTCTCACTCAGCCAGCGTAATAACACACTTATTATGGGCATATTTGATGACGGGAAGACTACTAAGCCTGTCGAAGGGAATGGTTTAGCCGGTATTAAAGAACGCGCAACACTCATCGGTGCGGAGGTCACTTTCAGCTGGGGTGAGCGTTCGGGCTTGATGCTTCACCTTCCCCTATTTGGATAATATAACAGTGCTATGAAAACAATTAATATACTTGTTGTCGAAGATCAGTCATTGATAAGAGATGCTATCGCGTCGCTACTTGCGTTAGAAGACGACATTAACATTGTCGGGAAATGTAGCAATGGTGAAGAAGCCGTTGCCTACTTAGCCAGTCATGATGCACCCGATATTGTATTGAGTGATATTGAAATGCCGCTGATGTCGGGATTGGCATTAGGCACAGCAATGAAAGAACAGCGCTGTCCCAGTAAACTTATATTTATGACCACGTTCGCGAAAACCGGTTACGTCAAACGAGCGTTAACACTAGGCGCAAAGGGCTTTGTGTTAAAAGAAGCTGACAGTGATTACTTACTAAATGCTATTTATAACGTGCATTCGGGTGAACGAATCATTGCCCCAGAATTAGCATTGATGGCACTTGATGATAACAACCCACTGACAGACAAAGAATGCGCTGCGCTCAAACTCGCCAGTGAAGGCGTAAAGACCTATGACATCGCCACCGCCCTTTTCCTATCAGAGGGTACCGTACGCAATTATTTGTCTGAAGCCATTGCTAAGCTCGATGCCACAAATCGCGTTGATGCAGCCCGTATTGCACAGCAAAAAGGCTGGCTATAAACCTATCTACAGATAAATAAAAAAGCCGGTCAATTGACCGGCTTTTCATACTATTTTCGCAGCAGACTCGATTAGAACTCTGTTGAGAATCTTACGCCAAACTCGCTCGCATCATTGCTTAGAATTTGAAGGATATAATCACCCGTATTTAATCGTGCGTTGTCATAACGCTCGTCAAAAATGTTGCGACCATACAATGCAACGGTATAGGCATCGTTTGCTGGCGTGTACGCAATATCAAAGTTAACTAACTCGCGGCTGTCTAACTCTGTCATTCGCTCTGGCGCAGCGGTAGGCTCTCCGTACATTTCTGAACGGTACGAGTAGTCTGCACGTACACGAATTGAATCGCCACCGTCCAGCTCAAACGTGTATTGTGGCCCAATAGCAAACGTCAGGTCTGGGGTAAGCGGAGCAACAGGGTTAAAGCCGTCTTGCTCTTCTACATCAACATCCATATAACCAATGCTGGTCATCATGCTAAAGTTGCCGTAGTTAAGCGTGGTATCAAGCTCAATACCGCGCGATGTTTGCTCTACCACAAGGTTTGCTGTATCAAAACCGCCTTCGCTTACGCGGCTTACCTGATAAGGCAAGTCTTCAAACTCGGTATTAAATACTGCTACGCTCACGTCAACGTATTCATTAACGCGGCCTTTGATACCCACTTCATAGTTGGTTGCGGTAATGTTGTCCGATGCAGTGAAACAGTTATTTGCACGAACAGCAGCTTGTGCAGCAGGAATATCACCGAAACCACCCGCACCAAAGAATTGGCCAATTAAGCAATATGGACGCGCAGGATATTGACCCGACTGATAACCAGATTGAATAGTTGCATACCCTGTCATACCGTTTTCAAACGTGTAATTGGTGGCAAGTTCCCATGTTAGCTCGTCCCAATCATTTGAGTCGAAAATGGTACCTAATGCTGAGAATACATTTGCTGATGCGTCTTTCTCATCTTCCGTATAACGTAAGCCACCTGATACGGTTAGCGCATCAGTAACATCGTGACGAACATTGACATAAGCCGCTTTCGATGTGGTTTCTTGGTCTAATTCAAGTAAGTTAGGGCCACCATCAAAGTTTGAATCGTCGCCTTGGCGGTTGCTACCTTCTTCGTTGAAGTAATACAAGCCTGCAACGAAGTCAGTGTATTCATTGATGTAGCCGTTAAGTTGTAACTCTACCGAGGTTTGATCCGCTTCACCGCGCTCAGGGAATTGGTCGAGTGAGAATACCGTCCCGTCATCGTCAAGACCCGCTTTATATTCAGAGCTACGTTGACTGGCGACAACTTTCGCCGTGTAGTCTTCATTCACATCCCATTCGGCCGTTAATGAAAGTCCACGCGCTTCATTTGACACACTCGTTACCGCTTCTGTGCCAGTTGCATTATCGTATCTATCAAATCCTTCTGGGGTAACGTCAGTATTGCGTAATTCAACGCCAAGACCGTTGCCACCGCCGAAGTAACGCGCAGAACCAACTTCATCAATAAGCACGGTGTAAGGGCGAAGACCACCATCACCGTTGTTTGCATCGGCGGTTAGCACCATACGGAAGTCATTTGAAGGCTCCCACTTGACGGAAATACGACCTGAGATATCTTCCGTTTCGCCCACGTCATACTCAGCGTTAGGGACATTAATAAATTCACCTAACCCGTCGCGCTTATTAAACGCGAGATTCATATTGAACGCTAGCGTGTCTGACAATCCGTGGTTTACGAAAAGATCAGCCTTAACGCGACCGCGCGTACCAAACTCCGTATTAATCTTGGTAACGTCACCTTGATCGGGTTCTTTGGTGATAATGTTAATGGCACCGCCAATTGAGTTGCGTCCGTAAAGTGTGCCCTGTGGGCCACGAAGCACTTCAATACGCTTAATGTTATTTAAGCTCCAGTTTTGGCCAACTTGGCGCCCTAAATAAACACCATCAACGTAAACACTCACACCTGGATCAGTAGTAATAAGGTGATCTTGAAGCCCAATACCACGAATAAAAGGGTTTACTGAAGACGTATGGCCCGCCGAGAAACCAGTAACGTTTAGGTTCGGTACAAACTTGCCAACGTCAGTTAAGTCGGTAATACCTTGTTCTGCGAGTTTATCGCCATCAAAAGCACTCAGTGCGATTGGCACTTCATAGATAACTTGTGGACGTTTGGTGGCGGTAACGGTAATTGCTTCGAACTTTTGCTCTTGTTCTGCTACTGACTCATCAGCTTCTTGTGCTAGTGCAATAGAAGGAACAGTTAACGCCACTGCAAGAGCGACAGGCGTAAGTTTACTGGCAAGTGTCTTAGACACATCAGTATTGGATATCATGGTAAAAACCCCTTTGCGTGAGTGTTGGGTATATTAGTTTCTATGTCGCTTCAAAACTCTCTATGGAGCTTTTTACAAAAGCTAAAATCAAGCAAAGATGGTCGTAACGTGGGCTGTCACAATGCCAGAGCGCGAAAAAGAATAATTCACTCAGAGTCATGGCACTTCATGTTCCAGCCTTCGCTCATCACCTCTTGAATTTAGGCCTGAAGACTGGAACGATATGATACTGACGTTTAAACAAAATGCATAGTAATATTAGCCTTTTACGAAAAAAAGCTGACTAAGTGGTTATATATTAGCCATTGCTACTATAAGTGAGTTTTACGAGACTTTCGTTTACGTCACTTTTTTAGTTAGGCCACTTACTTGCAAAACGTCATGCTCTTGAAATGCTATTTTCACTGTATCAAACCCACCCCACCCCAAAATGTCGACAATATAACGCCATTTTATTTACAAATAGTCACTTTAAGCCTATATTGTCGACACTAATAAAGAATGAAGACAATAGCTTTGCCATTATCAGACGAAAATGCAGTAACCAATGCCGACCGAACGTTCTTCCAATTAAGGAAGGATATTGTCGAGGGCATCATCGCCGCAGGTAGCAAACTCAGTGAAACCGAATTGTCGACAAAGTATGAGGTCAGTCGCGCGGTTATCAGAGAGGCCATAAACCGGTTAGCGACCTGCCATTTAGTCGAACGAAAAGCGAATGTCGGCGCGCGTGTAGTCGCCTTATCGACACAAGGATTGGTACAACTTTATCAAGTGCGCGAAGCACTTGAAGGCATGGCTGCTCGCCTTGCAGCTAGAAATATGACCGATGAAGAAATAGCGGCCATGCAGCAATTGCTAGACAGTCACTTTAACAAAGTAAAAGGCGAAGAGAATTACTACCAAGAAGCGGGGGACGTCGATTTTCATTATCGCATTGTCACAGGCAGCAAAAATGACCACCTCATCAGTGTACTTATTGACGGGCTATATCACTTAGTGCGCATGTACCGTGTGCAACTAGGCATGGCTGGGCCGCGCGTAAGCACGGCTTTTGAGGAGCATCGCCACATTGTAAATGCCATCTCAAACAGAGACGAAGAACTCGCTGAGATGCTAATGCGCCGCCATATTCTTTATTCAAAAAATAATATCGAGAAGAAGCTGGATCATGAATAACATCAAAGCCGCTTCTTTGTATCCCATTCACCTCTACCCTACTTTCAAATAAGCGAGTGATTATCATGAGTGCAGGAAAGAAATTCAGAACCGCATTAGCGAACAACAAGCCTTTACAAATTGTCGGCACTATCAATGCGTACACCGCCATGATGGCAAAGGCCATCGGTCACCACGCGATTTATCTATCTGGCGGTGGTGTCGCAAATGCCTCTTACGGCCTACCTGATTTAGGTATGACTTCGCTAAACGATGTGATTGCAGACGTACAGCGCATTACCAGTGCATGCGACCTTCCGCTTATGGTAGATATTGATACAGGATGGGGCGGTGCATTTAACATCGCCAAGACCATTCGTGATATGGAAAAAGCGGGGGCAGCGGCAGTGCACATGGAAGACCAAGTTGCACAAAAACGCTGTGGTCATCGCCCTAACAAAGAAATTGTAAGTACAGCTGAAATGGTCGACCGCATTAAAGCAGCCGTAGATGCCAGAACCGACCCAGATTTTTTCATTATGGCGCGTACTGATGCCTTTGCCCAAGAAGGCTTAGAGAGCGCTATTGAACGCGCTAAGGCTTATGTTGCTGCAGGTGCAGACGGTATTTTCGCAGAAGCAGTACAAACGGAAGCGCACTATCGTGCGTTTGCAGAAGCGTTAGATGTTCCCATCCTTGCCAACATCACCGAATTTGGCAAAACCGAGCTATGGAACAAAGAAGAACTTGGCGAATGGGGCGCAGACATGGTGCTTTACCCACTAAGTGCATTTAGAGCCATGAATAAAGCAGCAGAGATGGTGTACAAATCTATACTTGAAAACGGCGACCAAAAAGCCGTTGTCGACACCATGCAAACCCGCATGGATCTTTATGACTACCTGGGCTATCACGACTACGAGCAGAAACTAGATGCCCTATTCGCTGAAGGTAAAAACTAACAAAGACAGACACCACGGTGAAAAATGGGGGCAAGCCCCCATTAGCACCGAGACGACGCTGTCGTTTTATCAGCTTTTAATTAGAAAATAGTATTCAAAATACCTTACAAATTTTATAAGACCGGAGACAACAAGATGGCTAAACAGTTAAGTGGCGCGGGTTTACGCGGCCAAGTTGCAGGTAAAACAGCATTATCAACCGTGGGTAAATCAGGCTCTGGTTTAACCTATCGTGGCTATGACGTGAAAGACTTAGCGCAGCACTGTCAGTTTGAAGAAGTAGCGTACCTTATTCTTAAAGGCAAGCTACCAAACCAGTCTGAACTTAATGGTTATAAAACTAAACTTCGCGGTATGCGTGGTCTCCCTGATGCGTTGAAAGAGGCTCTTGAGCGCATTCCTAAAAATGCACACCCAATGGACGTTCTGCGCACCGGCTGCTCTATGCTAGGCAACCTTGAAATGGAAGAAAGCTTCGAACAGCAGCAAGACGCGACCGATCGCATGCTAGCGTGCTTCCCGAGCATCATTTGTTATTGGTACCGATTTACACATGACGGTATTCGTATCGACGTAGAGACCGATGACGATTCAATTGGTGGGCACTTCTTACATATGCTTCATGGAGAGAAGCCTAGGGAGTTGCACGAACAGGTTATGCACGTCTCATTAATTTTATATGCAGAGCACGAATTTAACGCATCAACGTTTACTGCACGTGTATGTGCATCAACGCTTTCTGATATGCATTCGTGTGTTACAGGCGCTATCGGTTCACTTCGCGGCCCGCTTCACGGCGGTGCAAATGAAGCGGCAATGGAAATGATTGAAGGTTTTACGTCTGCCGATGACGCTGAAGAAAAAATGATGGGCATGCTTGCGCGTAAAGAAAAGATCATGGGCTTTGGCCATGCTATCTACGCCGATTCTGACCCGCGTAACGAAATTATCAAACAATGGTCAGAAAAACTGGCTGCAGATGTGGGTGATAAGGTCCTTTACCCTGTTTCAGTTCGCTGTGAAGAAGTAATGTGGCGCGAGAAAAAGCTGTTTTGTAATGCTGATTTTTTCCACGCCTCTGCTTACAACTTTATGGGCATTCCTACGCCGTTGTTCACGCCAATTTTTGTCATGTCTCGCTTAACAGGCTGGGCTGCACACGTAATGGAGCAACGCGCTGATAACCGTATTATTCGTCCATCTGCAGAGTATACGGGTGAAGACATTCGTCCAGTTCCATCTATTGGTGAGCGCGCATAGAGGTTATTACAATGAATATTGATTACCGTAAACCGCTTCCTAACGCGGGTATCGACTTTTTTGATACTCGCGAAGCGGTGAATGATATTGAGCCAGGGGCTTATGATAAGCTGCCCTACGTTTCCCGTGTATTCGCTGAGAACCTCGTACGAAAGTGTTCTCCCGACGCATTGAAGGAATCACTAGAACAGCTAATTTATCGTAAACGCGATGTAGATTTTCCATGGTTTCCTGCCCGCGTCGTGTGCCACGATATACTAGGGCAAACCGCGCTGGTCGATTTAGCCGGTCTACGTGATGCTATTGCTGCGAAAGGTGGCGACCCGTCAAAGGTCAATCCCGTTGTCCCCACTCAGCTTATCGTCGACCACTCTCTTGCCGTTGAGCATGCAGGGTTTGAAGAAGACGCATTTGAGAAAAATCGCGCCATCGAAGACAGACGTAACGACGACCGTTTTCATTTCATCAATTGGACGAAGACAGCATTTAAAAACGTAGATGTTATACCTCCGGGCAACGGCATCATGCATCAAATTAACCTAGAACGCATGTCACCCGTTGTACAAGCACGTGACGGCGTCGCGTTTCCAGACACACTTGTCGGAACGGATAGCCACACGCCGCATGTTGACGCATTAGGGGTTATCGCTATTGGTGTAGGTGGGCTTGAAGCAGAGAGCGTAATGTTAGGCAGAGCATCTTATATGCGTCTTCCTGATATTGTCGGCGTTGAGCTCACGGGCAAACCTCAACCAGGCATTACTGCCACCGATATCGTATTAGCACTTACTGAGTTCTTACGCAAAGAGCGTGTAGTATCGACCTACCTCGAATTCTATGGTGAAGGCGCATCTCACCTGACGTTGGGTGACAGAGCGACTATCTCTAACATGACACCAGAGTATGGTGCCACAGCAGCCATGTTCTATATCGATCAGCAAACCATCGATTACTTGCGCTTAACAGGCCGTGAAGAAAAGCAAATTGCATTAGTTGAACAATATGCCAAGCACACTGGATTGTGGGCCGATGACCTTAAAACTGCAGAGTATGAACGTGTTTTAACCTTCGATCTTTCGTCGGTAGGCCGTAATATGGCAGGCCCATCGAACCCTCATGCCCGTTTGTCTACCAGCGATTTAGCAAGCCGTGGTATTGCAGGTGAATGGGAAGAGGAAGAAGGGAAAATGCCTGATGGCGCGGTTATTATTGCTGCTATCACTAGCTGTACCAATACCTCCAACCCACGAAATGTGATTGCAGCAGGGTTACTTGCCAGAAATGCTAACGCACGCGGTTTAACGCGTAAACCTTGGGTAAAGAGCTCATTAGCACCAGGGTCAAAAGCGGTTAAGTTATACCTTGAAGAAGCAAACTTAATGACCGAACTTGAATCGCTTGGTTTTGGTGTTGTCGCGTTTGCATGTACTACCTGTAATGGCATGAGTGGTGCTCTTGACCCTAAAATACAACAAGAGATCATTGACCGTGACCTCTACGCAACCGCAGTGTTATCGGGCAATAGAAACTTCGACGGCCGTATACATCCATACGCAAAACAAGCATTTCTTGCGTCTCCACCATTAGTCGTGGCGTATGCTATCGCTGGTACCGTTAGATTTGATATTGAAAAAGATATATTAGGTACTGACCACGACGGAAACCCTGTCACGCTAAAAGATATCTGGCCAACCGATGAAGAAATTGATGCCATCGTCGCGAGCAGCGTGAAGCCAGAGCACTTTCGCAAAGTGTATGAGCCAATGTTCGATTTAAGCGTTAATTACGGTAAAGACATTAACCCACTTTACCAATGGCGCGAGCAGACCACTTATATTCGTCGCCCTCCCTATTGGGAAGGTGCTATGGATGCCGAACGCACCATGACTGGCATGCGCCCGTTAGCCATTTTGGGTGACAATATCACGACTGACCATTTATCGCCGTCAAACGCTATTATGGCTGATAGTGCGGCAGGTGAATACTTGGCGAAAATGGGGCTGCCCGAAGAAGACTTCAATTCTTATGCAACCCACCGTGGCGATCATTTAACCGCGCAGCGCGCAACACTGGCGAACCCAAAAGTGTTTAACGAAATGGTGGTTGAAAACGGCGAGGTGAAACAAGGGTCACTGGCTCGCGTAGAACCTGAAGGTAAAGTAACACGCATGTGGGAAGCTATTGAAACCTACATGACGCGCAGACAACCGCTAATCATTATTGCTGGCGCAGATTACGGTCAAGGTTCATCACGTGACTGGGCTGCGAAAGGCGTACGCTTGGCCGGTGTAGAGGTGATTGTTGCAGAAGGGTTTGAGCGTATTCACCGAACTAACCTAATAGGTATGGGGGTACTACCGCTTGAATTTAAATCGGGTACCACTCGCAAAACGTTAAGTCTCGATGGTACTGAAACGTATGATGTAAAAGGCGAGCCGTCTCCTGGCGCTACCCTCACATTGTCGATAAACCGTGCCAACGGCGAACACATCGATGTACCCGTTACCTGTCGATTAGATACCGCTGAAGAAGTGTCTGTCTATAGTGCTGGCGGCGTACTTCAACGTTTTGCTAAAGACTTTTTAGAGTCTGAAGTTCACTAACACACTAACCTTTCAGAAGTGAGTCGTCATAAACCTAGCGGGCCATAATATTATGGTCAGTTAGGATTATTGTTTTGAACCTTGAGCGTCATAGTCTCACCTTCACGAAATAAAAAACAACAGGACACATCATGACAGCACATGCACCGCAAATTCGTGTTCCCGCCACTTACATGCGCGGCGGTACCAGCAAAGGCGTGTTTTTCGCGTTAACTGATCTGCCGCCATCTGCACAAGTACCGGGACCAGACAGAGATGCACTACTTCTTCGTGTCATTGGCAGTCCAGATCCTTACGGCAAGCAGACCGACGGTATGGGCGGCGCAACGTCAAGTACAAGTAAAACCGTCATCATTAGTAAAAGCGAACGTCCAGGTTATGATGTTGACTACCTGTTCGGTCAAGTCGCTATTGATAAGCCCTTTGTAGACTGGAGCGGAAACTGTGGAAACCTGACGGCAGCCGTAGGCGCATTTGCGATTAATAATAATCTTGTCGACGCTGACCGTATTCCAGAGAATGGCATTGCTACGGTAACTATCTGGCAAGCGAACATCAGTAAAACGATAATCGCAAACGTGCCTATCACCAACGGTGAAGTGCAAGAAACGGGTGACTTCGAGCTTGACGGCGTTACGTTCCCTGCCGCCGAAGTCGAGGTCGCTTTTGTTGATCCCGCAGATGGTGAAGGCGCTATTTTTCCGACGGGAAAACGAAGCGAACAATTAAATGTTCCAGGGGTTGGCGCACTTCAGGCAACCATGATAAATGCAGGTATTCCTACTATATTTATTAATGCCAACGATATCGGATACGCAGGAACCGAGCTACAAGACGACATTAATAACGATGCTGAAGCATTGGAAAAATTTGAAACCATTAGAGCTTACGGCGCTGTAAAAATGGGGCTTATTAGTGACATCAGTGAAGCAGCTGTTCGCCAGCATACACCAAAAGTGGCGATAGTAGCCCCCGCCAAAGCGTATACATCATCAAGTGGTAAGACCGTAAACGCGGATGATATCGACGTTTTGGTAAGAGCCATGTCAATGGGCAAGCTACATCACGCTATGATGGGAACCGCCGCGGTCGCCATCGCTGCAGCAGCAGCCATACCCGGCACGCTAGTAAACATTGCTGCCGGTGGCGTTGAGCGTGAAGCGGTAACATTTGGTCATCCGTCTGGCACCCTGCGCGTTGGGGCAAAAGCCTCATGTAATAACGAGCAATGGCAAATTGAGCAGGCTATTATGAGTCGCAGTGCCAGAATCTTAATGGAAGGATGGGTAAGAGTTCCGCAAACCGGCAATTAACCACGCTCAGTATTATACATCAGTCTACATTGACACGAGAAAGGAGGCAGGATGCCTCTTTTTTCGTTAAGCTTCATATCACAGCACGAATGAGCGATAACGATGTATAAAGTTTTGGTAGTAGAAGACAGTTTAACGGTTCGAAAAATCGTTAATAAACTCATTGAAGATAACCCGCACTTCACCTGTATATTATGTGAAAGCCTGGCAGAAGCTAAAGAAACGCTCGAAAAAGAACAGGACTTTCTTGCTGCTATCGTTGATTTGAATTTACCCGATGCCCCCAACGGTGAAAGTGTCGAACTTAGTCTCTCTTATAACGTTCCCACTGTTGTATTAACAGGCAATTTTGATGAATTCACCCGCGCGCAACTGCTCGATCAAGGCGTATTAGATTACATCACCAAAGAGTCTCGCTATTCTTACATCCAGGTCTCTAAACTGATTGATAGGCTTAGAAAGAATGTCGACACGAAAGTTTTAGTTGTTGAAGATTCAAAAACCAGCCGCAGCTATATTTGTTCACTGCTTAAAAAGTTTCGGTTTCAAGTGTTAGAGTCAGGGGATGGACTTGAAGCATTAAAGGCGTTAGAGCAACATAAAGATATCAAAATGGTGATATCTGACCATCGCATGCCGAATATGGATGGCTACGAATTGGTGAAAGCAATTCGTCGTGAACGCCGTTTACAAGACCTAATATTTATTGGCTTGTCAGCGACAGGCGACAGCGTATTAACGTCTAAGTTTATAAAAAGTGGCGCAAACGACTTTTTATCTAAGCCTTTTTACCACGAAGAATTTTACTGCCGCATCATGCAAAACCTCGAGTCTCAGGAAATGATTCAAACCATTAGAGATTCCGCTAATTTAGATGCGCTTACCAAGGTTTATAATCGTCGATATTTGTATGAGTATGGTGAAGAGATTTTCTCTCTAGGCCATCCAAAAGCCCACGTTACCGCGTCGATGATAGACATGGATAACTTTAAAAATGTGAACGACACACTCGGTCACAAAACGGGCGACGTTTTACTTCAAGAGTTTGCGGCACTGCTGAGCGAGCATTTTCCTGACGACCTCGTTGTACGATACGGAGGCGAAGAATTTTCAGTGGTGTCTATAAGACCGCCTAAAACATATTTAGCGGCGCTGTCAGGCTTTATGGATGCGGTACGCACCACCCAATTTACCCAACATAAATTTACCATGACGTGCAGTATCGGCGTATGTGCAGAAAAGCATACCTGCCTTGAAACGCAACTAGAAGTTGCTGATGCGCGCCTATACCATGCTAAGCATGCTGGAAAAAACCAAATAATCACACGTGACAAGGCATAAAGGCACGTAACTGTGCCCTGCCTCACTTACATCCAAGAGCGCTGCGTAGACTCCACATCGTGCATCACCTTATCAGCTAAAGAAAACACATAGTCTTCGGGTAAAAAAGGGACCGTTACACTGCCTGAAGCCAGTACAAACTTAATACTGGCCAACTTTCTGCGTTTCATAAAGATACTTTGTTGAATAACAAGCTCCTGAACCTTATAGGGTTCAAAGCACAGATAATCTATGCCCACTCTTCCACGACGCACATAGATATACTTATCGTCTGTTGCAATGCCCCATCGCCACCACCGAAGCCCGATAACGCCTAAAAGTAATAAACACACGCTAATGCTCATTGCAACAATATCGAGATGTGCAGTAATGATGCCTACGGTAAAAAAGAGGCCAAATGGCACGGCTAAACCAACAACACTCCAATGTAAAATAAAGCGCTTACTGATGGTCATGTAATCATGGCGTTGATAGCAGCTGTTTGGCATGACCTCTTGGGCAAGCGCAAGTGCTTCGGTTTCAGTAACCGACGGAACAATGAGCTTATTCGGCGACATCAGCTCTTGCCCGTGCTGCTGCGTAGACACATTTTGTTCAAAATAAAGGTTCACTCGTTTAAGGACTTTATCTAACCAATCTTGTTTCGCCGTAATCATTTGTATTCGAGAAGCGCGCATGCTTACTTCTTGTTTGTTTAAAAGCCCACTTCGACGGATGTATCTGTCATCTTGCTTTGAGAGGGTATAGCCGTAAAACGTAAACAGTGCCCCCCCGACGCTTATTAGCGCAATAGCCGCCATAAGCATCATTACAATAATCAATGCATATAAGCCAAATTGCCACCACGCAATGGTTTGCTCGCCTACAAGTTGGTTAAGCTGAAGCCCCTTTGAGGCAAGCCACCCCGATATGCGTGAAAACACATCATCGTAAAAAGGCGCAGCGGCGCCCAGTAAAATCCACACGCGGTTATTCGTAATCCCGTGAATAACAAGGTCAGTGATTGACCGCCGGTTGAGTACAGTTTCGTCACTGTCCTGCGTTACTGGCGCCTGGGCTTCATTTTCTTGAGGTTGTGGTGCTGTATTCTGGGCATTAAACGCCAGTACTTGTTTTTTCAGCGCCTGTGCATAGTTGTTGGGTACAGCAACTATATTGGCTTCTTCTGATGCACTGCCAGCCGTATCTAACACCACCAAGGCATAACCGAACGGGCGATAGTAAAACGGGTGCTCTATTTTGACATTTTGAATGCGCCAAAAAGGGAGGTTGGTGAAACGACGCGAAAAGACACCGTGATGTATTTCTATATGAGCATTGTGAACGCGAAACGTGTACATGAAAAAGCTAACAACACCACTTAACGAGGTACTGAGCATCAACACAAGGATACCTATATATGTGCCGTTTGAATGAATATTATCAGTAATATTGGCGGTAACGGCTAGCGCCGGCACAACGTATATTAAACCTTGAGCTAAGCTTTTAAGATTGCTAAAGGTAAAATACAAAATAGCGATGACTGATAAACGCTGCCACTGTGCTCCCGTGTCTACTGACTCGCTGCGACCTGCCTCGTTACCGGTGATGTGTTCATTATCCACTAGCGTTACTTCGCACTTAACACTTTATGATCGAGTACAAACTGTCGAAGTTGCTGTGCGGTCTCTACTGGCAGGCCCGGAATTTCGAATGTATGTAGCGCGCCGCCTGCTGAAAATACTTGTAACGATGCGAGCCCTGCAAGTCGCGCCAGTGGTCCGCGCTTTATTTCCACATGCTGAACGCGAAGAATGGGTTGGCAAGCCAGTGTTTGAAAAAGTAATCCAGACTGTAAGTTTAAATCTTGCTCTCTCACACTGTACTTAACACGTACATCAGCCAGAACATGGTAAACCACCCACACAACGCCTAACGTAATAATCCCCGTAAGCACAAAAGGAAATGCCAAGAGCAAAGGTTCAGGCAATACGAAAAAGGGTTGGAAGCGCAGCGTGCAGATAATCGCGATAAGCAGTGTGGTAATGCATAACGCCAACGATACATTGACGATACGATAACGTGGAGAAACATCGGTTAACCTAAGCGCTGCCATGGCAGGCATACTGTCTGGGTCGAGCTGCGCATTTGAAAAGGTCGTTGTGGCAGACGACGATATCCCTGTCATTATTCTTTACCCCTACTTTGTTCATTACATCAACGCGATATAGATGTAGTAAAAACGAGAGCAGCAAACGTGCTGCCCGTCTCGTTTTTTACATGGCATTGTGCCCGTTAGTCGTCAACAGGTTGCTCATTTAACCAGTTTGTCAGCGCCGACATATCGTAAAGTACCGCCATTTGAAGCTCTTCAACCCAATCATGAACATTCTCCCACCATGTAGGATGATCGCCCTGTTGTATTTGATTTGCTATGCGCTGCACCCTTGCTAAGCCAACAGACCCTGCCGCACCTTTAATTTTATGCGCCTGTGAACAGACTTCTGATTTTTCATCTGCGCTCAAACTAAGCTGGAGAATTTCCATATATTCCGGCATTTTCTCCTGAAAGACCTTAACGCTGGCTCGCACCATATCGTCACCAATGGTATCGACCAACATTTGTAACAAGTCCATATCTAGAATGTTACTGAGTGTTTTGTTTGGCTCTGGTCGCTCAACTTCACCATCAATTTCCAGTGGGGCTGGCGGCGCATGGAACAAGTCGTTAAACACCTCAATAACGCGAGACTTCTTAATAGGTTTGGCAATAACGTCGTCCATCCCATTTTGCAGATACTCTTCGCGTTTTTTGATCACGTTCGCGGTGAGCGCAACGATAGGCGTTTGCATAACCAAGTCTTCTTCGTGCAAGGTATTGGCCACATCAAAGCCGGTCATGTCTGGCAGTTGAATATCAAGTAGAATAAGGTCGTATTGCGTTTCACGCGCTTTATCTATTGCCTCTTGCCCAGTCATGGCAACATCCACTTTTTGGCCAAGCTTCTCAAGCAGTGCTTTTGCCACCATGACGTTAAGCTCAATATCTTCAACAAGAAGAATATTTAACCCCGTCACCTCAAGCTGCGCTACCTGCATAGGACGGTTTGAAATGCTCACCGGCAATATAATTTCAAAGCGAGTGCCTTTTCCTACCGTACTTGATACGTGTATTTCTCCATTCATCAAGTCGACCATCTGTTTACAAATGGCGAGCCCGATACCCGTGCCTGTAGCAGACTGGTGGTCGGGATGATCGACCTGATAATACATCGCAAAGATTTTGTCTATCTCACTTTCGGGGATCCCAACACCAGTATCTTCAATAACAAAGGTAACGAATGCTTTGTCACCATCAGGCTTGGTTGATGATACAGACAGGCTCACGTGCCCTTTTTGCGTAAACTTCACGGCGTTAAAAAGTATGTTCCACAGAATTTGACGCAATCGCGTACCGTCAATTTCGACCAAACGCGGGAGTGGATCTTTTATTCTGGTTTTAAACGCCAACTGTTTATCGCCAGCCAACAGGCGAATGATACTGCTTAGTTCTTCGGTGAAATCCTTAAGCGATATGGTTTTCAAACTCAGTTCAAGTTTGTCCCTGTCGAGTTTATCAAGGTCAATAATATCGTTAAATATATTGCCCAACGTAATCGCACTAGCATAAATCGTACTGACCCAATTAAACTGTTCTTCGCTTAATTCGGTGTCGCGTAGCATGCGGCTTAGCCCCACGATGCCATTGAGCGGTGTACGCAATTCGTGACTTATCGTTGCTATAAATCGCGTTTTGTCTGTACTCGCTTTAGCGGCTGCATTTTCAGCCTGCTTGCGCTCGGTCATATCACGTCCAAAAGACAGCAAACCAAGACGATTACCTTCTTTGTCGAAGAAAGGTACGCGCTTCATTTCGAAGTAGCGTCGACGCCCATCAGCAAAGCGAAGCCACAACTCTTCCGTAATGCTTGCATTGGTTTCCAATACTTCATGGTCGCTTGCAACAATTTGGCGAGCCAAATCTTCTTCATACACATCTTGTGGTGTTAACCCTAAAAGCTCTTGCTCGCTTTTACCGGTCATTAGTTCTGCAATGCGATTGCAACCTGCAAAGCGTCCTTCTTCATTTCGGTAATAAATAAGGTCTGGTGAAGCGTCAATAATAGAGCGCAATAACGTTGACAACCGCCTTGCCTGCGCTTCTTGTAACGACTTATCTTGAATCTCATTTTCTAAATCTTTAAATAAGGCTTCTCGTTCTTCTTGTGCTTGCTTACGTTGTTCAATTTCGTGATTGAGCTGTCTGATATTTGATTGTAGCTCTCGGTTAAGAAACACATCCTCTTCTCGAAGGTGCTCTAGTTGGCTCACTACATCTTTCAAGTTCGTTCTTGAATTCTCTAACTGCTTTATGAGTTCGCTGAAAAAGTACAACACCCAGGGAGCAGAGAGCATGGTGAGCACTACGGCGCTAATAAAATCGTCAGGCTCAACCTGACTGCCCATACTCACACGGATAACGTAAGACCCCCCTAAGGTAAACACCAATGAGAGAACCACAAAGAGGATACTCAGTTTCAATGTACCGAAACGTTGCACAAACTGGGCGAACCGAATGGCCCAAGAGTCGTTTGGAGAATCTGAATGCATAAGCGCTATTTAATGGATAATTTGCCGTTATCCTATCAGGAAAAAGTCCATTCGGTAACTGTTCAACGAGTGGTAATAGCTGACATACCGCTATTCAGTCGTAATGACGTCGCAAGCAAAAGCCAAATTTAGCCTTTTAACGTCTGTTTGGGCTATCACTTTTTATCTCGCGACGCGCACTATCCATAATTAATGCCTCATTAATGGCGCTGTGCTACGAGTGAATTTTTATTCAATTAAATTTTCTAGTTGAGAAGAATTATCAATTAGAAAGTGAATGAACAATGTCATTCATTAGGTCTTTACATTTTTGTTACATTTCAAATTTAATCATGCGCAAAGCATTGATATATTGCAACTTTATATCAGTTATACTAATTCACTAGACGATGAAGTATTTTAGGGTTTGATTTTACTTTTCAATGTGGGTATTTTGTACGGCCCGCAACGCAATAATGCATAAAAATGCGGAATACGACTGGAATCCTCTAATAATAATTAACGACAAGAAAGGCGCTTGTATCGGGTAATACTGCCTGACAATAAAAGACGTCTGAACAATGTTGTGATACGCAATACCTAGGCGCATCTACACGCAACACATACCTTGCCCAGTCAAAAGGTTGAAGGAGTTAAGAGATGAGTTTATACAATCCCAACGATTCCCGGGATAACTGTGGGTTTGGTTTGATCGCCCACACGCAAGGGGAAGCCAGTCACGAATTGGTAGAAACGGCAATTCATGGCCTTGATCGCATGCAGCATCGAGGCGGCATTGCAGCCGACGGAAAAACCGGTGATGGATGTGGCCTACTGCTACAAAAACCCGATGCATTCTTTCATACTATTGCCCAAGAAAATGGCTGGAAACTCAGCAAAAAATACGGCGTAGGGATGATTTTCTTAAGTCAGAACCCTGAACTGGCTAAAGCCGCACGCGATGTATTAAACGAAGAGCTAGAGAAAGAAACCCTTTCGGTAGTTGGCTGGCGAGAAGTGCCCGTTGATACATCGGTACTGGGCGAACTAGCGTTAACCGGCGTGCCTCAAATAGAGCAAGTATTTGTTAATGCTCCTGCAGGGTGGCGTAAACGCGACCTCGAACGTCGTCTTTACATGATTCGACGTCGCGCAGAGAAACGTCTAGAGGCCGACCCTGACTTTTATGTTGCGTGTTTATCAGGCTTGGTAACGATTTACAAAGGGTTGGTCATGCCAAAAGACCTTCCAGCCTTTTACCTTGACCTTGCTGACGAGCGTATGAAAAGCGCAATTTGTGTTTTCCATCAGCGTTTTTCTACTAATACGTTACCTCGTTGGCCGCTTGCTCAACCTTTCCGTTTCCTTGCGCACAATGGTGAAATTAATACCATCAAGGGTAACCGTGATTGGGCTATGGCGCGTGCTGCCAAGTTCTCTACACCGCTTATTCCCGATTTAAAAGACGCGGCGCCTTTCGTAAACACCGAAGGCTCTGATTCTTCGTCTCTTGATAATATGTTGGAGCTGTTTTTAGCCGGCGGAATGGATTTGTTCCGCGCAATGCGCTTACTGGTTCCACCCGCCTATCAAAATAACAACACCATGGATAACGACCTACGTTCATTCTACGAGTTTAACTCGATGCATATGGAACCATGGGACGGCCCGGCTGGTATTGTATTAACAAACGGCCGCCACGTAGCCTGTAACCTAGACAGAAATGGGTTACGCCCAGCGCGTTACGTGATCACCAAAAACGGGTTTATAACCCTTGCCTCTGAAGTGGGTATTTGGGACTACAGCGAAACCGATGTTATCGAGAAAGGACGTGTAGGGCCGGGTGAAATGCTAGCGGTTGACACGTACACAGGTAAAATTTGGCGCTCTAACGAAATTGACGATGATCTAAAAGCACGCCACCCCTATAAAGAGTGGCTCGACAAGCACATCCGTCATCTTACGCCTATTGAAGAGCTTGACGCATCGCTTATCGGAAAACGTGTATTTGATGATGACGCCATGGCGGTTTATCACAAGCTTCACGCTTACAGCTACGAAGAGATACAGCAAGTTGTAAAAGTACTAGCAAAAGACGGACAAGAAGCGGTTGGCTCAATGGGCGATGATACGCCTATGGCTGTGATGTCTTCACGTCAGCGCACTATTTATGACTACTTCCGTCAGCAGTTTGCTCAAGTGACCAACCCCCCTATTGACCCCTTACGTGAAAATCACGTTATGTCATTGGCGACCTGTATTGGCCGAGAACAAAACGTATTTAGTGAAACTTCTGGTTACGCTGACCGTGTATTGTTCGACTCGCCAATACTCATGTACACCGATTTAAAACAGCTACGTGAATTCAACCCCGACAATTATTATTCAGAGGTTGTCGAGCTTCAATATAAGCCTCAAGAAGGCCTTAAAAAAGCGGTAGAGCGTGTCTGTAATGAAGTAGAAATGCTTGTTAAGAACAAACGTGCTGCTTTTGTTATATTGTCAGACAGGAACATCAAGCAAAACCGCTTAGTCATTCCTGCAGCAATGGCCGTAGGTGCGGTTCAACGTCGTCTCGTTGAGAAATCTTTGCGTTGCGACGCGAACGTGGTTGTTGAAACCGCAAGCGCTCGTGACCCGCATCACTTCGCCGTGCTTATTGGGCTCGGTGCAACAGCGGTCTACCCTTTCCTTGCTTATGAAACGATTGAGCAATTGTGTGAAAAAGGTGAACTCGACATTTCACCTATGCAGGCCACGTTGAATTACCGTAAGGGAATAAACAAAGGCTTATATAAAATTATGTCCAAAATGGGCATAAGCACGGTTGCTAGCTACCGAAGCTCAAAATTGTTTGAAGCCGTTGGGGTTAACCGGGAAGTGATGGAGTTGTGCTTTAAAGGCGTAACGTCTCGTATTCAAGGTGCGGGTTTTGACGATTTCCATCAAGACCACATTAACTTAAACCGAATCGCGTGGCTCAAGCGTAAGCCGCTTTCGCATGGCGGTTTATTAAAGTACGTTCACGATGGTGAGTATCACGCTTATAACCCTGATGTGGTAACCACGCTGCAAAAAGCCGTGGTCAGTGGTGACTATTCCGACTATCAAGAATATGCAAAATTGGTTAACGAACGTGCGCCTTCGCATATCAGAGATTTGCTTGCGTTAAACCCAGATTGCGACGCCATTGACATAAGCAAGGTTGAATCTGCGGAAAATTTATTCCCGCGCTTCGATACTGCGGCCATGTCAATCGGTGCACTTAGCCCTGAAGCTCACGAAGCACTGGCTATCGCGATGAACCGCTTAGGTGGTCAGTCTAATTCTGGTGAAGGTGGCGAGCATCCGTCACGTTTTGGCACCGAAAAGAACTCGAAAATCAAACAGGTTGCTTCCGGCCGCTTCGGTGTAACGCCGCACTACTTGGTTAATGCGAGCGTGATACAGATTAAAGTCGCGCAGGGTGCTAAACCTGGTGAAGGTGGTCAGCTTCCTGGTGATAAGGTCAATAAGTACATTGCACAACTTCGATTCTCTGTGCCGGGTGTAACGCTTATTTCTCCACCGCCACACCACGATATTTATTCTATCGAAGACTTGGCTCAGCTTATTTTCGACCTTAAACAAGTTAATCCATCGGCGCTTATCTCAGTAAAACTAGTATCTGAGCCTGGTGTTGGCACCATCGCGACCGGTGTTGCGAAAGCGTATGCCGACCTAATTACGATTTCTGGCTATGACGGCGGCACAGGTGCAAGCCCGCTTACGTCGGTTAAGTATGCCGGAAGCCCATTTGAATTAGGATTATCAGAAACGCAGCAAGCACTTATTGAGAATGGCTTACGCCACAAAGTGCGTGTGCAAACCGATGGCGGTTTAAAAACTGGTTTAGATGTTGTTAAAGCCGGTATTTTAGGTGCGGAAAGCTTTGGTTTCGGAACAGGGCCAATGGTAGCGCTTGGGTGTAAATACTTACGTATTTGTCACTTGAATAACTGTGCAACCGGTGTTGCAACCCAAGATCAAAAGCTTCGTGATGATCACTTTATTGGTTTACCAGAGATGGTAATGAACTACTTTAAGTTCATTGCGCAAGAAGTACGTGAAATCATGGCGTCGATTGGTGTCGCTAAGTTTGATGATTTAGTCGGTCGTACTGAATTGTTGAAAGTATTAGACGGCATTACTGCAAAGCAAAATCGCTTAGATTTATCACCGCTATTGGCGCAACCTAAAGCGGGTGAGCATACTCGCTTGTTCTGTTCTCAAACAACGAATGAGCCAATTGATAAAGGCGAACTTAATGCGCAAATGCTTAAAGATGCGCAGCACGCGGTGGCAGAAGCAACGCCTATTTCGTTGAAGTATGACATTCGAAATACAGATCGTTCTGTCGGTGCGCTATTGTCTGGCGAAATTGCCAAGCACCACGGTAATCAAGATTTCGAAGACACGCCGATCAGAGTAGACCTTACCGGCACGGCAGGCCAAAGCTTTGGTGTTTGGAATGCCGGCGGATTGCATATGCATCTTACAGGCGACGCAAACGACTATGTGGGTAAAGGAATGACAGGCGGCAAGCTTGTAATACACCCACCTCGAGGTATTGAGTACGACGCGCATGACAGTGCCATTATGGGTAACACCTGTTTGTACGGTGCAACGGGCGGTAAATTGCTTGCGGCAGGCCGCGCTGGCGAACGTTTTGGTGTCAGAAATTCTGGCGCGATAGCAGTGGTTGAAGGTATTGGTGATAACGGCTGTGAGTACATGACAGGTGGTATCATTGCGGTCCTTGGTCCCGTTGGCGTGAACTTCGGTGCCGGTATGACCGGTGGGTTTGCTTATCTTATGGATGACAACAGCGACCTTGATAACCGCGTTAATGCTGAGTTGGTAGACATTATGTCTATCGAAGATAAGGCAATCCTTGCCGAGCACCTACGTGGCTTAATTAATCAGCACTACGAAGAAACCGGCAGCGAACATTCGTTATCGCTACTTACCGATTTCAACGCAACGCTGAAACGCTTTAAGCTTATTAAGCCAAAAACCAGCGATGTGAAGAATTTACTTGGTCACATCAGCCGTTCTAGCGCTGAATTACGTATTCAAGCGCAGTAGGGGGAGTTAAGTTAATGGCAAAGAACGTATACCAGTTTGTCGATGTTGAACGTATCGATCCGCCGAAAAAGCCGATCATGGTGCGTAAAGAAGAATTCGGCGAAATTTACCAACCGCTTACCCAATCACAAACCGAAGGCCAGGCAGATCGCTGTCTGGACTGCGGCAACCCTTATTGTGAGTGGAAGTGTCCGGTACATAACTACATTCCTCAGTGGCTTAGCCTGGCCAATGAGGGGAAAATATTAGAGGCAGCCGAGCTGTCTCACAAGACTAACAGCCTTCCTGAAGTCTGTGGGCGTGTTTGTCCACAAGACCGATTATGCGAAGGCGCATGTACACTAAATGACGATTTTGGTGCGGTAACTATCGGAAGCATTGAAAAATATATTACCGATACTGCTTTTAAGATGGGTTGGCGCCCGGATATGTCTGATGTGGTTTGGACAGACAAAAAAGTGGCTATTGTGGGCGCAGGCCCTGCCGGTCTAGCGTGCGCTGATATTCTTGTACGTAACGGCGTTAAGCCCGTTGTTTACGATAAGTATGAAGAGATAGGCGGCTTGCTGACATTCGGTATCCCGTCTTTCAAACTTGAAAAAGACGTTATTAAGCTGCGCCGTGAAATTTTCACCGATATGGGTGTTGAGTTTATTCTTAATACTGAAATTGGCAAAGATATAGCGTTTGAAGCCTTGCTTAAAGACTACGATGCGGTGTTCCTGGGTATGGGAACGTACAAGTCGATGAAAGGTGGGTTCGACAACGAACATGTTCACGGCGTGCATGAAGCATTACCTTTTCTGATCGCTAACACCAATCGTGTAATGGGCTTGGAAAAAGATGAAGCCGACTATATCGACATGAAAGGCAAGCGCGTAGTGGTACTGGGCGGTGGTGATACCACAATGGACTGCGTGCGTACTTCTATTCGTCAAGGTGCTACAAAAGTTACCTGTGCGTATCGTCGTGATGAAGAAAGTATGCCCGGCTCACGCCGTGAAGTCGTTAACGCAAAAGAAGAAGGCGTAGAGTTTCAGTTTAACTTACAGCCTATTGATATTGCTGTTGATGAAAACGGTAATGCATGTGGCGTAAGACTAATTAAAACTGAAATGGGGCCTCCTGATGCTAACGGCCGTCGCCGTCCGGTTGAAATTGAGGGCTCTGAACACGTTCTTGAAGCCGATGCGGTTATTATCGCGTTCGGCTTTCAGCCTAGTCCATCACCATGGTTCGGTGAGTTTGGCATTATGCTTGATGAAAAAGGTCGTGTGCGCGCCCCACGTGGTGGCAAATTTGCTTACCAAACATCAAACCCGCAGATTTTTGCAGGTGGCGACATGGTGAGAGGAAGTGATTTAGTTGTTACTGCCATCGATGAAGGTCGTAAAGCCGCAGAAGGCATCATGGACTTTATCGGCGCATAACAATACTTTGCGTTACCTTATAAGAAGCTCGCGGCATAATTGTCAGCGAGCTTTTTTGTTTTCAGCACTTACCGCCAGTCTGCCGTATACTCGACACCTTCTATTCATACCTATATTCAGTTGCTCTGTGGCGCAAAGCTATCTACTATCACTGTATACGCAAAATGTCCCAACGATTAAAACAATATCAACCGGTAAAGTATGTGGTGAGGCTCCAATGATGAATTGCAACAACCTGATAGCGAGTCGTTTTAGTACTGGCCAAAAAGTAAAACGCATAGTGAAACGGGTGGCATCAGGAGTTGCTTGTTCGGGGCTACTCGTTGCGCATGCGCTTGCTGCCACCTCAGGCACATCATCTTCACCTACCATTTCATCATGCCCTAGCGCTTTTCATCAGGTCGCAATAACCGAAAACGCGACGCAATGTCAGGCCTTTAATGAAGGGTTGCCAGCCAGCTTGGTTTATTTTACGACAAGCTCGACACAAGACACTATCCGCTACTATCAAGAGAATATTCCTAACGCCAAAGTCCATACTCCAATCAATTCACGGGTCCTGATTGTTTCTGCAGACAATACGTACCGTGTTGTCGTATCGCCTGATAATAAGGGCGCTCAAGTTGATATATTGGTTATGAAAAACCCAGCAGAATAATATCGCCTACATAATCAGGGCAAAACACTGCTTGCTCGTTTAGCTACCTCGCCCTTTTATCAAAACTCTTGCCAGTACGCATAGTTACCAGGCCCCACACTATTTTATCCTTGTATTGAAAAAGTGGCACTTGCCTTGCAATTTCTTCGATGTACCAATAGGTATCAAAGAAAACGTCATTTTTATGACGCCCAATATTGTTTGATGAGTGAGGATTACGATGGAACTGGCAATTATTTTAATGATGTTACTTATCGTAGTGGCATTAGGTGCCATTAAATTATCAGACGGTGGCGTGGCTTTTCCGTTTCGCCGAAAGGCCCAGCTTTTCACACCGGCCGAGCATACGTTTCTTAACCTAATAGAACAGGCAATGGGTCGAGAGTTTCGCATTATCTGTCGCGTAAAATTAAGCGATGTGGTGTCGGTACGACAAACCACCAATAAAAAAACAGCCAGTCAGGCGATTTCAAGGGCGTCGTCTCGACAACTTGATTTCGTACTTGTTGATAAACAAGATATGAGCCCTGTGTTGGCCATTGACCTTGTTCATACCCAAGGTAAAGACGGCTACAAAGCGCAAAAAGATTGGTTTGTTTCTGGGGCTTTAGACGCCGCGGGCGTTCCTCATGCGCGTATAAAAGTGAAATCGGGATACAGTGTGGATGACATTCGTGAGTGCATTGAGAATAAATTGATTCCTTATCGTCGCTTGCAACAGAAGATGGCACAGTTGCCTACGCACAACCCAACTACGCCTAAAAGACCAACGCGACCACTACGCTCAAGCCGACCAGCGGCGGCATAAAGCGCGTAATCATCATACAAAGACGCACCATTTTCCCCGCCTTTGTCGCTCTCCACCCCCGCGACAAAGGCATTTTCCTATCAGTTTTCTTATATTCCTTATACAATTAGACCACTTACCGTAAACGAGCCACTATACGGCCTGTATTGTTATTTTGGTTTACCGCCTTGCTGGCACATTGTCCATGGCGAGATTTACGCTCACCCCGTATTTATTTTGATGGTATCACTATGAAAAAGATTGGCATTTTAGGCGCAATGGATGAAGAAGTCGCATTGCTAAAAGCATCGTTATCTAATGTTGTAGAAACAACATGGAATCACCTGACCTTCTTTGAAGGCCAGCTGCACGGTATCGACGTCGTGCTCGTAAAATGCGGTATAGGTAAAGTGGCATCGGCACTTGCCACTACCGCGTTAATTGAAAAGTTTTCGCCTGATGCGGTGGTTAACACTGGCTCTGCTGGCGGGTTCGACAAAGACCTAAACATTGGTGATGTTGTTATTGCAACACATGTTATTCATCACGATGCCGACCTTACGCATTTTGGCTATGCGCTAGGTCAGTGTGCCGGCATGCCTGAAGACTTTCGATGCGACAGCGCATTAATCGACGCCGCACAATCTGCAACCGCCTCTATCAAGGGCGTACAATCTCGCCAAGGTCTCATTTGTACGGGTGATGCATTTATTGGCAGCGACGAGGCCGTCGCACAGCTACGTCAAAAGTTTCCGGATATGAAAGCAGTGGAAATGGAAGGCGCAGCCATAGGGCAAACATGTCACATGCTTAACGTCCCTTTTCTCGTGATCCGCTCTCTTTCAGATATTGCAGGTAAAACGTCGACCGTTAGCTTTAAAGAGTACTTAGAGACTGCTGCAAAACACTCTGCGCAATTGGTTATGGCAATGATAAAGCATATCGCCTAGCTCAACGTGGACGCTTTGCTCAACGATGCAGGGTACCAGTCTTTACTGGTATTATGGCTAGCGATTGCGGTTGATGCCCTATGGCATTGGCCGCACAAAAGCCACCCGCTTACGCTTATGCGCTATCTTATTTTAAGAATGGGACAACGCGTTGTGCCTAGTGCTCAGTACGCGCCGATACAACACTACATTTCTGGCAGCCTTGCTGCTGCGGTGTTACTACTCCCCCTTATAGCTTGCCTTGCGCTGCTCGTCTACATGGCTGAATATCCAATATTTTTCGAAGCCATTATCCTTATTGCGATGCTTGATTTCAGCTATCAGCGCCAACAATTCAAACGAATAACTGCCACCATAGGTAGAGGCAAGAAGGTGCTTACACGAGAAATACTGTCAACAATCGTTGCTCGCGATTGCACCATACTGACCGACATAGGCGCCGCGAAAGCAGCCATTGAGGCGTTATGGCTCAAGTTTTTATACCTTTATTGCGGCGTTATTTTCTATTTTCTTGTTGCCGGCCCAATAGGCGCGCTGACCTACCGCTTGTTATTACTCACCGCATGGCAATGGCATCCCCACCTTCCTGGCTTTTCACTGTTTTGTAAACCAATACGTATAATCGTAAAAATACTCATACTTCCCCCTGCGTTTATCGGCGCATGCAGCACGCTTATTATTACCAACCCGATAGCCGGCATAAAGGCAATAAAACACAGTAAGGCAAAAGATAAAACTTCACTGTTACTTGCCTTATTTGGGGGTATGCATGGCTTTCAATTAGGGGGGCCGGCTATATACAGTGGGAAAAAAGTAAGGCATGACCGAGTAGGGGGAAAACGAGAAGTACGCCATTCAGACATGCTTAGAAGTAAGCGTACGATTTATAACGCAATGGCTGTGGTAGCGGCATTTGCTAGCCTTTGTTTGTTTACCATAGCGGTATCGACACAATCACTCGGTCAATTTTTATAATATGATGACATCAACCACACAATGGCGGCAGTATATAACTGCACTCTTCTTTTTGCTTTATTCAGTAAGCGCCAATGCAGCACCAGAACATCAAAGTACGTTGCGCATTGTAAGCCTCGCCCCCCACTTAACCGAATGGGTATACAGTTTACAGTTAGAAAACCATCTTGTTGCAGTAAGCGCTTATAGTGACTTTCCCAAACAGGCAACACGACTGCCTCGCGTGGCAGACTATCAAGGGGCTGACATTGCCAAAATAATGGCATTATCCCCCACCCTTATCTTAGCGTGGGACGGCGGAAATAAACCCAGTGACATAAGCAAACTCGAACGAATGGGGTATCGAGTATTTAAAAGTAACATCAATGAACTTTTTGATATTTCAAAAGAGCTGATAGCGTTAGGGGAAATCACAGAGCGGGAAGATATCGCTCACGCGCTGGCGACGCAATTTGATCAGCAAATAAAGACGTTAGAGAGCAAGTATGAGCGCACTGTGCGCCTGCCCGTTTTTTACTATTCGTGGACCGCCCCGCTTATGTCGATTGGCCCGCACGCTTGGCCTAATAAACTGCTTCATGTTTGCGGTGCACAAACCGTACTTACGGATAGCCCTGTTGAATACCCTCAAGTATCGATTAAAGAAGCGCTTTTACGGCAGCCAAAGGTACTTGTTGCAGCAAGCAAAGTGCCCTCGGACGAACTCAACGCCTTTTGGGCGCCGCATTCAGATTTTTTCGATGCCCCCTTAGTCACCGTTGACCCTGATATTACCAGCCGATTTACGTTACGGTTGGCCGATGAACTAAAAACACTATGTAACGGTATAAACACCAGTTTTTAACGGGTATACTCACCAAAGGCAAAGCGCGGAGACATACAAGATGCGGATAATTACAGCAATTTTTTTTGTGTCTGTGGCAGTCGCCATTTTTGTCTCTCTCCAATACACCGCAAAAGCAACCACTCAGCCATCAATTCAGTCATCACCCTATCTTATCGAACGGGTGAAAAATAACGACTGGATGCTCATTGATGTGCGCTCTCCTGAGGAATTTGCAGAGGGCCACATTCCTGGTGCTGTTAATATGCCGTATGACGCTATAGATGACTATATTAATGAGCTTGAAGGAAACAAAGAGAAGCCTATTATCGTGTATTGCCGCTCAGGTCGTCGCGCCAAATTGGCAATGAAAGTTTTAGAAGCGCTCGAATTTTCTGAAGTCATGCACCTGGAGGGAGATATGCTCGGGTGGAGTGCTGCAGGTCTGCCTGTAGACCGCATGTAGAAGGCATCTCACAGGCGTTCACAACAACCCGCTCATTCCAAGCAAGACAATTCAAGCCACTGTTGATACACTCAGAACCATCGATAAGGCGACAGACCTTTTTTCACGCTATGACAATTGATATCGCAACGCCTGCCATGCTATTTCCAGCTATATCGCTATTGCTGTTAGCCTATACCAACCGTTTTTTGACGTTGGCCACCCTTATTCGTAATTTCTCAAAAGAAGAAAGAGACGACAATACCGTGGCGCAAATCAAAAATTTGAGGCTGCGCATTCAGCTTATTAAGCGGATGCAAATCGCCGGTGTGGGCAGCTTTTTTCTTTGCGTCGTATCTATGCTCGCTATCTATCTCAACTATCAACACGTTGGTAATTGGATATTCGCGGCAAGCCTCGTGTCTCTGCTCTATTCATTATGGATGTCAGTAAGAGAGATACTTATTTCTGTTGAAGCCTTAGATTTTCATTTAGAAGGGATGAAGCAACAGCATGACCACGACAATCTCACCTGATATCGCTTATACGCCATTAACACGCTCACATTTTGAACAGGTTATTACACTTGGGAATGAAGTTCACGGCGACAATTACTTAACGCCCTCCTTGCTGGAAACCATTTATCAAAAAGGGTGGCATGAAGGCATTAACGCAAGCTTTGTTGCGCTTTCCCAAGGCGATGTGGTGGGTTTTCGACTTACGTATGCGCACAGCCAATGGCAACATGACACGTGGTGTACACCGTCTGAATGGCCGGTAGCGGCTTCGCTTGTGTGCTATTTCAAATGCAATACCGTATCACCCAACATGCAGGGAAAAGGAATTGGTAGCGCGCTACTTCGTTTGTCGATTCAACAAGCCAAGCTGCAAGGTGCACAAGCAGGTCTTGCACACATATGGCTTGCTAGCCCAGGAAACAGCGCATTTAAATACTTTTCTAAAAACGGCGGCATACTCATCAATAAGCACCCGGGAAAATGGCGTCATGCGTCTATTTATGAAGGATATGATTGTCCAGTTTGTGTGAATTATTGCGAATGTGAAGGCGCTGAAATGATGTTGACGTTTAGTAAATGAGTGCGAATGAGGCGTATGAGGCGTATGATCCTTTAGTAAGTCGTGGCGTGACACCAACACACTCGCCTCCTCCCTCTTATTGGCATGCCACTCATACCGCCAAGCGTTATGCGCCACTTGCCGGCAGTATTTCCACAGACTACCTCGTAATAGGGGGTGGCTACACCGGATTAAGTGCAGCAATAACCCTCGCTGAACAACAAAAGGATGTGGTGGTCGTTGACAGCAATACCCTTGGATTTGGCTGCGCTGGACGTAACGGCGGCTTCATCTTAAGCGGCAGCGGTCGATTATCGCTTAGCGCGATAGCAGATAAATGGGGGACAACCGTCGCTGACGGTATGCATAACGAATTTACCCACGCGGTTTCATTGCTAGAAGACAGAATAAACCGTTATACCATGCAGGTAGACTACACCCCTGGCGACTACATAAAAATTGGCCACACCGCCAAAGCGGCGAAAACGCTCTTTAGTGCCGCCACTGCACAGCATAACCGGTACGGCGGTGTTATTGAAAACGTGAGCCATAATGAATTACGTAAACGTCTAACCATTGCAGGCTCACACGGTGCGGTTATTCAGCCCGGCGCTTGCTTGCACCCTTTAAAATTGGCCGATGAATATGCGCGAGTCGCGTCGTATTTAGGCGCCTCGCTGTATTACGACAGCCCCGCTCTCGATATTACTGAGTTTGGTAATTGGTTCAAGGTAACTACCCCACAAGGTGAAATAAACACACGCCACATTCTTATTGCATCTAATGCCTATACGCCAAAAACTTTTCATTCTCTTGTCGACAAACGCCAGTTCCCTGTCCAATCAAGCATTATGGTCACCGACCCTCTGACTGAAGAACAACAGCACGCAACAGGTTTGTGTAGACCGATGAGTTTCATGGATACGCGCATGATGAAGTATTACTACCGCGTACTACCCGACGGTCGGTTATTGTTTGGTGGGCGCGGTGCCGTGACAGGCAAGAACGCTAACCATACCAATGAAAGAAAACGGCTTTATATGGCCATGGTAGAAAGCTTCCCAGTATTGAATGGCATTGGCATGCCGTACTTTTGGAGCGGATGGGTAAGTGTCGCATTAGATAGTTTGCCACGTGTCTACGTCGCCGATAACAAGCGTATGGGGTACGCCATGGGATACTGTGGTTCGGGTGTATCATTTGCCGCTCATGCAGGAAAACGGCTTGCTCAGCGCATGTTAGGTGAAGACATTGATGACAACCTACCAATTTTCGCCTCGCCATTACCTCGGTATCCATTTTCCGCGATAAGACGAGTAGCGCTTCATGCCTTGTATAAGTGGGCAAAGATAAGCAATAACTGATACCCGCGCCTTCATCTTCATACCTGTAGAAAACAATAATAGGTAACGGCGTCATCATCCACGTTTCTGAACAGCAATTAATTGCTACCCTACTGTGAATGTTTTTTATATGTGCTCGGTATGTCTCACATCTTTGTTATTCTTTTTTTCGATTAATTTAATAGAATTTATCAAATTTAGTTATATAAAATTCACCCCATAACTGCTTACTCCAATATAAAAGTAGCAGTGAAAATGAAACAAACACTAATAGCGATAGTACTAACCGCGGTAATAAGCCTGTTAACGGTAAATACCGCATTAGCGAGTCCAACCTACAAGCAGGCTGTGGCCGTTGACATTCTTATAGGCGCTGACGATATAACAGGTGTACGATTGGCGTATAGACCCTATTCACACAACATAACTACTACCCCCTTTTTTGATGGTGTGGAGATATATTGGGAGTTTAGCGTAAATTTTTGGGAGTACGGTGCAGACAATAACCATGAAACAAACTTTGTGTTTGCGCTGTCGCCTGTTATTAGCAAAACCTTTTACCATGTAGACGGCCGATACCCGTTGAAATGGGAAGCAGGCATTGGCGTTTCACTTGTTGAAGACACGCGCTTCGCCGGAAAAGACATTGGTTCACATTATCAATTTGAAGACCGACTTGGATTAACGTTAGCATTTGGCCACGAGTTGCGACAGTCTACCTCTGTGCGATACATGCATTACTCTAACGGTGGACTTAATAGTAAAAACCCCGGCGTAGACTTTTTAAATCTCGCGTACGCTTATCGGTTCTAATGTAGATAACGTTGTTCGACTTTAATCATCGTTGTGTAAATAACGAAACGTCATATTCATTATCAGGAAATTACATGAAAGCATTTGGTTACAGCAGCAATTCAAAAACCTTAACACCAGAGGCAATTAAAGCCATAGAGCTTGAAACACCCACTGCTTCTGGGCACGACATACTGGTTGAAATCAGTGCCATTTCAGTCAACCCGGTCGATACCAAAATAAGAGCAAAGGTTGCGCCAGAAAACGGCTATAAAGTATTGGGATGGGATGCGGTTGGCATTGTAAAAGCCGTTGGCGAATCGGTATCACTTTTCAATATCGGTGACCGTGTGTTTTACGCGGGAGACTTGTCGCGCCAAGGCAGTAACGCACAGTTTCAATTGGTCGATGAACGTATTGCAGGCCGCGCCCCCGCCACGCTCAATGATGCACAGGCGGCAGCACTGCCACTTACCAGTATAACCGCCTATGAAATGTTGTTTAATCGCTTACAGGTTTCGAAAACCAAGCAGCACACACAGCAGTCAATTTTGGTTATTGGTGCAGCCGGTGGCGTTGGCTCTATCTTAGTTCAGCTTGTAAAGCAGTTAACTGGGTTAACCGTTGTTGGCACGGCCTCTCGAGATGAAAGTGTGGCATGGCTAAAGGAACTTGGCGCTGATCATGTCCTTGATCACAGTAAAAGTTTAAGCGAACAACGTATCGAAAAAGGCCTAGCAGAGTTTGACTATGTCATTAGCCTTACACATACCGAGCAATACCAAGATGAAATCGTGGCCTGCATTAAGCCTCAAGGCAAATTTGCATTAATCGATGACCCCGTATCGTTCGACATTCTAAAATTCAAACAAAAGTGTATATCGATACATTGGGAGTTTATGTTTACGCGCTCGCTATTTACCACATCCGACATGATTGAGCAGCACAACCTGCTTAATGAAATAAGCGAACTCGTTGACGCTGGCACCCTAAAAACCACACTAGGGCAACACTTAGGGCCGATAACTGCCGAAAACCTTCTTGAAGCACACCGTATAGTAGAGTCACACACCGCGCGCGGAAAACTTGTTCTAGAAGGGTTTGAAGCATAAATAGCGGTATCCATAAAATGAATAGTTAAACGCTGCCCCCATAAAAAAGCCCCATTCAAATGGGGCTTTTTTTCGTATCATGAACCGTAGATGCGCTACTTTACTAACGTGATCCGCGCGAACTTACGCTTACCTACCTGATAAACATTCTCACCTTCATCAGTAAGTATCAAACGCGTATCTTCTACTTTGTCGCCGTTAATTTTAACCGCGCCCTGTTTTATCATGCGCATGGCATCAGACGTAGAGCCCACTAAGCTAGCCTCTTTCAATAGGTTACCAATAGCGATGCCCGCTTCACCTAATGATACCTCTACCTCTGGCATATCATCAGGAATAGCATTTTTCTGGAAGCGTTGAATAAAGTCTTGATGCGCACCTTCGGCTGCGGCGTCATCATGGAAGCGCGCAATAATTTCTTTAGCCAGCATGATTTTTATATCACGAGGGTTTTCACCCTGCTCGACGCGAGCTTTAAGCTCAGCAATTTCATCGAGCGGTCGGAAGCTTAGCAAGTCGTAGTAACGCCACATTAAATCGTCAGAAATTGACATGACCTTACCAAACATATCGTTTGGCGCATCGGTAATACCGATATAGTTATTCAATGACTTGGACATTTTTTGTACGCCATCTAGGCCTTCGAGTAATGGAACCATAACTATCGATTGTTGCTTAATACCTTGTTCTTTTTGAAGCTCGCGCCCCATCAACAAGTTAAAACGCTGGTCGGTACCGCCAAGTTCAACATCGGCTTCAAGCGCAACCGAATCCCACCCTTGTACAAGCGGATATAGAAACTCGTGAATGGCAATAGGTTGGCCATTGTTATAACGCTTTTTAAAATCATCACGCTCTAGCATACGCGCTACAGTCTGGCTTGCCGCCAACTTAATCATGCCTGCTGCGCCAAGCCCGTCCATCCACTCTGAATTAAAGCGAATTTCAGTTTTATCTTTATCAAGAATTTTAAAAACCTGCTCTTGATACGTTTGAGCATTTTCTAATACCTGCTCTTTGCTCAAAGGCTTGCGTGTTACATTTTTACCTGTAGGATCACCAATAAGGCCTGTAAAGTCACCAATAAGAAATACGACCTTGTGGCCAAGTTGCTGAAAGGTACGCAGCTTGTTTATCAACACAGTGTGACCAAGATGAAGATCAGGTGCTGTTGGATCAAACCCCGCTTTAATGGTTAGGGTTTTACCGGATTTAAGTTTTTCAATTAAATCCTCCTCGGGAAGAATTTCGTCCGCTCCCCGTTTGATCTCAGCTAGCGCTGTTTGCCAGTCTTTCATTGGTATGTTCACACTCTTTGAAAATTGAATACTATTTGGTGCGGCATTTTACGCGTACAAGGGAACCATTAAAAGGTTTACGCGTCAAAAAGCGGATTACATGGCAATATGTGGCAAAAAGCCGCACTTTGCGTAAAAATGTAGTGAGAAAAGTTGCTTTTTTAAGCAACGTATGTAAAAAGTCATGAAGCAATCGTTAGTTTCTCAGGTGGGCAGTAGTATGAGAAAGACATTAGATGCCACAAAGGCACTAACTCTATTCAAAAAATTACCAAAGCAGCATAGAACCGGGCTCGCAATAGCCAGTGCGTTTTTAGGTGCATTAATTCTTCTGCCGTCTGAGTCGGTAGAAGCAAGCCGTCATCATGAGGCACATAACCTCGATGCTGGCGTACGCTATCCTGTCGAGCTAAATATCGCCCCGTCTACCGACGTTTTTATGGGCGAAGAAGAGTCAAGCTGGCAGACGTATAAAGTGCGCAGTGGCGATACACTCGCAAAACTATTTAAGCGTGCAGGCTTCACCTCTCGTGATGTATACAACGTGACGCAAGCGGGCGAATTAGCCAAAACCTTGGTGACCCTATTACCGGGCGACGAACTATCATTTAAATCGAATAAAGATGGTGGCTTTGGTGAACTTAAATACAAATTATCATCAACCGAAACGTTATTTGTTCGCCCTGACTCAAGCGATGACGATGCCACATTAATGGCTGCGGTTGAAAAACGTGATGTAGATATCCGCTATAACTTTGCGCAAGGCGAAATACATTCCAGTTTTTGGAATGCTGCTGTTCAGTCCGGCCTTACAAGCAATCAAATTATGAATCTTGCCGGTATTTTTGGTTGGGATATCGATTTTGCGATGGAAATTCGCTCAGGCGATACCTTTAATGTTGTATTTGAAGAACAATACATCGACGGCGAATTTGTCGGCTACGGCGATATCGTCGCGGCTGAGTTTACTAACCAAGGTGAACAGTTTAGTGCCATTCTCCATGAAGATGGGACCTATTACACGCCAGAAGGGCGCAGCATGCGCAAAAGCTTTCTGCGTGCACCCATCAACTTTAAGTACGTAAGCTCTAATTTTTCTAAGGCACGCTTCCATCCTGTTCAAAAACGCTGGAAGGCGCACCGCGGCACCGATTACGTGGCGGCGGTAGGCACCCCAGTGATGTCTGCGGGCGACGGTAAAGTGATTAAATCATCGTATGACAAATACAATGGTCATCATGTATTTATACAGCACGGTGAAAAGTACACGACTAAATATTTGCACTTTAGAAAGCGCGCGGTGAAAGTGGGTGATACCGTTAAACAAGGACAAACGATTGGTTATTTAGGCAGTACTGGCCTTGCGTCTGGCCCGCATGTTCACTACGAGTTTTTAGTTGATGGCGTGCACAGAAACCCACGAACCGTATCCCTACCAAAAGCGTTACCGATAGCGAAAGAAGAGCGTGATGTCTTTATGGAAATTGCTAGCGTGCGCAAGGCACAATTAGACAACAACAAGCGTATTATGCTTGCTATGCAATAACAGTTTGTAATGACAAAATATATCGGCCTGATGTCAGGCACAAGCATGGACGGCGTTGACGCCGTCCTGTGTCATATTGAGTCGGGCGGATGCCACACCCTAGATTCTACTTCATTGCCCTACCCCCCAACACTCTTAGCCATGTTACACAGTTTGTGCAGCCCTTCGGTAAACGAACTCAATACCATGGCAGTTGCAGACAGGTTAGTAGCAGAAACCTTTGCGCAAGCGGTTATCGCATTGCTTGATAAAACGAATACATCGGCAGATGACATTACGGCTATCGGCTCTCACGGACAAACTATCCGCCACTTCCCTCAGACCCAATTACACGGCGATGCATCTATTAGTCAATTCCCTTTGCATGACCATCGTAGTTTCACGTTACAAATAGGCGATCCCAATACCATCGCAGTGCTGACTAATATCGATGTTATCGCCGACTTTAGGCGTAAAGATATTGCCCTTGGCGGGCAAGGCGCCCCCCTTGTACCGGCCTATCATCAAGAAGTTTTTGCCCATCCCACAAAGCCGCGTGTATTGGTAAATATCGGCGGTATCGCTAATCTTTCTTTGCTAACCCCGAGAACAAGCGAGTCCGCGCCGCTTGGGTTTGATACTGGACCTGGTAATACCTTAATGGATGCGTGGATTGCACGTCATCATGGCAAGCCTTATGACGAAAATGGTCAGTGGGCCGCGTCGGGCAAAGTAGACAACGTATTGTTAGCACATTTGTTAGCTGATCCATTTTTTTCAACAAATGGGCCGAAAAGCACTGGACGAGAATATTTCAACCTTACATGGTTAGACGATGTACTTAACACCATCGGGAGAAACATTGCCGCTGAAGATGTTCAAGCGACCTTATTGGAGCTTACCGCAAACAGTATCGCTCGCGCAGTAATACTGCACAAATTGAATCAGGATACACACGTTATTACCTGTGGTGGAGGGGCCTTTAACAACGTGCTAATGGAGAGACTTAGCAGCCTTCTCACTCCTCATCCACTTAGCGATAGTCATTGCCTTAACATCCACCCGCAGCATGTTGAGGGTGCCGCCTTCGCATGGCTTGCCTATGCGTATATAAACCGTATTTCAGGGAATGTTCCAGATGTTACTGGGGCGTCTCGCAGCGCGGTGCTTGGCGCTCGCTATTGTGCTGAATAACATGCGCTACCCAAGGTGGGTAGCGCACTTTTCGTTGGTTACTCCGCGTTTTCCTCAATGTACGCATCAACAATTTGTTCCAGTACATCAAGTGGCACTGCGCCGTTTTTAAGCACGGCATTGTGGAATTCACCTAAGTTAAACTTGTCACCAAGGGCGGCTTTTGCTTTTTCACGTAGGTCGAGAATTTTCATCATTCCTACTTTATACGACGTGGCTTGCCCTGGAAGCACAATATAGCGTTCAATTTCCGAGATCACATCAGACTCAGCCATACCAGTATTAGCCAGCATATAAGCGATAGCCTCTTCACGCGTCCATCGCTTAGCGTGAATACCAGTATCTACCACTAACCGCACCGCCCTAAAGAGCTCTGCTTGCAAACGACCAATATTGTCAAATGGGTCATCTTGAAAGCCTAACTCCCAAGCAACACGTTCTGAATATAGTGCCCATCCTTCTACGTATGCGCCAAAAGGAGCAACGGTTCGAAAAATAGGTAACCCTTCGAGTTCCATTGCAATAGCAATTTGGAAATGATGACCAGGGATCCCTTCATGATAAGCGAGGGTGCGCATGCCATATTTAGGTGTCGCTTTTATATCATAGAGATTGGCAAAGAATATCCCCGGGCGAGAACCATCAAACGCCGGAGGCTGATAATACGCACCCGGTGCGGTTTTCTCTTTAAACAACGGGATACGCTTCACTTTCATGCCCGCCTCAGGGCGCACAAGGAATGCGTCACCAAGGCCTGCATCTATTTCGTCAAGTATGGTTTGATAATCGGTTAGTATTTGCGCTCTGCCTTCTTCGGTATCAGGGTAATAGAAACGCTCATCTTCAGCCAATTGGTTAATAGCAGGGGTAAAACCTTCGCTCACATCGAACCCTTGCTGCGTGAGAATAGTCAAAATTTCACCTTGTATGCGTGACACTTCGGCAATGCCCACATTATGAATATAATCGGGGGAATAATCTGTTGTCGTAAAAAAGCGGAGCGCTAACTTATACGCTTCATCGCCGCCTTCCAACCGCCACAAGCCGTCATCAGTGCCCGCTTTGTTCTTAAGCGCGGTGAAATAGTCTATAAGCATCTGATAGGTAGGATATACCGTCGTTTCTATCTCGCTCTCAACGCGAGCAAGCAGTGCGTCGTACTTATCGCTATCGATTGCTTCAGACTCTTTCATACGGCGCTCTACCGACGAATAAAGGATATTTTCTTTTACGGGTTTGTCGATAAAGCCCTGCATCTCATCAATCACGCGCTGAATGACAAACTGCGGAGGAATAATATCTTTCTCTTCGCGGACATACATGCCTTCAAGCATTTGCGTAAAGTAACGCTTACTTTCGCTTAAGCGATTAATGTAATTTTCCACACTCTCTTCGTCGGTTATCGCGTGTTGCCCATCCATAAAGCTTGGAAAATTACTTTGCGCGCCAGACATTTGGTTAAACGGGTAGCTATGATACTGATACGCTTGGAACTGGCTTAATGTGTTTAAAAGGTACAATGCAATATCTTTGGACAACTGTTCATCGTCATCCAAATCATCGTATTGCATCAATACTTGTTTAACGCCCATCAGCTCGTCGTACATTGCTTGCGACGAGGCTAAGCTCGCGTCATCAAGATGCGCGTTATGTCCTGTAACTCCCATACCATCAAGGACACCAATTGACGTGAGTGTTTGAGGGCTCTTTAATGCTTGTTTTATTAGGGTTCTATCTAGAAATACACGAAATGAAAACGGTTTCTCCGCGTTCCATTCATGCGTGCCCCACATGGCGCCGCCGATAATAACTACCAGCACGCCAATGCCTAACCATTTAAAAAAAGTTTTCATGCTTGTCCTTTTTATTTTAATTGTTTTAAAGCGCAGAAACGTAATTGCACATACACAAGTATCTACAGTCGAGTACCTCGCCCATAAAGTCAATAAAAAAGCCTACTACGCATTGGGCGGATGCGTGAGGCCGACACGAAATAGTTAAAAACATTTAACGCTATATCCTCAGTCTTATTCGGTATTGACTAGTCCTTTTCGCTATAGCCGCGCCTATTGAATCAATCCGAATTAAGACCATTTCAGTAAACACTAAACACACGACAGAAAAGGAAATTATCATGTCAGATTCACCGCTATTCACTTCATTTGAATGGGCTGGCAATACATTACAAAACCGTATGGTGCTAGCACCGATGACTCGGGGACGTGCCGGTAGCAATCGAATCCCTAATAAAATCATGGGTGACCATTACGTACAACGCGCTGATGCTGGGCTTATCATTAGTGAAGCAACGGCAATATCCGAAGAAGGAATAGGTTGGGTAGATACACCTGGAATTTATACCGAAGAGCAGGTTGAAGGGTGGCGTTCTATCAATACGCGAGTCCATAACGCAGGCGGCAAGATTGTACTGCAGTTATGGCACACCGGACGAGCGTCGCATAGCGATTTTCATAATGGTGAACGTCCACTCTCCGCATCTGCGGTAAAAATTGAAGGGGACGAAATCCACACTCCAAAGGGCAAAAAGCCTTACGAAGTGCCGCGAGCGATGACACACGAAGACATACGCAGAACCATTGCCGACTTTAAAACAGCAGCAGTCAATGCCAAAGCAGCCGGGTTCGATGGCATAGAAGTACATGCTGCGAATGGCTACCTATTGAACCAATTTCTTGACAGCAGAAGCAATCAGCGTACAGACAACTACGGTGGTAGCATTGAAAACCGCTATCGATTCTTAAGTGAAGTTATGGATGCAGTTTTAGCTATTTGGCCTGCTGAAAAAGTGGGGGTGAGGCTTTCACCAAATGGCGTATTCAACGACATGGGTGCCGATGACTATCGTGAGACATTTACTTATGTTGCACAGCAACTCAACGCATTAAAGTTGGGATACCTTCATGTTATGGACGGGCTGGCCTTCGGTTTTCATGAACGCGGCGAACCCATGGTGTTATCTGAATTCAGAGCGTTATTCGATGGCATGATTATCGGTAACTGCGGTTACACGAAGGAAGAAGGTGAAAAGAGGATCAATGATGGCGATGGCGATATGATTGCTTACGGCAGACCATGGATCACGAATCCCGACTTGCCAACACGCTTTAAAAATAATTATCCATTATCTGCCTTTGACGACCCATCAACTTGGTATGGTGGCGACGAAGAGGGATACAACGATTACGATACATATCGAGAACGTAGCGGCAAAGCGTCAATGGAGTCAATGACATAAGCAACGTCTTTTGCTGTTTTACAAATTGATTAAAAGCCCAACCCATGGCGTTGGGCTTTTTTACGATTAATCGATGCTAATTTAACTGCTTCTGTTTATCAGCCAATGCCGCGAGCTTTTCTAAACACGATAACCAACCATGTTGATGCTGGTCGCACTCTTCTTGAGTGCTAAAACCTGCGTGCGTTAGTACCATTCTTACAACATCAGGTTCGGTTTGTTCGAAAGTAATGTCGACAGATGTCATCACAGACGCTTCCAGGTTGTCTTCCCACGCCCATGAAAACACCAAGTGCTCATTAGCGAGAATGCGAACATACTCACCCACTAACGCCATTTCGGCGCCATTCGGCTCTACCATTTTAATGCGATATTTGCCGCCTTCACTAAAGTTACTCATGATTTGAGATACCGCACTGTCACCAGGTGCAAACCACTCAGACAAGTATTCAACCTCGTGAAATGCTGCAAATACAAAAGGTAACGAGCCGTGAATACTCACATCTAACGTAAACTGATACATACTACGCCCTTTTTTATATAACAAGCCTACTGCTCGGTAGGCTCGGGACACTATTTAAATGCGTATCGGCACGTAGGCACCATAACTTTACCCTAAAACGGCACAAGGATTAGTTATCCTTACACTCCATCAATGTGCTCATGCTTGCAACACCATTAAAATGTTCAGCACACACACGCTCGCTTACATCACGATAAAGTGTATCGATGGCGTCATTTCCCATAAAGTGAGAGCAGAACCCACTTTGATGCGGTTCAATAAAGTGCTTCGCCGCAAGCATAAAGTGCGCAATCAATTGCTTAACATTGTCGGTTCCCATCGCTATTCGCATTGTCGTTAATTCAATACCTGCCTTTTTCTGCTCCTCTGTACTCAACTCAGAGTGCGAAGTCAGCGCGGGGCAAAGCACAATAGTGTTATTTTGACCAATACTCACTTGGTGACTGAATGCCGGCTCAAGCGCATCAAAAAAACGAACAAATACATCTCTTTCTAGCTGAGCAGGTGCCATATCAATCGTGAAAAGCGTGCATGGCCATCCGTTCTTATGCTGCTTTTTACGTAGATGTGCATTGCTGTGTTCAGGCAAGGCATGGCAGTTGACGCGAATATGAGGGTGCGCATTTAAAAATGAGGTGAACACTTGGGTGTTAATCACTTTCGTCATCATTCGTTGCTCTAACGTTTTCATGCCGTTTAACACATCGAATGCTTTTTCTGAATCTAGGAACGCCCCCTTAATATAATACACATCCCAGAACATCGTCTGTGACCAATCAACACCATGCATCGAACTGCCTTTTGGTTGGAACATGCGATGTCCTTCACCAATAACCACACCCGCTGTCGTTGCGCCACTTCCACACAAATCTTTGGTATAACTATGCATGACGTAATCGGGTCTTGACGCTTTGTCTTCATGTTGAAGAGGTTGATGTAAAACAGGCGTTGCTAATGTTGAATCTAGCATGACCAACGCGCCCTCTTCATGCGCCAGCTTACTAATACCAGGCACATCTAATACATAACCATGGGGATTGCATGGGGACTCAATGTAAACGTGCATGCTAGCGCCATTATTGAGACGCTCAGCATTTTCGACTTTTGTTTGCGCCATAAAGTCGGCAAAACTGTCGCTATCGTATCCGTCAAACCACGCTATTTTGATATTCATGCGATTCTCACGAGCGAAGTAATCGTGAAGCAGTTGGTAAACACCACCATAAACATTTCTAGACACGATAAGTACATCACCATGGCTCAACACGTTAGATAACAATGCATCAATTGCCGCCATACCAGAATTAAAATTCCACGCCATGTAGTCTGCAGCATAAGGGCCCGCCTCCATATCAACAATAGCATTGGCTAATGAAATATTCGTCGGATTTAATAAACGCGAGTAAATCTGATGCGTAAACTCTTTGCCTTGGAACGCATCGTCTACCCACTCTGTACACGCATAAACATAAGTGGCGGTTCGCACAACCACAGGCGTTGCTGAAAACAGGGCGGTCACATTGTCGAACAATGGATAATGCCCTTGTGACCCATTACCACTGGATAAGCTTTGGTAGGTTGCGCGGAATGGGTTTTGTAAGGTATCGAGAATTTTTGCGATTTGAAAAGAGAGGAACTTCTTCGCATTGAAATACGCAACACGATCCTCTTTGTCCAATGCACTTAATGTGTTGTTGGTAATATCCCACAGCCGCATGACATCGGCTTGCGCACCATAGAGATGTCGCGCAGTATCTGACAACGCCTGTCCATATTCGGATGACGACGATATTCCAAAGTGAGCGAGTTGTTCTGAGACTAAACCTTCAATAGACTGTGCGTTACTTGAGTTACGCTTTGGTGATAATATTTTCGCCTGACTGACTGTGTTGGTATCCTCAAGTGTGGCCATTCCGTTTTTCCTTATTATTTTCTGAGGTTGAACGTGAGTTTGTTTCTGTCACTCACTTTTTAATTTACAAAAATGTAAAACGTTATCTACAAATTTGAAACAAAGTGACGACCAAATGATCCCACGAGTAAGGAAAGATAAGTTTACTTAATGAAGAGAACGTTAATGAAATCATCACGTAATGCCCCCTTACAGATATCTATTCTAAGTAAAGACGCAGACATACTTGCCGACAATTTATCTTCAATAGATGACATCCGTCACTTGATAGATATTGTGCATGTCACTGATAACCCGCAAAGCATCACACCAAGCGAAATAAAAGTATTGCTCGCGGCCCCAAACCTCGCGGTAAAAATTATTGGTGAATGCCATAACCTAGTATGGTGTCAGTCTTCTTGGGCTGGAAATCGACCACTGTTAAGCCACGCCAAACAAAACTATCTACTCACGGGTATTAAAGATATTTTCGGGCCACTGATGCGTGAATACGTATTTGCTTATCTGCTACACCATGCAAGAAGTGTTAACGCATTTTCCACTAACCAGGCCGCAACACCACCGGTTTGGGAAGCGACAGCGCGTGTTCCATTACAAGGGAAAACGTTAGGTATCATAGGCCTTGGCAATATTGGCCGAGCGCTAATACCTACTGCGAGAGCGTTTGGCATGAAAGTAATAGGGGTAACGAACACAGGAGCGCCGATAGAAGGTACTGATCATATCTATACAAAAGCGTCACTGTTAGACTTTGCAGGCCGGGCCGATCATATCGTCAACCTTATGCCCGACACGCCAGACACACAGAATATACTCTCAACAGCGTTTTTTAGTGCGCTCAAACCTAATGCGGTTTTTATTAATGCAGGACGAGGTGAAGCGGTTAATGACGATGCATTACTACAGTCTTTAACGCACGGTAAACCTGCGTTGGCAGTATTGGATGTATTTAGAGAAGAGCCGCTTCCTCGTGACCATCCCTTTTGGTCCCATCCCAACATCATTATTACCGCCCACACCGCAGCAGAATCTTCTCCACAGGATGTTGCTGCAATCTTTGCTGAAAACATAACACGCTTTGTTCAACAACAGCCTTTATTACATACCTTTGATTTTGAAAAAGGGTATTAAAATGCCCATGCGCTCACTCGCTTATTGACACAATCACACGGTTTATAACATCGGTGAGTTATTGTCTAGGATCTGTCGCGGTGAGCTCGATACGGTCGCGGTGCTGCTCATGAAAGTCGAGTAATGCGGAATAATCCTGCAAGGTGTGCAACTGCCTAAACAATACCCAGTCAATAAGCGTGTAGAGTGATATCTCTGGGTAGCCCCACTCACTAAATGCCCCCTTTTCGCATTGCTCGCTGAGTGTACCAAGCACACTGCTTATTCTTTCTTTTTGCAACGAAAAGAACAACTTATCTTCTTCTACATCAACGTCAGAGCGTTGTAATAAAAGTAACTGTACGAACGAGTCGTTGGCCGCATCAATAAGGGTAAGTTGATTTTCCTCTTCCCACGTTAAGGGGTTTAGCATCAGCTTTTCAGACAAGTAATTAAATATAATCCTGCTGTCAAAAATCATTCTGCCGTCATCTTCTAGGCACGGCACCTTCATCGTTGGATTTCGCGCGGCAAGCAGCGCTCGGTCATCATTAGAAAATATCTGAAGGTCTATAAATTCATGAGAAGTATTAAAAAGTACAATACGAGTGCGTCTAACGTAAGGAGAGGTGGTAGACCCATATAACTTCATATTCTTATCTTACCTACTTTCGGCCATTCTCGCGCGTTACGTTTACTTTCAACGTAGCGAATAAATAGCGTGGCTTAATACCACTAGTGTAGTAAAGATTGATAATTTGGAAAAGTAACCGTCGAAAGACGCGTCAAAGAAGTGCGTATAGTCGACTGACTATACGCGAATAAACACTATACGCTGAAGCTGGCACCACAACCGCACGTGGTTGTCGCATTAGGGTTTTGCACAAGGAATCGAGAGCCTTCAAGACCATCGACGTAATCGACCACTCCTCCAACAAGATACTGCAGACTCATTGGGTCAACCACCAGTGTCACGCTGTCTTTTTCGATGGTCATATCGCCTTCATTTACTTTTTCATCAAAAGTAAAACCATACTGAAAACCAGAGCATCCGCCGCCCGTCACATAAACTCTAAGTTTTAACTCAGGGTTTTCTTCTTCCATAATGAGGGCTTTTACTTTCGTTGCCGCTGCATCAGAAAATTCAATTGGCAACGCCATTTCTACAGACATACCCACCTCTTAATTCGTCACGTGCTTATGCACATTATCTTCGTTCAATTATCTAATACTTGAGTAATTCTATCAACTATTGGGGCAAAACAATTCGTTGCAAGGCATGCTATCCATGTTCAACGGTTTTATTATCGCGTTGGCATGCATAATAGGTGTAATTTCACCTTAAAATAGCTTACGTTATGAACAGAAGATTTCAGTAATGACTGGGTACCACATGACCAACATTATGCCCCCGCTCACATCCGTGCGCCTTCCTGACGAGGTAGAACCACCGCAATTCGAGTCCAAAAAAGCCTATAAGGACACGTTACAACATTGGCAAAAATCGTTATTTCATGTTCAACAAGCCTATTTTCACAACAAACAAAAAGCACTTATTGTGGTAGAGGGGTGGGATGCGGCCGGAAAAGGCGGAGCCATTCGCCGCACAACAGAATTACTTGACCCTCGAGGCTTTACTGTATTCCCTGTTGGCGCCCCCTCTGCAGAAGAGAAAAAACATCATTATTTACATCGTTTTTGGTCAAAGACCCCTAAGAACGGACACATCACTATACTCGACCGCTCGTATTACGGGCGTGTGTTAGTAGAACGTGTAGATCAGTTGTGTACTCGTGATGAATGGCAACGGGCGTATTCAGAAATCAATCAATTTGAAAAAAACTTAAGCGACGATGGGGTCAAAATAGTAAAGTTATTTATTCACATTACCGCCGACGAACAAAAAAAGCGATTTGAAGAACGCCTGCTGAACCCTTATAAACAGTGGAAACTGACTGCAGAAGATTTACATAATCGAAGCCAACGTGCTGAGTATGTATCCGCTATTAGCGATATGTTAGCGTTGACACATACTGGTTCAGCACCTTGGTATGTTATAAACGGGGAACATAAATGGCATGCCCGTGTGGATTTTATCCGTCATATAACGCAAACGCTCTCATCACACATATCTATTGCGCCACCGACATTAAATGAAAGTCTTATCGAAAAGGCAAAACAACAACTAGGCATCACGTTATGACTCCTCCTCTTCGTCTTGCACCGCAATAGCAATGGGGATGGTGACAGAAAATACTGTTACACCGTCTTTACTCATCACGTTCACTTTTCCCTCTAACATTTTAGTTACCCACTGATGTACAAGGTGCAAACCTAAACCTGAATTACCTTCTCCTCGGGCAGTGGTAATAAATGGGTCAAACAAGGTTTCGGCGACGTCTTCTGCAACCCCTTTTCCATTATCCGTATGTTTTATAGTGACGTTGTCAGCCTCACGCTCTACCGATATAACGATTTCATTGCTGTCTTTTTTATCAAAACCATGCTCAACGCTGTTAACAACGAAGTTTTGTATCACTTGAGACAGTATGCCTGGGTACGTTGTCATTTCAATATCGATATCTGAATCATATTTAAGCGAAACCTTTTTCTTTTTCAATATGGGCTTCAACGAATGACCTAAGTCGATGATTAACTTATCAAGAGAAAATGTAACAACCGATTCGCTCCCCCTATCGATAGCAAGCCGCTTGAAGCGTTTAATCAATTCACTACACTTGGTTAAATTAGATATTGCCAGCTCTGACGCTTCATTATTGAAAGCGATAAACCTTGTAAGCTTTTCATAGCTCAGTTTATCCGGTAGTAGCGTTTCAAGATCATGGGTTCTACGCGAGATACCGCTAACCGTCATCAAAGCCCCACCTATTGGAGTATTAAGTTCGTGGGCGACACCGGACACAAGCATTCCCAACGACGCCATTTTTTCTGACTCCACGAGTTCGTCTTGTAGAAGCTGCTGTGCAGCAAATGCTTCAGCTAATGCGTTTTTTTCCTCGCTTAATCGACTCGCTAGGATGCTCAATTGCTGTTCTCGAAAACGATCTCTCAACAATAAGAAAAGCGATAAAGCGCCGACAGCAAATGAAAGCAACAACGACGGAATTAACGCTTGGTAAAACGCCGAACGATAGTTGGCTCTGTCAGTGCTAGCAATTAAGATAATAGATTCTTCTTGGACCCCACCTTCTTGAGTGCCAAAAAGCGATACCGCGCTGTGTACGGTTTCGGCATCACCGCTCACTAAAGCAGTCGAACCGTCTTGTAGAACACTTTCCCACACTGTCTCTAGGGAATCTGATACCGAGGCACTGACATCCTTCTTGTAGCTTGCCCATTCCTTGTCGGTGTCTGAAAAAATCATCCATTCACCATTCCCTTTCGCAACAAATACACGTGTTCCAAAATCACTCAACGTTCTTAAATCGTTAAACAGTGATTTCAATTCAAAATTAATAATAAATATACCGCTTCCCAGTGGATGATTATCAACCTTTATTGCACTGCGAATTGTAGGCAAATAAGGCACCTCTACTTTTCCAAACTCCTCGTTAAGATCGATGGATGATAAATAGACTTCCTGTGAACTCGACAATAAAGCTCGCTCAAAGTAGTAACGACCTTTCTTGTTCTGCAGCTGGGCCGCCGGTACAGGCCTAGCTTCGCCGTTTTTAAAATTAACGCGGACTTCTTCTTGTCCACTTAGCGACAACCAACGCATCTGTGAAATTGTGGGGAGCGACTTGCCAACCCTCGCGAAGACTTTGTTTACGTCAACGTCATTATTTTCATTAGAGAGTAAATCAACAATATGGGCATTCAACAATGTCGTGCTATTTCTTATGTCACCTAAGCGCGCGTTGAACAACTGATTTGCGTTAGTAACGGCGACATTGTGCTGACTCCGAAAACTGGCTAGGTGAGCATTAAACAGATACAAAAACAATGCCATACCCACTGCGCTGGCAGTGATTAGTGTAAGCAGACATGACACCAGTGTGCTTTTCTTGTTAACAAGCAATAATACCGTCATTGCTTTCATGTTATTTAGCTCGTTTTTCAAGCCACTCTATAAAGGCGTCTAGCATCATCGGCTTACCAAAATAATAGCCTTGCGCCATGGTGTAACCCTTATCGATAAGCTTTTGCATTTGCTCTTCAGTTTCCACCCCTTCTGCAATAATATTAAAATGAAAGCGCTCTCCAAGTCTTGATACCATCTCGCAGACAGCAATCCCCGCATCGCCTTCCTCTGATAGTTTTGACACAAAACTTTGGTCTAGTTTTAGGGTTGAAACTGCTAAATCAGCGATGTGGGCGAGTGATGAGTAACCGGTACCAAAATCATCTATGCTGACCTTCACACCAATACGGATTAAACGCTGTAATATTGGGTTAACCACGGCATAGTCCTGCATAGCTTGGCTTTCGGTGATTTCAACCTCAAGTAAGCTGGGTTCTAATTTCGTCGAATCCAGCAAGTACTCTAGCTTCAATAGAAAATCTGGGTTGGTTATGTCACTACAAGTCACATTGAAAGAAACAGGAAGGGTAATGTGGTTACGCTGCATAATAGCGATGGTTTCAAATGTTTTTTCCATCACCACCACATCAATTTTACCCATTAACCCTGAGGCTTCCGCTATTGGGATAAAAGCTGAAGGCGGAACGTTTTCACCATTAGGCTTAACCCACCGAATCAACGCCTCGGCACCGACGACCTCATTAGTTACCATATTCACTTTGGGCTGAAGCGCTAGTTGAAATGTATCGGGTGATTGTAATGCTTGATACAAATCAAGCAGCACCTGATGACGCTGAGCAATATTCGTTGCAATGCTAGAATCGACCTGAGTTACCGACTGCCCTTTTTCTCTTGCTTCGGCAATAGAAAGCTCTGATATAGTAATAATGTCTTGCGGTTCACAGTCTTCAAAAAGGTGAAGCTCTGCTTTGCATACTACCGACATGATGGTATGAGCAAGTCCGTCGATATCTACCGACAGATCGCTTAAGTGATTTAATAATGCTTTCGATGGCGCGTGCGCAGAAGGAAAAATGAAGGCGAATGTATTGTCCCTTATTCTGCAGATCGCGTCCGTGTGCACACATTGCGCTTTGATCTTTTGATATAATGCCCTGACAATTTCTTCAGCATAGCTTCTGCCTAACATCACTGCGATGTCTGAAAAATTTGAGATATCAACCAACACTAATACGCTGTTTTTCCAATTTGTCGTGTTTAATTGTTCTAACTCTCGCACTAACCAGTTTTTATTAGGTATATGTAACTCGCTGTCGAAGTAGGCAAGTTGTGATAGCTTGTTAAGCAATGCTAAGTTTGTAAAGCCGTTGCTTACATTTTCGCAAAATACTTGAAGAAGCGCGATGTGACTGCTTTTCAGTTTTTCAGGCGACTCAACAAGGATAATATAGCTACGCTCATCAACCATCGTCGTTGAAAAATATAAGGCCGTTAGCCCAGACGAAAAATTGTGCTCTTGCGTTCGAATCGTTTCTCTAAGAAGCGATAAAATCTTGTCTTTTTCAACACCGTTCAGTTTCTGTAGGAAGATATCATTAAGCATCTCTGCACTATCATGCCGGTAGTTGCCGCTAGTAGCAAAAATCTCACTTGCTTCTAACGCTTCGTGTTGAGGATGGTAGGCACACACGATACCGCCAGCATCTGACACACCAACAAGCTTGCTGATTTCATGTAAAACAGTTTGCGTGAAATCTTCGATATTCTCTTTGGATGTGAGCACACGAGATGCGTCTACAATCATTTGTAGACCGCGCTTGGCATGATATAACTCGGTCATAGACTGCCACGTGCGAATGTTACTCGTGACGATTGAATGTAATTTTTCTTCTGTTGTATCCGTTTTTGTCCAATATTCGTCTATGTCATAGCGCTGCATTATCTTTTTCTGCGGCGCGACACCTGGCTGCCCTGTTAGCAGCACAATGCGTACCCTGTCATTGCCGATAACACGCCTGATAGTATCGACAAGGTAAAGCCCTGCGTCATCACTCTCCATGACGACATCGAGAAGGATGACCGCTATGTCGTCTCTTTCTGATAAAATGCTTGCCGCTTGTGTAGCAGAGTTGGCCGTAAGGACTTCTAGTTCACGTCCCATAACTTCAACAGCACGCAAACTTAGTGATATAGAACGCTGATAATTGATATCATCTTCTACGCTAAGCACTTTCCACGTCGATGCTTCAGTTGGTAAAATCACGCCTTTCGCATCGACGTTAAAATCAATTATGTTTTCTATTGGCATGACGACTCCATTGTCCCACTAATCTTTTGCGTACAAACGATACAAACGCTACAAACGCTACAAACGCTACTCACTAGCATATGCAACAAATCTGAGAATTTCGAGGTCGTTATCAAATTTCTTATTGTTTTTTCAACACCAGTAAAAGAAATTAATACTAATGACAACTTAAATAGCCCTTAAACTTCCTCCTACCATGGCATAGCGCGATGTTTTCATACTTAAATCAGTATCTGCTACCACATTGTTTTTTCCAGATACTTTAGCTTTATACATCGCTTTGTCAGCCTTTTTGACTATATCAACAAAATCCAACGTAGCATGCTCTTTAGACGTGGCGACACCAATACTCACTGTCACTCTCCCGTACGGAGAGTAGTTGTTTTCAATCAATAAACGTTCTACCGCTCTTGACATTTTATGTGCTATTAACTTCGCCCCCTCGAGGTTAGTGCGGGGCAATACCACGATAAACTCTTCCCCTCCATACCGTATGACATTGTCAAAAGGACGGTTAACAACTTGCTTTAACCTATGCGCGACCTTCTTTAATACCCTATCACCCTCTATATGCCCGTAGTTATCGTTGTATTTTTTAAAGTCATCGATATCGATCATAAGCACTGACAACGACCTATGCTCTCTATTCAATTCACGTATTAAAGGAGGAATATGCTGTTTAAGATACTCTCGGTTATACACCCCCGTAAGCGGGTCTGTGCATGCCAAATTCTCTAAATGCGTTTCTCGCTGCTTTACCTGAATTTGATGTATTAACCTATGCTTCAATGCTTCGGACACCACAGGCTTGACGACAAAATCTGATGCGCCAGCTTGCCAGCATCGATGTTGTAACTCTGGATCATTTTCAGCAGTAAGAAATACAACCGGAACATGCTTTAACTGGGCAATATTTTGTAACCTTTTACACGCATCAGCCCCGCTCACTTTTGGCATATTGTAGTCCATCAATATGACATCAGGTTGCTGAAGACGCGTACAAAAATCGACCGCTTTTTGCCCACTATCAACTTCAAAGCACGTAAATGTATCCGATAACATTCCAACGAGTGTAGACCTAAAGAGAGAGTCGTCATCGACAATCAGCACACTACGTTTCGTGTTTTCACTTAAAGATTGCATAACTCTATCCTCTAAAACGTTTTCGACTGTGCCTGCAGTTTTTTTGTGTCGCAGTAAATCTTGTTTAACAACGCGTTATAGTGCGCTTTAAGAAAACCGCTTCCTTTTTTCAGGAAACACTTCATCAGTACCATAGTGCTAAATCTAAACTCATCACCGTCGCCATAAAAATAAAGTGAACGCGCTTTTGTGTAGCGTGCTGCGAACCTTTGCGTATTAAAGAGAGCCTTCAAGCTTTTCTGTTGGTGACCTTTAGCACTGTCTTGCATTTGTTCTGGTGTCCGCTGGCAATAGCATTTGGAAATGAGAGACTCTGCACATACGTTGCTTGACCAAGACGGTATGTCGCCCGTTGTATTCTCTGGCCATTTTTTGATAGGATCGTTGCAGAAAAAACGCGGGGCCTTCCAATTCAATGCATAATAGCGACGACGTTGGGCAATCGGCGTTTTTGTATCTTCGTTTTCAAGATTTTCGTAATCTACGTCGGTGAAATAGAATTGAGCGCGCCATACGTTCATTGTATTTTTGCTCGCAGCGCTAGCCCGCTTTAACGCTTTAATGGGAGACTCTGCAAGCTGCTCGTCTGCACCAAGAAAGCACCACCAGTCTTCAGCGTCGTATTCGCTATGATAGCGGTTGTAAACTCTTTTCCTCAGCAGGCCTTTCTCCGATTCGTCGGTTTGACCTACAATCACTAAGTCGTTAAACCGCGCTGCCATTTCATTAAGTACTTCCCATGTACCATCGGTTGAGTGGTTGTCGTATATATAAATTTTATGACAAAACTTCATCGCATTTAGCAATGTTTCTTCAACGATATCAACCTCGTTTTTTATCGTCATAATCGCGTTGAGTTTCATGAAAGTAGATCCTTCTTAACTAATGCCATAGAGTTAGAGAAAATATTTTTTAATTGGAGTAATCGCACGCAGCAAACCAATGTTGTACTTCGCAAATAACGGCGCTTACAGAGAGGTAAACTGAGTAGTTGAAGCGCCGTAGACAGGTTTGAACACAGCACATTTTGCTTAGCCGCTGAGAGTAAAATATTGGCGTAATAATCAACAATATCATTCGTCGCATGGGCCGAGTGTTTTACGTGTTTAATATGGCGGTACGTAGACAAGCGCATCTGATGAGGTACATTGACGTTCGGCAATTTTTTTGCGGTTAAATGCTGATGTAAGTGAATATTGGGGCTATAAGCAATGGCAGCGTTAAGCGCCGCTTTAGCAAAAAATTCGTGCTCGTCGTCAGAAGGGTTTTGAGTTACAAAACCGCCTAGTGTTTCAAAGAAAGATTTTTCAATCACAAAAGATGACAACGCAAACGGAAGCTCCCCTTTTGCAGCAACAGCAAAAAAGTTCGTCATTTCATACCCCTCAGGGTTAACGTTGCTTAACTTCACGTTAGCATCTACCGGTGCTCCGCGGTTCGTTACCCACTGGTATCGAGACGCATAGCATGAGCGGTTAGGAAACGCATTGTTCAAATGCTGAATCTCGTGGGTAAAGAAGGGAAGCCACTCATCGTTCGGGTTCAAGAAAACAACAAAGTCATTGCGTGCGGCTTTCGCCCCGTTATTTCTAGCAGCGCCAACACCCTGGTTTACTTGTTCGATAAGTTTCAAATTGGGTATGTCGAGTGCGAGTACTTGATTTACGCTTCCATCTGTTGACCCATCATCAACAACAATGATCTCGTCAACGGGAAGGTATTGTTGTTGAACGCTTTTAAGCGCTCTTTCGATGTGCTGAACATTATTGCGAACAGGAATAATGACTGATAGTGAAATAGTTTTCATAATATGGCCTCTAGAGTAGAAGGTTGCGCTGTCGTCGAGGTGAAAACCTGTGACATTGGCGAGTTTGCACGAACGACTGTGTCCACAAGAAAGCGTTTGTCGTTGATGTGCGCTAAAACACATGAACGTCTTTTTATTTCAATCAACCTTTTCATCAGGACACCCTATTTAGGTAAAGCAAAATTACTTGATACATTGTTTATTACCCACTTCTAGATGCAAACCAAGTGCCAACTTTTATTTACCAGAAATTTCAACAACTTAACCTTAATTTGCATATTTTCCAAACCCGCTATTGCAGTTTGCAATGTGTTTTGCAAAATGGCTTCTCATTTAAAAAAGCTGGCGAACCTTTTTGCACAGCGCGGTTGGAGAGAATAAGAATAAGTACCCCGTTGATATTGAAAAACAACGAATGAAAAACATGAACCACCGTATCGAGTAACAGCTGATGATTACTTAGTGTTATCTATACGGGGTGCTTAATTGGATTAACAAAAAAAAGGCGCTAGTTTTGCAACATAGCGCCAAAGGAGAGGGTTATAGTAAAACGCTAGGAGAAGCGTTAATAAATAATGACGTTGCTTAGTAAGCACCTCTTCCTGTAAGCACCGCAGGAACAGTTGCTACCAAAATTTTTATGTCGAACCACCAGCTTTGTTTTTCTATATATTCTTTGTCTAATGCGAGTTGCTCTTCAAAGGTAGTATCTGCGCGACCAGAGACTTGCCAAAGGCCTGTCACGCCGGGCTTGCAATTTAGCCGCGGTAAGACATTTGACGCATATTGCATATATTCCGTTGTTAGATGGGGGCGAGGACCAACGAGCACCATATCGCCATTTATCACATTGAACAGTTGCGGCAGTTCATCGATAGATAGCTTTCTTATTACTCTTCCAACGCGTGTAATCCGAGGGTCGTTGTACATTTTCTGGCAGATACCTTCTCGGTCACTCTTCATACTAGCCGCAATTTTCCACTGAATACTATCAGGCGTATACATAGAGCGAAGCTTGTAACAGTGAAATTGCCGCCCATGCTCTCCCACGCGATGTTGGGTGAAAAATAATGGCCCTTTACTTTCCAATTTCAAAAGAATACACACCACCGCTAACAGAGGAGAGAGCAGAAGTAGAATAATTAATGCGGTAAGCTTTTGAACAATCAGTGGCATACCTTTGTGAATTGACCCAATAATACGCTGGTCAACAATATGGTTATTCATAATTCCTCTCTTAGCGCCAGCCTGCTTTAAAAATCACATATCTGGCATACATCGTTTGTAGAAAATAAGCTTCTCACCTATCTTAGCAAACAGCGTGCCACACTTTATTGTTGTTTAATATCAGAAAGTTAGAGAATAAAAGGGGAGGGGTTTTCGCTTTTTCTCAATATGATTCTCATATTGATTCACTCGATAAGCATTATCGTAAACTAGAAAAACATAAGATAAAGCACTCTAGCAAAATGCTAAAAGTCACGCATAACAGGTGGCGCGTGGGCTCGTGAAGTAGTAGGTCAATATAAGTTTTTAAACCAGTCCCATACCCCAAAAGAGTACGACTCAAATATATTGATGCCTAGCCAAGACTTAAGTAGGTACACCACCAGCAAGCCAATGAGGCAGACAATTAGCAGTGACAGCGTAATGATTAACAAGAACATACCAACCGCAATATTTTTTTCGCCCTGCGACAAGTCACGTCTGTTTTTACCCGCAACGAATACCGCATAAAAGCTCCATGGCAAAAAAGGCAGTTTAACCGTGGCCCTAACATCAACGCTATGCAGTCTTCCTCCTCGCAATCCCACTACGCGTCGCAGCGCAACCAATTGCTCTATCGTAAAGCTATTCGCAATGTTCGGGTCCATACGCTTAAGCAAGCTTTTTACGGCGGGATCATCAACCGGATGTTGGTCTTGATTCGTTTTTTTCATTTACTGTCTCATAGAAATGGTACGCGATACGTCGCTTTCACGTGTAAGCATTGCTGCATACCAAATACGGAATGTAAGGCCGAACTATTCCCAAAGAACGATTAGCGTGAACAATAATCACCATTGCTGAATTTTACGATAGAGTGTTGAGGGGCTAACGCCAAGGGCACTTGCGGCTTTAACGACATTGTCTTCGTAATACGCGATTGCACTTTGAATAGCTTTTCGCTCGATATCCGCCAAAGATTCAATGGATGCCTCAGAGGTTGGTATCTCATCTATACTATTTGTGAAGGGAATGTCGTGTTGTTTTTCATCTACAGACGGCGCTAAAGACGCTATCTTTTCTTGTAGCTTTGGCAACTGCGAGGCAAGCATCGCGCCCGATAAAAGTGGGCCGTCATTCATTACCACGCAGCTATGAATAAGGTTTTGTAGTTGCCTTACATTGCCTGGCCATGAAAACTTACGCAGTACTGATTTCGCATCTTCGGTAAAGCCAGCAAACATCTTTTGCTCCTCTTCCATAAAGCAGCGCATAAAGTGATTAGCCAATAGCAAAACATCATCCCCTCGTTCTCGTAAAGGGGGAAGCTGAAGCGCTATTACATTTAATCGGTAAAATAAATCCTCCCTTAAACGCCCATCTTTAATCGCGTCATAAGGGTCCCGATTGGTTGCGGCAATAAAGCGCACATTAACTTTTTCAACTTTTCCCGACCCCACTCGCTGAAACGTGCCGGTTTGTATGAAGCGCAAAATTTTAGCCTGCAACCCCATATCCATCTCGCCCAGCTCATCTAAAAATAGTGTCCCGTTGTCCGCTAGCGATGCCGCGCCGTCTCTGTGTGTTACTGCACCAGAAAACGCGCCTTTAACATGGCCAAAAATTTCAGACTCCATGAGTTCAGACGGTATCGCTGCACAGTTTAGCGCAACAAAGTTGTCTAATTTTCGCTTACTTAAGTTATGTATTGCCTGGGCTGCAACCTCTTTACCAACACCGCTTTCACCCGTTATGAAAACAGATGCATTACTAGGCGCCGCTTTTTCAATTACGGCATAGGCGCTCTGAAGTGCTCTTGATTCACCAATAAAGCCCTCTACTACCCGCTTGCGCTTACTTTGCGCAGCCAATAATGCCGCTTTAAGCATGCTACGTTCCACCAGCACTTTACGCATACTCACAGCCTGATCAATCACCATTTCTAAACGCTTGTCGTCCCATGGTTTTTGTAGATAGCTCCACACCTTGGCTTCGTTCACGGCGTCTAGTACATGATCAACGTCACCATGAGCGGTCAGCATAATGCGTATGGTTTCGGGTGCAAACTCTGATACCTGCCTTAAAAACTCAGTGCCTTCCATACCCGTCATGGTCAAATCGCTGATGATGATGTCATAGCTTTTGTCATGACATTTTTCGAGCCCTTCTTCACCACTGCTGGCGATGTCGATATTGGCTGAGATAATAGAGTCAAGCGTACGTCTCAACGCTCGCTGTACTTGGACCTCGTCATCTACTAGTAATACCTCTAACTTATCTGCCATATTCTGTTCCCTTTAATCCTTTACGTCGTCTGCTTTAGGCAGCACGATACTAAAGCAAGTGCCTACGCCCACCACCGAATCAACCAATAGCGCACCGTTGTGAGCATCAATGATATTTTTAGATATGGCAAGCCCCAAACCGGTACCCTCTCCCACCACTTTTGTAGTAAAAAATGGAGAGAATATCTTTTCTAAATTTGCTTCACTAATGCCAGGGCCATCGTCTCTTATCTTCACGCTAAACGTATCTGCATCATTTATTAACGTTACTTCAACACTTCCACCATCACCTATCGCCTGAAGGGCATTAATAAATATATTGAGCAATACTTGCTCAATTTCTCCTTCGTTTCCAAACACTTCAGGCTCGCCTTCAAGAAGGTTAACCGTTACTAAATTTTGACTTTTCTTTGAAAATGATGCCATTTTAACAGCGCGTTCAACACACCGATTGAGATTCAGTTTCACGAAGCCTTTATCGCCAGTATGAATAAAGGTTCTTAGGTTATCGCTGATGCCACTTAACCGGTTCAAACCATGCATATTGTCGTCTAACACTTCAAATACATCTTGCTCAAGCTTGGGCAAGTCGATTTGTTGTAGCGCATCAATCGTTGCCGAGTCTGACGAACTCATCAGAAGGTCTTTCAGTGATGAAACGAGCGTCATCAGAGTGCGTTGCAAATAACGATTGTTAGATGCAATAAACGCAAGGGGGTTATTGATTTCGTGTGCAACACCGCTGGCCAAAAAACCTAATGAAGACATTCTGTCAGCGGCAGCAAGCTGTTTTTTTGTTTGATTCAGTTCTTTTTCAAGAGCATTCGACGCGGCGTTGTTACCATCACCCGGCCCATCGTACATGCTTTCTAACCCCGTTCGCAAATGCGCTAAATGGCTATCGAGTATGTAAAGTTTCTCCTCGTCAATGAAAGGAGTTTCAATGAAAAAAACTAACCAACCTATCGTGCCGTCGACATACTTAAAATTAGATGATAAGAACCACACATTTTCTTGCGTGTTAGTAATCTCGACGTCTTGTACGCACCATGAACTTAAGATTTGTTCTTCAGATGTGGGAAGGCACTGAGCAACGGTTTCAGCGACATCAAACCCAGTTGGGTCGCCATACGTCGCCCCACGACTTACTATTTCGCCACGCTGGCAAAAATAGCATGTACCGAAAGCTGCGTCAGTGAAATCAACACACAGCTTCAGCAAGGACTCTACTAACGCGAGACTGCTTTGGCTTTTCTGTAGTTCAGCAGCAGACTTAACGAAGAATTCAATTTCTTCTTGTTTCGCACTAGCCTTTTCAACCGCTTTGCGAAGGTTTTCATTAGCCAGAAATGATTTTTTGGCATAATCGTCCAACAAACTTTCAGCGGCTTCTCTCGCCTGTTTTTCTCTTGCCAGGCGCCGCCGTAGTATATTGATTTCGTGTTGTGTGCTCGTATTATCCATGGCTTGCCTAGTTGACCTACTAGAACAACTTTATCAGCTCATTCTTTCCCCACTGATAGTGTAGTGTAGTTGATTATTTTTTAAGATACTTCTTTAGTGTAATACACAGGTGCACGACAACGGGCGCAGTCATTATGCAAAGGAACGTAGGGGGCTTTGTGCGCCATAGTGTGGCGTTGGTTATAGGTACGAAATAAGAAGAAAAAGCGGCGTTTATTAGATAGGCAATAAACGCCCTAAAACGATAGCAAACAAATAGGCTATGACTCGGGTAATGTAACGTTTAACTCTAATACGCTGCAATCATCGTTGTTGTCTAGTTGCACAGACACTTGGTCATCGGCAATGCTGACATATTTACGAATAACCTGAATGATTTCCTGCTGCATCATGGGCAAGTAGTCAGGCTCTGTTCGCTTTTTTCGCTCATGAGCAACAATAATCTGCAGGCGTTCTTTCGCTACGGCAGCAGTACTTGGCTTTTGCTTTTTCTTCAATAAGTCGAAAATACCCATTACTTACCTCCTAAAAACCGTTTGAAGAAGCCTTTTTTCTCCACCTCTAAGAACCGGTGTTCAACCGTTTCACCTAATAAACGCTTCACAGCGTCATTATAGGCTTGGCCTGCATTCGCGTTCTCATCTAAAATTACCGGCAACCCTTGATTAGACGCTTTTAAAACTGACTCCGATTCAGGGATCACACCTAGCAACGGGATAGCGAGTATTTCTTCGACATCTTCAACGCTAAGCATTTCGGCGCTTTCCACACGTGATGGGTTATAGCGAGTAAGCAATAAGTGTTCTTTTACGGCATGACCTTGCTCTGCACGCTTCGACTTACTCTGTAAAATACCCAATATGCGGTCAGAATCTCGCACCGACGACACCTCAGGGTTAGTAACCACAATGGCTTCATCAGCAAAATACAATGCCATTTGCGCACCTTGCTCGATGCCTGCCGGTGAATCACAGATAATAAAGTCAAAGTCTTCTTTAAGTTCATCAAGAACCGCTTGCACCCCATCAATGGTAAGCGCGTCTTTATCTCTGGTTTGCGAGGCAGGCAAGATAAACAGGTTGTCTGTACGTTTATCTTTTATAAGTGCCTGCTTCAGTGTGGCTTCTTTATTGATGACATTAACAAAATCATAGACCACTCTTCGCTCACAGCCCATAATTAAATCAAGGTTTCTCAAGCCCACATCAAAATCAATAACTACGGTTTTCTTACCGCTTAATGCCAGACCGGTACTGATAGCCGCGCTAGATGTGGTTTTACCCACTCCCCCTTTGCCCGATGTTACAACTATTATTTTTGCCATTATTACTGAATTCCTAATGATAGACGCTTATCGCTGAGCAAGAGGCTCAATACGCAGCGTATCGTCTTCTAAAAAGATATGCGCAGGCATTTTCCAACATGACGCCTTTACGGTTTCATGCATAATGAATTGTCCTGCAATGGAAATAAGCTCTGCATCAAGAGACTGACAAAATACGCGAGCGTGAGTGTTTCCCTTCACGCCGGCTAATGCCCGCCCTCTTAACGTACCGTATATATGAATATTGCCGTCAGCTAACACTTCAGCTCCCTCACTGACGGTCGCGGCCACAATTAAATCGCACCCATCTGCATAAACTTGCTGCCCTGAACGAACGGGTCTAGTGATCACTTTTGCCGGTTTTAACGCAGTCTGAGACACGGTAGCAGCGACAGCGCTAGCTTTTGTCGACATGCCTTCTGCCTCATCTTGCTGCGTATTTTCACTTCGATTATTGCCAAGAGAAGTTTCACTAAATTTACTTTGACTCACATCAGCCAAACCCAAGTCATTTATAGTGGTTTTAAGGCCTTCTACGTTACCGCGAACCGCCATCGGTTGAAGTGCCAAGCGTTTACATATTGCCACTAATAGCTCGAACTCGGTTGCCGACAAAGATGCATTCAACTGTATGATGAGAGAGGAGCGTTTGAAAAACTGAGGGGCGGTTGCCACTTTGTGTTCTAACTGTGAAGTAAATATATCTGGGTCAAAACTTACCACCTCTAACACTATGCTGGTTAGCGTGGTTCCTTTCATGCGAAAGCACGTGTCTGTCATTTATTGTTCCTGAGGGTTTGTTTAGCGCCAATGCACCTAAAGCGGGCTCTTTAGCAAGCGTAGCACTCTAACAAATTCCACTTTAACGGCAACAAATAACCTATAAAATCAGCAACAACCGTTCACAAATCAACCACTTCATACACATTTTGCCTTTTCACTGACGATCTCAACATGTTTCACTCAGCGTTATTCATGGCCAATTTTACGGGGTCAAGCAACTGAACAAGCTCGTCTCGGGGTATATCTGTCATTTCAGACGCCACATCGATGACAGAGCGCGCTTCTTTGTAGGCTTTTTTGGCGATTTCAGCAGCGCGCGCATACCCTATAATAGGGTTAAGCGCTGTTACCAAGATAGGGTTTTTACGCAGTGCGTTTTCAAGCACACCCTCTTGAACCACAAAGTCCTTTATGGCGCTATCACCGAGTATTTTCATGCTATTGGCCATAAGGGTAATACTCTGAAGTAAATTATTGGCAATCATGGGTAACATGACATTAAGTTCAAAATTCCCTGATTGCCCACCCACGGTGATTGCAGCATCATTTCCTATGACTTGGGCAGCCGCCATCGCAACCGATTCAGGAATAACGGGGTTAACTTTTCCGGGCATAATTGACGAACCAGGTTGAACAGCGGGTAATGCTATCTCCCCCAATCCGGATAAAGGACCTGAATTCATCCAACGCAAGTCGTTTGCTATCTTCATCAACGTAACCGCCAGTGACTTAACTAAGCCAGACAGTGAAACCGCCGAATCTTGAGAGGCGATATGAGAGAAAAAATTATCAGCGGGAGAAAAAGAAATTCCTGTTAATGTTGAGAGTTGACGAGAAAAGGCCGACGCAAAACCGGCAGGGGCATTGATCCCCGTCCCCACTGCAGTGCCCCCTTGTGCAATGGCAGTAATGACCGGTATAAACTGCGTTAAAAGCCTTTGCTGTTGACGCAGCTGAGATGACCAGCCAGACAAGCTTTGTGACAGGGTAATCGGCATTGCATCCATTAAATGCGTTCTGCCAGTTTTGCACATATGAGTAAGGGTGGCGGCTTTCACGTCAATAACATTAATTAATGCGTCTAACGCGGGTAACAGATTTTCAATGACCTCTTTAGACGCACTAACATGAATGGTTGTAGGAATAACATCATTAGAACTTTGACCATAATTAACGTGGTCATTTGGGTGAATAGTCACCTCTGTGCCCTTATTGGCTAGCGTGGCAATAACTTCGTTAGCATTCATGTTAGTGCTTGTACCTGACCCAGTTTGAAACACATCAACCGGAAAATGGTCTAGCAGCAAAGGGTCGCCTAATAACTGTTCACAGGCACTTACAATTGCTTCGCCTATTTTACTATCAATGGCGCCAAGCTCACTGTTCGCTTTTGCCGCGGCTTTTTTTACCAACACTAATGCTTCGATAAACCGACGAGGCATACCCATACCGCTGACAGGAAAGTTATTAAGTGCACGTTGAGTTTGTGAACCATAGAGGGCATCAACCGGCACCTTTACACTTCCCATGCTATCTTGCTCTGTGCGAAAACCGTTTGTCATCACTCGACTCCTTATGCTTAATGCTTACCCTATTGGCTTATACCTAGTGCTTATGCGATATGTCTCACGTCACTATTTACTGCTCTTGCGCACTTCGTTCGCTGACTGCAACGGCCTCGCCCCACGGTACCGACTTCGTGTACGCGCCAAGTCGCCGTTTATATTGATAAACGGTCGTGGAAAATACTATCGATTCTGCTTTCATGTTTTCGGGCAACGAAAACGTCAAACTTTCATTCTGAAAGTATTTAAACCGATACGCCAAAGGTGAGGCTAAAAACGTCTCATCCTCTGTCCCAACGGTAATCGGTTTATCGTCAACAAACCCCGATACACTTATATTCAATGTTCCTTTTATGACCGCTTTAGTTAAGCGTTCTTGCAATAACACAAACCGCAATTGAAAAGTGTTATCTCTTTGTGTTTCAAAGACTTCAATATCATCAACAAGAAATCCATCTTGCGTATTTTCAGGCGCGATTACCCGCTCATAAAACGCGATTTGCTCCTTCAATTTTTCTTGTTCATCTTTAAGCAAAGCCAATTCACCCACGATAATTTGTTTTTCCTCATCGGCAATAGCCAATGCAATATCTCGTTGGTTTGATTGAGTGAGAAGCTTTTCGTTCTCGTTGAGCAAAATTGAAATGGTTTCTTTCTGTGCGGCGACAGTACGCGCATGGCCTTCGTCTATGTATCTTGCTAATTGATAACCGAAAATGACCATTAACAACATGATGCAGACGGTCAATAACGACCATTTATAATTTCCAAGTCGGGTTTTCAGTTCATCTGTAGTCATATAGGCTTATTAGTTGTTTGAACGCTAAATCCATGTTTTCTTAACATTATGAATTGCAAGTGTTTGTGTTAAGCTTTGAATATTACTCGTACTACTTTATCACATCATGCGCTTGCAATCTTTACGACAAGAAGTGGCTCACCCTAGAACGTCCATTCAGCTTTGCTTACTTGGCATTGTGGGCGGTGTAAGCGCAGCGCTTATCATTATACTTTTTCGGCTGTGTGTAGAGTGGTTGCAATCCTCAGGCATCGAAACGTTAAAACAGTATTTCACTGCAGACTGGCCAGTCTTGTTGTTACTCCCGCTTGCCAGCGTTAGTTTTATTTTACTCATTGCCTACTTTACTGGGTTCAAACATTACCGAATGGGGATCCCGTTCGTTATTCACCGCATTAAGTACTTTTATGGGTATATTCCTTTTAGAACCACCATTAATCAGTTTTTTGGCGGCATGCTGGCCCTTGCCGGCGGTTTTGTAGTGGGCAGAGAGGGGCCGTCGGTACATTTAGGCGCATCAAGCAGTAGTCTTATCGGGCAATGGCTTAAACTGCCTTACAACAGTATTCGTATTTTGGCTGGTTGTGGCATTGCGGCAGGTATTTCAGCATCATTTAACACGCCGTTTGCGGCGGTAATTTTTGTGATGGAAGTGGTGTTAAGAGAATACAAGATACACATTTTTGTCCCTATCATGCTTGCCGCTGCATGTGGCTCGGTTCTCACCCGAATGGTCTTCGGTGAAGTGAACGAATTGTCATTTCTTTCATTCAACACATTTAGCGAGTGGATGTATCTTTACCTTATCGTTTTTGGCGTGCTACTGGGACTGCTAGCCACGCTTTTCAACAATCAATTGATGCGCGTAATGACCTTCTTTCGCCCGGTATCAATGATTTGGCGATTGATACTGGCTGCCATTATTACTGGCGCCGTCGGTACGCTGCTTCCACAAGCGTTAGGCGCTAACTTTGCCGATGTAGAGTCGTTCTTTTTAAGCAGCCCGAGTACGTGGCTGCTGTGTGCCGTGTTGGTATTTAAAGTGGTGCTAGCAGTTTGTGCCATTGGCCTTGGCGTACCTGGCGGCATTATTGGCCCTGTGATGGTAATCGGCATGCTTGCCGGTGCGGTGCTTTTGCTGCCTTTGGCTTATTTCTTCGACCTGCCTAACTTTACCAGCAGCTTCGCGCTACTGGGTATTGCGGGCATGCTAACGGCAGTTCTGCATGCCCCCTTAGCTGCATTATCGGCGGTAATGGAATTGTCGTATAGCCCACAAATTATTTTACCCGCAATGCTTGTTATCGTGCCAGCCTATGTTACTTCAACACAGTTCTTTGGTAACCGCTCTATTTTCATCCGGCAATTAGATTATCAAAACCTTCCTTATGCGATTTCTTCCATTAGAGAATCGTTAGAAAAAACAGGGGTGCTGGCGGCGATGAACACCGAATATAAGCTGTTCCATGATGCGCCTGACGCCGCATTAAAAGACTTTTTATCGAAGAACCCAACCGCAGTTGTTGTGCAGCGCTCAAAATTTGAAATAGATGTGCGACATCGTCTGGTCCAATACAATGTAAGTTTAGAGCATGACGCCCAGCCGCTGAATTATCACGAGATGGAGGGCATTAGCGCTCAATCAACCTTGCACGAAGTCTATGAACTTCTCAAAAACACACGTTCAGGTGCAGTTTATATCTATGATCAAGAACTGAATGACATTATCGGTGTCATCACTTGGAATATTTTGCAAAGCTTTTTACAAAAGGCACAATATTAAAATGTACATCTTATGGTTTAAGGCATTTCACCTCTTTTTTATGCTCGCGTGGATGGCGGGTATTTTTTATCTTCCACGCCTGTTTGTTTATCACGCAACAACCACCTCTCAGGTTGTAAAAGATGAATTTAAAGTCATGGAAAGGCGGCTTTGGTGGTTTGTCACCCCCTTCGCGTTTTTTACCCTTGTTTTTGGTATCGCACTAATTGTCAGTTATGGAGCTACCTGGTTCAAAATGTCGGGCTGGTTACATATAAAGTTTTTACTTTTACTTGCCATTTATGGCTATCACTTCTATTTGTTTAAGTTAATGAAACAGTTTGCCAGAGACGAAAACCGTCACACGCCTCGCTTTTACCGTATATTGAACGAAGCGCCTGTACTATTGATACTCGCAATTGTATGTTTAGCGGTTGTTAAACCCTTGTAAAAAAAGAAAAAGCAGGTAAGTTTATAAACGTGTCAGCGATGATATTGTGCTGACACGCTTCTGGTGTCACGGATTAACACGAAAGGATTCACATTATGGAAGATAACACGGTAGACATTGGTAACCAGCAACTGAAAATGTTGTTGCAGGAAACTGATGTCGCCTTTCAAGCGCTTATGCAGCACCCTGAAGCGGCTGAATTGTCGGACGCTTACGATAGAGCAAAAGCAGCTTTAGATGCTTACACGGCATCGATGAAGCAGGCAGTTTCCCAACGCCAACAATACAATCGCCAGCGTTAATTAGCCTGTTAATGACGATAAGCGTTAACCATCAAGTGATGAAAACATCTCAAATTGGTTAGGGAGTGATTGCGCAAGTTCACCAGCAAGCGCCACGTAGTCAGATAATAATGGCGACACCTGCTTTCTTAATACGGGCAAGTTTTCTTTAAGTAACTGAGCCTGTTCATCATTTCGTTGCCGTAAAGCTAAGGCTTCATCAGCCAGCGTAGAAAATAGTTTTAAACATCGCGTTAACCGCTTTTCAGGGGGATCGATCGATACTCCCTGCTGAGGTACATTCTGCCATGCACGTTGCCACACGTCTTCAAGTTGCTGGTGCGCCGTTAATAACCCTTTAAGCCAACTAGAAAGTGCAGGACTCGCTGGCGTATCCTCGTGTGAAGAAATAATAGAAAGAGGCCAAGAGGGCTGTTCATCTCTCATATGCTGTAAATGGCTTCGTAATGTATTCATAAGCGCGTCAGCAATGATATCGACATCACTATCAACCAGCACACCTGAAGACTGCTGAACTAACCACGGCATCCACTGCTCTGGCATAGGAATTTCTGGCGCAGACGCAACGGCGAAAATCATGCCGTCAGCGTGATAAATATCAGGTAACACACTTGCAAACGACGCTGAGTTATAGAGAGGTTTGAGAATATCTATCGGCTTTTTTTGGGCGTTCATAGTGCGTCCTCGTTTATGTTTGCGATATTACGGCAATTTCCGTTACAGTGCACACCATGTTAAGGCGTTCGTCGCTAGCTGCTTTTGTGTTTTACATTATGTCCATTACAAACGATAGCGCCGCTACCATGAATACACCGTTAATATGACCAAGAAACATAACGAAGAGTGGGATAAATGGCAAAAGATAAATCGGGTTACATTATCGCAGCGGCCTTTATAGGCCCTGGCACCATTACAACCGCAAGCCTCGCAGGTGCTAATTTCGGTTTTCACCTTGTATGGGCGCTCCTTTTTTCTATTTTTGCCACCATCATATTGCAAGACATGGCCGCAAGATTGGGCGCGGCAACAGGCAGCGGACTTGCGCAAGCAATGAAAGACACCGTATCACTGCGTTGGCTGCGCTCTGTATTTATGCTGCTGATTGTAGGGGCAATAGGCATTGGTAACGCCGCTTACGAATCAGGGAATCTTACGGGTGCAGCAATTGGCCTTGATGCATTTATTAATGTGGGCGTTGCCGAATGGGCGACTGTACTCGGGGTGCTGGCCATCGTTCTTTTGTATACGGGAAGCTATAAGTGGATTGAAAACGTACTTGTTTGCCTTGTTTTTGTCATGGCTGCAGTATTTTTAGTTACCTTTATCGTTGCTAAACCGAATATTGCCGACATGTTTTCACAGGCCTTTTCACCGCAACTTTCAGCTAAAGAGATAACAACGATACTGGCATTGATTGGTACAACGATTGTACCTTACAACCTGTTTTTACATGCCAGTTTAGTCGCTAACGCCTCGAGGACAAGAGCCACTGACATTGCTGTTAACGATAGCCGTGCGCAATCGGTAAGAGCAATATCGTTAGGTGGCCTTATCACGTTGATTGTCATGGCGACCGCAATGATGGCATTTTTTAACAGTGCCGCGACCATGGACGCATCTAATATGGGCGAACAGCTTAAACCTGTATTGGGGGAAAATGCACAATGGTTTTTTGCATTAGGCCTTTTTGCAGCAGGCTTAACAAGTGCTATTACCGCTCCATTGGCTGCCGCTTACGCCGTATGTGGCGCGCTTGGGTTATCTGACAACCTAAAAGGGCGCGCTTTTAGAGGTGTATGGTTTACCATTATTGTAATCGGTGTGCTTGTCGCCGCCATGGGCTACAAGCCGCTACCCGCCATTTTATTTGCACAAGCGACCAACGGACTGCTGCTGCCTATTATTGCTGTATTTTTATTAGTCGTTATGAACAAAAGCAGCAAACTTGGCGCGTTTAAAAATAGCTGGATAAGCAATGTTGCCGGTGTATTTGTGGTGGCTGTGGTAATCGGGCTAGGGCTATATAAACTTATCAGTACGTTTCTGTAGGCACGCCATATCAGTGGCAAACGCCGAATGAGTCAACGCGTGGGTAATACAACCTATTGCACGGTGTAATGCATCATCGTGCAATAGGTTGTATTACCCACTCCATGCGCTTATTGTGCCAAGCGCGTTAGTATTTCTTTGAGCATTGCTCGGCTACACCCGAAGTTGATCCTGAAATGATCAGGTTTATGAAAATCCACCCCTGGCGATGGCCCTACGCCCTTGCCTTCTGCCCACTTAAGCACGTTATCGACCTGCAAGCCGCTACCATCCACCCACGCCAAAAAGGTAGCGTCAGGTGTAATAAGCGTTAGCCCATCTATCGCATTTATTGCTTCTACCACCAGTGCTCTATTATCACGAAGATACGCTAACTCCGCTTCATGCCAGTCGTCACACTGGGTAAACGCAGCCTGTGTCGCAGCAAGTCCCATCACATTCACCCAGGGAACTATTCCTGCTGCTGCTTGCGTGAAAGCCGCTCTAAGCGCTTTGTTAGGGATAATGGCAAAAGACGTACCTAAACCTGCAATATTGAATGTTTTGCTCGCAGCCATCAGCGTAACGCTATTTTCGGCTAAGTTAGCTTCTCTTCCAGCAGGGATATGTGTTTTGCCTGGCTCTAATATTAAATCGCAATGTATTTCGTCAGAACACAATCGCACACCGTTGTCGTTACAAATTGATGCAATGCGATCTAGCTCGGATTGTGTTAGCACCGAACCAACTGGATTCATCGGATTACACAGAATGAATAGTTTACACTTGGGGTCTTTGGCGTGCTGCGCAAGTGCATCAAAATCTAGGGTATATCTGGCACTATCCGTTCCTTCGTTTTCGATAACGGTACCAATATCGACACGCTCTAATCCGTTTAATTGAGGCGCTGCTAACAAAGGGGGGTAATTGGGAGTTTGAATAAGAACTTTATCGCCCGGCTCACAGTACGCCTTACACGCCACATTAAAAGCGGGTACTACACCAGGGGTCCACACCAACCACTCTGGCTCGATATGCCAATCATGTTTGTCTTTTAGCCATCGCTGAACAGCGCCAATAGCGGCTGTATGATGGGCGGGTAGAATATACCCCATATTGCCATGTTCAACCTGCGCTGAGATAGCGTCTAGTATAGGCTGAGCGCATTTGTACTCGGTATCAGCTACCCACGCAGGAATGATGTCGCGGCCTTGGTATTTCTGCCACTTAAACGAAAAGGTGTCTTTGCGCGATGGTGTATTATCAAAACTGAAAGTCACAATACGGTCCTGAAGTAAACGTGTCTTTAACCAGTGTAATAAGATGCAGCGAAATACACTAGCACTGTGTGGTGTAAAACCACAGGTTGCTTATATCAAATAGCACTTGTTTATTCACGCCCCGTTTATTGAAAAGGCGTTGCTGCTGTGGCTAAAACTTTTTCCGTTAGCTCTGCCATATCGATTGGCTTCGCCAAAAAGCCTGATGCGCCTAACTTTCTAGCTTCCATGACTAATGCTTTGCTAGGGTCAGCGGTTATCAGTAAAAAAGGGATAGGTAAATTCGCAGCACGACAGGTCTTAAGCAAACTAAGCCCATCGAAATGTGGCATGACTTGATCACTAATAATAAGGTGAAGTGAATCGGGCGTTTGTTGTAGCAAAAAATCTCTTGCCAACTTACTACGACTAAATGGGTACACGGTGGCAGACAGGCGCTGCTCTAATGTTTCGGTGACGAGCTCTAGGGTAAGTATATCGTCTTCGATAACGGCAACAGATAACAATAGTCTTTCCTCATATACGGTATTAACCCGATAATAGAGTGTAGTAGAAATGTTACAAGTCGCCTTTCGTCGAGTTTACTTTTTTAAAGCTAAAAAAAATGCCAGCGAGACGTTGGCATTTTTAAAAAGACTTAAGCGTGTTTACTCGCTAACCTTATTTAGGCGCTCGTGATGCGCGCTTACGTTCGTTTTCTGTAAGCAACTTCTTACGGATACGAATAGAAACAGGTGTAACTTCCACTAGTTCATCGTCGTCAATGAACTCAAGTGCTTGTTCAAGTGACATCTTAATTGGTGGAACAAGCGTTTGTGCTTCATCAGTACCTGATGCACGAACGTTAGTAAGCTGCTTACCTTTTAGTGCGTTTACTGTAAGGTCGTTGTCACGGCTGTGAATACCGATAACCATACCTTCATAAACTTCTACACCGTGACCGATGAATAAACGACCACGCTCTTGAAGGTTAAACAATGCATTAGTTAGCGCTTTACCGTTAGCGTTGGCAATAAGAACACCATTTTTACGCTTACCAATAATACCGCCTTTGTACGGGCCGTAGTGGTCGAATGAATGATACAGCAAACCAGAACCAGACGTCATCGTCATGAATTCAGTTTGGAAACCAATCAAACCACGACTTGGAATAACGAAGTCAATGCGTACGCGACCTTTGCCGTCTGGAGACATGTCGGTCATTTCGGCTTTACGAAGACCAAGCTGCTCCATAATAGAACCCTGATGCTGTTCTTCACAGTCAATCGTCAAGGTTTCGAAAGGTTCTGTCGTTTCGCCATTCTCTTCTTTAAGAATTACTTCAGGGCGAGATACTGCAAGCTCATACCCTTCACGACGCATATTCTCGATAAGTATGCCTAAATGAAGTTCACCACGACCAGAAACACGGAATTTATCTGGATCAGGCATTTCTTCAACACGAAGCGCTACGTTATGTACAAGCTCATCGTTTAGACGCTCAAGGATGTTACGTGACGTTACGTATTTACCTTCTTTACCCGCGAACGGTGAGGTGTTTACTTGGAACGTCATAGTAACTGTTGGTTCATCTACCGATAATGGCGGTAATGCTTCAACCTGGTTCACATCACAAATTGTGTCAGAGATTTTAAGTTCTCCAAGACCCGTAATTGCAATAATGTCACCGGCGCTTGCGCTTTCAACTTCGTGACGGTCTAGACCAAGGTAGCCATATACTAGGCCCACTTTACCGCTTCGCGTTTTACCGTCAGCGGTTACTACCGTTACCTGCTGGTTAGTTTTGACTGAACCACGGCTAATGCGACCCACACCAATTACACCTACATATGAGTTGTAATCAAGCTGAGAAATCTGCATTTGGAAACCACCGTCTCTGTCTGCATCTGGTGCAGCAACTTGGTCGACAATAGTTTGGAAAAGCGGAGTCATATCTTCAGACGGCGTATCGGCATCGTTTGACGCCCAACCGTTTAGTGCAGAAGCATAAACCACTTGGAAATCTAACTGCTCGTCAGTTGCACCTAGGTTATCGAACAAATCAAATACCTGATCCATTACCCAATCTGGGCGAGCGCCTGGCTTGTCGATTTTGTTGATAACAACAATCGGCTTAAGGCCTTGAGCAAATGCTTTTTGCGTAACGAAGCGCGTTTGCGGCATTGGGCCTTCCTGCGCGTCAACAAGCAGAAGCACTGAATCAGCCATTGACATTACACGCTCTACTTCACCACCGAAATCGGCGTGTCCTGGAGTATCAACGATGTTGATACGGTAATCTTGCCAGTTAATTGCAGTATTTTTCGCCAAGATGGTGATGCCACGCTCTTTCTCGATGTCATTCGAGTCCATAACGCGCTCTTCTTGTGCGCCGCGAGATTCCAACGTTCCAGATTGCTGAAGAAGCTTATCTACCAAGGTAGTTTTACCGTGGTCAACGTGGGCGATGATTGCGATATTACGCAACTTACTTATATCAGTGGTATTCATGCTTATAATAGAGCCTGTATAAATCGATACATACCAACATGGCATGCACTAGATTTCTTGCAAAAAATGCAGATAGAAAAATTTGCGCGGATTGTACAGAAAAACCACGGCATTTGCGCATCTTTTTTTGATAAACCTACTTTTTAGACGTAACTCATCTTCTCAAAGGAACAAATTCATCCGCACAATAGATATTTTCATTGGAAAGCACCGTCAACATAATCTACGCTAGCTAACATCGAACTCAAAGTATCGCACCAAAGAGAGGCGCTACCGCACCAAGATGGTGCATTAAATTGATGGCGGTGAACCCTATATCGCCGCTATCCCGCGAAAATTCGAATAGCGATAGATGGCATGATTATCGCTTTCCCTTTTTCCATTGTTGGAATGAAGCTGATCATTCTGCATTTTTACATTAAACCTGGAGGACACGATGTCAATTGAAAAGGCATTAGAGCTTATTAAAGAAAGCGAAGCGAAATTTGTAGATTTACGTTTTACCGATACCAAAGGTAAAGAACAACACGTATCAATTCCTGCAAGTCAGGTTGGTGATGACTTCTTCGAAGAAGGTAAAATGTTCGACGGCTCGTCAATTGCTGGTTGGAAAGGTATCAACGAATCAGACATGGTTCTTCTTCCTGATCCTACAACCGTTGTTGTTGACCCGTTTGCAGAAGAAACACAGGTTAATATCCGTTGTGATATCGTTGAACCATCAACAATGGAAGGTTACGAGCGTGACCCACGTTCTGTTGCTCGTCGCGCTGAAGAGTACTTGAAATCAACGGGTATCGGCGACACCGTATACTTCGGCCCAGAGCCAGAGTTCTTCTTGTTCGACGATGTTCGATTCCACACTGATATGGCAGGCTCTTTCTACAAAATTGACTCGTCAGAAGCAAAATGGAATTCAGGCGAAGAGTTTGAAGGCGGAAACATGGCTCACCGCCCTGGCGTAAAAGGCGGTTACTTTCCAGTTCCTCCAGTGGATTCTGCCCACGACATTCGTGCAGCAATGTGTTTAGTAATGGAAGAGATGGGCCTAGTAATAGAAGCACATCACCATGAAGTAGCAACCGCTGGCCAAAACGAAATTGCTTGCGAATTCAATACGCTTGTTAAGAAAGCCGATGAAATTCAAGTATACAAGTATGTGGTTCACAACGTAGCTCACGCCTACGGCCAAACAGCAACCTTCATGCCTAAGCCACTAGTTGGTGACAACGGTTCTGGTATGCACTGTCACCAATCTATCGCAAAAGACGGTAAAAACATCTTTGCCGGTGATAAATACGCGGGTCTTTCTGAAGAAGCACTTTTCTATATTGGCGGAATTATTAAGCATGCACGCGCAATTAACGCGTTTGCAAATGCTTCAACTAACTCGTACAAGCGTCTTGTACCAGGGTTTGAAGCACCAGTAATGCTTGCTTACTCTGCGCGTAACCGTTCAGCTTCTATCCGTATTCCTTATGTAACAAGCGATAGAGCACGTCGTATCGAAGTTCGCTTCCCTGACCCTACTGCTAACCCATACCTTGCGTTCACCGCAATGCTTATGGCTGGCCTAGACGGGATCAAGAACAAAATCCATCCTGGCGATGCTATGGATAAAGATTTGTACGACCTCCCAGCAGAAGAAGCAGCTGAAATCCCAACAGTTGCTAGCTCACTAGAAATGGCACTTGATGCGCTAGATAACGATCGCGACTTCCTAACCGAAGGCGGTGTTATGACTGACGACATGATTGATGCTTATATCAGTTTGAAGGCTGAGGAAGTCACTACACTTAACATGACGACTCACCCTGTAGAATTTGATATGTACTACAGCGTATAACGCTCGCGTATTAAAACGTATACAAAAGCCCGCTTATGCGGGCTTTTTTTATTGCTCATGTTTAACTAGTATAGTTAACAGGGCTTTCATCGATGACAAAGCAAGGAGCGGTAGTTGAAAACACATCGTCAGTTTTTATTCACAGTAGTACTGTTCATGCCTTTGGTGGGCGCAGCGCAGCAAGATAACACCTCTGAAGCCGCGACTATTTATAAAGTAGAGCGAGAAGACGGGTCTATTGTGTATACAGACGTGCCCTCACAAAACGCCAAACCGCTTGAATTCGACGAAAAAACTCAAAATCAAGTCACCGCCATTCCTACCCCAACGCCCACTGCACCAACGCCTGACAAAGCAAAGCCGAACTATAAGGTCATTATTGCTTCCCCAGCGCCAGAAGCCACTATTCGTAACAACATGGGTAATATTACCATTCGTGCAACACAACCTAATTCTCCTCGTGCTAGCCGATACCGCCTCGTGTTTGATGGACAAGCTATCGACACTAATAATTCCGGCCTTTTCCAGTTGAAAGGGGTCAATAGAGGTGCACATCAATTTAAGGTTGAGCTAACTGACAATAAGGGCAAGACTCTTGCATCGTCAGATGAACAAACACTGTTTTTACATCAAGCTTCAGTGTTCATTAATCGTAATTAACGTTCAATCTTAGCGCAACGCCCGCACCATAGCGGTTCATAGAAATTCTGACAGGCTTTTATCTGGGCAGCCATTTCTGGGTTATGCGCTATAATGCACTAAAATAGTGCGGAGGAGATAAGCTCGGATGCAATCGACCGAGTTAGAAACACAGCATTTAATTAATAGCCTTAATGTTGCTCTGGTCATGGTAGATAGCGATCTCACGATTATTTATGCTAACCATGCAGGCGAGGCACTTTTCGAAACCGGTAAGAAACAACTTATCGGTCACTACCTTGCCGACTTTTTTTTACCCGACACAATAGAAACAACACGGCTAAAAGCGGCGCTGCGTAAGGGTGAAGACTTCACCGAAAACGAGATGCGGTTGAGCTTTAAAGACAACCGTAATGTGATGGTAGATTTAACCGTAACCAACGTACAAACAGACCAGGGCCCACGCCTGTTGTTTGAAGTGAAAACGATTGATCAACAAAAACGTATCTCTCGTGAAAACCTTCAAAACGCGCAACATTACGCGGCGAGAGAGTTAATACGCGGGTTAGCACATGAAATTAAAAACCCGCTGGGTGGGATAAGAGGCGCTGCGCAACTCCTCGAAAAAGAGCTAAGTAGTGACTTAAAAGAATTTACTAAAATGATCATCGAGCAATCTGACCGACTTCGAAATTTGGTCGATAGGCTGCTTGGTCCAAACGCACTACCTCGGTTTGAAGTGACTAACGTACACCAAACCTTAGAGAGGGTGCGAAGCCTCATGCGGTTTGATGCCGATACGCCCATCACTATTATAAGAGATTACGACCCCAGTATTCCCGAACTCGTGATAGACCCCGATATGATTCAGCAGGCCGTGCTCAATATTGTGCGTAATAGCGTTCAGGCACTTAACGAGCATAAAACGCCAACCCCCCAAATTAGGTTGGTCACAAGAATTGAGCGGCAGATGACAATTCAAACCAAACGTCATTCGCTTATCGCAAGGATATCCGTTGTCGATAACGGCCCAGGCATACCCGCTGATGTGCGAGATACACTTTTTTACCCGATGGTAAGCACCAAACAATCGGGGAGCGGCTTAGGTTTATCAATTTCTCAAAATCTCATCCACCATCATGGCGGTAAAATAGACGTTGATAGTCACCCTGGCCATACCGAGTTTACTATTTATATTCCTATAGAGCGCAAGGAGACAAGCGATGACGAATGAATCAATATGGATTGTCGATGATGATAGTTCTATTCGTTGGGTGCTTCAAAAAGCGTTGCAAGCTGCAAACATAAGCTGCTTATGCTTCGAAAACCCTCAAGATCTACTCTTGCAACTACAAAGTGGACAATCACCTGAAGTTATTATTTCAGATATCCGCATGCCTCAGATGGACGGCATGACACTGCTTAATGAAGTTCACAGCATAGACCCGTTAATGCCCGTGATCATTATGACCGCGCATTCGGATTTAGATAGTGCAGTCAATGCTTATCAAAAAGGCGCATTTGAGTACCTACCAAAACCGTTTGATATTGATGAAGCGGTCACGCTATCACAACGCGCATTAGCACACGCCAGAGAACAATCAAATACCCAACATGTTCAGCAAGACGAAAGCGTTACTGAAATCATTGGCGAAGCGCCAGCAATGCAAGAAGTATTTAGAGCCATAGGTCGATTGTCACGCTCCTCTATTAGCGTACTGATTAACGGACAGTCTGGTACGGGAAAAGAATTGGTTGCACATGCACTACACCGACATAGCCCACGCTCAAGCAAGCCTTTTATTGCGTTAAATATGGCGGCGATACCTGCCGATTTAGTTGAATCTGAACTTTTCGGCCACGAAAAGGGCGCATTTACTGGCGCACAGAACGCGCGACAGGGTCGCTTTGAACAAGCAAACGGCGGCACATTATTCCTAGACGAAATTGGCGATATGCCCCTTGATGTTCAAACCCGGTTATTACGCGTGCTGGCCGATGGCCAATTTTATCGCGTGGGCGGTCATCAGTCGGTATCAGTTGATGTACGAATTATCGCTGCCACGCACCAGAACCTAGAACAGCGCGTTTCTGATGGTAAGTTCAGGGAAGATTTATTTCATCGTTTAAATGTTATTCGCGTGCACATCCCTTCCCTCTCAGAACGCCGCGAAGATATCCCCCTTCTCGCGCGCCACTTTTTACGTCGCGCCGCAAAAGAGCTTGATGTTGAGGCAAAGTCGTTAAGCAAAGATGCAGAAAAGGTTATGGCACAACTGGCATGGCCCGGTAACGTAAGACAGCTAGAAAATGTGTGTAGATGGCTCACGGTCATGGCAAGCGGACAAGAAGTGCTCGCTAGCGATTTACCACCTGAAATTCACAACGAGGGCAGCATTGAGCGTGCAGCCAGCGAAGCAGGCGACTGGCCTGAGCTTCTCGCATCATGGACCGACAAGCAATTGCGTGATGGCAAGCACGACATCTTGAACGATGCGATGCACACGTTTGAAAAAATCATGTTAGAACGAGCGCTACATCATACCCATGGACATAAGCAAGATGCGGCAAAACGTCTTGGCTGGGGAAGAAATACGTTAACCAGAAAGTTAAAAGAACTCGATATAAACTGAAGAATAATAAGCCCGTTTGCCGCGGGCTTTTTTATAAACAATTTTTTTCGTACTTTTGCTATAGTTTAACTATTAAGCTCATTGAAGTGCGCAGCTCATGTTTGAACAACACGGTAATTTTAACGTTTTTGTCGTGAATAACACGATTACGTTAACGCTAGAAGGTGCTTGGAATGTTGAAACGTCGCTCGCCTATCAACAAGAAATACGAGAGAAAGCCCGCCATCTTAAAGGCTCACCTTTTGGTGTTCTTACCCTTCTAAACGACTGGGAGTTGTGTACACCTGAATGCGAAAAAGTGCTGGTAGAAATTGTCCAAACCGCCATCTCTTGGGGAATGCAAAAGGAGGCCGTCATCAACGATACTGGCGCTGCCAAGCTTTTACTGTTTGAAAAACACAAACACCTTCACATAAATGATTGTAAAGAAGACCACTTTCACCGCAGAATTTTTAGCCAGAAAAGTGATGCGGTCAGTTGGCTGGCAAGCGCAGGGTTTCACCTCGACGATACCTGAAACCTGCCCCTCTTACCCCTTGCAAAATCATTAGCATGGTAACGACATGTTATGCCGCACACACTTAATGCCCCATTCGAAACAGGCTAGTCATCCCCTGATTAAAGTGACGTACCCATTTCATGCTGAATTGCCCCTTTGCGCTGCGGTTTATTTCAATTACCGCTTCTTTCTTGGATAACGGTTCACCTTCAGTGTGGGCTCTTGAATGTGTCATTGCATCATACGTATCAACAATGGCAAGAAGCTTAGCGCCTTCACAAATATCTTCTTCTTTAATCCCGAGAGGATAACCAGTTCCATCGGTTCTTTCATGGTGCTGCATAACAATCTTTCTGGCCATGTCCCACTGATCAAGATGCTCTAGTAATCGTGCACTCTTATAAACATGAGACCGCATTAAATTAAATTCAATATCCGAAAGCGCATCGCCTTTGTGAAGAATTTTAAGCGGCATAAAAGCCATACCGAAGTCATGAACATAGCTAGCTACGGCTAATTGGTCTTCTTCTATTGGGTTGCCTGCAATGTCATTAACATACATTGCTAATTTAGCAATCCTATCGCCACGGCCTCCCCAGTAATCAGAACGTCGCTCGATGGTCTGCATTAGGTCGCGAAAAAAGAGTACATCTAACTTTTTCTCACTACTCATATCCTTTGGAATACCGGTCGTAGCGAGTGTGGGTGGTTTTATTTGAATGCTTTCAGGATTATCTTCATTCATAACCACATCTAAAGCAGGATTTAGCAATAATACGGCTTCGGTAAGCAATTTTTCATGATCGCTCCCGTTATCAGGCGTAATACGGCTTATTGCCATGACGAGTTGACTGTGCAGCGTATCGTCATAGTCGGCTTTACCCTGTGCCATTACACCTTCCACAAACGCTTTCACTCTGTCCATCGTTAGCAACACAAGATCACTCATGGTGCTTGTGTAAGACACTTGCCCTTTTCTAAGAAAGTCGAGTAAGTCTTCTACATGCTGGAGAAGCGGAATCATGGGACCGAAGTTAACTAACCCCAAATCCCCTTTTATTGTGTGGATAGAACGAAATAACGCACGTTGTAACTCGTTGTCCTCAGGACGTAATTCGAGTTCAATCAAGGTCTGCTCACTCGACTCATAAAGTTCGTTTATTTCTTCCATTAAGTCAGAAAGAATATCTTCCTCGAGATCGTCAGGGACAAATGTCTGCATTGATAAATACCAGTAGTTAATACGTTATTTTGCCTACGTTTTTGTGTAATGCGGGGGCGGCAAATTTTTTATATAACGATGAGTATCGTACATTCCAGCAATTTTTGAAATCTATGATGTGAAAACCGCTTTATTTTCTACCCTTCTTACCTCGTTTTTATCGGCAACGACGATAAAAACTACATGAAAAAGTGAAATCATCTATAATCCTAATCTCATCGGACAAGTGTACGCTGAAACTTATTCTATACTTCGCCCGTCATTTTTTTACAGGAGCCACTTTGATAGCTTTATTTCGCGTTCCCACGCTCTTTTTATCGTTTCTCGTTATAAATATCGCATTGCTTTTAATATGCGTTTTTCGCCCGTTTCACAAAGATAACGTGCATGCAGCAGGACGCCTTTATTCATTAATGGCAAAAATTGTAGGCTTAAAAATTGTTATCCAAAAAGACCCGCGCGTTAAAATCAATGAGCCTTATGTTTTTATTGCCAACCATCAAAACAGCTTTGATGTAATAACGATTTGCAAAGCGGCGCTTCCTGGCGTGGTCACCATAGGTAAGAAAAGCCTTAAGTGGATCCCCATCTTCGGGCAAATTTATTGGCTGTCTGGCAACATTATGATTGACCGTAAAAATTCAGGAAAGGCAAGAAATACGCTTGATATTGCAGCACAGCGCATTGCGAAAAAGCGAACGTCAGTGTGGTTATTCCCAGAAGGGACAAGAAGCTATGGACGAGGAATACTTCCTTTCAAACAAGGCGCTTTTAGACTTGCAAAGTCAACGAATGAACCCATCGTCATGGTTACCGCAAGCAACCTTCATAAAAAGGTAAAATGGAACCGTTGGGATAATGGTGTATTACTTATCGATATTGCGGCGCCAGAAGCCCTTACCGATGAGAAGTCCATAAAAGAATGGATGGGTTATTTTAATCAAAAAATGGCACATAAGTTTGAATCTCTTGATGCGCAGGTCGCTGAATTAGAGAAAAGTAGGTAAACTTGCTGCATCAACTATATTCGAGATACTTATGACACAATTTGAAGAAAGAGAAGAGTGGTATGCTTTCAATCAAGAGACGATTGAAGCGCTGCTCGAAGATGGCAGCGAAGCAGATGCCGATTACACTATCGAACACCACTTCGCGAGCAGCGATTTTGATAAACTAGAAAAAGCCGCTGTCGATGCATTTAAAGCTGGATTCGAGGTAACCGATGCAGAAGAACTAATGTTAGATGATGGCGGTACCGTATTTTGTTTCGACGCCATTATCGAGCGTAAATTAGAGCAAGTGCAACTTGACAAAGATACCGATGCGCTATTAAAAATAGCCGATAAGCAAGACGTACAATATGATGGATGGGGTACTTACTTCATGCCGCGAGGCGATGATGAAGACGAATACGAAAGCGAATACCTCGACGACTAATTAGCAGCAACATCGTTCTGTTAAGGAACGCTTCAGCTTTTGTTCATCTTTTCCAGTCAATAATGGCTTTGTCATTTTGATTGGAAAAGGATGTATCATGAACGCGCTACGCCCACATTCAGTATTACCCCCCCTACTACTTAGCTTTTTTGCGCTCTGCGCATCAGCCTCAGTATTCGCTATCGATAGTAAAGAAAGCGTATCGGTGTCAGCGAAAGAGTATCGTAATGACGTTGCATACATACCAACAAGAACACTATCTTCAACTTCACCTTCCGATAGTGAAGATAAACAAGCACTACGAAAGCAGCAGCATAGTAATGTTAGTAAGTCGTTCAGCAGCGTCTCAATGGTTAACAATACCGACTATTGGATTTACGACAGCTGGGTTACGCTTGATGCAGACATAGATTACGACGGCTATTTTTCAGCGTTTACTGTTGAATTTGATGCCGATACTATTTTTGCCAATGTACCAGTATACGCCGTTATCTATCTAGGTCAGGACGAGCGCTATCAAAGCATTCACGTTACTTCTGAGTTTTCGCTTTACGGTGATGATTCTACGGATGGATTTGTCGTTGAAAGTGAGCTGATATCAGGGTTCCCTTCTGGAGACTACGATATACTTATTGAGCTATATGATGCATATAACGATGAGCTTGTTGCTTTTTCGGATGCCTATGATGATGCAGACCTTAGCTATGTAAGCTTAGAAAGTAATAACTACGAGTACGTAGTACAAGACACGGTGGTAGTTGTTGAGGAGTACGGCGGTACATCGGGGGCGTTGGCATTATTTGGCTTAGGGGCATTCATGTTTATACGCCGCTTTAAGCCGTAAGCATTCATTGCTGTTATTAAAGGAGTAGGCACATAGTTTACTCCTTATTGTCAAATTACTTGGGGGAACATTTGGTAAGGAGGCTGATTTAGTGCCACACTGAGTAGACTGTGAAAATATGGGCATAAGTGTGAGAAAAGAAAAAGCACCCTCTTCCGTGTCTAGGCGCCACTTTATAAAACATGCATCAGCGTGGACGATTGCAGCAGGTGTAACGCCGTTTGCAATAGGAAAACCCAAGCCTACACTTCGCGTAATGGGTACGCATGTAACACTTCAAGAATCTCTACGTATTCGGGCAATGGAAGATTTAGGGATTAATATCGAATTTGAGCCTGGCGGCAGCGCTGCCGTGTTACAAAAAGCGTCAACGAACCCTTCAACATTCGACCTATATGAACAATGGTCAAACAGCATCAATATTCTCTGGCGCTCAAGAGCCATTCAACCGATAGAAAAAACGCGGCTTTTATATTGGGACGAAATTAATGACCTTACCAAAACCGGTAAGGTCGTACCGCAAGCAAGACTTGGTGCTGGGGATGCGCCACACAAAATATTGAACGTACAGCAAGACGGTACCCTTGGCACAGGTCATACCGACGCTATCAGTTTCTTACCGTATGTTCACAATGTTGACTCTTTTGGCTATAACACGTCTCAATTACCCAATAAATTGACCAACCAAGAAGAAAGCTGGGGGTGGTTACTAGATAGTCAATTCTCAGGTAAAGTAGGCATTGTTAACGATCCGACGATCGGCCTGTTTGATCTTGCCCTCGCCGCACAAGCTAAAGGCTATATTGCATTTAACGATATTGGGGCAATAACGCGTCAGGAGCTTGATGATCTGTTTAGCGTGCTAATTGAATTGTCGCAACTGAATCATTTTAGTGGCTTTTGGACATCGGTACCCGAATCGGTCGCATTCATGAAAACCGAGCGGGTCAGGATAGAAAGTATGTTTTCTCCTGCAGTGTCTATGCTGAATGGTCAAAATATCCCTGTACGTTTTGCAGCGCCTAAGGAAGGCTATCGAGGATGGCACGGCGTAATGTGTCTTTCTGCGATGACTACAGGCAGAAACAAAGATGTCGCTTACGAATACATGAATTGGTGGCTATCAGGCTGGCCCGGCGCTTTTATTGCCAAACAAGGCTACTATATTTCAAACCCAGAACGCTCTAAACAATATTTAACACAGCACGAATGGGACTATTGGTATGACGGTAAACCTGCATCAAAAGCACTGCGTGGAACTGATGGCAACATAGTCGTCGAAGAGGGGCAGCAGCGAAGTGGTGGTAGTTATGAAAAAAGGTTTAGTAACGTTGCCGTTTGGAATACCGTAATGCCTACCTATGAGTACAGCTTACAAAAGTGGTATGAGTTTATAACGTCTTAAGATCGGAACTACCAACGCCAATGTTTTCATCAATCAGAGTACAATTAGTGCTTGTTCTTTTTGCTCTTGTCGCGCTTTTGCTAGGGCAAAGCTTTATTGCAAGAGAAAACCAGGCGGTTTTAAGCAACGGCATTACGTCTATCAGTAAATCTGTAATCGATTTAAGCCTTGTAGAAGCGCTAGAACGGGACATCATCGACCTACAGCGTAATGTGCTGATATTTAAGGAAAGTGCGAGTTCTTCTGCCGTTACGCGATTTGAACGACTTATGCTTTCCATAACGAACAAGCTCGATGTGCTGGAGTCATCAGACCGTGTTACAAAAGCGTTTAACGACCCTCGCATCATCAGCCGTATGCGTAATCATCTTACGTCGTACCAGGAAAACTTCAAACAAGTCGTAGATGCCAGATCTGAACGAGACAACTTAATACTTGATGGTTCGCTTCCCGATATTACTGCGTTAAAACGCTACCTTGCTAAAGCCCATAACAATAACGACATTTCTGATGATACGTTAGCCCTAGTGTATTCACACATATTACGGGCAGAAAACGCGGTACTTAATTATTTGATTAGCCCTGAAATGTCCTTAGCCGATGCGTTTAAAAAAGCCATCGACGATATAGACGATATTACCTATACCAATACGCGCATCAACAACCGCACTACACGCTTATTAGACCGTGCTAACTCAGATTTTTTTCGTCTAACGCAGATAACGCAAGGGAATCTTTTTTTAGTTAACGTTGTCATGGCCGGTTCGGCAAATGAGTTTCTTTACCTTAGCGGAGAGCTGGCAAATCTCGTCACACAAAGCACCAATGCCATCGCCTCCCAAACAAACACGCTTGCTGATGAAACACAAACAAGCCAAGAAATCTTTTCTCTTATTGCTATTGCGTTGTCTCTTTTGGCGGCCGCGTATACCGTCTACCGGGTATTAGGCCCTATTCAAAATATCACTGAGGTATTTAATGCATTATCTGAGGGTGCAGATGTAAGAGAACTTGCCGTTAGCAAACGCCGGGATGAAGTAGGTAAACTTGCAAAAGCTGCGTTAGTATTTAGCGCAAAAAACCGCCAAACCCAACGACTTCTGCATGAAGCCACCGAAATGAACACCACCTTAGAAAACCTCAACAAAGCGTTACGGGAAGCTAAGCAAAAAGCGGAGCAAGCAACAGCATCAAAAAGTATGTTCTTGGCCAATATGAGTCATGAAATACGCACACCGATGAACGGTATTGTGGGTCTTATCGAACTAGCGCAAAAACAGCCTGTTAACGATACCGTTCGAGAATATTTGGTGAAAGCCGCCTACTCTGGTCAAATATTAATGAGTGTTATCAATGATATTTTAGACTTTTCAAAAATAGAGGCGGGAGAGTTAGCAATAGAAGAAGTTAACTTCTCATTGCACTCGCTGTTTGACAACTTAATTGCCGTTATCGCTCTGCGGGCAAAAGAGAAAAATTTATCAGTTCGTTTTTCGGTATCACCGCATATTCCTTCACTGGTGATTGGAGACCCTTTGCGACTAGCACAAATTATTATGAATATTGGGAGTAACGCGGTTAAGTTCACCGAAGAAGGGAGCATACATATTGATTTTGACGGCACACTCCAAAAAGAGGCGCCGCTTATTAACGTTGTCTTGACCGTGAAAGATAGCGGTATAGGGATGAGTGAGGAACAGCTTTCTCGTATTTTCAAACCGTTTACGCAAGCAGATGGGTCTACCAGCCGCCGGTATGGTGGCACAGGGCTTGGCCTTGCCATCGTGCACCAGTTAGTAACTATGATGTCAGGAACGGTATCAATTGCGTCTACACAAGGCAAAGGAACCACCTTTACGGTTACGCTTCCTTTAAAAGTACGTGAAAAACAAGTGGGCGTTCTTGAGGGGCTTCCCGAAATGCCTTCAGCGCGACTTTATGTCAGTGACGCGCCCTTATTGCCTATCGCTTATTGTCGTCAAATTGGTATTTCATCCAAACAGACCATCACGATTAGTGGAGCTAAGCAAAACGATGAACTGCCTGAAACAATTCTTTTTGACATTCCAACGTTCAGCACGTTTAGGGAGCATATTCATTGGCTTAACGCGCTAAGAGCACAGGGCAAAAAAATAGGCCTAATTGGCGATACAGTGGGAAATGCGTTGGAAGAAAAATACAGGGCGCTCTGGACAGGCCCGCTAATTATTCACCCTTTTACGCCATTCCAGTTTGACGCTTTCATCAACACGTTGGTCAATGAACAACCCTCACCAGTATTACCGTCTCGCTTACCCCTACTTGATAACATCAAGTTAGAAGGGCATATCCTCCTTGTAGAAGACAATAGTATCAACCAGCTTGTCAGTGGCGAAATGCTAACGTCGCTCGGATTGACGTTTGATATTGCCGAAGACGGTAAGCAGGCAGTGCAAAAAGTGAAAAACGCCCCGCATTACGACCTTATACTGATGGATGTTCAAATGCCATTGATGGATGGTTACCAAGCCACCAAAACATTAAGAGAAAAAGGCATCGCTACATTGCCGATTGTTGGTCTGTCTGCTAACGCAATGAAGGAGGACGAGCAAAACGCCTTTGATGCTGGTATGAACGGATACCTGACGAAGCCGATAAAGCGTAACGCACTTATTAGCACCCTTCGACAATTTCTAAACGAGCAATAAAAAAGGCTACTTACGTAGCCTTTTTCTTACTTTTTAAGATAATTATAAAGCAGCAATAGTGTCGTATTGCGCTTTTAATTTAGCTAGCGCTTTTTCGCCTTCTTCCAGCTTAGCGCGCTCTTTCTCGATGACAGCTTCTGGTGCGTTGCTCACAAACTTATCATTACTCAGTTTTCCACGCGTACGTGAAACGTCTTTGTCTACTTTATCCATGGCTTTGGTGATGCGAGCAAGCTCGGCATCTTTGTCGATAAGACCCGCCATTGGAATAAGAATTTCCATTTCACCTACTAGCGCTGTCGCGCTCGCTGGCGCTTCTTCACCGTCTTTAAGGATGGTGACTGTTTCAAGCTTAGATAACTTGTCTAAAAAGGCTTTAGCAGCCTCTAAACGACGGCTATCTTCATCGCTTACGTTCTTTAGTAAGGCATTAAGCGGTTTATTTGGAGAAATATCCATTTCGCCGCGAATATTACGAATACCCACGATGAACTTCTTCACCCACTCGATATCGGCAAGTACTTGCTCATCTTGTTTAGCGGCATCTTGCACTGGAAATGCCTGCATCATAATACTGGCATTGTCTTCAACCTGTAGCGCACTTAAAGGAACAACGCGCTGCCAGATAGTATCGGTAATAAATGGCATTAGCGGATGCAATAAGCGAAGCAAGTTTTCCAGCACGTTAATTAACGTATGGCGTGTGCCACGTTTTTCAGCGTCACTGCTAGCGTCGTTGCTAAGCACTGGCTTGGTAAGTTCTAAGTACCAATCGCAGAACTGGTTCCAGGTAAACTCATAAACAATATGCGCAGCAATGTCGAAACGGTAGTCTTCTAATGCTTTTTCAAACTCAACAAGGGTTTGTTGGAACTTCGCCCAAATCCAGCGATCGGCAATGCTTAATACCATTTCGCCACCATCACGGCCTGTATCGTGTTCTTCGGTATTCATCAGCACGAAGCGTGATGCATTCCAAATCTTATTGCAGAAGTTACGGTAGCCTTCTACCCGCGCCATATCAAAGTTGATATCACGGCTGGTTGAGGCCATTGCAGCAAACGTAAAACGAAGTGCATCGGTGCCATAAGCGTGAATACCATCTGGGAATTGCTTGCGTGTACGCTTCTCAATCTTTTCCGCGAGTTTTGGCTGCATCATGCCTGAAGTACGCTTTTTCACCAGCGTTTCAAGGTCAATACCATCAATAAGGTCGATAGGGTCAAGTACGTTCCCTTTTGACTTAGACATTTTATCGCCGTTCTCATCGCGGATAAGCCCGGTGATATAAATATCTTTAAACGGAATTTGGCCAGTAAATTTCTTCGTCATCATGATCATTCTAGCTACCCAGAAGAAAATGATATCGAAGCCAGTTACCAATACCGATGAAGGCAAGAAGGTGTCTAGTTCAGGCGTTTTTTCTGGCCAGCCCATAGTCGCGAACGGCCATAGTGCAGATGAGAACCAGGTATCGAGCACATCGTCATCTTGACGAAGTACGATGTCGTTACCCAAGCTGTTTTTAGCACGAACTTCTGCTTCAGTACGACCTACGTAAATGTTGCCATTGTCGTCGTACCAAGCAGGAATGCGGTGTCCCCACCACAACTGGCGCGAAATACACCAGTCTTGAATGTTGTGCATCCATTGGTAGTAAGTCTTGTTCCAATTTTCTGGTACAAAACGAATCTCGCCACTTTCAACCGCTTCAATAGCAGGCTTGGCAAGTGACTCAACCGCAACATACCACTGGTCAGTAAGATAAGGTTCGATAACCGCGCCGGTTCTGTCGCCGCGAGGTACTTTAAGCTTATGCGGTTCAATTTTAACTAACGCGCCTTGGGCATCTAAGTCGGCCACAATTTGCTTACGTGCGTCGAAACGGTCAAGGCCGCGATAGGCCTCTGGCGACGCATCGTTAATTTTCGCATCGTCAGTTAATATATTGATCATCGGTAGGCTATGACGCTTACCCATGTCGTAATCGTTGAAGTCGTGCGCTGGCGTAATTTTAACGCAGCCCGTGCCAAATTCTTGGTCGACGTAGTCATCTGCAATCACTGGAATTAAGCGGCCAGTAATCGGCAGCTTAATATCTTTACCAATGTAAGCTTGATAACGTTCGTCATCAGGATGTACCGCAACAGCGGTATCGCCTAGCATGGTTTCAGGACGCGTTGTGGCTACCACTAACTCGCCACTACCATCAGCAAGAGGATAGCGCATGTGCCACATGTGGCCGTCTTCTTCTTCGTTTAGTACTTCTAAATCTGATACCGCTGTGTGCAATACCGGGTCCCAGTTGACCAAACGTTTACCGCGATAAATCAAGCCTTCTTCATGAAGCTTCACAAACGTTTCGGTTACCGCATCAGATAACTTGTCGTCCATAGTAAACACTTCACGAGACCAATCAGGTGAGGTACCTAAACGACGCATTTGCCCAGTAATGGTTCCGCCGCTGTGTTCTTTCCATTCCCAGACTTTCTTAATAAAGTCTTCACGACCTAAATCGTGACGAGTTTTGCCTTCAGCATTTAATTGGCGTTCTACCACCATTTGGGTCGCAATACCCGCATGGTCAGTACCCACTTGCCATAGGGTATTATCACCCTTCATTCGGCGATACCGGGTTAGCGCATCCATGATGGTTTGCTGAAAACCGTGCCCCATATGAAGGCTGCCGGTTACGTTAGGCGGTGGAAGCAGAATACAATACGGGTCGCCACTGCCTGACGCTTTAAAGAAGCCCGAGTTTTCCCATTTTTCATAGCATTGTTGCTCAATGGACTGTGGTTCGAAGGTTTTATCCATTACTTAACTTACTCTCGTGTAGAAGCCAGATAATTATTCACACTAGGCAGATTTAAACTGCATCGCGCATCCGGCTTGCTGATAATTTTTATAACGTACCCGGGCGGCCTGCTTCGCATTGTCGTCTACGGGCACAAAATCGATGATTTGGCGGTGTTGATTGGGCGATGGGACCATACCAGATCCCACATTCACGACCATTTGACGTCGAGCCACCTGCTCGGGTTGCCAACATATTTCTACAGGCGTCCCTACGTGAGGGCCTTCACCAAAAAGGTTATGCGGCACAAAGCGTTCTGCAGGAAGTTGCCACAGTAGTTCATCAACCTCTTCAGCTTGCGCTTGTGTATCGCACAGCACGCTAATTTTTTGTTTATTAGCAAATGCTGTGGCAATGACTTCGCTAGCACGGACAACAACACCATTGTCGCTGTCGATAAGCTGATAGAATGTAACGTGTGGCATAACGTCTTAGTCCTCTAACTTAATGCCAGCTCGATTCATTAAGAATTGAGAAAGCATAGGCACTGGACGGCCAGTTGCGCCTTTATTCTTTCCACTGCGCCATGCTGTACCAGCAATGTCTAAATGGGCCCAGTTGTACTTTTTAGTGAAGCGAGATAAGAAACACCCAGCAGTAATACTACCCGCAGGTCGCCCGCCAAGGTTTGTCATGTCGGCAAACGGGCTTTCCAGGAGCTCTTGGTAGTCGTCCCACAATGGCAAGCGCCACGCGCGGTCTGAGCTTTGTTCAGACGCATTAAGTAATTCATGTGCAAGTGGGTTGTGCGTACTCATTACTGCCGTTGCATGATGGCCAAGTGCAATGATGCAGGCCCCTGTCAATGTTGCAACATCAACCACAAGTTCAGGTTCGTAACGCTCGACGTACGTTAAGGCGTCACACAACACTAAACGCCCCTCTGCGTCGGTATTAAGCACTTCAACCGTTTGACCAGACATGGTCGTAAGGATGTCGCCGGGGCGATATGCTTTGCCGTCAGGCATATTTTCACAGCCCGCCAATATACCAATTACGTTGACGGGTAAGTTCAGTGCCGCAACCGTATGCATTGTGCCCAGCACACTGGCCGCACCGCCCATGTCATACTTCATTTCATCCATGCCTTCGCCTGGCTTTATTGAAATACCACCCGCGTCGAAGGTAAGGCCCTTACCAACCAACACAATTGGTGCTTGGTCTGCGGGGCCGCCACGATGATGCATAATGCTCATCATGCTTTCATTGTCTGACCCTCGCCCTACAGCTAAATAAGCTTGCATTCCTAGCTCAGCCATTTGCGTTTCATCAACCACTTCCGCAGTAATGCTGTCGTATTGACTCGCCAATGATTGCGCTTGCTTCCATAAATACTCAGGGTTACAGATATTCGGTGGCATGTTAGCAACGTCTTTCGTTACTTTTGCACCGCGAGATACCGCTAAGCCATGTTCAACCGCTCTTTCGCCCACAGTAAGTTCGCGGCGTGTTGGCACGTTGAAAACCATTTTACGTAACGGACGACGTGGCTCACCTTTTTTCGTTTTTAATTGTAGGAACGTATATAACGAGTCCTCGGTGGCTTCGACGGCTTGGCGCACCTTCCAATAGGTATCACGCCCTTTAACGTGAAGCTCGGTAAGGAAACATACCGCTTCCATTGACCCCGTTTCATTTAATGTTTGAATCGTTTTAGCAATGATTTGCTTATACTGGCGCTCGTCTAGCTCGCGCTCTTTTCCGCAACCGACAAGAAGCACACGCTCGCTAAGCACATTAGGTACGTGGTGCAGTAGCAACATTTGCCCTGCTTTACCTTCTAGGTCACCACGGCGAAGTAGATTGCTAATATATCCTTCACTAATTTCATCTAACTGCTCTGCGACAGCGGTAAGACGACGCGGCTCAAAAACACCGACAACAATACACGCACTTCGCTGCTTTTCTGGGCTGCCACTTTTTACACTAAACTCCACGATATCACCTCGCTTTTCGTCGTTTATGGTTCGCACGATGACTAAAATCACGTAACGTTTCGCGCTGCTTTATGTTTTAATACGCAGTATAACTTGTATGTTTACTGCAAAAAACGCGTTCATACCCTTGGTTTAGGGTGCTTTTAGCGTTGCGACATCATGCAAATATTTTTTATGATTGCAGGCAAAACTTATAAAAACGATAAGTTTACTCAAAATTGTGGTTTCTTTCACTATAAATCCTAATTTTCCGGAAGGACTTTGATGCTGATATTCCGCTATTTACTAAAGGAGACGCTGAAATCTCAGTTAGCGATCTTCTTTATCTTAATGGCTATTTTTGTCACTTTACGGTTTGTTCGCGTTCTTGGCGACGCATCAGACGGTGACATTCCCGCTGGTTTAGTACTTGGCTTCCTAGGACTGTATGCGCCAATACTGGCGTCACTCGTGCTACCTATCAGCGCCTACTTAGGCATTATGCTTGCCCATGGACGCCTCTATGTTGATAGTGAAATGACGGTCATGCGAGCATGTGGGATCAGCGAGTGGTACATCACCCGTGTAATGCTATTTTTGTCCCTTATTATCATGGTGTTCACTGGCGTCATAACGCTCTACTTTGCACCTTTAGCCGCTGATAGTGAGTACCAACTACGCGAGAAGGCAAGAAGTGAGGCGGGCTTATCTGCCATCATGCCTGGAAGGTTTCAACAAACCGGAAACGAAAAAGCGGTTATTTTTGTACACGATATCGATACTGATGACCAGTTACGCAGGGTCTTTCTTTCTCAAACTCAAGAGGATAAAGAAAACAGTAAACTGCGCGTAGTTTATGCACAGGCAGGCGATGTTGCTACGAACCCAGATGGTACCCGAAATCTCATATTAAGAGAGGGAGTGCAGTATGAAGGTGAACAATCTCAAAAGAGTTTTCGGAAAGTAGAGTTTGATGAATACCAAATTCAGATTGCCGATAAACCGCCAGAACAAAGCCGAAGAAAAGTGAGTTCTTTACCGACAGCAGAGCTGTGGGAAGACGACACCATCGAGGCAAATGTTGAGTTGCAGTGGCGGATTGCCATTCCCCTTTCAATTCCATTTTTGGTACTTATTGCGGTTCCGCTTAGTGCGGTAGACCCACGGCAGGGTCGCTTTGGCAAAATGTTTCCTGCCATTCTCTTATACCTTGGGTATTTTTTACTGTTATTAGCAAGCCGCAGGGTTCTTGAAGACGGAAAGATCCCGATTCAGCTGGGCTTGTGGTGGGTGCATGCCGTCATGCTTGTCATCGGCATTACGCTGATAGCAAGAGACCGTAAAACGGGCACGCAATTCCGCGCATGGATATTGGGGAAAAAATAAATGTTTAAGATCCTCGATTTATACATAGCGCGCACACTGCTTGGCACAATTACCGTCACGCTGTCGGTATTAATTGGTTTAAGCGCGTTAATAAAGTTTGTTGAACAGCTTCGAAAGATTGGCGAAGGCAATTACGATATGGTTATTGCATTCGTTTATGTCCTGCTCAGCCTCCCCCGTGATTTAGAGCAGTTTTTCCCCATGGCCACGTTACTAGGCGGTCTAATAGGAATGGGTGTGCTTGCCAGTAACAGTGAGCTTGTGGTTATGCAAGCTGCCGGCATGAGCCGTTGGAATATTATTACCTCGGCAATGAAGTCTGCGGTAGTAATGATTCTGTTGGTCATGGCTGTTGGCGAATGGGTGACGCCTTTTAGTGAATCAAAAGCTAAAGAAATTCGCACCGAAGCGATATCAGGAGGTAGCCTGTTCTCCTCTGACCAAATTGTGTGGGCAAAAGATGGAGAACACTTCGTTAGCATCGGAGAAGTCATCAATCAGAACGAGCTTCAAGACATTAATATTTTTAACTTTGACGATAGTTTAGCGTTGGAGAGTATTACCTACGCGGGTCGAGGTATATACGAAGACAACGGTTGGTGGCTTAACAACGTTGAAATAACGACGTTTACCGACACGCAAGTTGACATTGAACACGCTGATAAGCGTCGCTGGAACTCCACATTAACCCCCGACAAATTGGGCATTGTGGCTGTGAAACCAGAAGCTCTGTCTATTACTGGCCTCATTGATTACGTTAATTATCTAGAAAGTAACGACCAAGATCCATCTCGCTACGAGTTGGCCCTGTGGCGGAAGATACTGCAACCAGTGTCGGTCGGTGTCATGTTATTAATGGCGTTGTCGTTTATTTTTGGCCCGCTTCGAAGTGTGACCATGGGCGCACGAGTGATTATGGGCGTATTAACAGGCTTTGGCTTTTTTATTCTTAATGAAGTGTTTGGGCCGGTGAGTTTAGTTTACCAGCTCCCCCCTGTATTGGGCGCGTTATTGCCTAGCATGTTATTTGCAGCTATTGCAGCGGTTATGCTACGTAAATAGCCGCTATCACATCATAGCGGTGCTCGCCGCTATGATGCTGGCTTAACGATTACCACCGTTTGTGGTCGTTCGCTTCTTTCGTTAACCTAAGTACTTCGGTTTTCGCTAACCTATCTTGTAGCGATTGCTTGTTTTTAAAGTCGACTAATACAAGCAGCGTACCTAGCCCCCCTAACGAGCTAATCAATCGGATAAACAGCCGCGACCACGTCATAGGCTCATCAATGGTGCTATAAATTCTTAACCGCCATGCTCGCATCCCTAAGGTTTGCCCTCCACGACGCCAAAACCACAAAAAGAAGCCGACGACCCACATCCCCACCCACAATTGAATGACGAGTTTGTAGGTGAATGATGCTTGAATTAAATCAGCGGGGTCACTGTAGCCTTGCAAATCTAACCCACCGTTTTTTAACAGAACCATGAGCGTTACTATCATCACCATCGCTGCACACATCCCCACTGCGGTGGCTACCAGCGTGTCATAGATCATTGCTAACAAGCGCCTAAAAAAACTGGCGCGCTCACCGACCTCTTTATTGGCACTGCCCCCCGTGTGCTCTGCTGCAACGGCGTTTGCCTTCTGTTTATTTCTCTGCGAGCGGGTTTTCATTTTTGGCGTATTACTCACGAAACAACCTTACTTTACTGTTATGACGCTAGTGTGCCACAGCATGCTGTGTGCATAAATCATTAAACAGTGACAATCCGTTTAAATTTTTCGTCGTTGCTAAGCATGTTGATATTTTTTAACGAATACCGCGATATCTTGGCATCACATGCTATGGTAATCATTACGCAATGACATAATAACATTTAATCTGCATCCAATATGCAAGCTGCATCGTTTAGCTTTAAGAACACGCGGTATTAACAAGCAAGACCCTGTTGCTTTAACAATACGCTTATAAAAAATGGCCAGTACAGTAAGGAGCCATAATGGAACACGAGACCCTGTTTCCGTTGCTTTGTAAAACAGCAAACGGCGACAAAAATGCTTTTGCAGAGCTCTATCAGACAACCAGTTCACAGCTTTATGCGGTAGCGCTTAAGTTGCTAAAACGGCCTGACCTTGCTGATGAGGCGACGCAAGACGCGTATATCAAAATTTGGCACAACGCGGGCAACTACCAACGCAACAAAGGTACCGTTTTAACGTGGATGGTAAGCATTGTTCGTTATCGTGCGCTTGATTTGATGCGATACCATAATGTACGCAAAGAGGTAGAGCTAGGCGATGATGATGTTGGTACGACCGAAACGCTTGACACACAACCGTTAGGCGCCGAGCGGGCAAAGCTTGATGCCTGTTTAGATGAGCTAGAGGGGCCGCAACGACAGGCCATCCACCTAGCCTATATAAACGGGCTTTCTCATCAGGAAGTCGTAGGGTATTTGTCGTCGCCACTTGGTACCATCAAAAGCTGGATAAGACGCGGATTGCAAAGTCTTCAGAGGTGTTTATCGCTATGAATTATTTGAAAGAAGAACGATTAAATGCACTCGCCGCCGAATACGTCATTGGTACGCTACGTGGAAAGGCACGAGTTCGCTATCAAAAGTTAATGATGCAATACCAGGCCGTTAGCGATGCGACCGCACAATGGGAGCAATACCTCGCAGGATTTAATGATACGGTTCCCCCCGTTGAACCTCCACATGCAGTGTGGGAGGCGGTACAACGGCGACTTGGCCATATCGAGGATAACACAAGGCCATCGGCTCAAGTTCTTGAATTTGAACAAGCTAAGGGCGCGCGTTGGAAGGGAATGTCGATGCTGTCGACCGCAGCAGCCTTAGTGCTAGCAGTGTTACTCGTCATTATGCAGCCCTCCCCAATTGATGAAGTGTCACATATTGCTGTGGTAAACGACACCGATAACACTCCACTGTGGGTGATTGAAGTCTCATCAAGCACACTAGAAGTTAAGGCTACAACCGCTTTTAACGCAGCAAATAATAAAGATTATGAGTTGTGGATGGTACCGGCAAATGGGCAAGCACCTATATCACTTGGGCTACTCCCTGAACTTGGCGGCCTGGCAAAGCAAACCCCAGATATTCTGCTGGATAGCAGCATTGCTGCACTGGCGGTTAGTTTAGAAGAGCCAGGCGGTTCGAAAACAGGTGCACCAACAGAAGTACTTTATATCGCACCTCTGGTCTCGGTTTAATCGCGTAGCGTAGTGAATGTTTTCAAATAAAAAAGATCAAATATCTGCATCCAGTTGAAACTCTCGTACGTTTGGCTTTTTGAATCCACACAACAAGAGATAGACAATGACTTCAATTAAACGCACAGCGCTCTCAGTAACATGCGCACTACTCGCCGCTAATGCGGTAGCATCAAGCCATAGAGAAGCACCCAATATTACCCGCCACCCAGCTCTTGATAGCACAGACTTTTATGCTTTTAACAGCTATGAAGTTGGGCGTTCTGATTATGTAACTTTTATTGCTAACTATATTCCTTTGCAAGACGCCTACGGCGGTCCTAACTACTTCGCCATGGACCCTAGCGCAGATTACGCTATTCATATTGACAGCGACGGTGATGCGATTGAAGACATAAGCTTTGTGTTCAATTTCACTAATATGCTGGCGGCAGAAAATGAAGGCATTGCACTTTCAATAGGCGCCGAAGGCGAACAAAAAATGGTAAAAGTACCATTGAAAAACGTCGGGCCAATTAGTGCGGATGATCAAACGGCTGCAAATTTTTCAGAAATGTACAGCCTAACTATGATATCTGGCGATGTTAAAACAGGTACTCGCACTACGCTTATGCCTGCAAATGGCAACATGTTCAAAAAGCCGCTCGACTACATTGGTAATAAAACATTTACCAACGAAAGTGAATATGCACGCTATGCAGAAAGCTTTATTTATTCTTTTCAAATTCCTGGCTGTGAAGATATGGCTCGCGTGTTTGTAGGGCAACGCAAAGACCCATTTGTGGTAAACCTTGGAAAGACATTCGACCTTGTAAACTACGTACCAGTTGAAGGTGATAGTGCACCGGGTGCGGGCGATGGCGGTGGTTTCCCTGGCGGTATTACACAAAGCGACGGTAACGACGATTTGCTAGATAAAAACGTAACCTCGCTATCTATTGAAGTACCAGCAGCATGCGTAACAGGTGACGGTAACGGTGTGGTAGGCAGCTGGACAACGGCGAGCCTTCCGCAAGCAAGAATTTTAAACGCTGACGCAACGTTTGCAAAACCAGAAGTCAACGGTGGCGCAATGACGCAGGTGTCTCGCTTAGGCAGCCCCTTAGTGAATGAGCTTGTAATCGGCATTGGTGATAAAGACACGTTCTCTAGCGCGCACCCGAGTCAAGATGGCCAATTTGCAGATTATGTTACGCATCCTGCCCTTCCTGAACTATTGAATATTTTGTTCAAAGATGCAGTAAACGCCACATTAGGCACAAGTATCGAAACATTGGCGCCAACTAATTTCCCAAGAATGGACTTAGTTACCGCATTCCTTACTGGCTTTCCAGGCGTTAACCAGCAAGCGACAGTAACCGCGTCTGAGATGCTACGACTTAATACAGGCATTCCAGCGACACCAGCGGCGTTGCAGTCAGCATTTGGTGTAGCCGGCGACGATTTAGCAGGTTTCCCTAATGGGCGCAGACCTGGTGATGACGTAGTGGATATTGCGCTTCGCGTAGTGATGGGACGCTTGTGCTACCCCATTCCGGTGAATGGACAAGATACGGACTTAGGCTTGTGTGCACCTGAAGATGCTAGCGTGGGCAACGTACCATTTACAGACGGTGCTCCGCTTGACGCCAACAAAATTGATACGTCGTTCCCATACCTCAAAACACCTATTGCAGGCTCAAAATAAGGAGTCACATTATGACTAACTTACTTATTCGACGCGCAGTGGTTGTTGGGCTCGCGTTGTCTCTCACCGCATGTTTCGACAGCGATGACAACGACACCCCTATGGTGCCTGTCAACGTTGCCCCGGTAGCAGATGACGCGATGTATACGACGCAAGCAGACGTTGCTATTGAAGACACGGTAACTGCCTCTGATGCAGATGGAGACGCGTTAACCTTTGCGTTAGCTTCTGATGGAACACTCGGTGCAGCCACCGTCAATGCCGACGGCAGTTTTATCTACACGCCTAATGCACAGGTGACCGGTAGTGACACGTTTACGTTTACGGTGTCTGACGGAAACAATGCAGACGTAACCGGTGAAATAATGATCACCATAGAAGCGCAACAAGTGTCGTTTACCGGCTACACGCGCGATGCATTTAACCAAGCACCTACAGATGAACCTTTGCCTATTAACGGGCGTGCGTTCACTCAAGATGCCACTGATGCAAGTTTTGATGATTTATTAATAGATCAATAAACCTCAATCGTTTGGCCAAGGATGGCCTTTTTTATTTGGAGACAGCATGTCTTTGAGAATGACATCATTAGCCCTACTTGCGATCGCAAGTCTCGTTAATGCAATAAGCCAACCCGCATTGGCAGGTAAACTAACAGAGCGCACTGTTATCGCATCGTGGGAGCCCAGCGCTCGAGCGATTACTTCCATTCAAGACGCGCGCGAACTACTCAATGAAAGTCGGTACATCACGGCAACAGGTAATGAACAGAACACTGTTGAACAATTTATTCTTTCAATGAAGCAATCAAGCAACACGCTCAGTGCTTCACAAACTATCGAACTTGCGCTTCTCGAAGCAAGATTTCTTCAGGGTATTCATCAATTTGAAGCAGCCAAGCAGCGATTAAACAATATCGAAGCATTCCGCATTCCATCGGCCCAACTCTTGCTCGCCGATATCGCAATTCAACAAGGCGATGTGGCCAAGGCGAAAACCCATTGCCAACAGCTTGTCGGCCAAACCAGCTACATCGTGTCTTTTACATGCCTGCTAAATGCTGAATTTACGGCAAACCCAACGCAAAGTACGTACGAAAAATTAAAGCAGTTAAAACGTTTTGCCAAATCAATCCCTCAAAAAGAACAAGGATGGTTTCAAGAAACCTTAGCCGCTATGGCGCTGTCACTCGGCAACGCTGATGCATCGGTAAAACATTTATCAGCGCACCCCACCGATGCGCTGCCTATCAGTGCCTTAATTATTTGGGCAGATGCAAACATTGCCCTGTCACAATACGAGAATGTTATTACTGTATTTAGTCGTTTAGCACGTGAGAAAGACACACTGGATGATGCGGTGCTGTTGAGGTGGGCGCACGCACTAAAGCTACATGGCACTGAAGACAATGCCGTTAGTGATGCACTAGAGCAACGGATGAAAGTGCGCACCTGGCGAGAAGATAGCTCGCACGCGGGACAAGTTGCGCTTTACTACCTTGATATTATGCCAAACCCTCGTCTTGCGCTTAAGTTTGCTGAGATTAATTGGGCGCATGCCAAAACCCCCAGCGACAAGCGATTGCTAGAGCGAGCGCATCATGCGAATAATCAGTCACTGCATGCTAGCAATACCACCGATGCGCGATAGAGGAGCACCATGAAATCACTTTTATTTCTATTGCTAATCGCACTCTCGTTTTCCTCAAAAGCCCATGAGTTAAGCAATGGTTATCTAACGTTAAGCCAAACCAATGACACAACCCTATCGGGGGAATTGTTATTGAAGCCAAAAGAATTGGCGCTAACAACGAGAATAGATAGCAATGACAATGGACAATTGACATGGGGAGAAGTAACACAAGCACAACCGGCTGTGTCGCAATACTTGATGAATGCGTTAACGTTTTCACGGGGTGAAAAGGCCTGCTCGATGATGTTATCCTCGCCATCAATGCGCGATGTTTCAGCAGAGTCTTTACTGGTCTACCCTCTAACGGTGACATGCGAAAACACCGGCGCGTTATTAATACACTACGACGGTATCTTTAGTCATTTTCCATCACATAAGTTGCTATTAACGGTATCGTTGCTAGAAACAAGTTCAACGAAAGTATTGACTAAAAACGACAAAACCATGCTGGTGTCGATAGACACCCCCTCTTTGGTTTCATTGTTTTTCAACCTTCTATACGAAGGGGTATGGCACATTTTTATTGGCATTGACCACATCCTCTTTCTTGTTGCCACCTTGCTTACGGTAAACCTTCACCGCGATGGCAAAGCATGGGCTAAACAACAAAGCGTGCGCACCATTATAAAAAACACCGTGATATTGGTCAGCGCGTTTACACTTGCCCATTCAATAACACTGACTGCCACAGCGCTTGGTGCAATAACACTTAGCAGCAGAATAGTGGAATTAGGAATTGCTATTTCGGTACTGCTTACTGCTATCAACAACATTTACCCTGTAATTTTAAGGCTGGGTATTGTGACATTTGGGTTTGGCCTGCTACACGGAATGGGGTTCGCGAGTGTTTTTGCCGATTTAAATGCGCAAGCAAACAACCTAGTGCTAAGCGTTGCAGCGTTTAATATTGGCGTTGAACTGGGTCAATTAGCCATTGTTGCCGGGTTACTTCCGCTGTTAGTACTGTTACGCAATTGGAAAACCTATAGCATAACCATTATGCCGTTTGCCTCATCGGTTATTGCTATTATTGCGTTAAACTGGACGATACAGCGTTGGTAGTAGTGTGCGTGTGGTGTTCGTTCATTTGAATACATAACAAACGGCGCATCCTTTAAGCACTTAACCAGCCTGTGAAGCAAGAGCTAAACGTCGATAAGCGCATGGTGAAGCAGCTTATACAAATTTGCTATCACTATGGGTTTTGCTAAATGGTTTGTAAAACCCAACTGAGCGTAATGCTCGATATCGGTGCTCATTACATTTGCAGTCAGTGCGATAACGGGAACATTCTGATTTACTTTTCTTATTTCAGCAAATGCCTGAATTCCATCCATTTCAGGCATTTGTATATCCATTAGGACTAAATCTGGCATCTCTTTTGAAAACTGCTGAAGGGCTTCATTCCCATTTTTAGCAAAATGTAAATCAGCATAAGTTGGTGCAAGCATCGACTCAATAACAAACATATTGATGTCGTTGTCTTCGGCAATAAGAATTCTCTTACCTGATAGATTAGGAACATATTCAGTTTTCGGGGCGATACCTTTCGTTTTTAGCGTTTCCTTTTCAAGGGGAAGCGTTACCGCAATGCGTGTGCCTTGATTTGGAGCACTATCAATTACAATTTTTCCTCCCATCATTTGAATGAGACTGACCGTAATGGACATCCCTAAGCCTGTACCGCCAAATTTACGTGTTGTTGATGAATCAGCCTGTTCGAACCGCTCAAAGATTCGAGCTTGCGCCTCTTTAGACATGCCAATACCCGTGTCTTTAACGGTAAAAGTCAACGCACTAGGAGAGTAGGAATTATCGTTCGCTAACGTGATATTTACTTCTCCACGTTGGGTGAACTTAACCGCATTGGCGCAAAGATTAAGAAGAATTTGCCGCACTCTTACCACGTCGCCTCTCCAGCCATCGATGAAATCGTTGCTTGAGTTGGCGGTTAAAGGTATGTGCTTTTCGGATGCTTCTAGGCTTAATTCAGAATGCACATATTCCATTACGTCACACATTGAAAAAGGTTGATGCTCTAATACCAGTTGGTTGGCTTCTATTTTCGAATAATCCAAAATATCATTAAGTATTGTCAGCAGGCTGGTTGCAGAATCGTTCGCCTTTGATACAAGTCGCTTTGATTCACTATCTAATGTAGAACGTTCGAGCAATTGCAACGTACCGAGTACGCCATTCATGGGTGTCCTGATTTCGTGACTCATATTAGCCAGAAATTCACTTTTAGCTTTCGTCGCCTGCTCTGCCTTTTCCTTAGCGTCTTGTAACTTTTCAGATGCTTCTTCGCTGTCTGTAATATCTTGGAAAGTACCGAATAATCTAACGCACTCATATTCGAAAAACTCCGCCTCGCCTTTAGTAACAACCCACCGGCGACGCCCCTTCATCGTTGTTATTTGTGCTTTAAGATCCCACGGTTTACCCTGCTCAATAGCCACCCCTATCGCGCATGTCAACTCGTCTAGCGCTTTACCTGGTACATAAAAATCAATCGCTGACTCAAAAGTGGGTTTATAGCCATCAGGCGCATCGTGAATGTGTCGAGTCTGATCACTCCATTGCACATGATTAGTTTTTATATCGAAAGACCAAGAGCCTACTTTTGACACTTTTTCTAACTTTTCAAGTGTAGAAGCTTTCGACTTTAACTTATCAAGTACCTCTTTTCTGGCTATCTCAGAGCCTAACCACTGAGCAAATAGCTCTATATATTCGTAATGCTCTATATCGAATTCTTTAGTAGGTTTTGATGATGAAAACCTTATCGTTCCAAATACATTACCATTTACAATGACAGGTGCTGCGAGGTACGCCTCAATCTTACGCAGCTTATAACACTTGTGATTGGCAAGTTCTGAAGCACCTACGTGATGAAACCCTACCACTTCATTCTTATTAACTGTGTACTCACAATACGTAAGCGTTAAATCAAGGGTATTGTTTACTTTAAAACCTGCAATATTGCTGGCAGCGTTTAATATTTTACATTCATTCCCAACGATTCTATTAAACATGCCAACGTCTAACTGAAATAACGAAAGACCAAAGCCCAGTAGTTCATCCACTTTTTTATCGAAATCTGACGACTGATTAGAGACGATATTGTGAAAGCGTCGCAGTGGAGTCATTTCTTCTGTCTTCATATCTAATTTTTACTACCGTGCAATACAACGTAAATAGAGGTTTTATACGCCCCTGCGGTCCAGCCAGTGATTTGAGCGCGCTAAGGATGCCAACAACTATATTTAAGCATCAACACTACTATAGTTTAGAAATGCTGAACGCAACATCTACCTACGTACTTTCTATTCACAACAAGTGGGGATAACATGGATAACGATAGTTAAACGATTTCACGACACAACCTTCATTAAGTCGCAAGCTCATTTGCATTCAATGTACAAACTTTCAACACTTGAAGGTAATTTACGAAAAAAGTGTTGTATGCGCGCGCTGCATCGCTATAATGCATTGCACTGGCGCGTAGCCAGTTAATTTGATGCCAGAGTGATGAAATTGGTAGACATGACGGATTCAAAATCCGTTGCTAGAAATAGCGTGCCGGTTCAAGTCCGGCCTCTGGTACCAACTCTTTTTTAGTTCATAGAAAAGAGAAACAATAAACCGACGTAAGTCGGTTTTTTTGTGTCTGAAGTGTGAGCAAACGGCACGGTAGAGACCTTTCGTTATTGTCGTCCCCATTCCTTTCCACCCATTTCTACCAACCGAGACGCGGCGCGTCGAAAGGAAAAGGCGAGATCATTGGCGGACGATAATTGTGCCAGTGATACACCAATTAGACCCGTTGCCGACCACTCCACATGTTCCCCCTCTTTATTGCGGATCATGGTCGTCGCAAAGGAACTTGAGTTTCCCCCCTTCTCACTGACAAACAATTCTTCATCTCCGTCACTGCTTTCGACTTGCGCTTCAAAATCGACAAACAACTCGTCGAGCGGGACTTGTGCCGCCAGCACCAAGCGGGTGCGAGATTCATAACACGCATCAATGAGGGTCACGAATCGCCGCGCTTCGTTAAGGTGGTTGGCGTCTAGTTGGGGGACGCTGTCCATGATGAGGACCGGAAATCGATTACAGAGAGAAATGTAATCGGCCGCCCCGAGCGGTTGGTAGCACAACTCGGCAAAGTCAAACCAGGCGCACCGATCATTTAGTCGGGCGACCTGGACGGTGCGACCGAAGTGGACCTGAATGTCCTCGGCCTCAGTTATGGATGCAGTGCCACCAAATATTTCTTCCAACTGCGCCTGTATGTCGTTATCAGCATTATTATCGCCATGAGCACCCTTGTTTGACCAAAAATAGGATTGACCATCCGCTCGAGTTTCGAGTCGATAATCCTTGGGGGAATCCTCCATGGAAATAATGTCGAACGTATGTTTTAACATGTCTATGAATGGCAAAAAGAGGGATCGGTTAATGCCTCTCTCATACAGGGCATCGGGAGAGCGATTAGAGGTGGCCACCACCACGACATTACAATCCAATAAGAATAAAAACAGTCGTTTCAAAATCATGGCATCGGCAACGTCTGTCACTTGAAATTCATCGAAACAGAGGAGTTGGGCTTCTTGTGCCAATTGTTGCGCAATGATGGGAATAGCATCACTTCGTGGGTGCTTCTGTTTGTAGACAAAGATTCGATGATGGACATCTAGCATGAATTCATGAAAGTGGACGCGGCGCTTGGTAATTTTTGCGCGTTTGTGGGTGTGGCTGTCATCATTACAGCAAAAATCATCATCTGGAACATTGACCGACGCGTAAAAGAGATCCATTAAAAAGCTCTTGCCGACCCCGACCGGTCCATGAATGTACATGCCTCGCGGTGGTGGACCAAAAGACCAAAAATGGAACTTCTTTCGAAAAAAGGACTGGGCGGATACCAGGGGTCGCGCCAGTAACCGTGGACCGCTGCTTGTACAGCTGCTGTTTGTCGGATCGTCGGTGCGCACAGGTACTGGTGGGAGCGAAGCAAGAGACTGGTGCAAGGCATCGAATTTTGCTGCCAGAGCGACTTGCGCGTCATCTTGTCGCACCTCCCCCGCGTCCACCTTGAGTTCATAAGCCGCAGTCACGGGGCCCGTCGAGAGGCACCGCCGAGCGACGCGATGTTGTTCTATCATCGTTTTATCACCGTCTTCATCATGGAGCTGATGAAATTATCAACATGATGGATGATACGTTAGAATTCTGCATAGGTATCATATGCCTGCCAGCTTCATTCAGGTAGTAGGGGTGCTAGGCGGTGAAATTCAATTTTTTCAAGCCCCGAATCCCGCAGGCCGGTAAAACGCTTGTAGTCTTCTTGTTGCTGCAACGTAGCAAAACCATTTTTAGTATTCCACTCGACAAAGGTTATCTGATTTGGAGCCTCAGCGCTTGCATCGTGCGACTCCATCGTTGGATGTTTAATTTTTAACATAAAGCGCCCTCCTACACGGTTCAACGCTGGCTCTATACCTGCTAAGTAACTGGTGTAATCATTAGGGCGTTGCGGATTGCTCCATGCAAATACAACGGTATAGAATTTATCTTCACGAAATGACAAGCTCAAAGGCGCGTTAATTTCTGCATTAAATAATTTCAACTCATCCCACGCTTCGATTCGCAATGTTTTTAATGTTGGCCATTCCGGTAGGCTTGCAAACTCATCGAAAGCATTGAGCGAGGGCCAAGAACCAATAACATAGGCACCCGGGCTAAAATCGCCCACTATTGTTTCTGTTACCACTAACTGCCCGTGGTTTTTAAATCCATATTGTTGTGCAAGCGGAATAGCTTTTTGGTAATACTGGTTACGTAGTTTTATTCCCTCGTCATTGTTTTTTGAAATCTCAGTGATCGGGGCGATTAACTGAAGCATTTGGCTTGGTTCAAAATGCACCGTTAACGTTTTAACTTCATCCTGTTCATAATGGCTGCCGTCGCTAGCTACCGCACTATCATCTGTATATGTCAGGCTTGTTATCACGCAAGCAAGAATTGCAACATCCTTTAAATTCATGAGCTATATCCTAAATTATTAGCATTAACGAAAAATAAAATGAGCCACTAGTGTAGTGATTGCTTAATTTTTAACGAGGCTTGTTTTTTATTTTGGTTGGTGCATTATCGTTCCAATGGAAGATTGGAACGACTACTTACTGATACTGGCCTTACACCGAGCTAAAACGTTGCGCGGAGCAAGCCTAATGCTTGGAACAACACATACAACCGTAGCAAGGCGGTTAGAGCTGTTGCATAAAAGAAGACAAGGTATTGTCTTTGAGAAATGCGCTTCTGGCTATCGGCCGACACCACTGGGTCAGCAGCTCATCAATGTAGCTCAAAGGATAGAACAAGTTGTCGTTACCACGGATAGAATTGATAGGGTAAAAGGTGACACCCTTGCAGGCCCGATTACATTATCGCTTGCAGAAGCAATGGCGCAATACCTTCTACTTGAGCCGTTAGCTGAATTTGCCAAGCGCTACCCTGAAATATCGTTAAATATTAATTGCTCGACAAAAATAGTTAATTTAGACAAATCTGAAGCCGATATCGCCATCCGCGCCGTGAATACATTACCCGATCACCTTGTCGGCCGACGCCTTTTTGCTTATTCGTTGTCTTATTATTCACAACACGCCTATTTCTCAGACACCCCGCCTGAAAAACGCAGATGGATTGCGCCTAGTACGCAGGAGGTTTGGTCTGAGTGGTTAGCTGACTCCCCCTTTCCTGAAGCGCCAATCGGGTTAACCATTAGTGATATCGTCACGCGCTTTAAGGCACTAGAGGCTGGACATGGTATGTCCAGAGCGGCGTGCTTTATGGCTGAAAACCATCCTAGCTTGATACGTTTGCCCGGCGCAAAAGTATTGAAACAACCAGATATATGGGTACTCACGCATCCTGAACTTAGAGAGTCCCCCCGAATCAAGTTATTAATGCAGTATTTGGTAGACGTTTTACAATCAAAAAAAGCATTACTCACTGGCACGAAATAACACCACGCTGCGGAACATTTTTCGTTAGATATTGGCGACTCACGCGGTATGTAAAGAAAAAGCAATGTTTAGGTTATGTCTTCTTTTCGTTTTGTTTTAGCAAACAGGACAATTTTTGATAAACTCACCTCAGTATTTTTGAGAACACATTAACAGGAAACCCCAATGGCCGTATTCGGTACCGTATTCATGCCTGAAATGGCGCTTACCCGTTTTGAGAACGACGCATGGTCTGAAACAGAGTTTGTCAATTCAGACGCCATACAAATGCACCCTGGCGCGCATGTTCTTCATTACTCAAGCACCTGTTTTGAAGGGCTTAAGGCATTTAAGCACGAAGATGGCAGTATCAACATTTTTCGTATGGATAAAAACATCGAACGCTTTGCTCAAAGTAGCCGTCTACTGAACTTGCCTGAAATAGATAAAGCGCAAGTAGAAGCAATGATTATCGACGTGGTATCGAAGTACAGCTCAGAAGTACCTGAGCCTCCAGGCTCAATGTATATTCGCCCAACGCATGTAGGTACTGAAGCCTCTATAGGAAAAGCAGCCGCTCCTTCAGCCACTTCAATGCTATACGTGCTTTTATCACCGGTAGGTGATTATTTTGCCGGAGGCCTAAAGCCGCTACGCCTGTTGCTAGATGAAACAGGTATGCGCTGTGCGCCGCACATGGGTATGGTGAAAAGTGGTGGTAACTACGCTAGCGCATTGCCTCCTATTCTAAAAGCCAGAGAAGAAGTGCAAGCCGACCAAATTCTATTTTGTCCAAACGGTGACGTACAGGAAACCGGCGCTGCAAATTTCTTACTAATTGATGGCAACGAAATCATCACTAAGGGATTAGATTCAAGCTTCTTGCACGGCGTTACTCGCGCAACGGTGTTACAACTTGCGAAAGACCACGGTATGACGGTAAGTGAAAGAGAGCTTACCGTAAGCGAATTACTAGAGCGCGCAGCCAAGCCTGGCGCAGAGGCAGCGCTGTCGGGTACAGCAGCAGTGCTTACGCCGGTTGGTACACTCATTCATAACAATAAAGAATATCAGGTAGGTAACGGAGAAGCAGGCCCGATAACAATGAAGCTACGCCAAGCCTTGAACGATATTCAGTGGGGCAAAGCTGAAGACACGCACAATTGGCTAGTTAAAATTAAGCCTTAATAGCAGTCCGCGGGTGTGTCTTTATGAATAAAAGGTGCACTTACTAAGCCTCGATTCACTCGCATTTTATTGGCAGTACATATCGTTTAGCGATGGTACTGCCTGTTGCTTTTTAGATGTAGCCAATGGCGTACCTACTTAGCGCGCAAAATATGCATCACACGGTCGTACAGGATATTGGTAAGCATAACAATGTCATTCCCCGTCGTGCTTACAAATTGAATGACAACCATGTCTTCTTGCTCGTGATATCGAGCAATACTTTGATAGCCTAATACCCAACCAGTATGGTCATATTCATACAGCGACGTATAAATTTGCTTTTCCTTATCACTAAAAAAGGTGCCTTCGTTTAAGGCTCTTAAGAAAATAGATACGTCCTTTGCTGTCGATAAATACCCGTGATCCAAATGACGTAAATCGTCTTCGTACCCAACGTGGTAGCCACTAATAACCCTTTCTTTGCTAACGTCATTGATAGAAAAGAAGGTATGTGAAAGCCCCAATGGCGCTAACAACGTTTGCTGTATATATTCCCCATGCGGCGCCCCGGTTACCTCAGTAATAATCTTCTGTATTAACAAATAATTACTGTTGGAATAGGCATAATCGGTATTGGGTTTAAAATCTGCTGGCTGATCTAACACCAAATCCATAATATCTACATCTAATTCACCCCAGTGATAGCGCGCATGGTCGGTATAATTAGGGATGCCGCTGCGATGCTGAATAAGCATACGTATGGTAATAGCATCAGCATGTTCGATACGCGCTGAAATCAAAGGAAGATAGTCTGACAAATAACCGTCCAATGCGACCTTACCCTCACCGACAAGTTTGGTGATAGCAGCGGCATCGTAGAGTTTTGCAATGCTTGCAATTTTAAACAACGCATCCGGGCGAATAGGCGTTTGATTAACACGATTATCCAGGCCACTGCTGTAATAAGCTGGTTCTTCGCCTTTTTTGTCGACATAAACAATAACACCGTCGACACCTTGTTCAACAAATAAGTCGACCTCTTGCTGCAATGTATGCGAAAGAGGCCGCAAATAATACAAGCCCGCCTCCCACGGCGCAAAAAAATAAATGCTTGAGAGCGTCACTATTCCCGCCAATAGCCTCAGTAGATTCGTCACATTTTTTTTCATAAGTCTCAGCGCTCAAATATTTACCATTAAGTCTACATTACTTTCGTTAGCGCGGCAGATATACTGTTCGGCAGTAACTCTGATAGATAGAGCGCTGCGTTTAGTGAGCTGTGAAAGTTATCATTTTTGTTAAAAGCAACGACCACTATGCTCTGACTATATGGCGGCGGCAAAAACAGCTACCATTATAATGTACCCTACTGAGACACTTTTCCGTGATAAACGTTAAAAATGAAAAATAACAATACGATTATTGCCCTTTTATTATTTGTCTGCTTATTAAGCTTTTACATTAATGCGCAGCCCTTAGTTAAAGCACCTCGGTTTGGTCAGTTGTCAACCGAGAATGGTTTATCTCAAGATTTTATCAATGATGTGTTACTTGATAACGATGGGTTCCTATGGATTGCCACTGGGACAGGGTTGAATCGTTACGACGGTTATTTTAACAAGCGCTATGTCGGCCTTTCCAATGAATTTGCAGACGATGGAATTTACTCCTTATTTCAGGACCAAAATAACGATCTGTGGGTGAGTACCTATAGTAGCGGGGTCTACAGAGTTGACGGGGAAACAGGGGAAAGTAAGCGGGAACTAGCGATAAAGTATAAAAATCAGCCCGCGTGGTATCAATATGTATCCCACTTCATTTCTGGTCCTGGCAACATCGTCTACATAGCTTTCGACCATATGATCGTTGAGTTTAATCTCGACACTGGAACGTGGAAAAGCATATTTGATTTACAACTACCAAAGTTAGGACTCTCTGAAGACACGATTATTCGTAATATAAAACTGCAGGGCGATGTGCTATTCATCGCTACTTCGCAAGGTTTATATACCTACCACTTTCCGACTCAGGCAACTAAAGCTATACAATATGTTGCTGATACTGAAACCAATAAAGATAAATTGAATGCAAAATTAATTATCACCGATTCCGCAGGGCAGCTATGGCTGGGCACTGTTGAAGGGCTTTTTAAATTTAGTATTGATGACGTAGTTACCTATGCGAGCACAGATAGCACAATGTTGCCTCAAGCCACTCAGGTAATACCTTCGTTAAACATATGGGCCATGCTCAGTTATAGCGGTAACGAGTATTATTTAGCTACCAACGATGGGCTTTATCTTTTCGATGTTTCCACCGAGAAAATAAACCATTTATTTAAACCATCAGATTCAAACCTGTTAATTACAGACAATAACATAACCGATATTATCGCCACCCCAACCGGGCAACTGTGGCTTTCAACGAATTCGTCGGGTGTATTATTGTGGAACCCGAAGTCTGTCGCGTTCACAAATATCTTTGCTGATAAAATTTCACCTGAGCAACTAAGCGAAAATACGGTTAACGATTTACATGTTCAAGATGAGCAAAATCTGTGGGTCGGTACTAACAATGGATTAAATCTGTACAACCTGAAATCGGGCAAGATAGAACAATTTTTAGTCACTGATGACCGAAAAGCTGTTGCTTCATCAAGCTCAGTTTTTATTATTAGAGAAGGCGAAGATGACTGGGTATGGTTAGTCACCTACGAAGGGCTCGTCAAATTCGATTTGAAGCAAAAAAAAGCCATACCACTACCGTTAAGTTCGCAATCCAATAGCGTGTTAGGTAGTGATAAAGCATATGATATTCTTCGGCTATTCGATAATAATTACCTTGTGGCCGCAGAGGACGGATTTTACCGGCTAGACAATGCGCGAAATATTTTGCTGCAAGATGAGACGTTATCGTCCTCGCTGAACCCAGAACAGTTCTACACGTTTCTTCCCGATTACTCGTCAAGTCAAGAAAGTGTTTTAATCTCTATGACGGGAGCATTGTGGCGTTACTCCTTCAACACACGGTCACTCACCAAAATTCACGAAGCACGAAACGTTCAAGGCGAGTATGTTATTCAGCCTACTGATGCCGTGATAGACGATCATGGAATACTTTGGATAAGCTATCCCGGCCACGGGCTTTACGGAATCGACGAAAATACGTACGAGCAACAGTATTTTTTTGACTCGTCAAATTTACTTCCTACCAATATTATTTTCAGTTTAATTAAAGACAAGGATGACAACCTCTGGATGGCCAGTCACATGGGGCTGCTGAAACTAAACGCTTCCACACTGGCCTTAACGCAATACACCACAAAAGAGGGGTTGATCACTAACGAATTTTCCTGGGGGGCACGAAAAAAGCTAATAAACGATAATCTGGTGTTTGGTTCTCAGAAAGGGTTTACGCTTTTTGATCCTCGCGACTTCACGAATGATGCAGACAACTCAACAACAGTGCTTATCACCGATGCTCGGTTAATATCACGCGAAATACCACTTGGTATAGGTCGCAAAAATGACAAAGATATTGCGCTTCAGTACGACGATATTGGCCTCACGATCAATTACTCAGACATGCGGTACGACCCTACAAACTCGGGTTATTTTAAATACACATTAGCGGGCAGCGTCGATATCGATTACCCCCCTAGTAAACTGACAGAAGTGACGTTTCCTCGGCTTGAACCCGGTCAGTATACCTTTAGCGTGAGCATGTTTGACAAAGCCACCAATACGGCGGGCCCAAGTTCAGTATTGCGTATATCGGTTGCCTACCCACCTTTTGCATCACCATTTGCCTATACGGTTTACGTGCTATTGGCCATTGCGCTTATTGCGGTCATCTTTAAACGCCGAAAATCACATCGAAATAGGCTCAAAGCAGCGCATCTAGACGTGTTAAAAAATAAGAACCGCCTCTCTATGGCCCTTACTGCCAGTAACACAAAGGTATGGGACTGGCGCGAAGAAACTAACCTTATTACGCAAGACAGAATAGAGAGTGAGTTAGGCTACCCTACCCCATCAGATAAACTCACGTTTGAAGAACACTGCCAACTTATCCACAAGCATGATCTTCATGCTTTTGAAATGCTATGGCAAGGTGTGCTGTTAGGGGAAATAAAACATATTGATATCACCTACAGGCTGAAAGCACAAAACGGTCAGTTTGAATGGTACCGCGACGTTGGCGCGTTAGTTTCCGACGATACCGGTAACGAAGGAAAACGCCTAACGGGTACCTATTCCAACATTACAGAATCAATCGATACACAAACGAAAGCCCAGTTGTTTGGAGAAGCGTTTGAACACACTAGAGATTGGGTTGTCATTTTCGATAATCAATTAAAGCCCATTATTGCAAACCAATCTGTAAAAGAGGCGCTACATATATCCGCTAATAAGGATATTTCAGAGCAACTTAGTAAGGTCTTTTTCCAACAAAAAGCCACATTAAAAGTGCTGTTAAATAAAATGCGTGATCTTCCCCCTAACGGCCACTGGAATGGCGAGGCTGAGATTGAAAGCTTGATGGGTAGGAAATATGTTGTCAATGCTGGCGTGACCGCTGTTTGCAGCGCAAATGATAGCAATGAAATCAGCCGGTACTTAGTTATCTTCTCTGATATAACACAGCAGAAAGATGCACAAGCAGCCCTGGTTCAGCTTGCTAATTACGATAGTCTAACCGGTTTACCAAATCGCTCCCTATTACTTGACCGAATTCAACACGCTTTTGACCAGGCACTAATTGATAAAACATCTTTGTGTTTATTTTTTATCGACCTAGATCGGTTTAAACAAATTAATGACAGCTTAGGACATGATGCAGGCGATATATTATTAAAAGTAATAGGCAAACGATTAGAAAAGATATTGCGTCAATCAGATACCGTCGCACGCCTGGGCGGCGATGAGTTTGTAGTAATGATTGAAAAGGTAGAGGCTGAAGAAGATATTAACCGACTAGCTAGCAAAATGATTAGAGAGTTAGCGAAGAGCGTCTCATTGGCCAATCAAATCGTGAGTGTCTCTGCTAGCATAGGCATTTCACTGTACCCCGAGGACGCAAGCACTCCAGCCGAATTGCTAAAAAATGCTGATATTGCAATGTATTATGCCAAGGAGCTAGGCAGTAATAACTTCCAATACTTTACGAAGCATATGAATGAAAAAGCGCAAACGCGCTTACAACTAGAAAATGCTATAAAACAAGCGTATCTCAACGATCTCTTTACTGGTTTTTACCAGCCCGTCGTACATGCAAAAGACGGCGCGATTAGCGGCTTTGAATTACTGATGAGATGGCCAAATGAAAACGGAATGACGCCGCCAGATGTGTTTATTCCTGTTGCAGAAAGCATTGGCTTCATCGAAGATATGACCATTCAAGTTCTTGAAAAAGCGATACCTCTTTTAAGTGGGGCGCGATGGCAACAACATGCACTTTACCTATCAATTAACCTTAGTGCTTTGCATATTTCAAAGCCCGCAAAGATTGATGAAATTATTGCCCTATTGAAACGGCACAATATTTCAACAAACGCAATAAGGTTTGAAATTACCGAAAGTTCATTGATGTCCAACTACGAAGAAGCAATGAAGGCTGTCTCGATAATTAAAAAACATGGCTTTATTATCGCCTTAGACGATTTTGGTACGGGGTACTCATCGTTGAGGTATTTGAAAGATTTTCCTATCGACGTGCTTAAAATAGACAAAAGCTTTGTAGACGACGTCGGTACTAACCAAGGTAACGAAGGGATTGTATTAGCCATACTTAGAATGGCAGAGAGCTTGAAAATAGCATGTATTGCAGAGGGGATTGAAACGCAGCAACAGGTAGATTTCTTTAACGCTCATGGGTGCAAGTATTTACAGGGCTTCTTCTATTCGAAGCCGGTCGATGCGGACAGCCTAACTACCATGCTGAGTCATTCACCAAAACTTTAAACGCAGATTTGTTTCTTTTTTCAGACTCGCATGCCGCCCAAACAAAGAAAAATGAGTGTTAATCTATATCACTGCCAAAACAGGGTATAATAACGGGTAAATACAAATAGGAATTTATATGAAAGTTTGTGGTGTAGATTTAAAAGGCAATGAGGCAACGGTTTGTTTATTGTCATTGATAGATGGCTTGTTTCACGTTCCTGACTGTCGTACACGTCGTTTGACATTAGCCGACACCAGTGCAAAAGGGCTCAAAAGCTTTCAAAGCACGTTCGCTAAATTGGTTGCTGACTACAAAATCGATGCGGTGATAATTCGTCAGCGTCAAAGCAAAGGTAAGTTTGCTGGAAGCGCTATAGGCTTTAAGCTTGAGGCTGCGATTGAGTTAATTGAAGGGTTAGAGGTAGTAGTATTTAGCCCTACTGACATTAAAGAATCCTTGCGTCGAAACCCGATAGCGGTACCCTTTTCAGAGACCGGATTAAAACAGTTTCAAGAAACTGCCTTTACAAGTGCCTATGCATGGTTAATGAAGAGCGATAGCCCGTCGTAACCATGCGTTGCTCGTTATCCCGCGAGCCTGCATAAATAATGCAGGCTTCACCGGGTCCCATTTTTTAACGACATTACTGACGATACTCGCCTGGGTGTTTACCCTGTGTTAGTTGTTTGCAGGGTTGTAAGGTAACGACGATTGGTGTGCTACAACGCGTAAGTCGCCTTCACTGTCTTTTACATACGCAAAGGTATACTCTACTTTCGTTTCGCCTCCGTCGGTGCCCGTAAAAAAGTAATTCCCCATTGCCACTGCCATTCTGCAGCTATTATTGATAATGCCAACATTATCGAACTTCACATTGGTATACGGTTTAATCGCAAATCCTTTGTCTTCTGCGTACGCATCGTTCCCGCCAACAAAATACGATAAGGCGGCATCAAAACTTGAACGGAATTGATCGTTAGCAGCCAGAGTAGGCTTAAACAATACGCTACTTAAATCATAGCCATACATGTCTTGAATAAAGTCAGCGGCTTCATTTGAATAGTCGCCTCCCTCTGAGAATACTCGACCTATTCTGACAATTCCGTCACCCCACATTTTCTGCGCGGTGATGACTTCTCGCTCGGTAATACATGCGTTGGAATAAAGTAGCGCATTATCTAAAGCAGACGCAGGAAGAGCGCTGTCGGCCTTTTTAACAGCATTTGAATATTGAGGGGTGGCAACTGCGCTGCACCCTGTTACAAGCAATAGTGCTGTGGTTGCAACGCAAATTTTTGAACGTAGTACTTTCATCGTATTCATTACAGAACTCCTTCAGTTCATGATAGGCAAGATGCCTGTCAGCATGTGCAAATTGGTAATAGTTGCACTGCCATGACTAAAGGATACAAGGTACTGATTACATAAACTTTTGTACGAGATTAAAAACTGATTAACAGAGAGTGAATACTACTTGAGTTAGTTGCTAGACACGCTATTTTTACCGCACCATGATATTCCAACACGCTGAAACACCTCGCTTATTTTTCGAAAATCAAGCGCACACATAAGCCTCGATGCTGCCTATTTTGAATGATTAAGTGCCCGCGGTGCGCGTCTGTTATCTCTCGGCACAGTGCAAGGCCAAGACCACTTCCATTTGCTTTAGTAGAGTAGAAAGGCACAAGCGCGTTTGCCATTACACTGTCCGACATGCCTTTCCCGCCGTCGAGTACCTCAATAATAACTTGAGTAGAGTTTTGTTTAATTACCAACTCAATGTCTTCTTCGGCCCCCCCCGCTTCCTGCGCATTTTTTAGCAAATTAATAAGTAACTGCTCAAGCTGCACGGCATCAGCTTGAAATGGCACCGGCTCCGGCATCGTCAGCATAAACGGATACTGCTGCGAAAGCTGCGCTAAAATATCATGCCAATTAATGGTATCGAAATGAGGCGATGGCAGTTTTGCAAACTTGCCATAGCCTTGGACAAACTGATTCAAGTGTGCAATTCGCTCTTCCATTGTTTGAAAAACACGAACCAGGCGGGGATCATCGTTTTGCTTTCCGACTATTTTACCGCTGTGTAGCAAGCTAGAAATAGGCCCTAATGAGTTGTTTAGTTCATGACTTATTACCCGGATTACCTTCTTCCATACCGACACTTCTTGTCTGTTTAATTCTCGCGTCATTTGTTTAAGAATAAACAACCTGTGGGGCTGGTTGTTTAATAAAAATGTTCCCTTTGCTACGTGCCATGTTTCAATCCCCTTATCGTCGATGGGCAAAGTAAATAGGCCTTCTTTACTGTCTGACATCATATCGCTAAGTGCTGTAGGCTTTCCCTCTAACACCTCATCAAGTAAAGCGCCCTCTAAACGATGCGCGGTATCGAAGAAGCGACGTGCTTGGTAATTACTGAAGACAATATGGCGATTGTCATTCACAAGTAGCAGTACATCGGGAGAGCTTTGCAATACTTTGTCTAACATAAGCTCACGCTGATGAAGCCACTGTTTCTCTTTGCGAAGCGTGTCTGCTGTCACATTGAAAAGCGTACACAACTTGCCAAATTCATCATTAGACGTACATGCTAAGGTTGACGCGTATTCTCCATCTTTGAAGTTAAGTAACCCTACTTCAAGTGCTTGTAAATTGTGATTGATTTTTGCGGTCATAAAATAAGCGCAAAACCAACTTACACCGAGAGAGACAATGGCGATTAACACTTTACTTTGAATAGCCAAAGTGACGATAAAAAGCAGTGGCGAAATACCAATAGCGGTAGCGGCCATGGCTGCTGCAATAAGTGTATGACGAACGTTTCTCACGACTTGTAATCTATCGAGTATTTGTCTAATCGACGGTATAGAGCCTGTCGAGACAGACCAAAATGTTTAGCAACCTTTGCAATTACACCGTTAAAATTAACTAACGCCGCCTCTATTTCTGCTTGGTTCGGTTCGATGATAGCACCACGAGTAGTTTGCCCTTGGTTTGCCTCTGCAACTAACCCAAAAGCGTCAGCGTCAAGCACACCTTCAGGGTGTAAAATACTTACTCGCCTGCATGCATTTTCTAGCTCTCTCACATTACCCGGCCAAGCGTGCTGACTGATGGCTTGTTGTGCAGTTAAACTTAATTCGCGGCCAGGTAAAAAGTGGTTAACTAAGGCCAACGCATCATTTCCTCGATGACAAAGGGGGGGCACATTAATTTCAATTACGTTTAACCGATAGAACAAATCTTCGCGAAACTCACCCTTTGCAATATCTGAAACTAAGTTAGAATTCGTCGCCGAAATGATACGCACATTGGTATGCTGCGTTTTAACCGAGCCTAGCTTTTCAAACTCACCGGTTTGCAGCACCCTAAGTAACTTAACCTGGCCAGATAGCGGCAAATTGCCAATTTCATCTAAAAACAGCGTACCGTCGTTTGCAGCTTCAAAACGACCAATACGGCTTTTGTTGGCGCTAGTAAATGCCCCTGCTTCTGCGCCGAAAAGTTCAGCCTCAATAAGCTCTTGCGGCAACGCACCAGCATTAACCTTAACGAACGGTGCTTTATAAAGCGATGAATGCCGCTGAATAAGTTCAGCGATTTTTTCTTTACCACTGCCATTAGGCCCTGTGATTAACACAGGCACATCAGACTTCGCCACTTGCAATGCCATATCAACAACCCGTTGCATGGCACCACTTTCGTAGATTAACCCTACTTGTTCACCGGCCTGTTTAGCGCTAACTGATACGTTGGTTTGTTGCTGCAAAACTTTGTTTTGCGTGTTGGCTTCTCCCAAGGCAATGAGGTTGCTAACCGTGGTAACTAACTTCGCGTCATCCCATGGTTTTGGGATATAGTCGGCCGCCCCTGCTTTGACAAGCTCAACCGCTTGTTCAAGCTCTGTCCAGGCGGTAATTAAAACAATGGGTAATAATGGGTTAAGCTCGCGAATTGCGTTAAATAGCGCTCGCCCTTCATCACCCGATGTGGTGTCAGCACTAAAATTCATATCTTGAATAACCAGTGACACCGACTGGTAGTTAACAACCTGCAACGCTTCTTTCGGCGTCGTAGCGGTGACAGTGTGATACCCGTGTATCTCTAGTAGCAGCGACAACGCTTCCAGCACGGCAACATTGTCATCTACTAGTAAAATCTTCGTCATTTTATCCCTGTCTATTCCATTTATCGCTATTGTTTGATTTACGTTGCTTACACGCCCTTTTGAGCTTAAAAGGGCGTGGTTCGTTAAATGCTGCGAGTGGCAATACTCGGTGAAATATTTGCCGCACGAACAGCAGGCACCACCACCGCCAGCAGACTTACAGCAAGCATAAACAACGCTGTCACAACAACATACTGTATTTCAAGCGCATCAATAGAATACGTCTGCATCAATGCCCTACCTAAAAATATCGCCGCGACGCTGCCAAGCACCAACCCTACCGCACATACTATGGCATTTTCTACCAAGAAATAACGCACAATAGCCGATTTACGCGCACCAAGCGCGCGACGAGTGCCGATTTGCTTGGTTCGTTTGCTAATATTGAACTGTGTCAGACCAAAGATACCAAGGGCCGTCACCAATACTAATATCACCACCAGCACCATGAGCATACGCATCATTAATACATCCGTTGCATCATAATTGTCTTTGCTTTCATCAAGCCCATCCACATTGATAATGACACGCTTGTTATACGCTTGAAGCATTTTCTCTTCTATAAGCTTCATAATAGTGGCGCGTTCGTTCGCCTCTGTTCTTACCAAGAAATGCTGATAATTTTGCGCATTGATAAAGGGGATGATTCCCGTTGTGCCGCTATCTTCAGCGCGGGGCCATGCACTTTCCATTACATCGACTATGCCAATGACTTCAAGCGCCCTGCCGTTAACACGGATTGACTCACCCAGCCCCGTCCCTTCGTCGAATAAGCTTTCCGCAAGCATGTTGCTTATAATGATGGTGTTAGGGCCATTGTCATGAAAATTATCAGTTATCATTACTTCCTCAGGCCTAAAATTTCTTCCGGCTATGAGTTTTACACCAAAGGTCTCAAGTGCATTTTCATCTCCATAATAGTAAGCCAAACGCGCTTCTTTAGACGGCTGGGGAAGCGGCTTTAACCTAACCGATGTCGAAGAGCCGCCACCAGATAGTGGAACAGCCTGAGATAATGAGGCATTAATTACGCCTGGGATATTTCTTATCATTGCTTCATCAACCTCCGCTTGTTGGCTTAGGTCGATATCTTTACCAAAGGTCATGACGGTAAAGCTGAATATTTCTTGCTGAGGGTAACCGGTGTCCTCGTTTAAGTAAGTTAGGTTATCGTTAATCATAAAGGCGGCATTACTTACAATGGCCGTGGTTAACGCTACCTGAAGGAATAATAAAACCGCCCCCGCTTTCGAGCGACGTAATGCACTGAGTATAGGTTTAATATCAAGCATAGTAGTCGCTCCTATTGGCTCTTAAGGTAAATGGCAGGTTGTGTTTTACATACTAGCCATGCGGGATACAACCCTGCGATGAAGCTTGCCAACAAAGAAATTACCGGGGCAGCAAGCAACATAGACCAGTCCATGGTTGCTAAATCAGCATAATAGCCATTGGTCGTGCGAATACCCCACAACCCTAGTTGAGCAATGATGATGCCCAGCATTCCACCTGCGATACCAATAACTGACACTTCTACAATGTGCTGAAGAAAAATATGGCGTTTACTGGCACCTAGCGCCCGCCTCACTCCTACCTCTGGTGCACGTTTCAAGAACTTAGCAAGTAGCAAACCAAGAATATTTGCAACACAGACCATTAAAAACATAAAGCTTAAAGCAACCAAAATGCGATTGTCCTCAGAGACGACTTCGTTATACTCCATCCACTCGTTGACGTTACGCAAACCGTATTGCAGTTGGTCGCGTTGAAAACGACCTTGCTCTTTTTGGTCTTCCATATACGCCATCAAAAATTGACCGTACGCTTCCTTTTCTTTTTCAGTGTTTAATTGCACCCAAAACTGCGTCCAAACGCTTTCAGAAGTAAGTAAATCTTGATAGCCACGCATGACTTGCTGTTTCCAACCATTGATATTTCCCCACGAGCCAATCTCTTCCAGCGGCGCAATTGCAAAAGGGATATAAAGCGACTCGGGTGAATTAAAACTGCCATTGTTCAAGTCATAGTATTTAACATGGTGTTCCCAATCTTGTGTTACACCGACAATACGATAGCTTTTGTTATCTAAAAAAATCTCTTTACCTACCGAGTTCTCGCCGTTAAAAAATCGGTCGTTAATTTCTTTTGATAACACCACCACATAGGGCCTATTTTTCTGGTCATCCCGAGTCCATGCTTGTCCGTATATAAATGTGCGTTCAAATATATCGAAGAACTCCTTGTTCACTAACCTGGCAGGTTCCATACGTGGCTTTACATCAATGGAATTTAAGTGAACCGAAAAGCCGCTTCTAAAACTGGGGGTACTTAACACATCGATATCAGCGTTGTATAAATTGGTAGCGTCTCTATAGGTTAACTGTGACGGCATGTTATCGCTTGAATGCCATTCACTCCCCTCATCCATAATCTGCAGTTGAGGATAGTGAATTTTGCCACTTTTATGTGGAATAGGATCCATTGACATCATGTGATAAACCGACAAGCTCGTCATCGTAATCCCAATGCCTATTGCTATCGCAAATACCATGAGAAAGCTAATAACGGGCGTATTCCGTATGCTTCGCCAACTCAAATCTATGTAATGTAAAAGCATGTTATATGACCCCTTTTACGACAGGCTCAGTCTTGTCGGTAGGCCTGTCGTCAGGCTTGCCTTGATACAAGGTAAAATCGGCCAGTTGTCCATCGACTACTTGTATAGTGCGAGGAGCACGACGCGCTAGCTCTGGATCATGCGTTACCATTACAATAGTGGCGCCATTGCGATTAATTTCTTCAAGCAGCTCCATAACCTGGCGCGCCATGACGCTATCTAAATTCCCCGTAGGCTCATCGGCCAGTAAGAATCGCGGGCTTCCTGCGAGGGCGCGAGCTATTGCAACACGCTGCTGCTGTCCCCCTGAAAGCTGCTGTGGAAGGTGCTTCGCTCGACTGGCAAGACCCACTTGCTCAAGACATTCGTCAATTTTGCGTTTGCGTTCTTTTGATGGTACGCCGCGATAGCGCAGTGGCACTTCTACATTCTCAAAAACATTTAAATCAGGTATTAGGTTAAACCCCTGAAAAATATACCCAATTTTTTGATTACGTAGGTCGGCTCGCTGGTTATCAGATAACCCTCCTACGTCTATTCCGTCCAACGTATAACTGCCCGAAGTGAAAGGCTCAAGTAACCCCGCCATATTTAAGAACGTGGTTTTTCCCGAGCCTGAAGGGCCGGTAACAGCGATAAATTCACCCTCTTTGACATCTAATGAAAAATCTCTTAAAGCATGAGTTTGAACACTGTCCGTTTGATACACTTTGCTGATATTATGCATTTTCAACATGTTGATATTCCTTGTTTTAACGTAGAAGCACCGAAGGCGCTTGCTTGAATTTTTCATAGCTCGACGTAATGATTCTGTCGCCTTCTTGAAGCCCACGAAGTACTTCGACTTCTCGTATGCTCGTGGCGCCAATCTCGATAGCTACCTTCTCGGCGATATCACCGCGAACGACATAAGCCGTATGCCCTCCGGCTTGCAGAAAGCTGCCGCGAGCAACTTTTAATATATTTGATTTATTTTCTAACAAGATGCGGGCAGAGACCTGTTGATTTTGACGAATAGATTGCACACTGTTCTCTGGGAAACGTACGCGCGCAGTGACTTGTCTGTCGACAACCTCAGGAGATATAGACACCAGTGTGCCAAGAATCGTCTGCCCGCCCATGGTTAGCTCTACATCCATCCCCATACCAAGCTCTCCTGCGTAGCTTTCAGCGACACTCAATTGCACCTCGTACGCTGACAGATCGACTAATGTCATCAAAAGGGCATTTTTTTCTACCAATGCATTGGGTTGAATAAGGACGTTACCTACTATGCCACTTACGCTGGCCTTTATTTCTAAATTGGCCATTTGCCTTGTCAACTCATCAACAATCAGCGCTTGTCGCGCCACTTTGTCTTCACTGGTCTTCAGTTCAAATGCGAGTGTATCGGCAGCAAGGTCTATCTCTCCGATGGCATGCTTATGCGTAACGGTAGCGCGCGCAAGATCGTCCTGCGCTTTCTCAAAATCTATTTGGCTAATAAGGTGATTTTTAATAGACAGTGCCGCGCGTCTGTCTTCACGTATGGCCGCATTTAGCTCAACTTTTGCTAGGTCAGCTTGCTTATTGAGCAATAGCGTTTGGCGTCTCACATCAAGTTCTTGTCTGGCAAGATCGCTTTGCAAACTCGCTAATACCAACTTTTCCTGATTAAGCTTGCTTTTTAATTCCGGAGAATTCACCACGGCGATAACGTCATCTGCTTCTATAAAATCACCTGCCATTACATTGAGCATCACATAGCCTTGTTGAGGGCTATATACTTGAGGTGCATTCGCCGCGATAATCTTTCCAGTGCTTATGATGTCTCTCACTAAATCGCCTTTCGACACCGTATGTATATTAAGCCCATCTTTTGCGATGGATAGATCAGCGTCTGGTATCGTGATTGAAAAGTAACCAATGATGCATGCAGCAATAACTGCGCTGACAGAAAGCAACTGCTTCTTACCGCGCTTTACCTTTACCACCGCGTTATCTTGTTTGCTTGTATCTTGAATCATTGTGTGTCCTTGCATAACGGTGCTTCGATGTTTGCTAAAACCACACCGAAGACGAGCACGAATATAGGAAGGCAAAAGTGGTGTATTAGCATTATCACTGGGTTATTCCTCACTAAAATAGGGTGCTTTACTCAGCTCACATCGGGCTGGAGAATCAACGTAAAGCGACATTAACCTACTTAGCTATACCAGTTACATGCCAAAACATATAATACTGATTTAATTGCACTTTATTTAAATATGCCGTTAAAAAGTGTCCGCTGCGGACACCTTTAACTGTCCGGTAAAAAAAGCGGACATCGCTATGTTATTGCGCTGATGGTTAACTGCACTGCCCGCGTTGCTTTGTTTAATTAGCGATTTTCCTATCAACGCGATTCATTCTTTCAATTTTCGCCGCTTGCGCTAACCCACTATGCTTTGACCATCTAGTCAACAATCATTCATTTGAAGAGAAATCACATGTTAGCTCAACCCATTGCCGCTCAAGACGTTAATAACGCTTTAGCACTTCACAACGTCAATCAAGGAAAAGTAGCGCTTGTAGCAGAAGGCGGTGGGCAACGCGGCATTTTTACCGCAGGGGTGTTAGACACATGGCTAGAAAACGGGCATGACCCCTTCGATCTTTTAATTGGTACTTCAGCGGGTTCCCAAAACTTAACGAGCTTTGTTGCACGCCAAAAAGGTTATGCAAAACGCTTAATTCGCGGGCTAACCAGGCATAAGCGGTTTTTCCAAATGGGCAGAGGCTTGATGGGAAAACACATTGTTGACCTAGATTGGTATTTTGATAAAACACAAGAAGCCAAGCGCTTGCTTAATCTTGATGCTGCTAAAGCGAATATTGGTGAAAGGGAAGTGCTTTTCACCGCTACCAATGTGCGAGATAGAAAAGCGTATTACTTGAACCCGATGACAAGTGAACACAGCTGGGTAGATTTAATAAAAGCCTCTAGTGCGCTTCCGCTGCTCTATAAGCACGGGGTAAAATTAACGACACAGGTAGATACCCAAGAAGCAGCAAATACTGATTTTTATTTAGACGGTGGGCTTGCGGCACCACTCCCTGTTACCGAAGCCTATCGCCGAGGTGCAACCAAAATTGTGGTTATAAGAACAGTAGATGAGGGCTTTCAAGCACAATCTCCTTGGTTGCAGAAAATAAGTGCCGTGATGTGTTCAACAGGCCATTGCCCTAAAACGATAGACTACTTAATTCAACATGAGCTCGCCTACCGAAAAGAACTGGCATTTATTGAAAATCCGCCAGAGGGTATTGAAATCATACAAGTCTTTGCACCCAAAAAACTTCAAAGCAAGTTATTAGGGAGCAGTGACGCTCAGCTTCGAAATGACTACAAACTGGGTCAGCAGGCTGGCGCGCATTTTTTAGCCCATAACACGCCCTTAAACGATGGTTCTCTCCATGACACTGGCGACGCAACAAGCCTCACTGCTATCAACGTTGAAAACGCATTGTCCACCACGCGCCCATCACGTGCACCTGCTCAACACTATGGCCGAAATAAAAATCGTATCGAGAAACTAACAGCCTAATGGTCACACATTATCGCCACCTATTACCCTTGCTATAAGCCGTGGGCGGGCGCTGCGTTGTGATAATGTTGTGCGGCACTAGGTTTTAGTGCACAGTAAAGCTATCCGGTTTACCCATCCCAATATAAGAAAATTATGCAGAACAACGAGCAACCAGAAACGTTTGATATTGTGTTGTATGGCGCGACATCGTTTGTCGGTAAAATTATGGTTAGCTATTTAGCTAGCCTCCCTAAAGGCGAGTTTTCATGGGCCATTGCGGGGCGGGACGAACAAAAACTTCAGGTATTGAAAGCTGAGCATAGCCTCACTGATTTACCCTACTTTGTCGCAGATGCCAGTGACGAAGCCGCACTTACCGATTTGTGTGAAAAAACACGCGTTATTATCTCTACTGTCGGCCCCTATGCGCTTTTTGGTGAAACGCTTGTTAAAGTGTGCGCTCAAACGGGAACTGACTATTGTGACCTAACCGGAGAGCCTCAGTGGATTAAAAGCATGCTTGATAAGTATGAAGCACAAGCTAAAGTATCAGGTGCTCGCATCATTAACAGTTCAGGCTTTGATTCCATTCCCTCAGACCTAGGCGTGTACTTATCTCAGCGCCTCGCTATTGAGAAAACAGGAAAGCCAGCCTCGCAGATAAAAATGCGGGTTTATAAACTTAAAGGTGGTGCGTCAGGTGGCACCATTGCAAGCATGCTTAATGTACTAAAAGAGGCAAGCGACAACCCCAGTTTACGAAAGCTGTTAGTTAACCCTTACATGCTATGTGGCGATAACCACCCCTTTCATCTTCGTCAGAAAAACCACAAAAAAGCGGAATACGACTCAACATTAGAGATTTGGACAATGCCATTCGTAATGGCAGCGATTAACGAGCGTATTGTTCACCGTAGTAACCTGCTGCTTAATGAACGGTATGGGAAAGACTTTAAGTACGACGAAGCCATGTCGAGTAAAACGGCAAGCACTGCATGGATAACAACATTAGGCTTAGGTGCATTTGTCGGCGCAGCGAGTTTCTCTCCAATGAGGAACTTCCTTGCAAACTATGTGTTACCAAAACCTGGTGAAGGCCCAAGCCCAAGCGAGCAGGAAAATGGCATGTTCGACATGCGATTCTATGCGATGTTGGAAAATGGCCAAACGCAAGTAGTGCAAGTTACCGGCGATAAAGACCCCGGCTATGGAAGTACGGCTAAAATGTTATCGCAGGCAGCGCTGTGCCTAGCCAAAGAAATCCCTGACCTGCCGGGTGGTTTTTGGACTCCCGCGGCAGCCATGGGGGAGTCGTTAATTAAACGGTTGGCCGACCACACGGGCGTGATCGTGCAAGAAATGAAATAACTCGAGATACAACCAACATCGAATACCATGTGGCGCAAAGGCAAATGCATATTGCGCCATCACTTCCCCTCCTCAAAAAAGTCACTGTTTTTTTACCCGTCGCAGCAGTAATTAAGCGCGACTATGTAGACAATGAAAACTTGGCAAGCAATTTGTAAGTAGTAGCCATACCGATTTAGAACAACGAGAATTTGACGCTATGCGCTTACCTACAAAACAACTTATCAGTAAAATCGAGAACTTATCGGATGGGCTTACTCCTCAACAGCTTTCTACATTTCTTGACATAATCGATGCCATGACAGCGCTTGCTGAAGATGCAGGAAATTTAAACGATGACAAAAAACCCACATTATCGCCAAAAGAAGTGGCCTGCCCCTCTGTGGTTCACTGACAAATGACCGCAAGGTGCGAGCAGAACGTTTTTGATAACACCTTGCGATCAATCTCCCGTTACCTTACGTATTGAGATATTACTTATCAGTCGTGCTCTATCTTTGAAGAATAGTCACTGAGTGCGCGTTCACGGGAGTTAACCTTGGCAGCGATAACGTCACATCAACTTAGCGCGCGTGTGAGCGCGGCAATCAAAAATGCCTTTATTGCAGATGCACTCGCAATGCCTGTCCATTGGTATTATAACCCTGCCGATATTTACAAGGCATTTACTGGTGGTATTGCGCAATTTGAAGACGCGCCAGCCTTCCATCCCTCGTCTATTATGTCGCTTCATTCAACCCGTCAAGGCGGGCGCGCTGCGTCTTCTAATACCAGCAAAACAGACATCGTAGGAGACGTTATCTTAAAAGGGAAACGTCAGTTTTGGACGGGAGCAAATCAACATTATCATCAAGGTATGAAAGCTGGAGAAAATACCCTTAATGCGCATTGTGCTCGTGTTGTATTACGCTGTGTATCGAACGGTTACGAACGCGATGATTTTTTAAACGCGTATATTGCATTGATGTGTGCTGAACAACCCGTTCACCCCGATACGTACGCAGAGTCATACCACAGGGGTTTTTTCGCCAACTTAGTCGAAGGAAAGCCCGCCCATCAATGCAGCGCGGTTACTCACGATACGGCTTCGGTGGGCGGCCTTGTTACCATTGGGCCGCTGGCATTGATTAGCGCACTGAACGGGGAAACGTTAGAAAAAATACAGGCTGTATCTAGACATCACCTGGCACTTACACACCCAAGTGATGAACTAGCAACAATATGTGACTTTTATGTCGAATTGCTTTATCGATTACTGCATCGCAGCAGTGAATCAGCACAAGACATAGTAAGCGATATTGCCAAGCGCTCAGCTCGGCTGTCTCTTGCTTCATTAGTGGCGAAACAAAAAAGCGATATCGAAGTTGTTGGCCGTCAGTTTTCTTCTGCTTGCTACATTTCAGACTCTTGGCCAAGTGTGCTGTATTTTGCATACCGCTATATCGATAGTGCAGAAAAAGCACTCATTGCGAATACCAATGTGGGGGGCGATAACGTTCATAGGGGGTTCGTGTTAGGAACAATCATGGGGCTTATCGAAGAGGCACCGATTAACACCTTATATCAGCAACTTACCGACGTAAAAGCAATCGATGCAGAAATTAAAGCGGCATGCGCACTTTCGTAAGTGCGCGTTACGTAGCGTTATATTACCTTAGCTTTAGGCAGCTCGGCATGAGCGCTTACAAGGCTTCAATGTCAGAGGCATACTGAAGCCCCCACTGCGCCCTTAACGTGTCCATTGTTGCCATTACCGACACTGACTCTTTCGCGCTTAACTGTAGGCTCTCTATTCGCTGGTTTGCGATGTCGCGGTGAAATGCCTCAATTTCTGGTGTGAAGTTTTGATCATCTGAGAAAGGATATTCGAACGTTTCAGCAGTGTGTCCGCTTTTATGAATACTGAACGATTTGGCCCCTAAAAAGTTTGGCACACGAATAAACCCTAAAGAGCCGCCAATTATTGCTTCCGTGGGTAAATGGTGACTAAACGAGCACGTAAGGTGTGCATGCCTATTTTGCGGGTAATCAAGCAATATAAATGCACGTTCGTCCACACCGGTATCGCCAATTACCACTGAGCTTTTGATAGTTGATGGGGCTTCGCCAAATACGATATACGCCATGGTGATAGGGTAAATGCCTAAATCAAGCAGCGACCCACCGGCGGTTGCTAAATGCTTAAGTCGGTGAGAATTTGAGAAATCACCGGTTATTGCAAACGTAGCGTTTAAGCTGACTACTTCACCTATAACGCCGCGTGTAAGCGCTTCTTTCAGCGCCGTAATAGCGGGTAAAAAACGTGTCCATACCGCTTCCACTAACAGTACGTTATTGTCTCGTGCCAGTGAATAAAGGCGTTCTGCTTGCAGTGCGTTTACGGTAATCGGTTTTTCACACAGCACATGTTTGCCGGCTTGTAAGCAGGCCCTCACGTTTTCATAATGGGCGTTGTGTGTGGTGGCAATATAAATTGCATCAATGTCAGGGTTAACCATTAGCGCATTGTAATCGCTGTATGCGGTTTTTATGTTATGGGCTGACGCGAATTGTTCTGCTCGCGAGCAATCTCTGGATGCACACGCTAGCACGTGTCCTCCCTCGGCCGCCTTCATACTGCTCATAAACATCGACGCGATGCCTCCGCACCCTATTACTCCCCAACGTACCATAGTCATCTGTCCTTTTTGGTGTACTTTTATGTCTAGCGAAGCATTAGATAATACGCGCTCTTACATAAAACGCAGCAAAGAATGTGTATAGCACATTGTTTCAAACACCATACTGAAGGTAGTGATAAACCGGTGCCATGTTACCGTCAGGCCTTCCAAAAAAGTAACGTGTTGAAGCCGAGCTGCTTATTAACTTGGTATACACAAAGCAAATTTTGCGACGAAACCCCACATGCATATGCAACAGCGGCACCAATCACACCAAAAGCTGGAATGAGTGCCACGCCCAGAATAACGGTCAATGCTCCGCTGATTAACATGTTATCTCTGACTTTGACTTCATTGCCGGTCATGCTGAGAAGATACCCCACAGACCCTGTAGCGATATTCACAAACTGCCCCAACGCTAAAATCATTAATACTGTAGATGCGGCGACAAACTCATCGCCAAACATACGCATTAACCATTCTGGAAAAATAAGTATGAATAAGGTGGTCGGTACGGCCACTACCATCATCATTTTCACCGACAAGAGTGCTAGTCGTTTAAGGCCGTCATGATCGCCAGCGTGGTACATAACCGCAAATTTGGGGGCTGCAATGCTGTTTACGGCAAAAAGAATAAAGCTTGTCAGCATGGCGGTTCGTTGTGCGGTGGCAAAGAAAGCAATAGCTTGCGCATCTTCCCACACGCCTAACATTAATTGAGATGACCACTGAATGACTTGATGAACAATGGCAACGGTCCATAGTGGCATACAGGTTTTGCGTAATAAAGAGGCAGAGAAAGTCGTATTCTCACGTGTATTGGTTGAACTGATTAGCGTTGAGCGCGGAGCAGACTGCATCCAAAACAGCCCCCCTATAACAACCGTTATCATGCTGGCGATGACGAAATAGTTACTGAGTTCGTTAGCTGTGGTCACCGGAAATATCAAAATAGCGACGAGTATAATGGTAGGTAAACACACGCTAGAAATCAGCATTGATTTAGAGATTCGTTTTAAGCCCTGTAACGCTTGAGCATGAATGATGTAAACGGCAATAAACGGTGCGGCAATGATCATATTATGCAAAACGGGACCAAAGCCCTCAATACTAAAGATAGCATCCGCTATCGGTTCGGCATTCATCCATAATACCAGCGCAGCAAGCGCGGTGACACATAAGGTCCAACTCACCGCTTTTCGGTAAACCGCGTGGAGTAAACCAAACGCGTCACTGGCGTACGCTGTGGCAACAAACTTTACAACAGCTTGGTCTAAGCCTACCCGTCCCACCGTTGCTACGATTGTTATAAGAGTAAAACCAAGAAAAAACAGCCCGGCTTCAGAGGCCCCAACCGTTCGCGTTATCACCACATTCATTGCAAACAAGCTTAACGCAGCTAGCACCTTAACAGTAAGCGCGGCAGCACTGCCCAAGAGCATCTCTCTCATATGCGGCTCAGTAAGGTACAGTCTCCAATTAAGGACTTTATCCATAAGCACCATGTTACGCTTCAGCCAATATAAACGTTTCTATACTTTTTAATAAATCTGGGTTGGCATAAGGCGCTAATGTTCCACCTCGTAAACTTGTGACATTATCAAGCGACGTAAAAAGCTCGTTTTTATCATAGGTAACGTAGCAGCCATCAAAACTTTCTAGGTTTCTGCTCGTTGCGAGTTGATGTTCATTTCGATGCTCACCTAACGCCGCTATTCGTGGGAATACGATAATAGGTTTCGAGGCGATAAGTGATGTAATGACCGACCCCATAGCAGCATGCGCAAGTACGATAGACGCACTATCAAATTGTTCCTTATACGCCTTTTCATCTAAAAAACGGCAATACTTCATATGCTCGGGGAGATACTCGCCTTTCCCTATTTGTGCATAAATCTCGACACTTGGGTTTCTCTCGGCCCATAAATCGACTAACCGAATAAACCGGTCAAATGGGAGCTGCGTACCAACGGTAAGAAAAATCATAGAACCCTCCCACAAAACGTAGGGCCTGTTGGCTCAGCCAAGTTAGGCCATTGTGTTAACCATAAATCGGCAAACGTACCCGCTTTTTTACCCGACAGCGAAAGTTCTTCGGCATTGGCGATACTGTCTACCCAAATTGTTTTTGCGCCCATCAACTTACCTAACATCACCGCAAAAAAACCCGGTGCGGCACCACTGGAAATAACCACGTCGGGGCGGTTGATTATCATTACCCAGCTCATTTGAAAAAATAAAGCGATAAGCTTTAGCTTTTCATCACCATTAGCATCGATGACATGACGAAAGTTCGTTCCCATCTCCTCGCGATACTGATTAGAAACATACGTGGTTTCAAATTGGTCGAAGACTGGCTTTAGTCTTAATAATTGAATTAAATGCCCACCTTGGGACGCAACTGCTAACACTTTCTTCTTTTTCATGGTAATGCCTCAGAGGGTGACGTTAAGTAAAGTCATTAACGTACTGGAAACTATATGAGTATCTGCAAGGCACGAGCCAATAATAAATAACTCCTATTTATCAGAGCTTTGCGTAAAATAATTGCGATATCGAAATATGTTTTTGCAGAATGCAAAGTAGGAAAAAGCGGCTAATATGCAGAATGCAAAGTGCCTGTACAGGCTTAACAACGCTCGCTATAAGCAAAGCGCATTTTTTTACACCAAATATGGCGAATCAATTTGTGTAGGCTTACTACCGTACAAAAGTCAGGTAGCTTTCTGTTCGCTAGAAACAGTCTCCAACGCGCAGCGACCAGTGCATCTTCATTGACTTTTTTACGAAAGGTTATTGCATTGAGTATATCGTTGTCTGGGTGTGCAGCACAGAGTACGTTTACTTTGAGCAACTCAAAAATACCAATTAACTCCTGAAGAAAGGCGACGCGATCTCGCCTCGATAAGGATTCTGAATGCTCTGTTCTGAAATATTTGGGTTGATTTGAAAATTGACATGTTGGGTTGCGTAACAAAATTTGAGCGTACAGCAACAAATCTTCTCCACTGTTTACTGTTTCGTTAAATAACAACGTGGTGTCACACAGTAACGAGCGTTTGAAAACAGGCTTAGTAGAACCGAGGCCTAGCTTTATAAAGTCGGCGGCCTTAATCGGGAGCACACCGTTAGGTGCACATAGATTGGTAAAACGTGAAATACCCGATGACTGCCCTTGTGTATGACATATTTCATAGCTATCGACGACCATGTCCGCACCCTCGCGGGCCGCGACAGTAAGCAATGCTGCCAGTCTGTCCGGCGCAAAATAGTCATCAGCATCTAATACCGCTAACCATTCACTGCAAGCAGCCTTTATTGCAATGTTTCTTGCCGTGCTCGGCCCCGCGTTTTGCGGTGTACGTAACACTTTTACGCTTTCATCTTTATTAACGTACGACGACGCAATGGCGAACGTTTCATCCGTAGAACAGTCGTCCACCACAATGACTTCTATCTTGCACCGCTCTTGGACTAATGCTGACTCGATGGCTATCGCTATTGTATTTTGCGCATTATACGCTGCGATAATCACCGACACTGTGGGCAGCATAGAGGGTGCTTTATCGCATGACCGTATCGCCACTATACTGACTTGCCTTGCATTACGAGACTATTTAGCACGTCTTTAATCACACTTAAATTCGCCGTTGATGAATAAGCTGCATCGTAACGCTTGCGTGCATTTTTAGCGGTTAGTTCGATCAGACCGTCACATTCAATATACTTAGTTATCGCTTCAGCGAGCGCTTTATGATCGCCCGGTTCAATAAGAAGACCTGAAGAATCATCGGGAATAGCTTCTGGAATACCTCCTACCGTTGTGCTTAATACCGATAGACCCGCAGACATGGCTTCAAGAATAGCGATAGGCAGCCCTTCATTATGCGAAGGTAAAAGAAGTAAATCAGAGTCTTTCATCAACTGATATTTTTGTTCGCCTGTCACCCATCCAATCACGTCAAAATAGGCTGATAATTGCCTTTCTTTGATAACCGCTTTTAACTGCTCTATTTCTCCGTTTCCGCCTACCGTGATTTTAAAGCCTGTTACCCCTTGCGCTTTAAGCAAATCAACCGCTTCTACCAAATCATAAATACCCTTTCGCTGACCAATAAACCCTAAAAAAAGCAGTTTAATGTTGTCACGATGTGCAAAGCGCCTGTCGTCAAAAAGATTTTCGAATACTGGAGATGGGAAGTTGTTTATTACGCGGATATCCGCATTATTTGAAATCGAACCTACATACTGCGCCCAGTAATCAGAGAGTACAAACACGCTGTCTGCTTTATTTAGTACGTATTGCACCAACCCTTTGTAAAAGCCACCGGCACTGTCATAGACACGCGCAAACACGGAACCATGCAAATGAAATATCACCTTGCAATTAAACAGACGGCACACAAAGATAAAAAGCGCCTTTCTGTAGATACTGCCTTTATGCGAGCCATGTAAGTGGCACACTGCTATTTTGCGTTTGCACAATAGGTTTATGAGTGTAATTAACGCCATAACGTAGACATAGAAGCGGTGAAACATGCTTCCATCGTCATGAGACACGATTAAATAGCGCTGATAATCGTCATATACGCCGGCTTGAATATGGTTTTCAATCACTGCGTGAATACCGCCTCTAGCCCTTGTGCCTACAATTGCAATACCGTTACGTTGCGAATCATTGTTCATGATTATTCTCCTACTAGAGCCTGTTATACGCTCAAGACTGGTTGATTTTGTCTTGTTCGCCACCCGCTCGCTTTACTCTCAAATAGGGTGATGAACCAACCAAAAATGGTTAAGTGGTAGAGTGATTGTGCGTTTGATGACAACGCACTGGTTAGTAATAGTAAAAATAACAATAAGCTAGCCTCTGGGCGCTTCAACGCACACACCATAAAGGTCATAGACAACAGCAAAAGAAAGTACCCTGGAAGCCCTGTTTCGCCGATAACATGCGGCCAGTAGGTGTCGTAAAAGTACTGACCTAACTTAATCCACCAGAGGTCTTTCATGGCGTTGTATTCGTAAACATTGGCAACATCTGCCGCGGCATGGCTACCAATAGTGCCCCAGCCACCGCCCCAAAAGTTACTTTCAAATAACACAAAAACCGATTCCACCAAGAAGATGACTCGTGGTGACTCAAAGTTTTCTAATATGTGCCATACATTGTTTTGATCTACGCTTAAGTAGCTGAACATCCATGTAAAAAAAGCAAATACGATGAGTGACAACATAAATCGATAATCGATGTTAAATACTCGCTGCACTTTTAGCGCGGTTAACGCCATCAACAACAGCATCAGTTCTAGGCGCTGAATGGAACACAGTACAAAAAAAATGCATAAAAACGTGAGGGTATGTCCGTAGCGAAGGTTGCCTCTTCGGTACTCGACACTGATAAGCACAGCAGCAATAGTAAAAAACAGTGCAGATTGCCCCGGGTGCCAAAACCACCCGACGAAACGAGGCACTAAACGCCCACCAATATGGCCGGGTTCGAAATGCCCGCCGCTTTTGAATACGGCATCATATGCGCCTGGCGCGCCCGCCTGAAATACAATAAGCACGATGCAAATAACGATAAGAGGCTTAATCACTTTTAGGGTGCGTTTTGTCCATATTTCGTCACAACGCACGACTGAAAAAAGCATGAGCATAGGGAAAAACTTTAGCTCGTGGTAAAGCTGCACCAAAATGATTTTCATACCTTTTTGATTAGCTAGAGATATGAGTATGCCGTAAAGCAAATATCCGATGTAAAAAGCAGTTGCTGCCCACCACTGCGCGTTAAGTTTGGGCTTAATAACCGTTACTAACAAACCGATAGCGATAATGGGAAACAGCTTTTCGAACAAATCGAATGGACCGTATAAAGCAAGATTAACCTTTTTTACCATCAAGAAGATCAGTTCAAGAATAAACATCGTGAACAGAATATGAGGTACGATTGTTACTTGCTTTTCTTCATTCATAACTGATACAGCGAATGCAATAGTTGTGAATCTGGCGTATTCGGTAATATTTTGTTTTGTTCATCAGCAATAAGCGTTGAGAAGTACGCTCTGTCTTCCGGTGTAAGTTCTGGTTTTTTGCCGGTATTACGTTCTACCAGCGCACGCTTCAATGAAGTAACAAAGCGGTCTGGAAATAAACTTACAAACAAGGTTTTCGCTACCGACTGCCGCATCAGTACTTTTTGAAATGTTTTTGACCGCGGAACACCAGAGCGATTCGCGAAATCTTGTGTCCATGCCATCTTGCTCAAGCCAATAAACGACGCCACTTCATCCATCACTCGCTGGTTATTTTTTGCGTAGTCGTGATAATTTATTACCATCAAATTATCTCCCAGTAATGCACGAGCAAACTGCGTGGCCTCGACAAAACGGCTTGACTGAATATTGCGCCATATTGGTAAGTACTCGCTGCGCTTACCCTGTAACTCATGATCAATGGCTTCTTTAAACGTAAGCCTTTCTCGAGCATCGCGAACGAGATGCGCATAGGCTGAAAATGCTCTATCAATTGGGTTTCTCAGCATGATAATGTGCTTAGCGTTTGGGTACTGAGCATGAATACCTTTTAACACCTCGGGATGCTCAATAGACATTGCCGATCCATCGATAGATATCTTATTGGGTGAATACAATTCGTTGTAACGCGTTTCGTCAGTCACAAACATTTGACTCACTGTGTCGTTATCAGCGACACCACAAAATTGCGCGCCCATGACTTTCGAAAAGTGATAGTGAGGCTCTTTACGCTTCGTTTTTGCAACATCGGCATGTTGCATTAGCTGGTTATACAAACTCGTCGTTGCACATTTTGTAAAACCTAAGATAAACACGTCTGGCACAACACACCTCATTCTTATTTAAAACAGCGGTTGCTAAGGCTATTGCTAGAACTATGCCAACGACATTAAACACGCTCTATCCCTTGAATATACTGGCCTCAAGAAATTTTCACAGCCAAATCTGTCATTTTGAAAATGCGATTATTAGCAATATGCAAATATCCAAAAGCAAAATAGGAAAAGGGCTTATTTTCTCGCTTTGCAAAATAGAAAAATCGATTTTCAAATGAAAAAACAAAACATTTTTATAATAAATAGATAATACATATCAATAATTTACAAAATAGCGGTTAACTAAAATCGATGTTTTATTAAAAGAGGTTTAGTTCTTGCTGTATCTAGACAGAAGCAAACAACGTTGTGACAAACGTTTACATCTGGAAAGGGGCGAAAACAATGAGATTTCAGTACTGCATAAAGGTAGTTTTCTCGCTAGTACTTATTACAAGTCTCTGCGCTTGCATGGTGACTGAGGACCTGATGCATGTCCCTGCGCACGACAATATGACTGAAGTAAGCGAATACGATACGCGCTTGCACAACCAATCTGTACATATCTTCAACCCGATGGCCATTGACGCCCGGGTAACACAACTAAAGTTAAAACCTCGTGTTGCGCATATTGTGTTGGTGGCAGACCAAAGCTCAGCATTAAACGATACATTTCGAGGCTTAGATAAACGTTACTATGCAAGAGAAGTCATTAGACGTTTTGTAAAGACCATGCCTGACCAAGCATTTAGTAGCACAATTATTACGTATAACGATTCGCCTACCCTTCAACTTTATGCACCGCTTGATGCAAGACTAAGCATCAAACCGCACTACCCTCATCAGTTAGTACAATCTTTAGGGGATTACAGAGCCTCGCAACATATCGAAGTGCAGTCGTTATCACTTGCACTAGATTTTGTTTCTGAACTGGTTGGTAACTTGCCCGGACCATCAGCAGTAGTTTTGGTCACTGACTGGGCGCAAATCGACGAATCTGTTGAAAACGCAGTGATGCGCATGCGCCAACGCGTAACATTCAATGCTAATGCGCATGTTGTCGTACCTAACTCGACATCGGTGGCATGGCCAAAGAGCTATTCAGGGCTTTGCTTTTACACCATAGGAGTAGGTAACAAAATGTCGCGCAGTCGTTTAGAAAGTGCTGATAGCTGCGGCTTCTCTTATGCTGTCGATAAAATTGCGCAACCTAGCAACATGGCTAATTTTGTCGAGACCGTTTTATACAAGGGGCCTTCTGATAGTGACAATGACGGCATCTACGATTATCAAGATCGCTGCCCTTCTACGCGACCAGATAAGCTTGTTGATTACAGCGGATGTCCGCGATTCCCTAGCCATTACTAACGGAGCAGTAAACCATGAAATTAATGAAAATATTGACCATCGGTTCATTGCTTGTCAGCGCCGCATGTAACGTTAGCATGGCGCAGGTTGAAAGAATGGGCGTAGCAACGTTAGAAGACAAGCAGCGCCGAGATGCGATTGTATCGGCTCAAACTAGCGAGGCGACGCTTGATAAGCCAAGCTTTCAAGTGACAATTCAACCCGATGAGAATGCGGTAGATATTGCACCGTCACAATTGGAACAAAACGTGGCAGCGTCACTTCGCCCAGTGACGCTTGAAGAAGAGATTCAGCAACAACGTGTACAAAGTACGCTTGAACAATACGGGTACGATATGTTCGCGGGTATTTCAAATACCTTCGCGCCAATCTCCGACATGCCTGTGCCTTATGACTACATCATTGGTCCAGGAGACACGTTTGCGGTTCAAGCTTTTGCGGCAACGAACGTGCAGTATAATTTAACGGTTACAAGAGATGGGCATCTTCTTATTCCTGACGCCGGTGCAGTGACGGTAAGCGGTTTAACCTTTGAAGAAGCGAAAATGGCAATATCAGAGGCAATAGAAACCAAGCGTATTGGCATTAGAACCCTTGTGACACTATCAGAATTTCGCTCTATTCAAATAATGCTTGTGGGCGAAGTGGCGAAGCCTGGTAGTTATTCGGTGAGTGGGTTTTCTACTTTGATAAACGCACTGTCGTCTAGCGGTGGCATAAAACGCTCTGGTTCTTTACGCAACATCCAAGTAAAACGACAAGGTAAGCTGGTTGCAACATTTGACCTTTATGCGTTGCTTTTAAAGGGCGACGACAGCGCTAATATTTACCTGCGCCAAGGTGACCTTATTTTTGTTCCGCCGGTTGGCTCAACCATTGGTATTGCAGGGGAAATTCTTAGACCCGCCATTTATGAAGTGGCAAAAGAAAAAACCGTTGAACAAATTCTTGCGCTAGCAGGCGGTCTTCTGCCAACAGCCAACACACAAAATGCGCAAATTGAACGGGTATCGCAAAGCGGTACTTACACGCTGATGCAAGCGAATTTCGATCAAAACGGAAAGAACCTAAACGTTAAAAATGGTGATTTAATTAGAGTATTCCCCGTTTTAAACAAAATGGATGACGTAATTTTACTTTCTGGCCATGTATTAACACCAGGTGGCTTTCAGTGGTTTAAAGGCATGAAAGTGTCAGACCTAATTCAATCTAGGAATGTACTTAGACAAGGCGCAGAATTTAACGCTGCGGTAATCCAACGTGAGAACCGTGACGAGAAACGTACAGAAGCAATCTACTTTAACTTATACAACGCCATTACCGATACAGACTCAAGTGACAATATAGCGCTTCACCCTAGAGATCAGGTAATCATCTTTGATACCCATTCGCCAAGAGCCGGTCAGCTATCCAAAATGGTATCAAGAATGATGAATGAGGCCACTGCAACCGCTCCTGCTAAGGTGATTGATGTAAAAGGTGCGGTTCCACACCCTGGTAGCTACCCGCTGCATGCAGGCACGCGTCTTCTCGATATGGTTGAGTATGCTGGGGGATTAGAAGCAGATGTAGATCTAAATTATGCGCTATTGGCGCGTACTGATTTACGCACCGATCGCCTCTATTTCGTAAAGGTTTCGTTAAACCAAGCACTCAATAATCATCACGATCATAACCCCGTTCTACAACCTAAAGATAAAGTGTATTTGTTCAATAAAGATATTGACCGTGCCAGCTTAATTAAAACCCCTCTTGAGCGGATAAAGCGCGAGACGCGATTTGGTCAACAGGTGCCTGTTGTCAATGTAAGTGGGTCGGTGTTTCACCCCGGTGCTTACCCTATGGTGGCGGGCATGAGGGTTGAAGACTTAATCGAAGCTGCAGGCGGTATGAAAGAAGAAACATACGGACTTGCCGCTACATTATCGCGCCAAGTGTTAATGGACAGTGAGTTTAGCCGCACTGACTCAAGAGCAATCAGCCTAAACAAAACTAACGCGCTATTAGATACAACCGACCTTATTCTACATCCAAACGATCACCTCATACTGCGCACAAAACCAGAATGGGTACAAACGCCTAAATTCGTCCAGATAGAGGGTGAGATTACGTTTCCTGGAAAGTATCGCATTGATAAGCGAGAAACCCTGTGTTCACTAATGCAAAAAGTGGGGGGGTTTACCGAAGATGCTTACCTTTTTGGTACCGTTTTCCTTCGTGACAGTGTTCGAGCGAAAGAGCAACAAGCGCTCGATAGAATGTTCGACCAATTAGAGCGTTTACTTGCCGACTCTCACATATCACAAGGTGTGAATAAAGATGAGAAAATGCCAAAAGATCAACGCGCAAAAGACATCTATGACGTGCTCAAAAAAATGGCTCCGGAAAAAGCGGTGGGCCGAATGGTGGTCGATGTTAATAGTGCGGTGACACAGTGCGATGAAGCGTCTGACATTGTGCTTGAAAATGGCGATCGTATTATTGTTCCTAAGTATCAAGATGATATCAGTGTGATTGGGCAAGTCTATTTTCCCACCTCGCACAAGTATCGTTCAGACCGCGCTGCGTTGGATTACATCGGTCTTAGCGGCGGAATTAAAGAACTTGCGAAGTACGAACATGCTTATATTGTTCAAGCCAACGGTGAAGTCATGTCAGTCCGAGCGAACACGTGGGGGTGGTTTAAGTCTCCAGCGAACGTAAAAGTCACGCCTGGCTCAACGATATTTGTGCCGCTAAGCGTTGACCGTATCAACGGAAGAGAGTCAGCAGAAAAGTGGGTAGATATTCTTTACAAAAATATCATTTCAACTGCAATGCTAGCCAACTTGCTTAATTAAGCGGGAGCCACTTATGTCAAACCGAAACGATACAACACAGCATGTCGCAGAATACGAATTGTTGCTTAAATTTACTTACCAACTCTTACGCTACAAGTTTCGTATTGCGCTTGTTGCAATCGTGGGTGCCGGAATTGTATTTGGTTTATCGTTATTACTTAACAACAAGTATTCTGCTCAGGCTACCGTTGCGATTAATATCAGCGAAGACCCCGGTGGTGTTCAACCCAATAATTATCGAGGTGCGAATACTATTGGCGTCCTAGAATATGACTTTATCATCGACGGTATTCAAGCTAATGAGCGAGAAAGGCTATTAGCAAGAATGGATTCGTTTGGGTATATAAGCGCGTTTATCGTAGAGCAGGATTTGCTTCAGTATTTATATAAAGAAAATTGGAATGCCGATACCAATGAATGGACCAACGACTTTGAGCCCGATATGCGAGAAGCAGTTAAGAAATTCAAAACTGATTCGTTATATGTTTTTACCGACAAAAAGACCGATTTACTCAACATCCGTTTGACCTCTGAGTCGCCCGAATTTTCCGCAAGGCTAGCGAATGCTTTTGTGAGATCGTTCAACGAGTACTTACGCTCGCTCGACCTTGAAGAAATCACGAATAGAAGACGCTATTTAGAGCAACGTCTTAGCGAGATAAAAAATTCTGAAATTCAACGGTCTATTTTCAGGCTGTTAGAAACGCAACTTGCTGTTGAATCGCTTATTAACGCCCGTGCCAACTACCCACTGGAAGTTATTCAGCCTGCCACCGTTCCCTTATTTGAATCGTTTCCTGCGCGCAAGCAGTGGACTGCCATCACGCTTGTTCTATTGGTATTTTGCGGTGTGCTATTTGTCGTTTCAATGAACGTATTCACGGCTTTAAGACGAGATTTAAAAGATTATGCAGAAAGACATGAGCCAAAGAAACTCAACCCACCTGCGCCCACTTATTATGCTGGAGAATAAATAATGGAAAAATTAAGACAAAAAATAAGCGCATGTCGGTTCGACAATTATATATTTGGATATGCCACACTGTACTTCTTCATGGTAGCTCCGCCGCGCTCGTTTAAAATAAAAGCACGGCAACTAAAAACGCAAGGTGAATTGGCAAACCTATCTACGTCTATGATTATGGCTATTGAACTGGTCGTACGCTTTGCCATTGTTCTGGTCATGGCAGCAAGTATAGAAGGGCTTATTGGCAATACGCTTTATGAAACAAATCGCCTAGATGTATTTTTTGGTGTGCTTATGTCGATAGGCACAATTCACAGCATCGCGTTTTACGTTATTTTTAGCAGCACGCAGAAAAGCAGTACACTCACCTTACTGTATCGGCTTATACGTAATTCAGGTTATGCGCTGTTAAGTGGCTTTATACCTGTCATTCCTATTCTTATTGTAAAATGGGTACATCAACGCCCTCCTTTTGAAGATGGCATTGCGCTTCAAATTTACAGTGGGACAGCAGTATGCTTTTTGCTGATTGGAATAGCTGAAGCGAAAATCATGAACCGTATGCCGCTAGGCTCTACAAGATGGAACGGTGAAAAAGCCTCAAAACAAAAACAAATAAAAGAAACTATATTGCACATTAATACATAAGATTTATCAAAAATTTGATAATCTGATACGTAGACTCACATTATCGCCATTTAGCAATGCTTTCATTTATAACAAGCACATTATTCCCTGTAATTATTTTACTCTTGTTAGGGTGGTTTTTTTTTCGTATCAAATGGCTAAACGATGGCTTTATTGAGTCGGGCTCTACGTTGGTATTTAACGTAGCCCTTCCCGCTTTACTGTTTTTGTCCATAAGCCAATCCGACTTCTCTCAAGCGGCTAACCCTACCCTTATCGCCATCGGCTTGATTGGTACGCTTTTCATGTGCATCATGCTAATGCTTGTTGTCCAACTTAGTGTTTCACAAAAAAGTGCAAGAGGGGTTATTGTTCAAGGCGGGTTTAGAGCTAATATGGGTATTATTGGTCTTGCGTATGCGGCCAATACATACGGTCAGGACGGTTTAGCCGCCGCCTCGGTTTACATGGGCTGTGTCACCATTTTATACAATGTAATGTCTGTCGTTGTACTTAACTTCTACCAAGTGGGGTTAAGTGCACCAATCAAACAAATAAAAGGCATTGCGAAGAACCCGCTTATTATTTCTATTATTGCGGCGCTTCCCTTTTCGTACTTCCACTGGCGGTTACCCGAGGTCGTACTTCGTACGGGTGAGTATTTTGCTCAGCTAACCCTTCCTCTCGCGCTGATTTGTACTGGAGCCTCATTACAATTCCGTTCATTTTCTAGTGATTGGTTCAACATCATGCTAGCAACGGTAAGCAAGTGTGTTATCTATCCTGCGTTATTAGTCAGTATCGCGTATCTATTTGGGATTAGAGGTATGAACTTAGGAGTAATACTCTTACTTTCTATTGCCCCTACCGCGGCAGCAAGTTACATCATGGTAAGAACATTAGGTGGGGACCATCGACTTGCTGCTAGCATTATTGCGGTAAGCACATTGGCATCGCTTCCTATTACCGCGATAGCGTTTGGTACATTATCGGCGCTTGGATTGGTGTAGGCCTACTCGATAACGTTAAGCACTTTTTAGTCACCTTCTAAATAATGTCTAATGCACGTAATCATGGTGTCTTTGTCTATAGGTTTTGTAAGAAAATCGTTCATTCCGGCCGCTAGGCACTCCGCTTTATCTTCGGAAAATGCGTTAGCCGTTAACGCAATAATAGGCGTTTTTAAATCTAACGTAGCTCGAATAGATATGGTTGCTTCAATACCACTCATTACCGGCATATTACAATCCATGAGTATTAGATCGAACGTATGTTTGATACATGCCTCAAGCGCGTCTTCTCCGTTTTTAACATGCAATATAACGAAGTTCTCTTGCTGCAAAAGCGCTTTAACAATTTCTGCGTTAATCTCGTTATCCTCTGCAAGCAGTATGCGCTTTTTCTTCTCATCTGCTTTTGGCGTTTCAGGTATGTGAGGTGAGTCGGTCAAAAGTATCTGCAAATCTTGCTCTATTTCACGCCGATTAATTGGCTTGGTGTGTGAGCGCCATATTACGTCTGTAAGTACATGCTGATCGTTAAGCCGCTCCAATTCTGCTGAAACAACAATGATTTTTGGCAGTACGCTGTGTTCAGCGTTTATTAGTTGCTCAATTAAGTCTAAACCACTGACATCGGGCATTGCCAAATCGACAATAATGACGTCGTAATCAAAAGGCGTGTTGTTTAGATAGTCGCTAGCGGATGAATAGCATACTCCCTCAATTTGCATAGACGCCAATATATGCGCTAAATATTCCCTGCTAGTTTGTAAATCGTCTATAACAGCACAGCTAATATTCGCCTTCGACTGAACAGACATTGGCGGTAGGCGGGCCTCTTGTGCATTCATAGTAAACGAAAAGGTCGTCCCTTTCCCCACCACTGAGTGTACATTTATATCGCCCCCCATCAGCAACGCAAGCTGTTTTGCTATGCTTAAACCAAGCCCGGTTCCGCCAAACTTGCGCGTTGTGGTTTGATCGGCTTGTTCAAATTTTTGAAATATCTTACCGATGATATCTTCTTCCATACCAATACCGGTATCGATAACATCAAACGTAAGTAAAAGTGAATCGCCTGACATGGTGTGGCTGACATGCAATGAAACGCTGCCAGATGAGGTAAACTTAATCGCATTGCTCAGCAGGTTATGCAGAATTTGTGAAATACGAGTGACGTCACCTTCAATAATGGGTGGGAGGCTAGGCGCTTTGTGGTAATGAAATTCAAGCCCTTTCTTATGACAAAAAACGCGTTGCAACGTCACCACATCATCTAACACTTGAAGTAGATCGACAGGCACTTTCTCTATTTGTATTTTGTTTGCTTCAATCTTTGAGATATCGAGAATATCGTTGATAAGAGACAGTAGCTGCCTCCCTGAACTCTTCGCTTTTTTAAGGTAGATATTACTTTTGCTAGGCATATCGATAGCAAGTTCAATCATACCGAAGAGGCCGTTCATTGGTGTTCGCAGTTCATGGCTCATGCTAGACAGAAAATCAGACTTTGCTTCACTCGCCCGCTTTGCTTTTTCTGCTTCTTCCAAGGCCTGGTTTTTCAATTTGGTAAGGCGGGCGAATGCGTGACGTATTTGTCTATCCATTGGCGTGAAAACGAATACCGCTTCAATGATGAGAAGTAGTAACGTTATCAACCATAGATAAAGCGTAAAATTCGCGGCGTTCTTTACACGAGCGTTAGCCTCGTTCTCAAATAACGTTACTGCCATATCTAAGTGCTGAAGAAGCCGCGTTGAACTTGCAATTATTGAAGATGAAGCGGCACCTTGTGCTGTTTCTATCAGTGATGATGTTACGGAGCACGATGCATTAGCTGCGCTGGCAAGCCGTGCTCTTCCGATTTTTACGTAGGCTGTTACGTTATTATCAAGCTGTACATCGCCAAAGTACAAGTCTTTATGCGCAGCCGACAAATTATCAAGGGCAATAAGCTTTTTATGATTACTTTCGAATTTGTCTAGTGAGGAAGCTAGATAGCTTTTGGCCTGCGTGCTTTTGCACAAACTGGTAGCTGAGATTAACAGGGCAATTCTTTGAGAAAGCATTCGCTGCTCACCAGCCATATTGATTAGTTCAGCATCTTGGCGCTGCTCCTTCAATAAATCAGTGATAATAAAAAAGGAAAGTGTCACTACGGTAGCAGTAAGCAGTAGGGCAAAGATGTACTGAGACTTTATGGTCATTAGAATCACACGTAGCAAACCTTACCTCACAATGTAATAGACACTATGATGAAGAGCAATCCTTTTACCAAATAACGGCAATGGCAGAATTATTCTGCCATATCAACGTTACCTACCCAAGATGAAGCATTACGGTCAACCAACGCGGCCACCACACTTTTTTTAAGCCTGCTCGTTTAATCAGTGCACGTGTGTCTTTTGCAGTTTGTCCCCTCTTCGTTGCTTTTTAGGCGATTTCCTAAACAAGTAAAAATACAGGCCAGTTATGGCAAGCAACACAGGGCTTAACCCCAACACGCACCACAGTATTTTACTGGGCAAGCCTGCAAAATACCCAAAGTGCAATTTTCTAAACATATCAACAAACACTGCCCAGCCCGACTCTTCTCTTACATCAAAGGTAGCTAATACTTCGCCAGAGTCGCGATTATAGGTAACCACCGAAGAATACTCGCTCGAAAGATACGGTTTTCCAGGCACCTCGCCAAACACATTTATGTGAGCCTCAGGCTCATAAGGAAAGGTAAGATAAGTGGGCCAGTGCCCTTCAATGGCGTTAGACGCCCCATAAACCAATTGTTGAAAATTAAGAGTAGGGCTATAAATAGCCTCGGTAACATAAGCATGGTCATCGCCATGCTCTAAGGTTTCGTGTATCACTTCAGAAGCATTCCAATAGCCCCCGGTAAACGCCAAAATAAGCAGTACTGGTGAAGATAATATGCCTATTAGCTTATGCACATCGCTAAAGAAGATGCGCCTTGCCGCATGCACGCGCAGTGTAAACAGTTTAGTCCAAAACTTGCGATGTAATACAATGCCAGTGATGCCAAGCACTAACAGCATAAGCGAAAACACAAATCCGAGTGATGTACCTACCACGCCCATTAAAAAGGTATAGTGTAGCGACAGTAGCCAGTCGGTAACATCATGGGTTACAGGCACCGGAGTAGATAGCAGCGTCGACGAATACTGGTCGACATACAGCTTATACCATTCGCCTTCAGACTTACTAATTAGGTACGCCGCGTCGCTGCGCTGCTTGTTATCAAATAGCTCCCAACTTCCCAATACATAATCGGGATGCGTGGCTTCTACTTTACTGATTAGCTGATTTAAGTTTTCACGAGGCTGGCCTTCTGCTGCCTGTACGCTCATGTGCGTGGGCATTAACCACGTATCAATTTCTGGCTTAAACACCAAAATGCTGCCGGTAATTGAGATAACAAAAAGCGGTACCATTGCAATGAGCGCCGTTATGGAATGCCACTTAAACAGAGTTTTGCGCATGTTTATCTTCCATTTTTAACCCGTGCACTCCAGTTGGAGCGCACGGTAAACCGTTATACCGCTACAGCGACCAGGTTGCGCTTAACATGTAGCTTGCTGGCGCACCGTAAAAACCTTGAGCCCAGTACAAGCTATTGATGTACTTTTCGTCTGTAACGTTGTTGGCGTTTAAGGCAACCGAGAAGTTGTCAGACACGCGGTATCTGGCCATCAAATCGATAATGGTGTAGGCATCTTGGCGTGTGGTAATTGTATCGCCTGCGTTGGCAAACCCTTCACCCACAACCCCCTGAACACGTGAGGTGTCGTCTTGCCAACGTGCATTTACACCTACAGACAGGTTGTCGAAACGTGCAGGCGTGTAGGTTGCAGCAAACTTAAGCAGCCGCTCTGGCGTGTAGTCGGCCACCAGCTCGTTGCCATCAATGGTGAAATCGGTATAACCAATACTGGTTTGTAGGCCAGGTAATAGCTCGCCAGCTACTTCAAATTCATAACCGCTAGACTCTATGCCGGTAGCGCCAATAAAACGCTGTTCGCCTGGCGGTAAGTCGGCTGTTGCTGGGTCGGGTATGGCCAAATTTTCTTGCACAATGTCGAAGTAAGCGACTGTGGCAATAAGGCGGTCTTCAAAAAACTCGCTTTTAAAGCCCACTTCTTTACTCTCGCCCACAATGGGCGCTAGGGTGTTGTTGTTAATGTCTAGCTCGGTTTGAGACAAGAATGTTTCTGTGTAGCTGGCATAAGCAGAAATGGAATCGTTAAGCGCATACACTACGCCAACATAAGGGATAAATTCGCTGTCTTCAGCGTCTTGCGCTACATCGTACGACATGCCGCTGGTATCCCATCTGTTCTGGCGCCCGCCCGCGGTGACGTGCAAATCATCAGACAAGCTAAAGCGCGTAGTGAAATACACTGCCGACTGCTCGGTATCAACATCGGCCCCCGTTAGTCCATCTTCAAGGGTAGGAATAGGCGCATTGCCATCCCATGTTTCAAGCGCTGGCATTACAGGAAAGCCATTGCCCGTTGTGAAATCGTACAACGACATATCTTCAAAGGTCATAGAGGCATGGTTAACCCCTACTACAAACTCGTGCGAGCGACCAAAAAGATTGAAATCACCAGTAAGGTATACGTCAATTAAATCGGTTTCTTCATCGTGATCATATTCGCTGGCGTAACCGGTTAGGCCAAGGCCCGTCTCGCGATTTGGCGTGCCAAACACATAAAATAGCTCAGAGTCTTCATCGGTAACTTTACGTGAGTAAGTAGCGCGCATGTACCAGTTGTTGGCAAACACATGATCAAGCTCTATCAAGGTGTTGTGTTTTTCAACATCCCAATACGCCCAATCGGCTGAGGTGTTGGTAGATACATCAAAGTTAGTGGCTGTGCCATCTGAATAAAACAGCGGGTTGGCGCCCCAGTTATTTCCGTCGGCATTGTTGGTGTGATACGAGTGACTTACCGAGAACGTGGTGCTATCTGAAATATTGTACTCTGCAAACAAATACGCTACTTGGCGCTCTTGCTCGTAGCGGTCGAGATAAGACGCTTGCGACTGAGATACCGCTACGCCGCGAATACCAAAATCTTCATTTACGCGATACGTGCCGTCTACTTCAATACGGCGGTTGTCCCAGCTGCCAACTAAGCCTTGTACGGTTAGTCCATTTTGCATACCTGGGCGTTTACGAATAAAGTTAACCGTAGCAGACGGATTGCCCACCCCGGTCATTAGCCCGTTTGCACCGCGAATAATTTCAATGCGATCGTAAATAGCTGAGTCTTCATCGCCGTGGTTGTTGCCTCGAATTAGCGGCAGGCCAATACCATCAACTTGAAAGTTATTAATGTCGAAACCACGGGCACTGTAATAGGTACGGCTGGTCTCTACTCGCTGCACGTTAACGCCGGTGGCGGTATCGAGCACATCGTTAATGCCATTTAGCTGATAGTCGTCGAACTGTGCACTGGTAATAACCGATACCGATTGAGGAATGTCTTTAATGGGTAAGTTAATGCGCGACGCACCGCTGGCTTTGTGTGCACCATACCCTTCAATGTAAGAGCCTTTTACTTCAATATTTTCTATTTCAGAGCTTGTTTCAGCAAATGCTGAGTGCGTTGTTGCTGATAATATTGCTAATGTAATAAGTGACCATTTCATAAAAAACCATTTCTATCGTGTGATTGTGTCTAAGGCGGTAGCATTCTACCTACTCAACAAACAATGTAAATAGCAATCGTTATCATTTGCATGTGTATTTGCACTTATTTTGATTAATAAAGAGTACAAGGAAAGAAAATATGAAGGTTTGCAAGCGTGAACGACTAAAGATGAAAACGCCGCTGTGAAAGAAATATACGTTTACAGACGCCCATACACAGCGACCTAGTACAGCGTTGATAATTCATACCGACGACGTTGCCGTAGATGGCGCAGTCAGTCGTTAATCCTATGCGCTTACAATACAGCCATAACGTCTTGAGAAAGTAAAAAAACAGGGGGTTATAAATTAAGGAATACTACGAGTGACTTGAGGCAATATGGTTACTTGCAACGACCGGAATTGTTGACACATCGCACTGGCTTAGTGTGATTTGAGGGGGGGCCATTTGAATACCAAATGGTGCAGCACGGCTTAAGACTTCCATACCTAAAATGTTGTGTTGGTTTTTCATTACCGCCACACTCACGTTTTCAAAATGACATTCGTCGCTTAATGACAGTAGCGGTATGGTATATAGCTTTACTTTTTGTTTGCTACCATTGGCAAGCTTCGCAATGATCACTCCACTTTCCTTTACTGTCTGCTTGGCCTTTAATGCCTCAAACGTTTCACGACTTAGGACCGTGAGCGATGACCCCGTATCTATCAAATACCGAGCGTGTTTTTGCTGACTACCAGAGCTCTGCAAATAAAGGGTGCCGCCGTCGCTGCTTTCCAGCAAAAACGCATTGGCCTGCACTACTCGACTGTTAGCGAGCACTAGAAGAAACGTAATGAACAGAAGTGTGAAATGGCGCATAGCGTATCTCTGTTATAACGAGGAATAGTACGTCGACCACAGCACTGCATTGTTAGTAGGCATTCGAACGTAATATCCAACCAGTAGTACGAGAGAACAAAGCAATATAAACGCCAAACATTAACCTTTTGATTTACTATAGCATTTTTTATCCTCGCGCCTTCTAGGTGCACCACCAAGGTACTACGCAGCACTACAATAGTGCAGCACGTGTGAGTGGTTACCAAAAATATTTCGCTATACTCTAAATGTGATAGGCAATGACTATTACGAGAAACCGTTAATAATTTTTGAACAAAGCGTAAAATTAAGCCGTAGTACATACGGTATAAACAAGTAAATTAAGGACACGTTATGAAGAAAATGATACTGCCTTTGATACTCGCGTCATCGGTTTCAATGACCTTATTTTCAGCCAACGCCATATCGGCGACTAACGATAGCGCCACAACAAAAAAAGTAATGGTTGTAGAACGTAGTGGTAAACCTCCTTTCAAGCGCACCTTTGTGAATGCCAACGAAGTGGACGTCGCGCAGTTTGAAACCATGAGTGAAGCGCTTCCCTGCGAAAAGAGAGTATCGGTAACGATGCGAGGTAAACCACCCTATAAGCGGTCTGTTGAATGTGTGCCTGTCGTTAATATGGCGCAGTTTGAACAAACTGACGAGACGCGCTCAACCGCGTTTAGAGGTAGCCCCCCTTTCAAACGTCATTAATTACAAAAAGGTTGCTTGGGCGGGAAGGAATTCACGCCTAAGCAAATGTCATGGCCTACATGCTGTTGGCTGCCCCACATCGCTTTTTTACAAACCTTTGCGCATTTAATTAGTGATAAAAAACATAATAAACATTACCTTATAGTAAATGATAACAAGGAAATGTTGTGCGTAGACCTATCCGTTTCAGGCTTCTCTATTTACTTACAGCCATATCAACGTATATCGCAGGGTTCCTGCTTCTGCCAGACACCATTAAATCGTCACGAGACACGTTTATCTCAGGCGCTTTTCTTATCGCCTATTTCGGTATTTTACCTTCTCTTTTTTGGTATTGTGTCATAAAGGTTGGCGAGCAAAAAACCTGGAAAATTATTATTCCGTTAAGTGTAGCTAGTGTAGTAGCGCGCTACTCTATGCCCCTTTCTCTCGCTGCCTATTTTGAGTTTCTTAGTTGGGCCCGCTACCCTATCATTGCTATTTTGCTCATCATCGAGTTTGCCGTTATCTATCATGTTATTTCGATGCTTTGGAAGTTACGAAAAATCACTGGCGACCCTCGGGTCAATACGTTGATTAATAACATAGATAGCGATGAGAAAAAGCGAGAACTAGCCTTTATGATGGCCAGTGAGCCAGCAAGTTGGTACTACGCTATTCCTAGATTCTCTAGAAAACATACACCGGCAATATCGAACCTAGCATTGCATAGCGCATCGCGATGGCATATTGCTTTGGTCTTGGTATGTCTAATCACTATAACCACTATTAGCTATACATTACTTATGCAGTGGAGCGAACTGGCGGCTATTATCGTATCGACGTTGATTGGTTATGGCATTATTTCTCTTATCGCAAGCCATCGAATAAGCAGGCACTATTCGGTATATATTCATGATAATCACCTTGTGTTGAATGCCACCTTTTTTAATTTACTGTTAGCGCCGCTGTCACAAATAAAAGCATGTGAGACAGGCACATGGCAATGCGAGAAAGAGCAGGTGAAGATAGGACGGGGTAAACAAGCCAATATCAAGCTGACATTTTCTAAACCTGTAATGTGGTTCACTATGATGGGCATATTTAACGAGCAACTTGATGAAGTGTTTTTATCCGTTGATAACCCGAACACCCTGGCAGCAGCGCTTCAAACGTCTCACGTAAGCCCCCCTAGATAGGGGTAAAATAAAAAGCCGACACATCGTCGGCTTTTTTTACGCTATTGCTAACGCCCCAAAATACCGCGGGCTATCACTTCCTTCATAATCTCAGAGCTGCCCGCATAAATAGTTTGCACTCGTGCATCTCGATAAAATCGAGAAATAGGATACTCGTCGGTATAGCCGTAACCACCAAACAGCTGCAAGCACTCATTCACCATTTTCAACTGCATTTCCGTCGCCGCTAATTTAAGCATTGCGGCATCTGTTACGGTCATTTCTTCACGACTAAACTTATCCATGTGCTTTTCGAGCAACGCTCTACACATCTCTAATTCAGTCTGGCATTCTGCTAATTTAAAGCGCGTATTTTGAAACTGACTTACCGTTTGCCCAAATGCTTTACGTTGGGTAACGTAATCAACGGTGAGATCTAATGCACCTTGTGCGTGTCCAATCGCTTGCACAGCACAGCCTAATCGCTCTCGCGGTAGTTCTTGCATTAAATACACAAACCCTTTTCCTTCTTCACCAAGCAATGCATTTGCTGGAACGCGCACGTTGTCGAAAAATAACTCACCCGTATCACTGCTATGTTGTCCAATTTTGTGAATGGGCTTTCCAGTAGAAAAACCTGGCAAACTGGTGTCGACAAGGAATAACGATACGCCCTTAGCCCCCGCTTTAGGATCGGTTTTAGCGCACACAATAATCATGTCTGCCATGGTGCCGTTAGTAATAAACACCTTCGAGCCGTTTAAAATATAACTATCACCGTCTCTAACCGCTTGCGTTTTCATTCCGGCCACATCACTTCCCGCATTAGGCTCAGTCATTGCAAGTGCGGTTAACACCTCTCCTGTTACCATTTTTGGTAGCCAGTAATCTTTCTGCTCTTCAGTACCGATATTCAGAACATACGGCGCCACAATGTTAGCGTGAATGTTGTACCCTGTTGCCAAGCTATGAAGCCCAAGTCGACACATCTCTTCTTGAATCATTTGGCACACATCGAAGCTTGTGGCTGCTGCACCGTATTTTTCTGGCATATCAACGAGTAACATTCCCGCTTGCCCCATGGTATGCCACACCTCGCGTGGCATGTGATGATCGTCTTCCCATTGCATATAATGGGGTAAGATTTCCTGCTCGATAAATCGTAATACCATGTCTTTGAACATAGTAAGTTCTTCATTAACCAAAGCATTGTTTGCAGACATCACGGTTCCTCTTAAAACATTTGCGCTGAACTCACAGGTGAATTCATAAGAATATAACGACAGAGCAGTCACAATGACGTATTAGCAATGGCGTCACCGACTGCAATTTCACAAAAAATTTACATTGCAGCAAGTGTAGAACAAGGGCTTGTGAGGTTCGAATGATGTTTTTCTAGTGTTCTGAATCACTGAAAGTTATTGATCTTTTCGGCCGCATAATTGTTAAGGCCAAGTGGTGCAATGGCGAATGTGTTCAGCACAAACCTTACTTTATGATAAGGCACTGCCCAGACGGGCAATGCATTGACCGCCTGCGAAAGCGTGATGTTAAGTGAACAGTGGTGGCAACCTATCCTATTGTAGCGAGGTGAGACAAATAAAACGGCTACCCGAAGGGATTATCAATAGCGCAGCTTGGCTCGGTAAACCAGCGAGCCCCGTCATTTGTCATATAAAAATGATCCTCTAAGCGAATCCCAAATTCATTAGGCACTACGATCATTGGCTCGTTACTGAAACACATTCCAGTGGCTAACGGGTGTGGATTGTCTTTCACTAAATACGGCCATTCGTGGATGTCCATACCTATCCCATGACCTGTTCTATGAGGTAGGCCAGGCAACGTATAGTCTGGCCCAAGGCCGTCATTTTCTAGGCTTTTGCGAGCAGCGGCATCAACATCTCCGCACGACACACCTAGCCTTGCTGCATTAAATGCGGCAAGTTGTGCACGCTTTTCACTCTGCCAGAGTGCCACTTGCCTATCGGTTGCCTGACCGTAACAATAGGTACGTGTAATGTCTGAGAGATAACCATGCAGTTTGCACCCAGTATCAATAAGCACCATATCGTTTTCTTTAAGTATTTGTGGGTCTTTTACACCATGAGGGTAAGAAGTGGCTTTCCCAAATAGCACAATACAAAAGTAGCTGCCGCTGGCACCGACTTTGCGATGCGCGTCATTGATAAAAGCGTCGACTTCTGTTGTGGTTATGCCCGTATACAGCATACTGGCTGTCGCTTTGTGTACTGCAAGCGTCATGTCCATAGCACGTTGGATTAGCGCTAATTCGTGTTCTGACTTATGCATTCTGCAATGTGCAGTTACGTCTGCACCATTAACGAGCTGGGTAGTTGTACCGAGCGCTTTATTAAACCCATCAACAATGAAAAAGGCTGTAGATTCGTCAACACCTATCTTATCTCCACCAGCCGAGTGTAGTGTAGGGAGTAAAGAGGCAAACAATGCATAAGGGCTTTCGTGCTCTTCCCACCCCTTGATGTCGCCTGCTATTACCTTTCGTTCGTTAAGCGAGTCAATCTCAAACGTCGGCGCAATATACACAACGTTACCTTCAGCAGGCAACACTGCCCCAACTAGTCGCTCGCTTGCATACCAGTGCATTCCAGTAAAATATGCGAGGTTAGTGCCCGCGTTAAGATACAACGCGCCGATACCATGCTGGCGCATATACCGTTGTGCTTTAGCAATTCTCGCCTCATATTCAGCGACCTGAGTAGGCGAAATGCCTCCCGTCATGTCCGAAAGGCTATCCAATGCCTCTTTCGCTGTTTTACCACCTATGCCCCTGTTCATTGCACCACCTAAACCCTTTAATTTTGCGCCACTTTACAAGAAACAGTTAAAAATTCGAGTTACCCCCCCGTTACTATGCCTTTCGTTGCCGTAAACATTTACGGTTTCACTACGGGAACAAGAGAACTAGCAGAAGGAACTTCCCTACAAGCGACTTGATTGCGCCCCATCGCTTTGGCTTCATACAGCGCCTCGTCAGCAAGAGAAATTAAGCTATCAATACCACAATCAACTGGAGAGGCGCTGGCAACGCCAATACTCGCGGTAATCGTTATCTTCTCATCAAAAGTTGCATCTTCGACGCATCTGCGTAATACCTCTGCAAACAGCTTCGCTTGCACCGCGTCAGTATTTGGAAGAAACAGCAAAAACTCTTCTCCTCCCCATCGAATGGCAACATCAGACGTTCTGATCCTGGCTTTTATTTCCGCCGCTATGGTTTCTAGCACGTTGTCACCCACACCGTGGCCGTATTCATCATTAATTTTCTTGAACCAATCCAAGTCGACCAATACAACGCTTACGTGCTCATTTTTGCGTTTCGCCATCGCCCAAATTGGCGCTATTAGGTCGGTGTACGTCCGGCGGTTATACAAGTTCGTGAGCGGATCAAGTCTTGCGATAGATTCAGCGCTTCTTCGCGCTTCTTCAACCAATTTAAAACTGGTACCCAATGATACAGACAAAAGCGACATTTCACACAGCATGCCTATCTCTATGCCTCTGAACGCCCATTGTGAATAGGGAATTATTCCCCACGTCGCTAAACTCGATACCGTCGCGCCACCCGTTCCCATTACGATGGCGGGTAGAAAAAATTTTGCAATTGGGTTCCCTTTACGTAAAGCGGCAACACCAATCAATAACATCCAAATGGCAAGCGTGGTTAGCACAATAAGCTGGCTCATAATCGCAAACGACTGATTTTTCGTTATTATAATAACGATTGCGAGCGACATGAGACCGGCATATATAAACTTTCTTCTGTTATACAATTTAGGTAAAAAAACACGCGCATTTAAAAACGAGATGGTGAACGTGGTCGCCGATACCAAGTAGCAAAACATGAGCAAGGGCATAAGCCATTGCTGCAACAGGACAGAGGAAGACCACAACAACCAATACCCGTGACCGGTATAGACAAAGTTAAACAATGTAAACGCGAGGAGGTAAAGAGAGTAATAAAGATAGCGACGCTCTTTTAACGATATAAATAGAACGACGTTGTATAAGAATAAAATAAGAAGCGAACCATAAAGCGCACCGTAAAAGTATGCATTCAGTAAAGATTCAGCCTTTACCGCTTCTTCCGACCCTACATATATTGGAAAGGTCATGGGGTCTTCTGATTTAAACCTAAACAGCACCACCGTGTTACCTATTAATAGGTCATATTTCACAGACGGCATACGCGTATCGCGCTCACGCATAGAAAACACCGTTTTGTCACCTAACGATGCGCTGAGTTGACGTTGCCCGTCGTGAAAAATATATACATCAATTTCATCAAGCCACGCATTATCTATCGTTATAATTTGCGATATGCCTGCACGATGCGTGATAACAGGCAAGGCTGCCCACACATTCTTATCAGTGAAGCCGAAGCTAACTCTGCCATCTGTATTTGGAAGAAAATGTCCGGCATGATAAGCGCGTAGTGCAGCGTCGGGGGTAGAAAAAGCGCTATTAGATGCGTGTAACGACAACGCGTCATTCACTAACTGATAATCGCTAAAGACGTTTCGCTCCTTTGCCACGAGAGCGCTCGAAAAGCCCCCTCCAATGAGAAAAAGAGCAGTAATAAGCCAGCGATAAAAGACCTTAACCACACAATGCCTCTTTTTATTATAGTTATTGCACACACCGATTTATATGGCGTTACTTAAACAGTCTGCACCGAACGAATTACTTCATTTCAACGATAGATTTGATGCTAATTATTGTTAGCATGGCCGTGCATACGAAAGGGCTTATATATGAGTGTAAGCTAAGTTTTCATCTATGCAAAAACATTTACATGGATGCAATAAAATACAGAGATAAAAACACTTTTGCCTAACGGTAATTGTTATGACATATTAACCGAATAAAAATAATAACAACGCCATAATTTCTATGCAAATTCGCCGCAAACTCTATACTTTTGTCACTTTTTTCACCCTTGTTGCATCTTCGTTTAGCACGCAGGCAATCACTATCATTGAAACTACACCCGTCCATTTTGGTTCAGTATTTGGCCAACTTGGTTTTCAATGTGTAATGAGCCAGTTTGGTGAAGTAGGGGGAGATTGCGATGCAACGGATACAAACATTAATCGTGGCTCGATTATCGTCACCAACCTTCCGCGAAAAGCCATTGTTGAAGTGGTCATGACTAGTTCGCCCAATGCATCGCTTGACTATGCCCCGACCGCTATAGTGACTGGCGCCAAAGGGGGAACCGTCACTCTTACGCCCAATCAGCCGGTTTTACTTGAAGTAAAAGGAAATGGCGCCGACTTTACCATTGACGTTTTTGGCACACTATCTATCAATGATGACTTGCGTACCTCTCAACCCTATACCGTTGATTACACTATTCAAGTCAACGCGCTGTAGTAAAACAAGGGATGTAAGCGCAAAACGTTAAATCTCCATTTACCTGCGATTAACATCTGTAAGTGCGGTGTTTATTTGCGTTTCCTTTGCGCATAATTACCGAGAATTTTAAAACAATAAGAATTTGTAATGCCATTTTTCTCTGTCCGCTCCTCATGTAACCGTCTTCGCTTATTTTTTTTGATGTGTTTAATTATGCTGTCGATGTCGTCTTATGGTGCTAACGGCATTATTTTAACTGAAGACGAAACGCCTATTGTTATTCCAAACCTTCACGGTGACATCAATGTCGATGGTAATATTGATGAAGCAGTGTGGCAGTCGGCCGCGCTTATCTCGCTTGATTACATTACTCGGCCATTTGAAAACACGACACCACCTGTAACGACCACCGCCCGTATTTTCGAAAACGGTAATATGCTTTATATCGGTTTTAGTGCACAAGACAATGACCCCGATGCAATTCGTGCTTTGTTTCGCGACAGAGACCAGGTGTGGGATAACGACTTAGTAGGAATAAAACTAGATACCTTCGGCGATAGCCGCTTGTCCTACCAATTTTTTGTAAACCCTAATGGTATTCAAATAGACGCTATTGAAAATGAAATGACGCGAACAGAAAGCGCTAGCTGGAACGCCATTTGGGATTCAGGCGCGGTGATCACTAAAAACGGCTATAACGTAGAGATTGCACTGCCCTTTCGTATTATGAATTTTCTTGATAGCGACGGCCCTAAACAATGGCGCGCTGAATTAGTTAGATTCTATCCACGAGAAAATAACTTACGCATATCAAACCGTAAAGTCGATAGAGATAATGCCTGTACGCTTTGCCAGATGGGACAAATAGAAGGTTTCGCCAAAGCGAAACAAGGCAAAAACCTAACCATTGTGCCTTATGCCGTTGTGTCAGGGTCTCGAAGTCGTTCCATCGCGAGAACAGACGACTGGCAATCTGCTGATAACCAAGAGGTAGGGGCTGATATTAACTGGGGGATCACCTCAGACATGATGCTTCAAGCCACTATCAACCCCGACTTTTCACAAGTTGAAGCCGATGCTGGCCAACTCGCTATTAACAACCCTTTTGCGTTATTTTTTCCCGAACGGCGACCGTTCTTCTTAGAGAATGCTGACTTTTTTAGCACGCAACATGACCTTGTATATACCCGTAATTTAGGCGCGCCTGATGTGGGTACAAAGCTAACAGGCAGAATAGACAATCACACGTTCGGGTTACTTGTTGCTAATGACGAAGACACGACATTCTTAGTACCGGGGAACCTCGGCTCTCGCGTCGCGCGATTAGGAAAAGAGAGTCATAACATTGCCGCGCGATATCGCTTTGATGTGTCAGATGCGTTGTCGTTTGGCACAATATTGACCGGTAGAAAAGCCGATGATTATAACAATGTTGTCACCGGCATCGACTCCCGCTACCAGATAACGCCAACAGATACGCTGCGAGTACAAGTGCTTACCTCAGAAACACAGTACCCAGACACCCTCTTTCAGCGATTTTGCGACCAAGATTGTACACAACGTGATAATTACAGCGAGAGCGCTCTTAGAACCCAATCGTCGTCTCCACGTAACGGCGTAAGTTATGTTGTCGACTATCGCCATGAAGAAAGAGAGTGGTTTTTTCTTGCCAATAGAAAGAGTACACAAGCTGATTTTCGCGCAGACCTTGGGTTTGAAAGCACAGTAGATAGGCACAAAAGCGTTATTGGCGGTGGATACATATGGTGGCAAGAGAACGACTGGTGGAACCGCTTTGAATTTAGCGGCGACTGGGATATCACCCATAACGACGATGGCGAATTAATTGAGCGGGAAGTGCAAGCGCAGCTTGAACTTAACGCGGCTTATCAGTCGTTTATGAGTCTTCAGTGGGTAAAGCGAGATACCGTAGGACTGCGGGCAGATCGCTCTTCATTGGCTATTGACGGAAACACCACACGATTCACAGAGGAACAAGTGTCCCTTTATGCGGAAACTCGCCCTAACAAGACATTGTATTTGGAGAACTTTGTTCGATACGGTGACAGAATAGATTTACTTAATAATCGACTAGGGAAGCAACTGTTAATACAACCCCAGCTTACGATGAATTTAGGTAATCATTTTCAGGCCACCATAAATCACGAATACAATAATATTGACGTTAACAATGCTACACTTTTCACTGCCAACCTTACGGATTTACGCCTTAGTTATCAGTTTTCTGCTAAGCAGTTTTTACGCCTTGCATTAGTGTATTCAGACGTAAAGCGTAATAAGGAAAATTATCTATTTGACGTTCGAGAAAGAGACAGAAATCTCGGTACACAATTGGTATATTCTTATATGATTAACCCGTTGTCTCGACTTTTTGTGGGTTATGGTGATGCCGCGATCGCTAACGATAACTTCCCTGGATTAAGGCGGTTTGAGCAAACTATTTTTGCGAAGTTCAGCTATGCCTGGCTGTACTAACACCGCGAGGTAAGATATTTAATGCTTATTTACCGTGCAGCCATCAGGTTTAATGGAATTCGCAGTGAACAATATAATAAATGGATGCCCTTTTATGAATCGCTTTTTTAACATCGTTAGACACCTTACGGTATTTAGCTACCTTACTCTATCAATACTCTTTACGCCTTTTTGTTTAGCCAGTGCAGAGAATACCCCTGACACCGACGTAATCTATCAATACATACCCGAAGAAAATGCTGTTGCGGCATTATTCGACTCAAGGCAACACGCCATTGAGAATAATAAGCGCTTATTGGTTGTGTTAGGTGCACAGTGGTGCCACGACAGCCGAGGTCTGGCAGCACAGTTTTCTTCCGAACCAATGCAAGAAATTATTCAAAATGACTATGAAGTAAAGTTTATTGATGTAGGGTTATTAGAAGATAGACGCGCAATCACAACACAGTTCAACTACCCAACCTACTATGCAACACCGACGGTAATGGTAATAGACCCACAAACCAATACGCTTTTAAACGCAGACTCTATGGATAAATGGGCATTTGCAGATAGTGTCCCACCGGAAGATTACGTTGATTATTTTGGGGCATTTCAGAACAAGGCTACAAACAAACCAAGCGCGTTAACACAGTATGATGTTGCGAACGCGAAACGACTGCAAAACGCCTATGATATTTTGGGCCCAATGCTCGGGCAAGATATTGCAGGAAATGCGCCTGACGGTTTCTATGACTTGTGGAAAGAAGTAAGAACTTATCGAATCAGTCTCCAAAAATCGTTAGCCACGCAAGCGGCAACATATTCTGAGGATGATGGTAACAAGCGGGAAGCCTATGGCCCGTTCAGCTGGGAAAATGAATAAAAAAAAGCACACCATTGAGTGTGCTTTTTTGTTTTTTAATCAGCGTAATCGCTAGCTTGGGTTGGCTGAATTTACGCTTGCTCCTCGACGGGGCTGAGGAGAGCGTCGTCTTCTCGGCGCTTTTCCATCACCGGCGCCACTGCGTGCTTTTTTCTCGCCCGACGGCCCATTTTGCTGAAACGATTTAGGCTTCTTTGGCTTTTTCGGCTTTTTAGGGCTTGAAAGCACTGTGTCTGGCACTTTCGCTTGCGGAGCGAACCCTTCTAGAGGCGTTCTAGGAAGCAGCTTTTGAATGAGCGTTTCAATGTCTTTTAATTGCTGAAGTTCATCAATACTCACAAAAGACCAAGCTTGTCCGCTTGCACCCGCGCGGCCAGTACGTCCAATTCTATGTACATAGTCAGCAGGCGTATTGGGCAAATCTAAGTTAACTACTGTGGGCAGTTCACTAATATCAATACCTCGTGCGGCGATATCGGTGGCGACAAGCACGTGAATTTTTCCGCTTTTAAACTCAGACAACGCCTTGGTGCGTGCGCCTTGGCTTTTGTTTCCGTGAATAGCAGCGCTTGGGATATTTGCTTTACCCAGTTTTTCGGCAATTCTATTTGCACCGTGTTTAGTACGACTAAACACCAATAACTGTTTCCATTTCTGTTGTTTTATAAGGCTAATCAGCGCGCTGGTTTTTTTAGATTTATCAACGGGAACTAGATATTGCTGAACGCTCTCTACTGTTGTGTTAGCAGGCGCCGTCGAAATTTTTTCTGGGTTATTCGTAATTGTCTGGGCAAGCTCGGTAATCTCTTCAGAAAACGTTGCAGAGAACAACAACGTTTGTCGCTGAGTTGGCAGCAACTTCAATATGCGTTTAATGTCGTGTATGAAGCCCATGTCGAGCATGCGGTCTGCTTCATCTAACACCAAGGTTTCCAGTTGTTGAAATTTAACCGCATTCTGCTGGTATAAATCAAGCAAACGCCCAGGGGTAGCAATAAGTACGTCAATACCACCACGGAGCTGTTTCATTTGCGGGTTAATCCCTACTCCACCAAATACCACAGCAGTTTTTAACGGTAAAAACTCACTAAACTGACGAATACTTTCTTCTACTTGCGCCGCTAACTCTCGTGTTGGCGTAAGGATAAGTGCGCGAACACTATTTGGTTTGGCTTTTTGTCCACCAATAAGATTGTGAAGTAACGGTAATCCGAAGCCAGCGGTTTTACCCGTGCCGGTTTGCGCTGCCGCCAAAATATCTTTACCGTCAAGAATAACGGGGATCGCTTTCTCTTGAATAGGTGAAGGTAGAGTATAGCCTTGCTTATCAACCGCTTTCATTAAAGCAGCGTCTAGGCCAAGATGAGAAAAAGACATGATAGTCTCCTGATAACGAATTAAAAAGCTACACAAAGGCAGCAACTGTTGCTGAAAGGCTATCGTCTAGTTCTGGCTTATCAGTAGATATTGATGTCTGAAAATCGCGTGAGGAACTTACAAAGTAAATTACTGAAGAAGATATAAATTGTTCAAAAGAGCCTTAAAAAAGCGCGAGCACTATACCACATCGCCAGTAAGGCCACCAGCAAAGATGAAGCGTTAACGCCGATACCGTCACGGCCACCTTTATCTTTAAACCACCACACGAGGAACTGCATGCTGAGTTTGCATGTATTCCATTAAGGCCAATAAACTCATAGGCATGGCAAAATGATATCCTTGCATTGAATCTGCACCGATATGTGTGGCAAAAGCAACCTGTTCTTTATATTCAAGCCCTTCCAGCGTGGTAGGTACCTTTAGTGCTTTACACAGTGTAATCACATTCTTAAGTATTGTCGCTTGACGTTCTCCCGATGGGGACACAATAGGAAACTCAGGCAGTAAAGAACGGTCTAGTTTGACCGCATCATAAATATTTTCGGCAAGTTCAGATAGACACGAATACCCAGTACCAAAATCATCAATAGACACGCGAAAACCGATTTTTTTTAGTTCAGCTAATACCTCTCGCGCTTGCTCACTTTGCAGGGTCGATTCGGTTATTTCAAGCACACAACGCGTAGGCGCCAAATTGAATTGAGCAATCATATTCTCAAATGATTCGACAATACTTTCATGTTGCAACTGTACCGCAGACATATTGATGTTGACGGCGATCTCGCTATACCCCCAACTATCCAACGCTTGTAGTGCCATACACCCCTCTCTCAGCATGTGTAGCCCTAATTCATGAATAAGGTAAGAACGCTCGGCGACTGGAATGAATTTATCAGGTCCAATAAGACCGCGGCCCGGTACATGCCACCTTGCTAATGCTTCAAGCGCCACCACTTCACCTGAGATACTTACGATAGGTTGAAAGTACGCACATATCTCGCCTGAAGAAATAGCAGTTCTCAGGCCCTGCTGGACAAATAATCTGTATTCGATGTCTTGAGTCAGTGACTCTTCGAAGAAAACAATATTATTTTTACCCAGTTTTTTTGCCTGATACATTGCAATGTCGGCATGTTTTAGTAAATCGCTAGCACAAAGGGACTCGTTTGAAATCGCAATGCCAACACTTGCTGTAATAACGAACTCTGCCGACGACGTAACAAACGGTGCTTCAAAAACACTGGTTATGCGCTCGGCAAAACGTTGTAAATCAATAGGTTTGTTGTCGGCAGCGACAATGACAAATTCGTCGCCTCCAAAGCGAATAAGCTTATCGGTCTCCCTAATTTTCACCAACATCCTAGACACACAGCTTCTTAAAACTTGGTCACCTATTTCGTGCCCATAAGAATCATTGATCAACTTAAACTCATCTAAATCAATAAAAATAAGCGCAACCTCAGACGATACACTTTGTAGAGTCTGTATTACTTGGTTTAAGTAATTTCTGTTTCCTGCGCCCGTTAGAGGGTCGGTAAAGGCTAAATATTTCAGTTTTGATTCTGTCGATTTCAGAGCTGTAACATCAGTAAGAATAGCGACTTTGCGTCCATGCTCGTCATGTTCAATAACATTGATAGACACAACAAGGTGTTTTCTTTTTCCATCTTCGGTAACAATATTTATCTCTTCGCGCATGTCATCGTTAAACACAAGGTCTTCTTTATCGCTGTCTCGCTCCCTTGGGAAGTAATCAAAAAACAAGGTTCCAATTAAGCTATCCGAAGCGACACCGAGCAACTCATTAGCCGCAGCATTGGCTTTAGTGATCATGCCATCCGCATCAAAAACCAATACGCCCTCCTGCATTTCTTTTATGATGCGGTCCGACACGAAGAGCTCGCTTTCTATCTGATGAAGATCGGTAACATCTTGAATCGCTCCTATTCGCACCCCTTCTTCAGACATCGACACATCAGTAAGTGTAACCTGTAGCCACGATATCTCGCTCTCGCTATCCACAACTTTCAGTCGAGTTTGAAAGCCTTGAGTGCTATCTATAGCAACTTGAAGCGCTTTTTTATCTTCCTCTGGGAATAAAATCATGAAATCGTCAAGCGACAGGCTAAGGGGCAAAGAGAAATAATTTTGTTCGCTTTTAATGACAATAGACTTTGTTATTTCATCTATTTCAAGCACGGCCAATTTCGCAACATTTGACGCGATATTTAATCGTAGCGAGGCGTCCTTCATTTCATCATCAATACGTTTTCGCTCTAGCGCAACTTTGACTGCGGTGCGAAGCATTGCGTTGCCAAAAGGTTTAACCAAATAACCATAAGGCGCAATGGATAATGCGTCGGACAGAGTATCGTCGTCGCTGTATGCCGACGTAAATACAATGGGAATAGCGTACTTGCTGATAATATGCCTGCCCACATCAATACCGGTCAGCGACTCCCCCAAATTAATGTCCATTAGAATAATATCGGGTTGGTACTTTTCTGCGAGCTTAATTGCGGTTTCGGCATCGCCAGCAATACCCACCACATCTACACCGAAGCTTTTCAGGGAAAAGCTTGTGTTCATTGCATCAATGGTTTGGTCTTCAACAATTAATATTCTGGCAGTTATCGATGCTTCCATTTATTCGCTTCTTTACGTAAGTTCTTCCAAAGTTTTTTCCAACGTCTTTATATTTACTGGTTTACTTAATACGTGCACAGAAGAGAGAATTTCGGGTATCTCTAATTCGGCACCATACCCCGTAATAAACATAAATGGCGTAGCTTGATTTAGCAGTTCGGTGGCTAACTGAATTGTGTTTTCATTTCCCAAGTGCATATCTAAGAATATGATATCTGGACGCTCTTTCTCTATTCCCGCTCTAGCGGCAGACACAGAACCAAAAATAGACGCGTACGGAATACCGATACTTTTCAGCTTTTTCTGCAAGTCCATTGATATCAGAAGGTTATCTTCTACGATACACGCCTTTTCAAAATGATTTACTTGTTCCTCCTCTGGCTGAACATCGTTTTTATAATTAGGCATTGTGCTGCTTTCGCTTGCCTTATCAGTTCTCGCCACTTCTTCAATGTGCTTACTAGGAATTTTAAATACGGCTTTCATCCCAGTGGTTAATGCGCTGATGTTAGTTTCACCGCCTAACTCATGGGGAATAACCGAACGTATTATCGTCATACCAAAACCATCAGGGCCTAACTCTGTAATAGGCGGGCCGCCTTTTTCAACCCACTCAATGGTGCAGTTTCCTTGCTTATCGAGCCACCAATTTACTGACACGGTCCCATCGCTACTCGATGCGCTCAATGCACCATATTTTGCAGCATTGGTAATAAGTTCATGAAAAACCAAAACAACTGGCGTAACCCCATATGCACTAATGTTTATGTCGGGCCCTTCAACCGTAAAGACGGACTCATTTATCATATAGGCGCGTAACTCATTCCAAAGCAATGTATTAAAGCTTACGCTTTGCCATGAGGAATGCGTGAGTTGATCATGCCCTAGTGCTAATGCTGAAATCCGGGCTGATAATGAATCGACAAAAAGACCAATATCGTTTTTGTCATGGGAAGTTTGAGACACGATAGCATTGACCAAATTCAAGATATTTCGTACTCGATGGTTCAGCTCGCCAATCAATAACTGTAACCTTTCTTTCGCTTCTTTTTGCAATGCTTCTTTTTCGTGGAGATGCTGAATGGTCAAATCCATAATGCCTGTTCGTATCGACTTAGCACGCTCTATATCAAGTATAGACCACGCTGATGACTGGTCGTCATGGGAAACGATCCACTGTTCAAAACTAGACCTAGGCGTAAGTTTTACATCGCCGTTGTTTACGACTGACTTATCGGGGTTACCCGCCCACCGTACCTCTTGAACAACGGCTTCGCGAAACAACAAAATATAATCAACGGGATGACTAGATACTTGGATGGCAAGAACCCCTGCCACGTTGTTGTCACGTAGCGAGGGATCTAATGTTTCAATCTTATCTGTCGCGTAAACTGGCGTGTCGGTTTGAGTTTTTAGAAAGTTAAGCAGATGATTTACTTTTTTAGAGCTTAACGCCTTACCGCGATGCCTATACTCGCCATTAAATGCGCACCCAATACCGTCAATATCAATCAAGCTCTTGAAGAAGTCATAGCGTTCATTGACCATTTGCGGGATAGACACCGAATTAGACACATTACTAATCACTTTTGTATAGGCCGTATTGGCCTTCTCGCTAATAGCAATCCGTTCAACCACAAGCCGTTTATTTAGTTCTAAAGAGAAAAATTCTGCAAATAGCTCTAGTTGTTCTAGCATTTTGCCTGACAACCTATGCGCTGAATTATGGTGACATGCAATCAACCCCCACAACTCACCTTCTACAATAACGGAAATAGACATCGACGCGCCTACTCCCATATTCTTTAGATACTGAATATGCACCTCAGATACAGAACGAAGCCGTGAAAAAGACAAGTCGAGTTCACGTTGTTTTGTACTGAGCGCAACTAATTCATGGGCAGAGGAATGCACATCGCAGATAACGCGAATCAAATTTTTCTTGTAAAGCGCACGCGCCTGCTTGGGTATATCTGAAGCTGGATATTTCAATCCTAAAAAAGGAGGCAGTTCGCTTTCTTTAGATTCAGCGACAACCTCGCCACTACCGTCGTTGTCAAATCGATACAACATCACTCGGTCGAAATGTGTGAATAGACGAACGCCTTCCACTAAGTGCTCATATAATGTTGCGACATCTTGGCTTTGACTAAATTGATTCATCATGGCAAGCAAAAAGTTGTCCATGCCATCACTATCTACATGTGGCTCAAACTCAAAAATAATCACATCTGAACTATCATGAATACTGATATCTTGAGCCAACGCCAAAAAGGGCAGCGAAACGTTGACGAGTCGGTGGGGCTTACCTGTTATTAGTGCTTGATGATATGCCCCCCTTGCAGCATGTGAGAGCGAATTACCTAAAAGTTCCCATACGGTTTTCGCACTGACATCGTCTTGTTCCATTTGAAAAATATTGAAGGCATTAGCAGACACGAACAGTAGTTCACCATCAGTACTGGCTGCAAGCAAAACACCATGCGATTGCACTCGCCCCAACAGGTGTATTGGTTCTTTATCACATTGCGATACCAAATTGTCATAGTTCGACGAGTGTGCGGTCATTTGGCTCTACCTTCTCTTTGACATACGTATAGAAAAATGAGAGTTAGCATAGATAAACTGCGTTACCAAAACCAAATACACTCTACTATTTATAGTAATAGACCAGTCTGTAGCTTTTTTATAGCCTAATGCCGATAAAACGAGTTTTTTTTCCACCGAAATATCAAGCTATGAAAAACGTTATACTTTAGTAGTAAAAAAATACACATTTTAACACGAAAATTTAAAATAACGCTTTACTCTTCTCTACTAAGCACGTTAAAAAGCGTACTTGATTTCACGCCAATAATTGGCACTTTTGGGATAAAACAACGTAATGTCATTAATGGCGCTACAAACAAAGATGCAAGACGTTATTCTTGCAGCCTCGGACGCGTTGACCTCAACCGCGTTCTATATCCAATTAGGCATAATCGCTACGTGCTACTGTGTAGCTTACTTAGTTGCTGTGCGTATCCGAAAACAATTTCGTTATACGCGAGAAGCCCCATCATCACCGCAGAAGCGCCTACATAATTCTTTGTTTAAACTTGGGAAAGCCATTTTTCCGGTGCTTGCTATTGTGCTGCTAAAAATAACATCCACTGTAGGCCAAACGCTGCTTCCTGAGGCCTGGCTTCTGAATGCTGCGGTAATTTTAGCCATAATGTTATTTACATACTCGTTAGCCAATAATTTCATTGAAAGTGTCGCTTTTGCGGGCTTCATCAAGTGGGTTGGCTTACCCCTATTGTTCTTATTCTTAATAGGTATCTTGCCCATTGTTGTCGAAACCTTAGAAGGAATGGCAATCAATATTGGAAATATAGAGGTTTCTGCCTACGGCGTGTTTAGGGTCATTATCTTTGGCGGATTACTGTTTTGGCTTGGCCGCGCATCCAACACCTTCGGGCAGGACATCATTAGAAGTCATAAATCACTTGATGTTTCGACCAAGGAAGTGTTCGCTAAGCTGTTTGAAGTAGCGCTTTTCTGCATCATATTTTTACTACTGCTTAACATTATGGGCGTTAACCTTACTGCACTTGCGGTATTCGGTGGCGCCTTAGGTGTAGGGCTTGGTTTAGGCCTTCAGTCAATTGCATCTAACTTTATATCGGGGATCATCATCCTGTTAGATCGCAGCTTGACCGTAGGTGATTATGTTGAATTAGAAGAGGGTCAAAAAGGCATTGTTAGGCAATTCAAGATGCGCTACGCCGTATTAGAAACCTTCGATGGAAAAGATATTCTTGTTCCTAATGAAAAGTTTATTAGCTCGTTACTTATTAATTGGACACACAAAGATCCAAAACAGCGTTATCGCATTGATTTTTCAGTGGCGTACAAAACTGACATACGTGCAATGGTTGAAATTATTAAAGATGCCGTTAGCCAACATCCTCAAGTTATCGCCGGTGACGATGTACCGTTTGAAGAGCGCCCTGATTGTGAAATAGACAGCTTTGGCGATTCTGGCGTGAATATGTTCGTCGAATTTTGGATGGAAGGTGTCGATGATGGTAAAAACCGTGTAGGCGGTGACTTACTGCTTGTGGTGTTTGAAACCTTAAGAGAGCACGGCATTGAAATTCCATTCCCACAAAGAGAAGTTCGCGTACTTAACGACGATGGCCCGGCACTTAAAAACACGACACCATAGTCATCTGCCAAATTAGCGTGATAATTAAAAGCGAGCGCGCAAGGTATCCCATTGCCAATCCTTGCCGCTCAGCTTCAATACATGCGTAAAACGCTCGTAATCATCCCTTCCCATTGCACTGGCAACGGTCTTCAGTTGTGCTTTAGCGCGAATAGCTTTCACCTGAAGCAGCGCTAACCTTTTATCAGCGCGAGGGTCAAAATCATCATTAATAATGTCGCTTACTTTTTCATTCGCCTCCCAATAAGAAAGAACGTAACTAATAAGTTTTACGTGTACAGATAACATTTGCTTCGTTACATAAACCGGAGCTAACGAGGAGTGTTGAAAATAAGCGCTACAGCTTGCCTCTGTTTGCGCTACTGCCGCTTTATTTAATGTGTCTAATGCCGTGCGATATGCTTCAAGCAAGGTCAAGTGCCTATCACTGAAGTAGCATTTAGCGTCTAGCATATCTAAATCATCAGCAATAATTTCTAAGTTAACCAGTAAACGTTGGAATGTTGCCATCTATAACATAATACCAAGCAGCTAAAGCACTGCTAATTGAGCATAGGAATAAGAATAGTGTAACGAATTTTGACTAAATTCGCAGCGCAATGTAACGCATAAAACGGATGGGGCAGCAAACAACAAAAATGCGGGGCACGCCCCGCATTTTTAATTGTCACGTTATATTGCTATTACTTGTTTAGCGGGGCATTAAGGTCATGGCGCAGATCGAATCGGTCTAGCGTCATCACTTTTGTCCATGCATCAACAAAGTCATTCACGAATTGTGTTTTAGCATTGTCGTAGGCGTATACTTCTGCCACCGCGCGCAGCTCACTGTTAGAGCCGAACACTAGGTCCACAGGTGTACCCGTAAATCTTGGCTCGCCCGAAGCGCGATCAACACCTTCATAAACGGAAGGGTTGTCGGTTTTTCTCCATTTAATACCCATGTCTAACAAATTCACAAAGAAATCATTAGAAAGTGCATTGGTGTTGTCTGTAAACACACCGTGCGTGCTGCTACCTGTATTTGCACCTAACGTACGCATTCCACCCAATAACACGGTCATCTCAGGTACTGTTAAATTAAGTTGATCTGCTTTATCCGCCAACATATCTGTCGGTGAACGGTAGCTCGCCTCAGCGTCGTAGTAGTTTCTAAATGCATCCGCTGCCGGTTTTAGCAATGCAAAAGAGTTAACATCTGTCTGCGCTTGGGTTGCATCGCCACGACCTGGTACAACAGGTACGGTTACCTTAACGCCTGCGTCCGCAGCCGCTTTTTCAATAGCCGCTGCACCGCCAATGACGATAAGGTCAGCAAGCGACACTTTCTTCTTCGAAAACATTCCAGAATTGAAATCTTCTTGAATAGCACGAAGCTTCTCAACTACTGATTTCACGGTTTCTGGTTCGTTAACTTCCCAGCTAATTTGCGGCTCTAATGCTATACGAGCCCCGTTAGCGCCACCTCGGTAATCTGATGCTCTAAAGCTTGCCGCTGATGCCCATGCAGTTTTAACCAATTGCTGGACCGTTAATCCTGTCTCTAGAATTTCTTTTTTCAGCTTTTTAATGTCACGGTCTGAAACCACTTTGTAGTCGACCGCAGGCACCGGGTCTTGCCAGATAAAGTTGTCTTTTGGAACATCATTACCTAAGTAACGCGCCTTTGGCCCCATGTCACGGTGCGTAAGCTTAAACCAAGCTTTAGCGAACGCCGTTTGATACTCTTTAGGATCAGCTAAGAAGCGTTCAGCTATTTTGCGATACTCGGGGTCATATTTAAGGGCTAAATCAGCAGTAGTCATGACTGGCGCGTTCTTCTTGCCTTCTACGTGTGCATCAGGCACCGAAGTATGCAATGACTCATCTGTTGGGATCCATTGGATAGCACCTGCCGGGCTACGTGTTTGTTTCCACTCAAATCCAAGTAGGTTTTGTAAGTATAAACTTGTCCACTTCGTTGGTAACTGCGTCCACGCCCCTTCTAAGCCACTGGTAACTGTGTCTTCAGAATGACCTTTACCACAGTTGTTTTTCCAACCTAGGCCTTGTTCTTCAACGCCTGCGCCACCGGGTTCTGCTTCTAAGCAGTCAGCAGGTTTGTGCGCACCATGCATTTTACCAAAGGTATGACCGCCAGCGATAAGTGCTACCGTTTCCTCGTCGTTCATTGCCATGCGGCCAAAAGCGGTACGGATATTCTTAGCCGAGCCCATCGGGTCAGGCACCCCTTTTGGACCTTCAGGGTTTACGTAGATAAGCCCCATGTGCGTAGCACCTAGCGGCCGTTGTAGTTTGCCATCTTTTTCTTCACGATCACTTGCTAGCATTTCAACTTCTGGGCCCCAATACACCATGTCAGGTTCCCAATCATCAGTACGACCACCAGCGAAGCCATAGGTATCAAACCCCATGTTTTCCATGCCTACGGTGCCTGCTAAAATCATAAGGTCACCCCATGATAAGCTTTCACCGTACTTTTGCTTTATAGGCCATAACAAGCGACGCGCTTTGTCTAAGTTGCCATTATCTGGCCAGCTGTTAAGCGGGTCAAAACGCATTTGACCGCCGTCACCGCCACCGCGACCGTCTAGCGTACGGTATGTGCCCGCGCTGTGCCAAGATAGTCGAATAAAGAACGGGCCATAGTTGCCGAAGTCAGCAGGCCACCAATCTTGAGAGGTAGTTAATAGTGCATTTACATCACGCTTCACTTCATAAAGATCTAATTTTGAAAACGCTTCGGCATAATTAAAATCGTCGCCTAACGGGTTCGAACGATTGTCATGGTCGCGTAGCGCTGAGAGGTCGAGCTGATTCGGCCACCAAAACTGATTGTTTTTTGCTTGGAACGCAGCAGTCATCCCCGTGCCTTTCGCACCCGCAGGTTTACTGATTTGATCGTTAGCGAATGCAGCGGTCGTGCTTAGTGCAAAGGCAACTAAGCCTGACAAGGTCGTTTTCTTAAACCTATTTATGGTCATTGTATTGTCCTGTATATGTGGTTGCAGTGACATAAGTGGCGTATGGACCTAAGTCAAGATAGGTCCATACGTCACCGTTAACGTTTCATTTACGTTTGAGTAAATACAAGATAGTCACTGGCACAAAAAAAGGACAGTTGATTAAATGAATGACACCGATAGAAAAATCCAATTACAATTTTAAGATGCGCGATTAGTGGCGTAAACACGCATCTTTTTGAGTAAATGTGCTTACCCATCAATTCGTTGGATTAACGAGGCAAGTTCTTCAATTTTGCTTACGGTCGTTTTTACCAGATTATCAATCTCGTTTGATGAGGATTGAGAATTCCCGGCCAGCGTTCTTACTTCGTCAGCCACAACCGCGAACCCACGCCCCATTTCGCCAGCCCGTGCTGCCTCGATAGCCGCATTTAACGCCAACAAATTGGTTTGTTCAGAAATAGAATTAATTGTTCCTACGATGGTGCTAATGGTTTGGCTCGTCGTTAATAGCTCTTGCATCGCATCTTGTGTGTCATTCACTGCCTGTTTACGTGTTGAAACATTTATCGCAAAGAATACGTATCGTGTTATCTGCCCATTAAAGTTTCTAAGTGCGCAAATGCGCGAATCGAAGGCGAGATAGTTCGCGTCGGCTTTTAGTTCAACCACTTTCGATACAAAATTAGTCCGCTCTAGTTCAGCCTTTTCTTCAACCGACAACCCATCCATTAAGAACGTGGCAAAGTCTTTAGAGTCAATCACGCCTTTCAAGGTTTTCTTAAGAAGACTATTCACATCGACAACCTTGCCATTAGGCTCGATTTCTAAAAGCACCAGCGCACTGCCAATGGCTTTCAACTTATTCGTAAAGTCTAATGCCATCTGCTTCACTCTGGTGATATCGGCTTGTACTGCAATAAAGTTGACCAATTCGCCATTATCAAATACAGGATTAATCGAAAGCGATGTCCAATAGGGAACGCCATCCTTTTTATAATTTAATATTTCGTCATAAAACGCTTCACGGTTTTGCAGTTTCTGACGAATGACATCGACGGTTCTAGGGTCAGTCTCTTCACCTTGCAAGAAAGACCCCGGCTTTTTGCCGCGTACTTCATCTAGCGACCACCCGGTTAACCGATAGAATCCGTTATTTACATATTCTATTAACCCCTTACTATCTGTAATGATTACCGCGTTATCAGTTTCGTTGGCCACTAAAGACAACATGCGTTGCATCTCGCGCTGCTCTACCTCTTCGGTAACATCTTTAATGAAAGCGGTGTACAGTGTTCTATTGTTTAGGTCGACTTTTGATAGTGACAATCGGCCCCACAGGGTATTACCGTCTTTTCGTTCAATTTTTACTTCTCGGCTAGTGCCTACGATCTTGTCCACACCCGTTGTACGGTTTGCGTTAACGTAGTTGTCGTGCTGCGGTTGAATAGCTCGGGGGACGAGCATCTTAACGTTTTTGCCTAACACTTCGCCTCGCGTGTAGCCCCATAGTTTTTCCGCTGATGCATTAAACAACGTAACGTTGTTGTTTTCATCAATGCAAATTACCGCATCAAGCGCTTGCTCAAGCGTTTGTTCTACAATTTCTCTGGCTTCACGCTCTTCACTGACATCCCGGACGAACGCAGTATAATGTTTTTGACCGCCTACAATAACTTGCGATAACGCCAACTGAACCCAAATACGGTTCCCCGCTTTGGTCTCTAATTCAACTTCTCGTGAGCTATCGACGATTTTATTATTACCGGTATTACGGTGAGTATTTACATAACTATCGTGGTTAGCTTTGTGTTCAACAGGTACTAACATCTGAATGTTTTTACCTAGCACCTCTGATTTAGTGTACCCCCACAAGGTCTGTGCCGCTTTATTATAAAAAGTAATGTTGTTGTTTTGGTCGATAGTTACTACAGCGAGAATGGATTGTTCTAACGCTTGCTGTGCAGCGTTATTGCGGGAAAAAAACATCATCAGGTTAACCTCAAAGCCTATACCAAAGTATATATAGATCAGGTTTTCAAAATTAGCGACTCAGACAATCTTTCCGTCGCTATGAAAAACTTACATAGCCGCTATCGCTTTTTCTGTATAAAAAATAGGTAAGAAAACCTTTTATCTTTGAATATCAATAAACTAAGCAGGTAAATAAAAAAGCCAAGAAAGGAACGATTTGTGCAACGTTTTACGTAAAGCATTATGCAAATGCAAAAGGATGTAGTGATGACAGAGACAAAAAGCGTATTCGCACCAGGTGATAATTGTTGGGTAAAAAGCACCGCAAGATTTGCAGCACCTCTTATCGATTGTGCTAATTATTACAAGGCGTTACATAGCGCCATCGTGAATGCAAAGCACAGTATTTTCATCGTTGGTTGGGATATCGACAGTCGAATTCGTTTACTACGCGGGGATGAAGAACAAGCCAGTGAAGCCCCCAGTGTCATCAGTGATCTACTTACGTGGAAAGCAGAGAATAATCCCGACATTAAAATTTATTTATTAAGGTGGGATTCTTCATTAGCATTCTTTGCCCAGCGAGAAATGTGGGCAAAAGAAGTATGGGAAGAAAAAACGCCTGACAACGTTCACACCGAACTTGACGACACCATTCCAATGGGCGGCAGTCAACATCAAAAGATTGTTGTTATTGATGATGAAGTTGTGTTTTCAGGTGGCATGGATGTGTCAACTAATCGCTGGGATACGCGAGATCACCCAGTGCTTTCAGAGGAACGCGACGGACCAGACGGTGAATATGGTCCGCTCCACGATGTACAAATGGTGTCGTGCGGTCCGGTGGTGAATGACTTTGCCAAACTTGTTCGCTGGCGCTGGGAACGCGTTGCCGAAAAAACACCGGTCGCGATGAGAGAAACCGCAATCACTTCTAGCACAATGGATGTACCCAGTGCGTGGCCCTCTCAGTTCCCACCTATTTTCGAAAACGTAGAGTGTGCCCTTGCGCGAACTATTCCATTTATGGACGAAGTAGAGCCCGCTCAAGAAGTGCGAACTATGCTCTTAGACCTCATCGCAGAAGCCGAGCGAGTAATCTATATAGAAAATCAGTTCACAACGCGTCAAGAAATCGCTGAAGCGCTTAATAAACAACTCAAAGCCAAGCCTAACCTTAATGTAATTGTGGTGAGTTCTTACGAACCCAAGGGTAAATTTGAGTGCGAAGCGTTTTGGGCCAGCCGTATCCAATTTAAAACCATCATGGAAAAGGATATTGACCCGCGCCGAGTAAAAATGACTTACTCGTCGATAAAAGACATGCAGGGAAGACAGGCGTACAAACGTATCCATTCCAAAGTAATGACCGTCGACGACAAATATCTCGTTATCGGATCTTCAAACATCAGCAACCGCTCTATGACGTTAGATACGGAAATAGATGTGGTGATGTACGGTAACAGCAAAAAGAATAGACAAAGTATAGAGCATGTCAGAAACGACTTGCTTGCAGAGCATACTGGTCGAGCTATTGAAGAGATGAGCGACATCTTCTCTCACGAGTCACCAGTAGAAGCACTGATGAACAATCAACTTGCACACGGGTACATACTGACAGAAGTAAGAGATGAGGTATTTACCAGTCATTCGGTAAAAAATGTGTTTCGCTCACTGTCAGACCCAGAAGAGCCGCTAATTTCAATGCCGTCATTCGATGGTGTAGGCTTGCCAGCAAGAAACCCTCGTAGAAGAAGCATTATGATTGCATTAGGTGTAACCATAGTTGCGGTGCTTGGTGGGTTAATGTACTGGGCCAGCCAGTCTATTTCATGGTTGAGTTCAGACAGTATCACTGCCTTCTTAGAGCACAGTAGAGGGACATACTTTGCCCTTCCTACTGTATTACTGATTTATGCTATCGGGGGGCTGTTGTTCTTCCCGGTGACAATTTTATCCCTTGCAGTAGCGGCTATTTTTGGCCCTATCTGGGGGCCGATATACGGTATTTTGGGCGCTCTGTTAAGCTCGGCTATTCTGTTTGGGATTGGCGGCTTATCAGGTGATGCTGGCCTTCGCAAAATAGGTGGCCCAAAAGTAAAAGCCGTCGACAAAAAGCTTAAGAAAAGTGGGATCGTCGGAGTTGCTGCTATAAGAATGCTGCCAATAGCGCCGTTTAGTCTGGTGAATCTAGTAGCAGGTATTTCCAGCATCGGTATTATTCAGTTTTTGATCGGAACATTTTTAGGGATGTTCCCGCCTATGATTGCTAAAGGGCTGGTAGGGGATTCTATCGCGCAGATTTGGCAGAACCCATCACCGAAAACAATTGGCTACTTAATTGCTGGCATCATTGTGTGGGGCTTAATGATTTGGGGGTCTCAGAAATTTTCACGCTGGTATCAAAACCGTTCACCGGAACTATCGCAGCCCGCAGAAGCTGACCAACGCGAGCGTGAGGAAGATAAAGAATGTGCCGCATAGTGTCATATAACATCCATAGCGGTGTCGGTAGAGATGGCAAACAAGACTATGCACGCATCGGCCAGCTTTTAACGGAAACGGGTGCAGACATTGTACTGCTGCAAGAAATGGACACTCGGCCTGAAATAAGGCCTACAGCACAAGATATCGAAGATATCTGTGCTGGAAATGCATTTACTTTGTTAGCCTCGCCTGCGCTGAAAGAAACGCACGGCTGGTATGGCAATGCTATATTGACACGCTTTAAAGTACTTCACACTGATAGCTTTGATGTTAGTCAGGCAGGCCGACAGCCGAGAAACGTTCAGATTGTTACGTTACAAACGGAGAAGGGACCGCTTACCGTTGTTAATACACATAAGGGGCTTAAGAGAAAGGAACGCCGATCCCAATTCAGTTTACTTCATGACTTTTTAAGTAATGAGTTAAACAATAGCGACACGCCTGTGGTACTTGCGGGAGACTTTAACGAGTGGCAATTTTTTACCCAAGCGTTTAGAAAACTTAATACCCTGTTAAACCAGCATAAGCTAGGAGGTACTTTTCCTAGCCATTTTCCTATTTTCTCATTAGATAGAGTTTGGGTAAGCGACGATATTAGTGTTATTGATTGCAAAAAATTAAAGACGAAAAAAACCCGATATTATTCAGATCATTTACCGGTCCAGCTTGATATACGGCTGCCTGATAAACCGCGGTTTTTTGCTTGATTATCGTTTAAAAACTTAAGTGCACCGCACCAGTGATTTAGTTGTTGCTCTGACAATACCACCTGCTTTATTACGGTTAACATTACAATGATCGCGTCATTAAGTGGCGCGGTTTTGTTGGTCGCAGCTAACACTAGCCTAGACATGTCAGGGTCAACAATTTTTAATAACTTTACCAATCCCGACTCTTGTAAGTGAAAAACCGCAGAGGTCGGCAGAATCATTACGCCCTCGCCTTGCATAACTTGCCGTAAGCCCGTCATCAGCTGACCTGAATAGGCGTGATCGTGTTGCAAGCTTACACCGGTCATTTGTTCAAATTGCTGAATAAGTCTACCGAGTGCATCTTTAGTCCCTGGGGACAACAAAGAGAATTGACTTATTTCCCAAAATGGAACGGTATCGCGCGTTAACAGATGCTTATACGGTTCATTCCCTACTGAACTGGACACAACCAAATGCAGGTCTTCTCTTATTAACGGTTCAACTGCCATTAGTTTTGAGTCGACCTCTTGTTCGTATGTCAGTGCAATATCGACTTGCCCAGTCTCCAACCACCCTTTTACTGAGTAAGACGGGCCAGTACTTATTTCCAACTTCAATTGCGGATGTTTCTTTTTAACCTCTGCGATAAGTGGCATAGAAAGTACATTACCGATAGAAGGAAGCATCGCGACTTTAACCACGCTTGCTTGCTTGGTAAACAGGGTCTGCAATTCATTTTTCGCCGCATTGACGTCGTCTACAAGCTGAATAGCATGGCGAACGAATATTTCTCCTGCTGGTGTTAACGATACGCCTGAAAAGCTCCGATGAAATAATGGCCCGCCCAGCTCTCTTTCAAGGCTTGCCAATTGTTGGCTAATAGCAGGCTGAGCGAGATCTAACTCGCGTGCAGCTGCGGCAATACTGCCCGCTTTTACGGTGGTAAGAAAATAATGTAGCTGCTTAAAATTCACAGGCAAACCTCGCTGAGGAAATACAAAGATTTAACGTCTATCCAGACCTTCAGCGTTCAAGAAAATAAAAATATTTCATTGTATTCAGCAAGTTACATACCAAACAAACGATGCATTAAGTTAACCGTATGTAAACACCCACTTTCTCATTTCGAAATGCAGAAAATTTTTAATCGTTCAAAGACGCACATTTTTCAAATTTTTCAGCTAGTTAACGATAGGCTCAATATTTTATTGATACCCCTACATAATCTTATTTCTTCCGCGAGATTGAAAAAATTTTTAGCCTAAATGTCGTACACAGGTTGTTGCACAGAAAAACAATAAAATCGAAATGCATCAAGGTAGTGCCTGTTCGTGCCATAAGTGAGCATTTTGCATACATGCAAAATACGAAAAAATCTAAAAACTGCACGTTCTGGGAAAACACATGAGAAAATCAAAAATTCAGCATGCTATTGCACTCGCGCTTTCTGGTATATCGTTATTTTCACTCGCCCTCTTTGCTTCAAATGCACATGCGCAAGAAGCAGAGGACGCCCTCGCCCAAACAGATGAAATAGACAACGTAGAGAAAATTGCTGTTGTCGGTGCACGTGGCGCACCTCGTTCGGTAACCAGTTCACCGGTGCCAGTTGATGTGCTAAGTGCAGAAGACATGGAAGGTGTGGCGTTTACTGACATGAACAACGTACTGATGACGCTAGTTCCCTCGTATTCACTTGCCAGACAACCTATATCTGATGGAGGGACTTTTGTTCGCCCCGCCACGCTAAGAGGTCTACCAACCGACAAAACCTTAGTATTGGTTAACTCAAAAAGGCGACATCGCGCGGCGCTCGTTCAAATTGGGGGGTCGGGTACGCAAGGGCCAGACTTGGCAACAATCCCAACGGCTGCCATTGGTAGCGTAGAGGTACTTCGTGATGGTGCAGCCGCTCAGTACGGCTCAGATGCCATTGCAGGTGTGATTAATTTCCAGTTAAAGAACAATGCTGAGGGTGGCTCATTTACCGCAGATTACGGAACCTACTATGAAGGCGACGGCGACCAACTAACCCTTACCGGCAATAAAGGGTTTGCACTTGGTGATGATGGATTTATAAGCATTTCTGCTGAGTATTCAGATAGTGAAGCGACTTATCGAGGCGAACAATATTGTGAATCGTGGTTTTGTGTAGATGAGCAGTCTGACGTTTTTATCGCTGCTGCAGAGGCGATGGCCAATGAAATACACGGTTCGGACCAAGTACAACCTTGGGGGCAACCGAACAATAGCGGTACGCGCATTTTTGCCAACGCAGGCTATGCATTGTCACAACACGCAGAGCTCTATGCGTTTGCTAACTATGCAGACAGTGAAGGTGATGGTTCGTTTTTCTATCGCTATCCCGGTAACGGAACTATAGAAGATATTCGCTTGGAAGACGGTTCGATATGGAACCCTACAGAGTTTTTCCCTGGTGGCTTCACACCACGCTTCTTCGGCGATGTAACAGACTACTCTTTTGTTGGCGGAATTAAAGGCATGGCGGGCGACCTTGGCTATGACATTAGTGGACGCCATGGTTCTAACGAAATCGCCTACACGTTAAGAAATACAATTAATCCATCGTTAGGTAATCAATCTCCCACCGCATTCAAACCTGGCGATTTAGTCAACGAAGAAACGCAATTTCAAGCTGATTTCACTTATGACGTGAGCGAATATATCGTTGCTTTTGGGGTAAGTTATCTTGATGAGTCTTACGAGATAAAGTCCGGCGAGTTGGCCTCCTATGTTGCAGGCGATTTTGCACAGGCGGATCCATTTGGCTTTTGTAACGATGACTTCACAACGACGCCGGCGGGTAATGCGGTAATTGCGAATGGCTCAACCCTTAACTGTGGTAATTACACGTCTAGCGACACCAATAATGATGGGGTTGAAGACGACGGATTTGCCGGGGTAGATGCGGTTTACCAAATCATGGGCGTTGGCTCAAACGGCTTCCCTGGCTATTCGCCTGAGTACACGGGCACCTATTCTCGTGACTCTTATGCGATTTATTCAGATATCTCCGGTGATATCACTGAAAATATATTTGCACAAGCTGCTGTACGCTATGAAGACTATTCAGATTTTGGTTCCGAGTTGGTATATAAAATTGCTGCAATCTATCAAATAAATACTGAGATTGCGCTCAGAAGCTCATACGGAACGGGGTTTCGAGCGCCAACACCGGGACAACAAGGTACAACGAACGTATCAACACGCCTTCCAAATGGCTTCCCTGTCGCGACAGGGCTATTTCCCGCTGGCGGTGAAGTGGCACAGGCGCTTGGGGCTGAAGAGTTAGGACCAGAAAAATCCACCAACTTTACGCTAGGCCTAACCGCTAATTACGGCGACTTCACACTCACCGTCGATTATTACAACATTAAATTAGAGGACCGCGTCAATTCGGTTTCCACATTAGATGTGTCTACCACTGTTGTTACTGACCCCGACGCCAGCGGCTACAATGCTTATCAAAACTACTTGGCATTGTCTGGCGCGGGCGTTGTCGGCGCCGAGTCTATTGGAGGCGTTTTTTACTTTCAAAATGCGTTTGATACCGTTACGGAAGGGGTAGATATTGTCGCTACGTATAACATGGAAACAGACTATGGCATGACGACCCTAACGGGCTCTGTAAACTACAACACAAATTCGTTTGATTCTGATCCAAGCACCTTTTTTAACGAAGAAGACCAGTTCGATTTTGAAAACGGTGTACCTGAAACCCGAGGTGTTTTTTCAGTCAAACACAGCTATGACGACTGGATGTTAGTGGGCCGCGTTAACTATTACGGCGAATATAAAAACGCAGAAAATAGCTCGTTGAGCACCGTCCAGACTTTCGGATCAGAATTCATGTTCGATCTAGAAGGTGCTTACACGCTAAGTGAAAATTTAACGCTGTCAGTGGGCGTGCGAAATTTATTCGATAACTACCCGGATGAAGGCACGATGGGCGAAACGTGCTGCGGCAGAATTTATCGTTCTGATTCGATAGTCGACTGGCAAGGCGGATACTACTATACCCGTCTAGCTGCAAGATTTTAATTATAGATGCGCGCGTTGGAGTTATATCCAAGCGCGCTTTTTTATTGCAGCAACTTACATTCTAGAGGATGTATTTGTGTTTTCTGCGGTACTTGTTGGAGCACATACTTAATGGAAATAGAACTACTGTGGTTTGTAGTTACACTTTGTATCACCGGCGCCATCGCCGGCATTACTGCAGGTTTGTTTGGAAATGGTGGGGGCTTCGTTGTAGTACCTGCACTTCTCGCCGTCTTTCCTTTTTTCACTCCGCCATCAGAAGAGCTGGTGAAAGTCGCAATAGGTACCTCATTAGCATCTATCGTTGTGTCGAGTGCTCGTTCGGTTATGGCACATCGCGCGAAGGGCGCGGTAGATTTCGACATTCTTAAATCGTGGAGTGCATGGCTAATCTTAGGTGTTGTAGGTGGGGTTATTATCGCGAACTACACAAGTGCAAATGGGTTAACCGTAGTATTTGCTGCAGGTGTTCTGCTTTACTCCATATACTTTTTATTTCCTGAATTAGTCGTAAGACCTGGCCTCGTATTTTCAATGCCAACCGGAATTGGTAAAGCCGTATTAGCATTTGTTCTCGGTGGGTTTTCAGCACTATTAGGCATAGGGGGTGGCACGCCAACTGTGATAACGATGGTGATGTGCCAGCGCAGTATTCAACAAGCTGTTGCAACTGCTGCGGGTGTGGGGTTTTTAATTGGCTTGCCTGGGGCTATTGGTTTTTTGTTTATGAAGCATTCAGCCACTGCCTCTTTGCCCGTAGGTACCATTGGATACATCAACATTTACGCCCTTGTGGCTATAAGCATTGGTTCCATTTTTACCGCGCCTATTGGCGCCAAAATGGCGCATAAATTTAGCGAGAAAAAGCTAAAGCGCCTGTTTGGCATTTATTTAGTAATTGTATCTAGCGTCATGTTTAACAAGGTTCTGTAGACGTTAACACATAGACAATAAGGAAAAAAAATGACTATTAATCGTTCTCGACGTGTGTTTCTCGGTGCGTCCGCCGCTGCTACTGCCATCGGCACCACCGGCTTATTGCGTGTAGCGGGTGCGCAAGCGGCTATGCCCAACGTTCTGTACGGCCCACAACCTAATATTGCCAAGCTTAACGCAAACGAAAACCCCTTTGGCCCTAGCCCTCTAGCCCTTAAAGCAATATCAGAGGCGGCGTCGCAAGGGGGGGCCTACTATGCCTATCCAGCTGCGATGACGTTACTTGATATGATTGCAGAACGGCATGGAATAACCCGTAAAAATATATCGTTAAGTGCAGGCTCTAGCCCAATTCTGTCATATGCGGCGTTAGCAGCTAGCCATAAAGGCCGTATTCTTGGGCCTGATCTATTTTGGGATACCACGTCTAAAGCACCAGAAAAGCAAGGAATGCCAGAAATAGTACGTGTTCCTAATACGGCAAACCTTGATATCGACTTAGATGCCCTCTATGCGGCTATCGATGACTCGATTGGTATGGTACATATCTGCAACCCTAACAACCCGACAGGCAAAATTTTAGACCCTAAAAAACTACGCGAGTTTTGTATTAAAGCGTCGAAGAAAACCCTTGTTCTTGTCGATGAAGCCTACAATGAACTCATTGACGACCCACCAAAGCACTCCATGATACCGCTAGTAAAAGCGGGACATAATATTATTGTGGCAAGAACATTTTCAAAAATTTATGGGCTGGCAGGGCTTCGAGTTGGGTATATGATTGCCTCAGAAGCAAATACGGCGTGGATAAATCAATATGGTATGGGCGGCTATACGCTCAATCAGGCTGGACTTGCAGCAGCGATCGCCAGCTACAACGATGACGCATTTCTTACCTTTTCAAAGGATAAAATTATTGAAGCGAAAGGCATGGTAATGGATGCTGTAAAAGCAAATGGTCTCAGCGCGCTGCCTTCTAGCACCAACTTTATTTTCGTCAATCTTGGAAAGGGTGATGCGGATGTGTTCCAAGCAGCGATGGCTGAGAAAGACGTCCATATAAGGGGCACATACCGTACCTACTCAAATTGGTCTCGGGTAAGTATGGGGAAGATCCCTGATGTACAGCGCTACGTAGATGCAATGCCTGGCGCTCTCGAAGCCATGCATAAGAAGCAGTCTAGTTAGCTTCACCCGCGCGTCTTTTAAAGGCGCGCCTTACCTATTCCCTTCCCCAAAAAGTCTAATGGGCACAAAAGTCATCTTTGTCATATAATAACATCTAAAGATTGGTGTTTATAAAGCGTTATTGGTTATTAAGCAGTTTGTCGTTCATCTAGCTTGCAGGAATGGGAGAATTGCACATACTGTTATATCTAGCCAAACTTAAAAAAGCCTGCCGAGGAGGCTATAAATGGCAATACCTGTATTAGTGGCAGATGACTCCAAATTATCACGACGTAGTGTCATCAGATCACTTCCACCTGAGTTGGAGTACGACATTACAGAGGCGACCAACGGACAAGAAGCAATAGATGCCTTAAGCGACAACACGTATTCACTGCTTCTTTTAGACCTAACGATGCCAGAGAAAGATGGCGTAGACGTGTTGAAATACCTCGATGAACGAGGTGATATGCCAAACGTTATCGTGATTAGTGCAGATTTCCAACCGGAGAAACAGCGCATTGTTTTGTCGCTCGGCGCAAAGAGATTCATTAGAAAACCGTTAGACAAAGAAGAGTTAGCAATGACGTTGTTCGAGCTGGGGTATCTATAATGATGGACCTTTCTTTAGACGAAGACCAACGCGACGCGTTGCAAGAACTTCTCAACATTTCAATGGGACAAGCGGCTAATTCACTTGCCCAGCTTATTGAAACAAAGATCGATATTTCTATTCCCAAAATAACGTCAGTCACACCCACGCAGCTTTATTCGTTATTGTTTGAAACAAATAACTCGTTTTATACCCGCCAATCATTTTTAGGTGACGTTCACGGTGAGGTTATGTCGGTGTTGTCACGCTCAGGCCTTAACGAAGTCGCAACGTTAATGGAGTATGACGCGCCTCTTTCTAAAGAAGATATTCAAGAAATAATACTGGAACTGTGTAATATTTTAGCCGGTGCATGTTTGGCGGGGTTATCGGAACAACTTGAGCTAACAACCAACCTAAATATGCCAACGTTATTCTCACCCGACAAGGGTAACTTTGACGACCTTCAGTGGCAACACAGTCTTGTCATGGAGGTACAGTTTGTTGTTGCTATTTCTTCGTTCAGCATGCGAGTGGTTTTCTGTTTAGATGATGAATCACTCTCGCGGATAAAAGCAACGCTGGACGATTTGCTAGCGTAATGTTCGAGCAGCTTGTTGGAAAACTTCCTGTCGGTATTGCCGTCGTTGATGAAAATTTCAATATCGTTTATTTAAACGATTTTTTTCTCGATAGGCTGCCTCATGAGCAAAGAAATACCTTTAAAGACACACCTATCGTTGAAATGTTTAGTGAACAGGGAAAGTTCATCAAGCGAAGACTGAAATCAGTTTTTGTCCTTCAGCATCCAAGTTTCAGCTACTGGGAACAACGCCCTCACATTTTTCCATTTAAGAGTAGCCGCCCTATTACGGGTGAAGAAACGCAGATGTACCAAAACATGGAAATCATACCGGTAAAGGATAAAAATACGGGCCAAAAGCTTGCTTGTATTTTTCTGCAAGACGTTACCGCCCAGGCAAGTTACTTTAGGGAACAACAACGCCTATCTACCGCTTTGAAGAAAGAACATGCCGCACAACGCAAACTTATTCGTAAGCTAGACTCGGCACAAAGCCAGCTTATTCAAGCGGAAAAAATGGCATCGACAGGCCAACTGGCAGCCGGTATTGCCCATGAAATCAATAATCCTATTGGCTTTGTTAATGCCAACCTTGAAACGCTCTCACAGTATGCCGTTCACCTTATTGAAATATGTGACACTATCAATGAGCAAGTAGAAGGAGTGAGTGAGGAAGCACAGGACTTTGTAAAAAGCCTGTATGAAAAGCATCATTACGACCTGCTAAAAGATGACATGCAATCGCTTATAGATGAGTCGACAGAAGGGTTAACCCGCGTTCGCGATATTGTCGAAAATTTAAAATTGTTCTCGTTAGAGAATAACGATGAAACCAAAGATATCAATATTAACGATATTGCGAATCAATTGATTAAGCTTGTATCAACACAATACCCTGAGCCCACCTACAAACTAGATATTCCCGACAAAAAAGTAGAATATACCGGCAACGCTGGCATGTTGAAACAGGCGTTGATGAACGTTATCGTCAATGCCGCACAGGCAATAGAAGGTAAAGGCTTCATCAAGATTACGTTGGAAGATATCGATAGCGCTATCACCATTAAGGTACTCGATAGTGGTATTGGCATTCCTGAAAAGCACCTTTCTCGTATCTTTGAGCCCTTTTTTACCACAAAGCCCGAAGGTAAGGGCCAAGGGCTCGGCTTATCTGTTGCCTATACAGCTATTGAAAAGCATGGCGGGAAAATAACGGTAAACAGTAAAGAAGGGAAAGGAACCGTAGTTACAATATTGCTTCCTAAAAATACGTAATACCATTTCATTTAGCTATTTGGTTTTAAATTCATACACGCCATCTGTATTTAAACAGCGCGTAATTTCGTTGCCATAAAGCAAGTAGTTCAGGTGCGATAAACACTCTGCCACAGCAAAAATAAGGCTGCCTTCTGACAATGTTCGCTTAAACAAAACAGGCAGTAAATCGACCACTGTACATCGTTTTTCTTTGCACGCCGCTATCAGTGCTTCTAAATGATGTTGATGGTGAGCCAGCAATGCGTCGACACGCTCGTGCAGACCATAAAAAGGAAGCTTATGTGCCGGCAACACTAACGTAGACTCTGGCAATGCTTTAAATTGAGGAAGTGTCGTTAGATAGTCATTAAGTGTATTGGCTTCTGGCTCAGTTGAATAGGCGCCAATATTAGGCGTGATAATGGGAAGAATGTGATCCCCTGCTATCAAAGTTTGTTTTTCATCTGAGTATAAACAAACATGTTCTGGGGAGTGCCCTCTACCTATTATCACTTCCCACTCTACATCATTGAAAACAAGCACGTCGCCATGCTTTAACCGCTGATAACTTAGTGGGATCGGAGAAACAACCGTGCTGTATCCTTTCGACCCCGATGTTAATCTATTAATTTGATCTTCACCTAACCCCGCACGATGAAAATATCGTCTATCTCTGATAGGAGAAGCATCGCCCTTGCCAGCGGTAAACGCGCGAGCCGTGAAATATTCAACTTGCGACATATAAAAAGGAACATCGTAAGTATCAGCTATCCACCCCGCTAAACCAATATGATCAGGATGTAAATGCGTCACTATCACGCCAACGATAGGTTTGTCTAATTGAGCAAATATCTCCTTCCACAACGCCTTTGTCTTATCTAGCCCAATTCCTGTATCAACAATCACATAGCCTTCATTGTCCTCAATGATGTACAGATTAATATGATCAAGATCGAAAGGCAGTGGCATAGTTAACCAAAACACTCCCTTACACACTTCTTTTAATGTGCCTGCGGACGGTTGTGAATCAAAAGGGTAATGCATACATTGTCACCTGTTGCTTGGTATACTTAGTTCTATAATGTTGCGGTGTTAAAGACAAACGCATCTATTTGATATACATCTATAGGGACTGGTAATACGGGAACTATCGTTATTAATTTTTGTTTTTACGTTTCTCAGACAATCAGGCTCACTGTATAACAACATGATTAGAAATGGCTATATCTTAAGCAGACATGCTGTAACGGTGGGTGATAATACATGGGTTGAGCTTTGGGTAAAAACCGATGATGGCCCAGTATGCTTAAGAAGTGAAGCACAGACCCCCGTTTGTTTTGTCGAAACCACATCGCTTGACGCGCTAATACGGGTAGCAAATAAAAACGGAATCAGCGTTACACATTTCGACCATCAGTTCAAAACGCTCACACAAATATCTGTAACAACAATAAAGACAAAAACCGAATTGGCCATGCACGAGCTGAGACAGTGTGCACAGCAGAGCAACATCACGCTTTATGAGGCCGATATACGGTTAGTTGATAGGTATCTCATGGAGCGTTTTATTTATGGATCGCTCGCTTTCTACAGCCCGGCAGGAAACGAGACCTTTATTGATGAAGCAAAGATAAAAGCCAGTTCCTACACACCAAAGCTTGATGCGCTAAGTATCGATATAGAGTGTGACGAACATGAGACGCTCTATAGCATCGGACTTGCATCGTCGTCTCATAACGAAGTTATCTTGTTAAAAGCGCCCTCACATTCTGCTAGCACCCTTGATATTCGCAAGCACACTGTTGACTACACTCTCACGATAGTAGAAAACGAGGCCGAGCTACTCACCTTATTTTGTCAACGTATACACGACATCGACCCCGATATTCTTCTTGGCTGGAATATAAAGCAGTTTGACTTTGCAGTGCTCAATCGACGGGCTAAAAAAAATAACGTGATACTTTCTTTAGGTCGCCAACATAACGTAATGAAAGTAAGAGAATGGGACGGACAAACGTATATAGATTTGCCTGGCCGTTGTGTGGTTGATGGTATTGAAGCGCTTAAAACTATGACCTATCAGTTTGAAAATTTTGCCCTCGATACGGTCGCCAATACATTACTCAAAAAGCGTAAGCTGATACAAGCTAACGACAAACTTGCTGAAATAAAAGCACTTTACCTTAACGACCCAATAGCCTTAGCGACTTATAATTACCAAGATTGCGCGTTGGTGAACGAAATAGAAGCGATCACTGCGTTTATCGATTTTCTTGTGTTACGAGGTGCACTCACTGGCTTGGCAATTGAGAGACCAGGTGGCTCCGTAGCCGCATTTATAAATGTTTATTTACCCAAATTACACAGGCAACGGTATATAAGCGGTAATCGCCCTGAAGGGGGTGGGCTCGCAAGCCCTGGCGGGTACGTAATGACATCAAAGCCTGGGTTATATAACGACGTGCTCGTGCTAGATTTCAAAAGCCTTTATCCCTCAATAATTAGAACATTTAAAATAGATCCACTAGGGCTTGCAGAAGGATTAGAAAACCCAGATAGCGCCATAGAGGGTTTTAAAGGTGCGAAGTTTAGTAGGAATAACCATTTCTTACCAAGCATTATCGAAAGCTTGTGGGCGCAACGTGATGAAGCAAAGCGAGTGAAGGACAACGCGCGTTCTCAAGCGATTAAGATTTTAATGAACTCATTTTATGGCGTGTTAGGAAGTGGCGGTTGTCCATTCTACGACACAAGACTTGCGAGCTCGATAACGCTGCGCGGTCATGAGATTATGCAAACGACTGCGACATGGATAAGAGAAAAAGGATACCAAGTCATATATGGAGATACAGACTCAACGTTTGTTCATATCGACGGAAATGATTCGCTAGGTACGCCAGAACAAACTGGGCAACAGCTTGCTGCAATGATAAACAAGAAGTGGCAAACATACCTACGCGACACTTACCAAATCGATTGCTTTTTAGAAATTGAGTTTGAAACGCATTTTGACACATTTTTTATGCCGACAATAAGAGGCTCTGCGCTAGGCAGTAAAAAACGTTATGCGGGAATGGTCACTAATAACGGTAAACAAACGCTTATCTTTAAAGGCCTTGAAAATGTGCGTTCAGACTGGACCGGGCTTGCAAAACGCTTTCAGCATGAGCTATACGTTAAAGTATTTAACCACTCACCTATCGCAACCTTTATTAAAGATGTTGTTGAGGTATTAAAAAGTGGAGAAGAGGACAAAAACCTAGTTTATAAAAAACGACTTCGCAAACCCTTGTCCGCCTATACGAAAACGAGACCGCCACATGTTAAGGCTGCATTACATGCGCAAGATGTGGCTGGCTCTGCTATTTACGCTAATAGAAACGTCATATATTACGTTATGACGATAAACGGCCCACAAACCCTCGAGTATCAAAGCAGCCCACTAGATTACAACCACTATATTGACAAACAGTTACGCCCAATAGCAGACAGTATATTGCCGTTGATTAATGAATCATTCGATAATATCACCAACGAACAACTCTCACTTTTCAATTAAATAGCATGTATCCGAGCGTGCAACAATTTCAAAATACTGTTTCTTTTTAACAGCACTCAACATTTTCAATAATACTCGAAGTTTACTTTATTTTAGTAATTTCATGAACTTAAGGATTCTGGCATACGAAATGAATGAGTGTTAGTGAAGTAAATCTGGAATGTAAGGTTATATTCCAGCTATCAAAACAGAAGGAGTTTGTAATGAAAAAGCTAACACTAGCAATGACTATCGGTACACTAATGTCGACAGCGGCAGTTGCGGGTCATCACGATACAAAAATTACGTCTGACTTTGCAAGTTTAGACAGCGATAGTAATGATTATGTATCAGTAGCAGAGTTTGAGCGTGAGATTGAGGGTTCATTCATGGCGAAGATGGATGCCAATATGGATGAAATGATTACTCGAGAAGAGTTTGAATCTTATGTTGAACAAAACCCTAGCATGTTTAGTGACGATATTGTTGTAGCGGTTAAAGCCGAAGGCACAACAGACGCCGTGATCACGAGAGAAGTGACTACAAAGAAGGTAGCAGACGGTGATGTGATCAGCGAGAAGAATAAAGAGCTTCGAACTGAAATTAGTATGTCAGCTGATGCCAAATTCGACAATATCGACATGAATGGCAATGGTGAACTATCGATGAAAGAACTCAAAATGGCTGAAGTAAAGGGCGATTTTGAAGATATGGATAGAAATGCGGATGCGCTTATCACCAAGACAGAGTATCCCATTTATTTTGAGGAAATTGACTCAGAGTAATCTGTCCGAATAATGTTATAGATTGTATAGCATAAAAAGTAAAAAGCCCCTGTCGTTAGACAGGGGCTTTTTTGATAACAACTGAATATGATTGCTTCAGCGAACATAACGTATGCGGTTGCGGTTGCGCTACAGCGCTATGTCCTGACTGACGTTCAAGAGAAACCTTGACGATCTCACGCACTCATTTTATTGAACGCCTAAAAGCAAAAAACCCGCCGTTAGGCGGGTTTTTCTTTATGGGACCTGGCAGTGTCCTACTCTCACATGGGGAAACCCCACACTACCATCGGCGCTAATACGTTTCACTTCTGAGTTCGGAATGGGATCAGGTGGTACCGTATCGCTATGGCTGCCAGGAAAAACTGGTTAACAATTTAGGAAATCTGATATCAATACAATCAAGAGTAATCTACTTTTCACTCTACTTGCTTTATTCTTTATAAGCTTGTCAATCTCAACACCACTAGCCTAAAGCTTCTTGGGTGTTGTATGGTTAAGCCTCTCGGGTAATTAGTACAGGTTAGCTTAACGCCTTACAACGCTTCCACACCCTGCCTATCAACGTCATCGTCTTTAACAACCCTTCCGGACTTTAAAAGTCAGGGATGACTCATCTTTGGGCCGGCTTCCCGCTTAGATGCTTTCAGCGGTTATCCGTTCCGAACGTAGCTACCGGGCAATGCCATTGGCATGACAACCCGAACACCAGCGGTTCGTCCACTCCGGTCCTCTCGTACTAGGAGCAGCTCCCATCAATCATCCAACGCCCACACCAGATAGGGACCGAACTGTCTCACGACGTTCTAAACCCAGCTCGCGTACCACTTTAAATGGCGAACAGCCATACCCTTGGGACCGACTTCAGCCCCAGGATGTGATGAGCCGACATCGAGGTGCCAAACACCGCCGTCGATATGAACTCTTGGGCGGTATCAGCCTGTTATCCCCGGAGTACCTTTTATCCGTTGAGCGATGGCCCTTCCATACAGAACCACCGGATCACTATGACCTACTTTCGTACCTGCTCGACGTGTCTGTCTCGCAGTTAAGCTAGCTTATGCCATTGCACTAACCTCACGATGTCCGACCGTGATTAGCTAACCTTCGTGCTCCTCCGTTACTATTTGGGAGGAGACCGCCCCAGTCAAACTACCCACCAGACACTGTCCACAACCCCGATAAGGGGCCAATGTTAGAACATCAAACATACAAGGGTGGTATTTCAAGGACGGCTCCACACAATCTAGCGACTGTGCTTCAAAGCCTCCCACCTATCCTACACATGTAGGTTCAATGTTCAGTGCCAAGCTGTAGTAAAGGTTCACGGGGTCTTTCCGTCTAGGTGCGGGTACACAGCATCTTCACTGCGATTTCAATTTCACTGAGTCTCGGGTGGAGACAGCGTGGCCATGGTTACACCATTCGTGCAGGTCGGAACTTACCCGACAAGGAATTTCGCTACCTTAGGACCGTTATAGTTACGGCCGCCGTTTACCGGGGCTTCGATCAAGAGCTTCGCTTACGCTAACCCCATCAATTAACCTTCCGGCACCGGGCAGGTGTCACACCCTATACGTCCTCTTACGAGTTTGCAGAGTGCTGTGTTTTTAATAAACAGTCCCAGCCACCTGGTCACTGCGACCCCCATCTGCTTCCACCGCAAGGGCTTAACAAACAGGGGCGTACCTTCTCCCGAAGTTACGGTACAATTTTGCCGAGTTCCTTCACCCGAGTTCTCTCAAGCGCCTTAGTATTCTCTACCTGACCACCTGTGTCGGTTTGGGGTACGGTTCACATAATCATAAGTTTAGAAGCTTTTCCTGGAAGCAGGGCATCAACAACTTCGCTACCTTAGTAGCTCGTCTCGCGTCTCAGCTTTAAGAACCCGGATTTACCTAAGTTCTCGGCCTACTCGCTTTCACTTGGACAACCATCGCCAAGCTTGCCTAGCCTTCTCCGTCCCTCCATCACTGATTATATAAGTACGGAAATATTAATCCGTTTCCCATCGACTACGCATTTCTGCCTCGCCTTAGGGGCCGACTTACCCTGCCCTGATTAGCATGGGACAGGAAACCTTGGTCTTCCGGCGTGGGGGTTTTTCACCCCCATTATCGTTACTCATGTCAGCATTCGCACTTGTGATATGTCCAGCAAGCTTTACAACTCACCTTCATCCACTTACACAACGCTCCCCTACCCAGCACAGTAAACTGTGCTGCCGCAGCTTCGGTATATTGCTTAGCCCCGTTACATCTTCCGCGCAGGCCGACTCGACTAGTGAGCTATTACGCTTTCTTTAAAGGGTGGCTGCTTCTAAGCCAACCTCCTAGCTGTCTAGGCCTTCCCACATCGTTTCCCACTTAGCAATATTTTGGGACCTTAGCTGGCGGTCTGGGTTGTTTCCCTCTCCACGACGGACGTTAGCACCCGCCGTGTGTCTCCCGGATAGTTCTCATTGGTATTCGGAGTTTGCAAAGGGTTGGTAAGTCGGGATGACCCCCTAGCCTTAACAGTGCTCTACCCCCAATGGAATTCGTCCGAGGCTCTACCTAAATAGATTTCGGGGAGAACCAGCTATCTCCCGGTTTGATTGGCCTTTCACCCCCAGCCACAAGTCATCCGCTAACTTTTCAACGTTAGTCGGTTCGGTCCTCCAGTTGATGTTACTCAACCTTCAACCTGCCCATGGCTAGATCACCGGGTTTCGGGTCTATACCTAGCAACTAAACGCGCAGTTAACACTCGCTTTCGCTACGGCTCCGCTATTCGCTTAACCTTGCTACTAAATATAAGTCGCTGACCCATTATACAAAAGGTACGCAGTCACACCACGAAGGTGCTCCCACTGCTTGTACGTATACGGTTTCAGGTTCTATTTCACTCCCCTCACAGGGGTTCTTTTCGCCTTTCCCTCACGGTACTGGTTCACTATCGGTCAGTTAGGAGTATTTAGCCTTGGAGGATGGTCCCCCCATATTCAGTCAAGATAACACGTGTCCCGACCTACTCGATTTCACTGTAAAGCACGCTTCGTGTACGGGGCTATCACCCTGTATCGCTCCTCTTCCCAAAGGATTCCACTACACACTAAACAGCTTAAGGGCTGCTCCCCGTTCGCTCGCCGCTACTAGGGGAATCTCGGTTGATTTCTTTTCCTAAGGGTACTTAGATGTTTCAGTTCCCCTCGTTCGCCTCGTTACACTATGTATTCATGTAACGATACCTGTAAACAGGTGGGTTTCCCCATTCGGACATCTGTGGCTCAAATGCATTTTGTCGGCTCACCACAGCTTAACGCAGACTTACACGTCCTTCATCGCCTCTAACTGCCAAGGCATCCACCGTATACGCTTAGTCACTTAACCATACAACCCTAAAAAGCCTTGAGTTTGGCCTCATGTCCGCCTTTTGAAATCGGACAAGGGTAATGTTGTATGCATGACAAGCTAATCGGAAGAATTGCCTTGCTATCAATCAATGTTGATAACAAGCAATTCAAGTCAAGTAGAGTAAAAAGTGCGTCTTTCGACATCTCAATTACTCTTTTGATTGATTACTATTAATATCAGCTTTCCAAATTGTTAAAGAACATTCGATGAGTCCTGCAAACGCAGTACTTTCATCTTTAGGGTAAAAAACCCTAATCAATGCTTACTAAAAACAGTAAATATTCATTAGGATTTCACTTTCATGTGACACAAAACCAGTCTCCATCTTCGCCATGACTACCGCTTACTTTAGCGAGTAGAAAAACCGTCAGGGAGCTTTGCTTCCGTTTAAGCGGCTTTTTCACGACTACTTGCAACGCAAGTAAAGGAAAATGGTAGGCTTGGGCAGACTTGAACTGCCGACCTCACCCTTATCAGGGGTGCGCTCTAACCAGCTGAGCTACAAGCCTTCAGTCACTTCGCTTATTCAGTCACTTCGCTTATTCAGTCACTTCGCTTATTCAAGCTCAGATTCAAGTTGATGGTGGAGCTAAGCAGGATCGAACTGCTGACCTCCTGCGTGCAAGGCAGGCGCTCTCCCAGCTGAGCTATAGCCCCATAAACTTGTGTCGTTCTTTATTTTCTATAACAAGACTATCTGTGTAGGCACTACATCAAGAGAACTAATGACGTAATAGTAAGGAGGTGATCCAACCCCAGGTTCCCCTAGGGTTACCTTGTTACGACTTCACCCCAGTCATGAAACACAAAGTGGTAATCGTCCTCCCGAAGGTTAGACTAACTACTTCTTTTGCATCCCACTCCCATGGTGTGACGGGCGGTGTGTACAAGGCCCGGGAACGTATTCACCGCAGTATTCTGACCTGCGATTACTAGCGATTCCGACTTCATGGAGTCGAGTTGCAGACTCCAATCCGGACTACGACATTCTTTAAGGGGTCCGCTCCACATCACTGTCTCGCTTCCCTCTGTAAATGCCATTGTAGCACGTGTGTAGCCCTACACGTAAGGGCCATGATGACTTGACGTCGTCCCCACCTTCCTCCGGTTTGTCACCGGCAGTCTCCTTAGAGTGCCCAACTTAATGCTGGCAACTAAGGACAAGGGTTGCGCTCGTTGCGGGACTTAACCCAACATCTCACGACACGAGCTGACGACAGCCATGCAGCACCTGTGTCAGAGTTCCCGAAGGCACGAAACTATCTCTAGTAACTTCTCTGCATGTCAAGTGTAGGTAAGGTTCTTCGCGTTGCATCGAATTAAACCACATGCTCCACCGCTTGTGCGGGCCCCCGTCAATTCATTTGAGTTTTAACCTTGCGGCCGTACTCCCCAGGCGGTCTACTTATCGCGTTAGCTTCGCTACTCACGGCTTAAAGCCACAAACAGCTAGTAGACAGCGTTTACGGTGTGGACTACCAGGGTATCTAATCCTGTTCGCTACCCACACTTTCGCACATGAGCGTCAGTCTTTGGCCAGGGAGTCGCCTTCGCCACTGATGTTCCTCCAGATATCTACGCATTTCACCGCTACACCTGGAATTCCACTCCCCTCTCCAAGACTCTAGTCTGCCAGTTCTAAATGACCATCCCAAGTTGAGCTCGGGGCTTTCACATCTAGCTTAACAAACCGCCTGCGTGCGCTTTACGCCCAGTAATTCCGATTAACGCTCGCACCCTCCGTATTACCGCGGCTGCTGGCACGGAGTTAGCCGGTGCTTCTTCTGTTGTTAACGTCACGGCTAGCAGGTATTAACTACTAACTTTTCCTCACAACTGAAAGTGCTTTACAACCCGAAGGCCTTCTTCACACACGCGGCATGGCTGCATCAGGCTTTCGCCCATTGTGCAATATTCCCCACTGCTGCCTCCCGTAGGAGTCTGGGCCGTGTCTCAGTCCCAGTGTGGCTGATCTTCCTCTCAGAACAGCTAGAGATCGTTGCCTTGGTAAGCCTTTACCTTACCAACTAGCTAATCTCACTTGGGCCTCTCTTTGCGCCGGAGCCTAAGCCCCGTTTGGTCCGAAGACATTATGCGGTATTAGCAGTCGTTTCCAACTGTTATCCCCCTCGCAAAGGCAAGTTCCCAAGCATTACTCACCCGTCCGCCACTCGTCATCTTCTAGCAAGCTAGAAATGTTACCGTTCGACTTGCATGTGTTAGGCCTGCCGCCAGCGTTCAATCTGAGCCATGATCAAACTCTTCAATTAAATATATCGAATTATGAATCGTCGTATAGATACTCTCAATGAGTACCCACACAGATTGTCTTGTTATAAATTGTTAAAGAACGTTGCTATTTACTATTTGCAAATAACGTCAGGACTTGCCTGAACACCTCTCTCGAAGTGGAAGCGCATTTTACATCGTTTGTTTTTGATGTCAACCTTATTTTTTAACTTTCTTTGTAGCTAAAAAAAGGCTTATGCGTTTCAGTTTCTCGGTGGCTTGCAGCCCCCTCAAAACGTGGAGCGCATTATAGATAGCTAACGAAAAAGATCAACAGTAAATTCGTACTTTTTTACTCTTGATGCAAATTAACTGCTTAAACGCTCATTTTTACATCACAAACAGTATTTCTATGCTTCTTTAGACTACTTTTTTCACATTTTATTGTTCTAATTGTTACAAATGAGTAAACTAAGCTCAGCCTCCATTATGATAATAAACACTAGAAAGGTAGGTATATGAAAGTTGGCTTTATTCAATGCGCTGTTATTAGCGCAATTTTTGCAATCGCAGGCTATTTGTTATTTTCTTCAGCTAGTCTAAATCTTAGTCTTCCACTATCAGTAGCAGCTTCGTTACTTATTAGCGGCATTCTCACTCCATGGTTAGCATCACTTTTCCATAGTTCTTCTTCAGTTGATAATTCAACGCCAGTTAAGGGTGCTACTGAAACGTTATACGTAGGTAACCTTCCTTATCGGGCAAATGAATCTGCAGTTAAAGAGTACTTCAGCAGTTTTATTGAAGTGCAATCGGTTCGCTTGATGAAGGATAGAAAGACCGGCAAAAGGAAGGGGTATGGTTTTATCGAGGTCATCACCGATGATCTCACCAGTGTTATAGATAAAACAAATGACTCGGTGTTTCAGGAACGAACACTCAAAGTTCGTCCAGCTAAAGAAAAGATAGAAAACGAGTAAAAACAAAAAAACCTGGGGAAACCCAGGTTTTTTTTATTCTACGCTTAAATTACTCTGACGGTGTTGCACCTTCAGGCTGAGGCAGTGCATTCAATAACGTTTTATTGAATGAATGGAATCGGTTAATCGCTGAGACTAAATCAGGTACCTGCACGTCCTTCATCTCATTTATGATTCCGTTGATTAACGCATTATAGTCTTCATTGCTTTGAAGCTGGCGTTCAGCGCTCTCAAATGTCTTTACCATCTTATCTATATACTGCGATACCGGGCTTGCGATATTGCCGTATTGATTTTCTGGTTCTCCTTTATCACTGTAATGCTGAATATTCTCATAAGCTTTCAATACATCGCTTTGTGTAGTTCTATTTAGTTGCAATGCGTAACCTACAAGCTCTTTATCATCAAACCCAAGTTCCAATGCCTGGCTAAATGCCTTATCAACGTTTCCAGAGAAAAAGTCATCTGCAAGGTCCTGCGCATCTTCAACCAGCGCCGAGATTGCTTTAAGTTCGTCCTCATCTAACTCTCCCTTTAAAGAAAAGCTAATACCTGATTTTTCAAAATACTCATAAAGCGTAGATTGTTGCATCATTTGCGCGCTCGATTGACTATCGCCACTCGCATCCCCGCCTGATTGTGCATTGTAATACGACGTTTGACTTACAGCATTGAACTGAGAACGGCTTTCAAAGCTTAATGTTACCTCGTCACCATCGCGGGTTCTTATTAAAATACTACCGCTTTTTTCTTCACCGCTTGCAATGGCATTCAATTGTGTTGCCGCATTTACTTGGTTAGGGTTAAAGATATCCCGCTCAAGTTCATTAATACCGTCATCGATTAACGAGCGGCTTTTTGTCATACCGTCTTCTATCTCTTTATTCATAAAACCGGCGAGGTCTTTTTCAGCCATGGCAAAACCTCGGCTTACACCCTCTCGTGCTTGGCTAAACAAGCTATTTAGCTTTTCATCACCCGCACCGCCTTCTGCAGCACCTCTAATCACGCCGCCAACAAATCGCATAACATTCTTCGCGATTTTTTCGAAGTCAAACAAACTATTCGTTTTCTCTTCGTCTTTTTCAGCAACCTCAGTGGACGGCTGTTTACCATCGACTACCAGGTTCTGATTCATACTGGAACTGAATACTCGCAACCCTATTGAAGTTTGCGTGCTGCTTACCGAAACGGTAGCCGCTTGTTGCTTAGTAAATTCAGCTGCCTGCTCTAGGCCGTCCTGTTGAAGTTGTTTTTTCAACGCTTCATTTGGATGAACCGATGCCTTTTGCTCTGCTTTCTGGTCGCCCATGAAAGCCTTTATTTGACTAACGTTCATAATAAGATCCTCACTATCCTCATTCCTGTTATCGGCATCATGTCGGTATTGTTTAATTTTAGTACTATATTTTTTTAGTTCACTGTTTGAATACACGTTGCAGATAAAATAGAACACACTACAATCCACAGCCCTATTTTATTGATTATCTGTTTTTACCAATTGGAGCGCTTTATGACTGTGCCGACACAACAAGACTACCAAGCACAACTTGATGAAAAAGAGGCTCGATTAACCACGTTACTTTCTCAATTTGGTGAAACACACCCTACTGTATTTCCATCATCTCCGGTCCACTACCGAATGCGAGCTGAATTTAGAGTGTGGCATGAGGGTGATGATCTCTACCACATCATGTTTAATCAAGAGACAAAAGAAAAGTATCGCGTTGATACTTTTTTACCAGCCAGCAAAACGATTAACCGTGCAATGGAACGTTTATTGTCGTTAGTAAAGACGAACCCAACGCTTCGCCATAAGCTGTTTCAAATCGATTATCTGTCCGGCCTGTCTGAAGAGCTAGTAATTAGTTTGTTGTATCACAAAGCGCTTAACGATGAATGGGAAGTTCACGCACACGAACTTCAGCAGTTATTGGAACAAGAGTTTGGTACCGTGAATATTATCGGTCGTGCACGAAAGCAAAAACGCATAATAGGAAATGATTTCATTATTGAACGCTTACCTATTAACGGCAGAGAACTTGTTTTTAAACATATTGAGAATAGCTTTACTCAGCCTAACGCTGAAGTTAATTGCAATATGATTGAATGGACGCTTGATTGTGTTAAAAATTTGGATGGTGACTTACTCGAAATGTACTGCGGGGCCGGCAATTTTTCAGTCCCCCTTGCACTTCATTTCGACCATGTAATTGGTACGGAAATAGCAAAGCCATCGGTGCAAGCAGCACAATACAATATTGAAGCTAACGCGATAGACAACTTAAAAATAGTGCGATTATCCGCTGAAGAGTTTACTGAAGCGATGCATGGCACGCGGACGTTTAGTCGCCTAGAAGGGATCGCGTTAAATGACTACAACTTTAAGACTGTATTAGTTGATCCACCGCGTGCAGGGCTTGATGCGGATTCCCTTGAGATGATTCAGGCCTACGAGAACATCATTTACATCTCTTGTAACCCAGAAACGCTTGCGGAAAATTTAGCAGTACTAAGTACAACTCATAATATTGTTGATAGCGCGTTATTCGACCAATTTCCATTCACCCACCATATAGAAGCGGGCGTTTTACTAAGTAAAAAATAGCGTTATCTACTTTTCTTTGTGCACCGAAGCGCCCAGCTGTACAAATCGCAGCTGGGTTTTTACCTTTTCACCAATTTGTAAACGTAGTTCAGTATCTGCTTCTAATGCTTCAGCACCTGCACTAAATACAAGCCTTACCATTGCATCGGCCTGCAGTTGTGCTGATTTAAATTCGGCGTTTTGTCTTTCTATTATGTAATCGGTTAACTCATCAACGAAATGTTGTATTTCTCTAAATACAGCCAGGCGGTAAGCAGATGATGTACCAGTATGTTCCCTCAGCAGCACTCGAAACACATTTTTGTTCGCGGCGATAAACTCCATGAACGTGTCTACCGATGTATTTATAACGCCGCCCCCTGAGGCAATGCGACGGCGAGCTTGACGCATCAGTTGACGAAGGGCTAATCCGGCCTCATCGACAAGCGTGAGACCTAACTCATCGATGTCTTTAAAATGACGATAGAATGACGTAGGGGCAATACCGGCCTCTCGTGCTACTTCTCGTAAGCTGATAGCGGACAAACTGCGGTTTTCATCCAGCAAGGAGAATGCGGCGTGAATGATATTTTGTCGCGTTTTTAATTTCTGTTCTTGGCGAGTCACAATGGTTCCATCTCTTTATCTCTGCTTAGTCTATCCCATGTGAGGTAAAAGTTAGAAGTGAAAATATTTTTCTTGATTGAGCCGTTCTCACGCTATAAAACGCGAAGACATCGTCGCCACAGCATTAAAACACTTTATAGAACAAGTACTAGGATATAAAAAACCGCTTAAAATTCATTATTTACAATGTTTTTTCTATACTGTGTGATAGCAAATGTAATCTGAACTTAACCTTGTTTTACTTGCCTGAACGACCATTAAACGCTAAATTAGCGCACAGTTGTAAGCTGAGTGGTATAAAATGAAAAAACCTCCAATTATCCTGACAAATGTACTGGTGTTTATTATCACCGGCGCAATTGCCTTCATCGGCGCCCCACTTTGGGTCGCGTACAATGGAATAGATTGGGTAGAAATCGCTACCGCAATTGTTCTATTTTATTTTACAGGCATGAGCATCACCGCGGGCTATCACCGCCTATGGTCTCATAAAACCTATGATGCCAACGTTGTGGTACGTGTAGTACTTGCTATCGGTGGCGCAATGGCGTTACAGAACAGTATCCTACATTGGTCCTCTGATCATCGAATTCATCATCGTCATGTAGACGATAACGACAACGACCCTTATTCTGCAAAGCGTGGACTGTGGTTTGCGCATATCGGCTGGATGTTACGCGAGTACCAAGCCAAGCGGTACAGCGACTACAGCAACTGTAAAGACCTACAGAAAGACAAAGTAGTAATGTGGCAGCACAACTACTACCTGCCAATTATGATAGTGGCTAATTTTGGTGTTACTGGGCTGTTAGGGTTTTTAAACGGCGATATATTAGGCATGATTTTAGTTGCTGGCTTTCTTAGACTAGTGCTGGTTCATCACGTAACGTTCTTTATTAATTCCTTAGCGCATTTTTGGGGCAACCAACCTTATACCGATAAGAACACTGCCAGAGATAACGGCATACTCGCGTTCTTCACATTCGGAGAGGGTTACCATAACTACCACCATATTTTTGAATACGACTATCGAAACGGTATCAAGTGGTATCAATTTGATCCGACAAAATGGTTAATTAAAGGCTTATCCTTTGTTGGTCTTACAACAAATCTTCGACGCGTTCCTGAGGAGCGTATTGAAAAGGCATTAGCTGCAATGCAGTTGCAACGGGCAAGCGAAAAAGCCTCGGTATTGCCGAATGCGGATGAAGTTATGCACACCATTCAGCAAGAATACGACTTGCTGATTCAGAAAATGTCCGACTACTATGCAACTAAAAAGCGTCTGATGCGGGTGAAACATAAGTCACTTAAACGCTCATTAGAAGGCTTAGAGTTAAAGTACAAATATAAAGAACTGAAACATTCTTTTGCTGTTCAAAAAGAAAAGTGGGGGCAATTGCAAAGTTTATCGCTGCAATTTGCCTAACACGGTTACTCGGTTGTAATAACAAAGCCCGCCTTTACTTGTAAAGGCGGGCTTTGTTTTATTTGTCGTTTACGACTAGAGTTGGAAATACAAAAACAGTACCTTAGTACATACTAGGACAAACAACTGTTGTATATGTGGCAACGTTTATAGGGGCAATAATGGCAACGAAAGCAAAGCAAAAAGCACCATCACCGTCTTATCATTACGATGCGATAGTTATTGGCACAGGGCCTGGCGGAGAAGGCGTCGCTATGCAAATGGCAAAGGCCGGTAAACGTGTTGCGGTTGTCGAGCGATACGAAGCGGTAGGCGGAGGATGTACGCATTGGGGCACAATACCTTCAAAAGCGCTTCGTCACTCAGTGAGTCGACTTATAGAGTACAACAGCTCTCCCCTGTTTGCTGATAACCATTTGAGCCGAAGCCTGACATTTGCGGAAATCATGCACCACGCCAGCGGCGTAGTAAAAAGTCAAACCCGTCTTCGTTCATCATTCTATGACAGAAACCGTGTAACCCTGTTTCATGGTGAAGCCAGTTTTATCGACGCGAATACCTTACAAATAACCCGTGAAGATGGATCTAAAGATATTGTTACGGCAGCACAAATTGCTATCGCGACAGGGTCCCGTCCTTACTGCCCTACTGATATCGACTTTACGCATCCGCGGGTCTATAACTCTGACACTATCCTTTCGTTAGACCATGATCCGAAATCTATCATCATCTATGGTGCCGGTGTAATTGGAAGCGAATATGCCAGTATATTCAGAGGTATGGGCGTTAAAGTTGACCTGGTCAACATGAGAGACCGCCTTCTCTCTTTCCTTGATACGGAAATTTCAGATGCCTTAAGTTACCACCTATGGAACAACGGTGTATTAATACGCCACAATGAAACATACCAGTCTGTTGAAGCAACTGACGATGCCGTGGTGCTTAATTTAGAGTCTGGTAAGCGGATGAAAGCCGACTGCTTGCTTTTTGCAAATGGAAGAACAGGCAATACCGATACCCTAGCGCTTGAAAATATAGGCCTACAGGCTGACAAGCGCGGCCAGCTAAAAGTAAATGAAAGCTATCAAACTGAAGTCGATAATGTGTTCGCTGTGGGTGATGTAATTGGTTACCCAAGCTTAGCATCGGCAGCATATAATCAGGGCCGTTTTGCGGCAGAAGCGATGCTTGGAAAAGTCAAACATTCTGCGTTAGTAGCCGATATTCCAACAGGTATCTACACCATTCCTGAAATAAGTTCAGTGGGAAAAACAGAGCAAGAGTTAACGGCTGCAAAAGTACCTTACGAAGTAGGCCGCGCGCAGTTTAAGCATTTAGCGAGAGCACAAATTGCGTCAACACAAGTAGGGAGCCTTAAAATTTTGTTTCATAGAGAGACAAAAGAAATACTCGGCATTCACTGCTTTGGCGAAAGGGCTTCGGAAATTGTACACATTGGACAAGCAATTATGCAGCAAAAAGGTGAAGGCAATACGATAGAATATTTCGTCAACACCACATTTAACTACCCAACAATGGCGGAAGCGTATCGGGTAGCGGCGATCAATGGATTAAATAGGATTTTCTAGCAGGCATAAAAAAACCGGCTTATAAGCCGGTTTTTTTATTTATATTAATTTCGGTTCGCAGCTAGTGCGTTTAGCGCTTCTTTGTGCGCTACAATTTCAATATGCATCTCTTCTTGATCGAATGTCATTGTAGCAATCGCGTAATCTCCACGACTTTCGCTTGCAACGTCGATCAGCTTTGTTTGTGCATCACGGAAACGAATGTTGTTGCTGATGTTATCAGCCATACATTGGTTATTCATTTCGAACGTCTTTGCATCCATACAATCGAAAAGTTGGTTTTCACCAGATTCCGCATGCGCAATACCAAATGAAAGTGATAATGCTAAACCTAAAACTACTTTACGCATGTCTTGTCTCCTGTATTACAGTGCGTCACTGTATGAGTAACTATACTGTATATACATTAAACAGTCAATCTTGATCATAGTTTTATGACAGTAATATGACAAACTGTCACATTTGAGGCGTTTTTATGGATAAAATAGATGTATTGAACGAAGACATTAAGCGGTGTACGTTATGCGAAAGTACATTGCCGAACCCGCCTCAACCCATTATAAACATTGGGATGGCGCCCTCTTTGCTTATTATCGGACAAGCACCAGGACGAGAAGCCCACCAACACAACAAACCTTTTTATGACAAAAGCGGCGATCGGCTTAGAAAATGGCTAGGCTTAGAAGAATCAGTATTTTATAACCCTAAATATGTTTCTATCATGCCAATGGGGTTTTGTTTCCCAGGCTATAAAAACAATGCTGATGCCCCGCCACGTAAGGAATGCGCGCCTAAGTGGCACTCGCTAATCATTGACACCATCAAACCTAACATGCGTATTATTGTGGGTAGGTATGCGCAGCAATACCATTTACCTCAATTTAATACGTTAACAGATGCGATCAAAGGATGTTCGCCTACTGATAAGCATATTGTGTTGCCCCACCCGTCGGGTAGAAACAACCGGTGGATGGCAAAACACCCATGGTTTGAAGCGAACTACTTACCCGAAATACAAAATAGAGTTAAGGACATCATTCTACGCTAACGGCTTTATTTTATATCGGTATGTGACAAAAAAGTCATAAGCTCATCAAACGGCATAGGTTTAGCAAACAAGTACCCTTGAGCCTCATCACAGCCTAACTTAATCATGTAGCTGGCCTGTTCGCGTTTTTCAACACCCTCTGCAATGGTAAGTAGGCCTAATTTATTGCCTAACGTTACTATTGTTTCAGCCAATACTGCACTTTTCCCAGGCTCAATGTCCTTTACAAACGATCTATCAACTTTCAATCGGTCTAAGGGTAGCTGCTGTAAATAACTCATCGATGAAAAGCCAGTACCAAAGTCATCAATAGCGATAGCCACGCCGTATTCTTTTAGTGAGCGTAGTGCGTCTATCACAATTTGTGGCTCATCCATTACCACGCTTTCTGTAATCTCTAATTCTAATAAACTAGGCTCACACTGCGACGCCTCCAGCGCCTCTTTAACTTTACTCACAAAAAGCTTATCTCGGAATTGAGGAATAGAGATATTTATCGCGACTCGTAGCGAGCCGTATCCCGCAGCTTTCAATTCTTGTAATCGACGGCAAGACTCCTCAAGCACCCACTGGCCTATATCGACAATTAACCCTGAGTATTCCGCTAACGGCACAAAAATAGCCGGCGACGTATAGCCACCATTGCCATCAGGCCAGCGTAGAAGGCCCTCCATGCCTACGACTTTTTCACTAAGTAAATCAACCTGCGGTTGAAACCACAGTTCCAGTTTACGTTCAATGAAGTCACTACGTAAGCGACGTATCATGTCGAGGCGCCATGTTGTTTGGTCTTCGATATCTTTTGCGTAATACTCAAAATTACCAATGAGGTTTTTCTTGGCACGATTGAGGGCAATATTCGTACGTTTTAACAGCTCGATACCAATGTTGCGTTTGTTGTCTAACCGACATAACCCCATCGTGACGCTGACGGGTAGCGTGTGTTCGCTAACTTTAAATGAAGACTGAAAAATAGCATCAATACTTTCAGGGTTTACGATATCAGACGGCCCGATTAATCCAAATACGTCGGCGCCAATACGGCCTTTTTTAACCTTGTCATCGAAACCGTCTAAAAAGCGTTGACCAATGGCGCGCAGAAGATCGTTACCGACCTCTTGTCCTAGACCATCGTTGATATCTGAAAAGTGATTAACATCAATAAGTGCAACCGAACAGTTTTCACATGAAAAAATATGCGGTTTATCCAACATATTAATGAACTCATTTCTGTTGGGTAAACGCGTCAACCAGTCTCTAAACGCCGCATTCCGAAGTTCATGGAACAAATTAACGTTCTCATAACCCACCGAGATACTGGATAGAAAAACCTCGAGTAAATTCTTATCTACATCGCCTATTTGCTTGGCCATGTGAATATATACTGCGGCTTCAAAGCCGGCGTGATTGATATACAGCACCGTGCAATCGGGTTCAAACACATGCTTTTTAAAACGCAGACACCGGCCAACATGATCAACGATATCGAGATTCTGTATTTTATCGATTGGTTCATTAATAAGTTCTGCATACTCACCTGCAGCACCGAGAACATAAATACCATCGTCGTCTCTGTCGAGCACCGCTCCCGCTTTTGCACACAGTAAGCCTTCAGCGTCTAACCCTATAAGTGAGCTTATTTGCGTTACCACACCCTCACAGAACCCTTTTACAGAGTGTTCTTCGAACAGATTTGCAGAAGACGCGATGATTTTCTCTAGCCCTTTCCTATTTTGACTGATTGTCATTATTTGTTGGTAAGAGCGAAGCGATGCAATCATCGTCGTCATTAATTTTGCGCGTGTTAATTCGGTTTTGGTTTTGTAGTCATTAATATCGTAGAGCTTTATCACTTCCTCTTCTGGAGCATAACCGGGCTGGCCGGTTCTGAGGATTATGCGAGGCTCCGGAAGCTGTAGCTCTTCGCGAATGTATTTTACCACCTCGAAACCGGCATCGTCGGTTTCCATTACCACATCAAGTAGGATAATCGCGATATCCTGTTTCATTTCACATAGAATGGCTTTCGCGTCTTTGGCCGAATAGGCATGAAGAAAGTTCAGGCTTCTATCGGAAACAGTAAGGTCTGATAATGCAAGGCGTGTAACGGTGTGAATTTCTTCATCATCATCAACGATAAGCACATTCCACTGTTTTTGAAATGTAGTATCAACTTCTACAACGCCATCGTCTTCTAAAAAGATGAGTTCGTCATTCTCGTAATCCGTTGCCGACATAACTTCTTAAATCCTCACTGCCTATTACCTTCATTATTGAGAGGCATTAAAACCCATCAGTCAACATTGATAAAACTTTGCCATGATGCAATAGTGGGCTACTGTCTTACCTTTTTAGCAATCTATTTGTATTAAGTCTATATGAAGATCACATCTGATATTTCGACAAACACTGTATCAAAACCAAAAAATGAAAATCAGGTGCCTAAAAAGGAAAGCGAAGAAACCCCAAACACTGCCGCTCAGAAAGCCTCATCAACCGTACATTTACAACAAAAAATACTTTCTTGGTTTTCTCGTGTTGGCATATCGCCTTCTATGTCATCTCCCGATCCAAAGCGTCAACAACAGGTTTTGGCACGCAGAAAACAGATCTTAGAAGCACAAAAAGCAAGCAATTTACAATCAATATTAAATATAGCATTAAATGTTGCAATAGCCGAGTCAGAAAAAGATACCGTCGACCCGGATTGGTTTTTTGCCTTTAGTTCGATGGCAGAAGAAATTCATAGCCCCGCCATGCAGGAGCTGTGGGGTAAGATATTTGCTGTTGAAGTCAGTAAGCCTGGTAGCTTTTCGCTTAGAAGCCTGCAAATTTTAAAGTCCATTACCCACCGCGATGCAAAAATATTTTCGCGCGCAGTGAGCATTGCCAGTAGAAGCCACCGAGACAGCGTACCGCGTATCTTAGTGGGCTTTCACCGAAGAAAAGGGTTGTTCACATTATTCAAACGTCGTTCACCAGAACAGCTTAGTCTTTCACACTTTGGTTTGTCTTTTCCTGATTTACTGGCTTTGCAAGATATGAAGCTTATTTATGCCAGCGAAATTGAAAGTGGAGAGTATACCGAGGGGCAACAAACAAAATGGCGGTGTGGAAGCGAGCAATTTGTGCTTTCGAGCAGAACCACTGGCGTGGCATTGATTTACTATAAATTCACGGCGTCAGGAAGTGAACTGGCCAAGTTGGTAGGGCGAAGCGATAATGCACATTACCTAACAATGCTTCACCAAGTATTAGGTGAAGCATTTGTTGTTAGTTAGCATCATAACAACGCACAATTAAATCCCATCGCCAAATTCATGAAGGCCGCACTCGCGTTTTAGCCCAAAGAATCGTGTATCTTGTTCGCTCATGCCTTCTTGGAGTGACTGAGTTGTATGCCAATCTCCGATAGAAACATAGCCTTGTTCCCAAAGAGGGTGATATGGCAAATCGTGTTCTTTCAAATAGTAATGTAGATCTTTATTACTCCAATCAATGATTGGATATAGCTTAAATTGACCACCTACCTTTTGAAGTACAGGCAATTTTCCTCGTGTGTCAGATTGACTGCGTCGCAATCCCGCAAACCACGTACCTACATCAAGTGCTTTTAACGCACGTTGCATAGGCTCTACTTTATTCATCTTGTTGTACTGCTCAATGCCATCAACACCTTTTTCCCACAGTCTACCAAAGCGCGCTTCTTGCCACGCTGACGACAAGGGTGCAGTGTATACGTGAAGATTTAGCGTCAACCTTTCCACCAACTCGTCGATAAACGTATAGGTTTCAGGGAAGAGATAACCCGTATCGGTCAGTACTACTGGTATGTCCGCTTTCGCCTGAGTAAGCATATGTAGCATCACAGCAGATTGTGCACCAAAGCTGGATGACACGATATGGGTCGTGGGCAAGTTTTCTAATGCCCACTTTACCCGCTCAGGTGCAGACATACCTTCAAGCTCTTCATTTATATCAGCAAGTACGTCCTTGCTGATATCTAATGAAAGAGGCTGACGATGGGAGAGCGTTAGATTACTCATAAAAGTCTCGAGCCGAATCAATTACTGGCTTAACAATATTTGCACGTATCACAAAATCACCAAATGCTTCATTTTGTTCACGCTCTTTTGACCATCTACCTATTAAGGTATCAAGCTCGGTCATAATTTCTTCTTCGCTAATATTCTCCAAGTACATCTTAGGAATACGCGTGCCTTCTCGGTTGCCACCGATATGTAAGTTATACTTACCTGGCCCTTTACCCACTAAACCGACTTCCGAAAGCATTGAGCGACCACAGCCGTTCGGACAACCAGTAACTCTAAAAATGATGCTGTCGTCAGCTAAACCATGCTTACCAAGCAAGCCTTCAATTTCAGTAACTGCGTCAGGCAAATAGCGTTCTGCTTCTGCCATGGCAAGCGGACATGTAGGTAATGATACACATGCCATTGAATCAAGGCGCTGGTTCGAAATTTGAGGCGCGATTAGGCCGTGTTCACGAGCTAACGCTTCGATATGTTCTTTCTCTTCTGGCGGCACGCCTGCAACGATTAAATTTTGGTTAGCTGTTAAACGGAAATCGCCTTTGTGTACTTTTGCAAGCTCGGCGCACCCTGTTTTCAGCGTCTTTCCTGGGTAGTCCAGAATACGGCCGTTTTCGATAAATAGCGTTAAATGATACTTACCGTCGATACCTTCAACCCAACCAAATCGGTCGCCACGCTCAGTGAACTCGTAAGGTTTACTATCTGCAAAAGAGATACCCGCTCGCTTCTCAACTTCTGCTTTAAAGTTATCTACACCTACACGCTCTAGTGTGTATTTTGTTTTCGCATTTTTTCTGTTGACACGATTTCCCCAGTCACGCTGCGTAGATACTACTGCTGCAGCAACGTCTAGCGTATTTTCTAATGGGATAAAACCAAAGTCGCTTGCTTTACGAGGGTACGTGCTTTTATCGCCATGGGTCATGGCAAGACCACCACCGACCAATACATTGAACCCGATTAGCTCTCCGTCTTGTGCAATAGCGACAAAGTTAAGGTCGTTAGCGTGTACGTCAACGTCGTTTTGCGGTGGAATAACAACCGTAGTTTTAAACTTACGCGGCAAATAATTATCACCTAAAATAGGCTCAACCGGCTTCTCAGTGGTTTCCACTCTTTCACCGTCTAACCAAATTTCTGCGTACGCACGCGTTTTAGGCAGCAAATGCTCACTGATTTTCTTTGCCCACTCAAATGCATCGGCGTGCAATTGAGATTCGACCGGATTAGACGTACACAACACGTTTCGATTTACGTCACCCGCTGTAGCAATAGAGTCGATGCCAGCTTTATTAAGCATCTGATGCATTGATTTAATCTTAGGCTTCAGTACACCGTGAAACTGAAAGGTTTGACGTGTTGTTAAACGAATACTGCCATAAGACGTGTGATCGTCTGCAAATTTGTCTATTGCTAGCCATTGGTCAGGCGTAATAACCCCACCCGGCAGACGCGCGCGAAGCATTACGTTATGTAACGGCTCTAGCTTTTGCTTTGCTCGCTCGGCGCGTATATCGCGGTCATCTTGCTGATACATACCGTGAAAACGAATTAACTGGAAGTTATCGGCGGTAAAGCCACCGGTTAAGTCATCTTTTAAATCGGCTTCAATAGTGCCACGAAGATTATTACTCTCGCGCTTCAAGCGTTCGTTATCAGCAAGTTTACCTTCTACTGTAAAGGGAGATTTTTCATTACTCATTAATAAACATCCTTCTGATAACGCTTCGCTTTGCGTAATGCTACAATGTAAGCCTTAGCGTCTGCTTCAGACTTTTGACCATGTTCTTGCACTATACTGATTAATGCATTTTCAACATCTTTTGCCATGTAAGTGGCATCGCCGCACACATAGAAGTGCGCGCCTTGCTCTAGCCATGCATACACTTCTTTACCGTTTTCTAAGAGGCGGTGCTGTACATAAACCTTTTCTTCTTGGTCGCGAGAAAATGCCAATGTAATTTTGTCGAGCAAACCGTCCTTCACATAGCCTTGCCATTCAACTTGGTACAAGAAATCCTGTGTAAAATTGGGGTTACCAAAGAACAACCAGTTTTTCCCTTCAGCGTCTTGCGCATCTCGCTCTTGCATGAAAGCTCGGAACGGAGCAATACCTGTTCCAGGCCCCACCATAATTACAGGCGTGTTAGGATCATCTGGCAGACGGAAATTATCATTGTTCTCAACGAAGACTTCTACTTCGCCGTTTTCTTGTAAGTACTCGCATAAGAAACCTGACGCGCCACCTTGATGGCGGTGACCAAATGCATCGTAATCGATATGAGCAACAGTAAGGTGTACTTCCTCTTCAACTTCTGCCTGACTAGACGCAATTGAATAAAGGCGCGGCGTTAATGGTCTGCACGCGTCAACTAACTGCTGGGCTGATAGCTTACCCGGATGATCGCGAACAATATCTATCAACTGGCGCTCGGCCATATAAGTTCTTAACTGCGCCTTGTCTTCCATCAATGCTGCAAGCGATTCAGAAGACGTTGCTGCTTGGTAAGCTTTAATAAAGTTGGGATAACTTAAGGTAAGCTCTAGTTTGCTTGTTAACGCTTCTTCAAGCGATAGCGTTGCATCGCCAACCGTAACCTCTGCTGCGCCTTCTAAGCCAAGCTCAGACAAAAATGCATGTACCAACGACGGCGCGTTTTTAAACCATACGCCCAACGCGTCACCAGGTTTGTAAGCAATCCCTGACTCTTCAAGGCTTATTTCAATGTGGCGAATGTCTTTAACTGAATCACGACCTGTGATTTTCTGAGAATCAATAAGACTAGCAACAAACGGGGCTTTCTTGGTGTAAGTTTGTGTCGGAGCACCTTGCACTGCTGCCCCTGTTTGTATCGCTACGGCGCTCGCAGTCGCATCAAAGTCATCTTTTAATGATGCGATTAGGCGGTCAACCCACGCTTGCGCCTCTGCTTCATAATCAACGTCACAGTCTAACCGTTCGATAACGGGTGTTGCGCCAAGTTTATTCAGTCGTTCATCGAAATCTTTACCCGTTTGACAGAAAAACTCATAGCTACTGTCACCCAAGCCGACTACTGCATACTTAGTATTTGGCAACTTAGGCGCTTTTTTACCGCCCAAGAATTCGTGTAATTCAATTGCATCGTCAGGTGCATCGCCTTCACCATGCGTACTGACAAACAGCGCAATATGCGTTTCATTTTTTACTTGGCGCGGCTTGTAATCTGCCATGCTAACTAGCTTACTGCTATACCCTGCCTCTTCAACCTTGGCCTGACACTGCTGAGCTAAACCTTTAGCGTTGCCTGTTTGAGAGCCATACAAGATAGTAAGCGTAGGTGCATTCGCGGCCGGCGCTGCTGTGCTTTGACCTTGCGCCACCGGCGCAACACCTGCACCTTGCGCTGCTGCAAGCCCTGCAGTAAAACCACTTACCCACGTAAGTTGGTCACGATTTAGGCCTGCGATTGCCTGCGTAATTGCATTATATTGCTGCTCATTGAGCACAGCACCAAGTGCTGAATTTGAATTCGATTCTTGTGACATAATTCTTTAGCCTTTATTCAATGCGACAAGGCTAACGGCTTTTTTGTAGAAGAGAAAAGATTAAATGAAGCTTTTTTATTACTGAAAGTAATTAAAAGGGTACTTGATATAAAAAACACGCACTGGGTAGGCCAGTGCGTGTTTTATTTTGTTACTCAATATGCGGCGCTACGCCTTTAAAAGTGGACTTCTAGACCTGCGAATACACCATCAAACTCCATGTCAGCATAAACGTCGTCAAGATCCTCAATATCTACGGTTACTTTTCTGTAACCCACTTGCAATGTCATATCTACCGCTAAACTTTCAATAAAGGAGTAAGCCACGGCTACTTGATAATCACTTAACTCATGATCGTCAAACGACAAATAGCTACCCTCTGCGTAAGCAGCCAGGCCAGTAAAAGGAAGGCCTAGCTGTAAACGCGAGTACGCCATTGGCACAACCCCCGAAAACTCACCGGTTCCCTGCGTATTACTCGCAGCATCAACGACAGAAAGCGAACCATCGATGTACTTTGCATTCACCCCTAAGTCAAAGCTAATTAGGTCGTTATCAAACAGTTCATAATACAAAATGAAATCGGTGGCCGTTAAATCTATAGTGGTATCAACGTTACTGTTTGCAGTATACAGTTCGCCATCGAACGTAAAACTGGTATCAAGCGCCGTTGTGCCACTGTTATCTAACGTTGTACGAGCCACTTTGATATTAGGAATAAACGGCAACGGATGCTCTACTGCCACATAAAACGATGTATTCGTTTCATCGTCAAAATTGAAGTTTGCCGTACTTGAACTATCGGCAAAACCTCCTGTTGTATCGGTTTGCCAAGCTTGAACACCAGCATAAACACCCGCAATCGTGTCTGACTGCGCCGACATAGACATCAAAGCACAGCCCAAACCCACTGCAATTAAACCCTTTTTCATGCGTTATCCTTGATTAAGAAGTTCTGAAAGTTCTATTAAAGCGGCATTTGCACGAGAAATATAGTTCGCCATGACTAACGAGTGATTAGCAAGCATACCAAAGCCACTTCCGTTTAATATCATTGGGCTAAAGACAGACTCTTGTGTCGCCTCTAACTCTCGAATAATTTGTTGTAAGCTTACCGTCGCGTTTTTATCTTCCAATACATCTGCAAACTCAATTTCTACCGCTTTTAAAAAGTGTAACAATGCCCATGTAGCGCCACGAGCTTCATAGAAGTTGTCATCAAGTTTCCACCAGCTTGTTTTTACCACGCGCTGCTGAGCAACAGGTGAAGAACGTCTCGCGTTGTTATCGCCTGCTAAATCGGTGTTTAGTCGCGCAGAGCCTACACTGGCGCTAAGGCGCTGTGAGTAACTTCCTAAACGCTTTTCTACTTGCTTAAGCCATTCACGTAAATTGTCAGCACGGGTGTAAAATTGACTGTCTGAGCGCTCGGCATTAGCCAATTCATCTCTGTACTGCTTAAGCAACGCAATACCGTCGCTATAGCTAGACTCAGACGATGGAAACATCCAGCTTCTGTGGTCCATATTAAATTTAGGATGTGCTTTGGTAAGATAGGTATTTTCAAGCGATTGGGATTGAGAGCGACTGAAATCTTTTCGCATAGATAGCGCCAGATCGCGAATCATCTCAACAACACCAAATTCCCACGCTGGCATATTATCTAGCAATAGGCTTGGTGGTATAACGTCATTAGAAAGGTAGCCACCCGGCTTATTGAGTAGGGTTTCTGACACTTCAATCATGGAAGAGGTAAGCGTAAGCCCTGCAACAGACGTTGGGTTTTGAATAGTGGTTTGCGCTTTTACTTGTGCTCTTACATCAAACGTATCTGGGTCTAAACTCCAATACCAACCAATCAACCAAAAAATCAAAAATAGAATTGCGGCGGCAATGCTTATCCCTTTCGCGTTCATAAACTGTTTCATTCTGCGCTCCCTTCCTTATAAATGGCATAAAGCCGGTCGGAGCCGGCTTTGTATAAGTACGCTGTTACTATTAAAAATAATCAAACCTGAATACCAACATGGAATATATCATTAACTACAGGCTATAAAATACAATTTAAATTTACAATGCATATGCGTTTTACTGATAAACCATGTTGCTTCGTTGCTTTTTGCGCGATAACGCATACACCACAAGGCCAACCACAATTATCGGCCAAAACGCACCTACTCCAGCAACAAACAGGGCGAGCAGCGCGACGCCAACACCGATAAACAAGGTACCTATTACGCTTACCGCAACCACAAACCCAACCACTGCCAACACAACACCTATAATTGATAACACGGCAACATTCTCCCATGGGCTAAGTAGTTCATCTGACATCACAATGTTGATACCAAAGAAATCATCAACCACGTTTCCTAAACAATTCACCAAAATAATGGCAAGTACTAACGCTATTAAAAAGTTTTTCATTATGAAAGCCTTGGCAGTAGCACGACTGCGGCAACATAGGCGGCAAGCACAACGACAGGTGCGAAGATTAACCCGGCGACAGCTGCAACGCGCACCCATACAGCATCGACATCAAAGTATTTAGCAAGCCCTGCACATACACCCGACACGACCGCCGAATCCAAATCTCTGTAAATTCTTTTTTGTGATGACATTTTCATAATGATTTCCTCTTGCATTAACATACAGTGTTATAGGTGTTGTCTGCGCACACTTAATTAGCGTGCGCGGGGCGCTTAGGCAACTTTTTGCTTTCTAAGCGTCTCAAGTTCTTTTTCGATTGATTCGTCGGCTTCCATCGCGTCGAACTCTGCTTGAAGCGAACTTGCTGAGTCTGACGTTGCAGTTAAATCGAACGCATCTGCTTGCGCCTCTAAACTATCGATTTTTTGCTCGTATTGCTCAAAACGCATCATGGCATCATCAATTTTGTTGCTATGTTCGGCGGCTTTCACCTTTAAACGCGTATGTGCTGATGCCTTTCTTGTCACTAACGTTTTCTGTTTCGCTTTAGCTTCCTGCAGTTTTGTATTAAGACGCGCAGTGTCAATTTGAATCTTATTGATGCTCTCTTCTAAATGATTCGCCTGCTCTTCTAGCGACGCTAACGATGCAGCGTACTTTTGCTTTTCAACCAGCGCCGCTTTTGCAAGTGACTCTTTGTCATTGTTCATAGCTAGCTGGGCTTTGTGCTGCCATCCGTCGATTTCTTTCTGAGCGCTTGCCGTTTTGCGTGCTAACGTTTTTTGTTGTGCAATATAACGCGCTGCATCGGTACGCACCTCGACTAGCGTCTCTTCCATCTCTTGGATGATTAACCGAATAATTTTTTCAGGATCTTCCGCTTTATCTAACATCGCGTTTAAGTTTGCTTGAACGATATCGTTGATGCGTGAAAACATACCCATGGCCTTTCTCCTTAACTCGTAAATTCAGTACTACCATGCGACGTTATTGATATTGCTTGGCAGCATATTTAATTTCTCCTTTACTATTACAACTCACGTGCCAAAGTTGCAAGACATTGAAATTAAACAGATTTATATTTAATCGCATTATTTAGCCTCTATTCTGTGGACGATTGATTTCACTAAGTGGTGATTTTCACCACCTGCTTTAATCAAATTGACCACTGCAAAATGGTGTCAGCGAAGCTATCGGTGATTACATGATGAAATCGAAACAGGTTTGATGGATAAGCGCAGATAACGTGACATATGAATAGATAACAAGATGGCACAGCAGAGTGTGTAGCGCGCTTTAGGAAGTCCATTTGTTAGAAATAAAAAAGGCACCTAATGGTGCCTAATCGTTTTATATTGTAGGTGGTCTAGCATAGACGCAAGCTGTAAATTGCAGTGACTACTCTGCGTCTTTATCTTGTTGTTTCGCATTCTCGGTGTCTGCGGAAACGATATCCGTAACACTTACACTACCCGCTGTGCTTTCACCTTCAAGGTCGAAGTGATAGGCGGTATTTACGACTGATTCATAAACATTTGCCTGTACCTCGTTCGACGTTACGGTAATGGCAGTTGACACCATACGTGTTAGTAACGACTCTAAAACTGATTCTTGTGCGCTTGCTGCGCCGCTAAATAAAGATGCTGATAAAATAGTTGCTGCTAATAGTGAAGTTTTCATAGTTTTTCTCAATGCTTAGTCACTGCAACAGCCCGCTGCCATTGCATGAATAAGGTATTGCGAAAGCTATGCCAAGAGAGAAAAAACCGTTAACCCATTGAAAATAAAAGATTCAATGAAGATATCTATTTTTTCTTTATCAAGTTTACATTTGGGTGAAAACTAACCTTTAGTCTAACTCGCCACCGAGTTGGTTTTTTTAACCACTCTCTTGTGTGCGCTTTTGTTCATTGAATGCCGCCACTTCTTTTTGAGCACTTTCGACAGCGTCTAGACCGTTCATCAATAAATTAGGATCTGGCGACTTTCCAGTGCCGTGCTGACTTAAATAACGTCGCCATACTCGGCCACCAGCCTGCCCTTGATATAGACCAAGAATATGCCTAGCGACATGCCACGGCTTAAAATAGGGGTCGTCCTGCTTCTCGATGTAGCGCTGCATAGCAATAACCACTTCACGACGGGATAGAACTGGCGCACTGTCGTCACCGAACACCTTGCTATCGACACCCGTCAGAATGTAAGGGTTGGAATACACTTCTCTTCCCATCATGACACCATCCACATGGTTGAGCTGCGTTAGCGTATCTTCTATCGTTTTTACACCGCCGTTAATACTAATAGACAGTTCTGGGTGCGCTTCTTTCAACGCATGCACACGTGGGTAGTTAAGCGGCGGGATCTCGCGATTTTCTTTCGGACTCAACCCCTGAAGCCATGCTTTTCTCGCGTGGACAATAAAAGTATCGCAGCCAGCATTGGCAACAATATCAATAAAGCGCGCGAAATCTTCGTACTCGTCCATGTCGTCAATACCAATACGGCATTTCACCGTAACCGGTATGTCGACCTCGGCCTGCATGGCTTTAACGCAGTCAGCAACCATTTGAGGCTGTGCCATTAAACACGCACCAAAGCTGCCGTTTTTCACACGATCAGACGGGCACCCTACATTGATATTTACCTCGTCGTAACCTCGTGCCTGTGATAACGCGGCACACTTTGCCATGTCGTCAGGGTTGCTTCCCCCTAACTGAACCGCAACGGGATGCTCTTCATCGTTGTAACCAAGGTAATCCCCCTTGCCGAAGATGATTGCGCCCGTTGTTACCATTTCTGTGTACAGAAGCGTATGTTTTGAAAGTAAACGTAAGAAATAACGACAATGACGGTCGGTCCAATCCAGCATAGGTGCCACCGAGAAGCGTCTATTCATCGCTAGGTTGTTGGTTTCATTGAAAGGTTTAATACGTTCACTCACAAAACTGTCTCTATAAAGGTTGTCGGCCGCAAAAAACGACACCCGTATATTTGTGCAAAGCAGAATAATACCGGAGTGGTGTCGTCAGATTTTTGCTAATTCTATCACGAAGGAAAGGGTTCGAAGAAATCAGAATGGGCGTAATTGGCCATCTTTTAAGGCTAAAGATAACCAATTACACTACTTTTACTCACTAGATTAAGCCTAAGTGCCCGGCATGAAACGCAATGTGCTCTTCAATAAATGATGCAATAAAGAAGTAACTGTGATCGTACCCTTCGTGCATATTGAGTGTAAGCTGGGTTCCAGATTTTTGAGCCGCATGAACTAACGCTTGTGGCTTCAATTGGTCTTGCAAAAATTCATCGCTGGTTCCTTGCTCAACTAACAGAGGAACAGCATGGGTTTTGTCTGCCATTAATGCCGAGGCGTCGTAGTGCTCCCATTGTGACTTATCATCCCCTAAATACTGCCCAAGCGCTTTTTGCCCCCAAGGACAATCGATAGGGTTACTAATAGGGCTAAATGCTGATACCGATACATAATGATTAGGGTTACGTAACCCGATAACTAGCGCACCATGACCGCCCATTGAATGACCGCTGATAGCGCGTTCGCGAGTAACCGGTAAGTTGGCCTCTACCACACGAGGTAATTCGTCAGTAATATAGTCATACATGTGATAATGTTCATCCCAGGGGGCCTGGGTTGCATTAACATAGAACCCTGCTCCAACACCAAAATCGTAGGCACCGTCTTTGTCATCGGGAACGCCTTCGCCCCGAGGACTCGTATCAGGCGCCACAATGGCCAAGCCTAATTCTGCAGCGAGTTTCATAGCCCCCGCTTTTTGCATAAAGTTTTGGTCGTTACAGGTAAGTCCAGACAGCCAATATAAAACCGGAACAGGCTTGTCTTTTGACGCAAAGGGAGGAAGAAATACCGCAAATGTCATTGCACATTTTGTTGCTTCAGACTGGTGTGTATATCGTAAATGTCTACCGCCGAATACTCTGTTTTCGCTAACAAGTTCCATTGCAGCTCCTTGTAAAATTACTGTTTCAATGTGAATCAGTAAACGACCTATCGGATTTTAGATCAAGTTCGTTTACACTAAGCGCCTAATTTTTGAGGTAAGTACAATGATTAAACGGCTTTTCCATCATTTGATTGGCACAATATCGGTTATTTTTTATTTTGTTAATACCGTTTTATGGGCAACGCCCATTATCGTGCTGTCTGTTTTTAAACTGATCCCCCTTGCCCTATGGCGCCGTTTTATCTCATACCTTCTTGATGCTTGCGCGACGGCATGGATAACAGTGAATAACCTGAATCAACGCATCAGCAGTGGCACTACTTGGCATGTTACGGGGTTGGAAAAGTTAACCCGTGAAGACTGGTATTTGGTGATTGCGAATCATCAATCGTGGGTTGATATTCTTGTGCTGCAACGGGTATTTAACCGACAAATTCCGTTCTTAAAGTTTTTCCTGAAGAAAGAACTTATTTATGTGCCTATTTTAGGCCTGACGTGGTGGGCACTCGATTTCCCGTTTATGCGGCGTTACTCAAAGTCTTTTCTTGCAAAGCATCCGCACCTAAAGGGCAAAGATATGGAAACTACACGCAAAGCGTGTGAGCGTTTTCGTTTTAAGCCTGTAAGCATAATGAATTTTGTAGAAGGCACACGTTTCACCAACAACAAACATAGCAAACAAAACTCTCCGTTTACGCATTTATTGAAACCAAAAGCAGGCGGTGTTGCATTTGTATTATCGGCAATGGGCTCTCAGCTTCATAAACTGATTGATGTGACTATCCAATATCCTCATGGCATTCCTACATTTTGGGACTTTGTCAGTGGTAAGGTAAAAGACATTCGCGTTCATATTGATGTCACGCCCATAAAAGAGATTATGGATAATGGTTATTACAGCGACGATTACTTTGATGATCCTGAAGTACGTGCGCGTTTTCAGCGCTGGCTGAACGACCGTTGGCATAAAAAAGATGAATTATTAACCTCATTTAACGCAACAAAGAAATCACTATGACTCGTGCAGTACTCGCGCCTTTTATTTTTGTTATTCATACCTCGCTTCAAATCGCTAACCTAGCGCTTTGGGGCGGATTAATTATTCTATTTGGCTTGGTAAAGCTTATTATGCCAAATGGCAGAGTAAGAGCATGGTGGAATAAAGTGATGCATGCGCTAATGTTCAGTTTTGGGCGTATAAGCGTAATACTCATTCGTCTATTTAATAACGTGGATATTGAATGTGCCGTTCATGGTGAACTTGCAAAAGATCGCTGGTACTTAATCATTGCAAATCACTTGAGTTATTTAGATATCGTTTTGTTAATTGAGTTTGCCACCTACCGCATACCCGCCCCAAAATTCTTTTTGAAAAAAGAACTTATATGGTTACCGTTTGTAGGCTTGGGCGCATGGGCGTTAGACATGCCTTTTATGCATCGTTTCACAAAAAAATACGTAGAAAAATACCCACACAAAAAGGGTAAAGATTTAGAAACCACCAAAAAATATTGTGAAAAATTTAAAACGGTCCCCACCACGGTAATTAACTTTGTGGAAGGGACTCGCTTTACACAAGAAAAGCATATCGCTAAGCAAAGCCCATACACGAATTTGCTACCGCCTAAAGCGGGGGGCGTATCATTTACATTGGCCGCCATGGGTGACTTATTTACCAATGTATTAGACATCTCGTTGTTGTACCCCGAAAACAAGAAGCATCCTATGATGGAAATGCTAAGCGGAAAGATGACAAAAATCATCATAGATGTGAGCGTTACGCCTATTCCAGAGCTTCAACAAGATAGCCATAAAAGCGAAGCCGAGTTTCGCGTTTATTTTCAGAACTGGCTAAATGGCCTGTGGAAAGAAAAAGATGCGCGCATCAAAAAGTTATTGGAGTCATAAAAATGGAAATGAGCTCGTCGTTACGCGATACCTTCATTAATATTGTTACTCACTTCTTTCCAACCATCGAAGCGGATAGCGCGTTTTATAATGCACTAGCGATAAGTTCGATAGTTGTTATCTCTATCGTTATCTACTTCTTCGCTAGACTTGTCGTTAGGCCTCAAATTGCAACGTGGGTTACACGTACAAACAACCGATGGGACAATGCCCTGCAGGCCCATGGCTTCTTTCGCCGCTTGATGCATTTGTTCCCTGCACTGTTTATCTTCCTGATAACACCGGTTCTTATCCATGAAGAATCTTTACTGCAAGGCATGCTGATTAAAGGCTCACAGCTTTATATGCTATACAGTGGGTTGCTTGGGATTTTTGCTTTACTCAGTACCATAGAAGACGTTTACAACGCGTCGGCGTTCTCAAGACGCGCGCCAATTACAGGCTTTATTCAAGTCGCGAAACTTGCGTTTGCCATTCTTACTATTTTATTCAGTATTTCGCTTATTGTTGATAGAAGCCCTCTTTTGCTTGTATCCGGGTTGACCGCAATTGCCGCCGTACTGTTGCTTATCTTCCGCGATACCATATTGGGCTTTGTCGCCGGAATTCAAATTGCAGCAAACCGTATGTTTAATACCGGTGATTGGATAAGCATGCCTAAATATGAAGTTGATGGTGAGATTCAAGAAATTGGGCTTACTAACGTAAAAGTACAAAACTGGGACAAGACTATTTCTACGCTGCCAACATATAGTTTAACCACTGAAGCCGTTAAGAACTGGCGCGGTATGCAAGAATCTGGTGGCCGAAGAATAAAACGCGCCGTTTATATTGATATTCATAGTATTAAGTTATGTGATAATGAGATGCTCGACCGGTTTTCTAACATTCGTTACATCAAAGACTATATTGAGAAGAAAAAGCACGACTTGCGAGCTTATCATCAAGATAGCGCAATCGATGAATCAGACTTGCTAAACAGTAGACGGCTTACGAATATCGGTACTTTCCGCGCTTACCTTGAAGCTTATCTTCGTAAACACCCTGATATCAATCAAGACCTAACGCTTATGGTCAGGCAGCTTCCTCCTAATGAGTTAGGCCTGCCGCTTGAATTATATTGCTTCAGCGCACACAAAGAATGGGTAGTATACGAGAAAGTACAGGCAGATATATTTGACCACGTAATGGCAATGCTATCGCTATTTGATTTAAACGCTTACCAACGGGATGGGCACATAGCCCTACTATCACAACAGTATTCCACGTCGGCTAATGCAGCAGCCAACGAAATAGACTAGCGGTGAACGCGTATTTTAGGTACAAAAAAACCGGCTCGTTATGAGCCGGTTTTTTTTAATGCATATGCATGCCGTTACGCCAATGCATAACCCATTACTAGGCAAACCACTAACCCTGTCACACCGAAAAAGCCATATTCTACTTTTTCCTGCATACCTTTAGGGCCGGTTTCAGTTGTTAGAAAGCCCATAATAATACTGCTAAGCCCCAGAGCGAAGGCGAGAAGTGCAACACCAAAAGTAATTGCGTTTATCCAATCAGTCATTCTCTTAACCCCTTAAATTTTCTGGCCGTATTATGCACGAATTAAAAGTTATTGAACATGCTCAAATTCGTTTAATTTTTTATGTAGGCATGTCATTTAAGACTTATTGATCTTAGTCAAATTCACTATAAAGTTAAATTTTTAACCAAAACTTTTTCAACACAGCACACCTAAGACGTACAGAAATAATTTAAGCTATTGTATTTTAAAGATTTTTAAATTTGGCATTAGGGTTGCTACATCATTACTAATTAAATGTATGTGATAAATCATGTGCACATCATGGCGGTAGAAGCTACGCCGTATAGCCAACACAGAATGCAGCCTGATGGCATCGTTAAAAGGATATTCAAAATGAAAGCAAAGCAACTTATTCCATTAGCAATAACCAGCACCCTACTCTCAACAGCGGCTTTCGCCCACGACACAAGCTGTGACATGGAACTGGAAGGAAATATTCAATACCACCATGGCTTACTCACCGTTGACATGAACAATGGCGGTTCGTTTTCGATTGATGAAACGCATACGCTGACTATTAATGGGGAACGCGCTGATTTAGATCGCGACCAACAAGCGTGGGTATCTACCTATTATGACAATATCGACACCGCTATTCCTATGACATTGAATATCGCAAGCGAAGGGTTAGAGATAGCAAGCCTTGCGGTCACTGAAGTGTTTGGTGAGTTGCTAGGCGCTGATTCATCATTAACCAACGATTTCGATACGCTATTTGTTTCCCTCAATGATAAATTGAACTATTCATTTTATGATGAGAACGGCGACATTCATGTAGACTCAACTCGCTTCGACGAGCCAGGTTGGTTTGATGAAAGCTGGGAAGCTGAATTTGAGGAAGAAATTGAATCGTTAGTCGCTAAGTCGATGGGCCATATCTTAGTCGCTATTGGCACACAGATGTTATGGGAAGGCGGTGACATGGATGCGTTTGAACAAAAGATGGAGCGTTTTGGCGAAACCATAGAGCATAGAATAGAAACTCAGGCAGCATCGCTTGAAGAAAAAGGCCATGCGTTGTGTGAAGTATTGAAACAAGCTGATTACGCGGAATCAAAAATGGCTGCGAATATTCCAGGGTTAGATGCATTAAACCTGTTGGATATCGACGGCTCAGAAATGAGAATGTAACCCTTAGAGATTTGGTTTCACCATAAAGCATTAAAAAGCGAGGCATAGGCCTCGCTTTTTTGTCTCTTGCATATCACCCCACATATTAATGGTATGCTTGATGATAAATAATGAATTAACACATTCGTTCTGAAAGAGGCTTGCTTATGTCAAAAAATGTTGTGATATGCGGATATGGTTGGCTTGGCCGCTATTTAGCCGCATCATTATCGCCCTCCACTTCAATCAGCGCGACAACACGAAGTAGTGAAAAGCTGAAAACCCTTAAACGTGAAGGAATACAAGGCATACGTTTTTCACTTGGCGATGACAGCCATGATTTACTGCACACTTTAAAGGGCGCAACGCTAGTCCTTAATATACCGCCAGGCAGACGCAACACCCAGCTTGATGACTTTACACAACAAATGAAGACGCTCGTCGATGATGCAAAGGGAGCCGGTGTTGCACAGGTTATATTTATCAGTACTACATCGGTCTATGGCGATGATACCACCCGCGAAATAAAAGAAACATCAAGCGTTATGCCTGAGACCGCTTCAGCCAAAGCACATGTGGACATAGAGCGTCATATTGCAGCCAGTATTGAGAACTACCAAATTCTGCGACTCGCAGGCTTAGTGGGCCCAGACCGTCACCCTGTTAACTCATTGTCAGGAAAATCACTCTCGGCGGGCAATAAACAAGTAAACTTGGTTCATATTGAAGATGTCGTCGCCGCAATAGTCAACGTTATCGAGGACGCATGCACGAACACAACACTGCATCTGTGCAGTAACACCCACCCTAAACGCGGTGAGTACTATCATGATGCCGCTATTGCTAAACAGCTTCCACCACCTATTTTCAGCGATACCGAAAAGCCACCAACGGGCAAAACAATTAACGCTACCTATAGCTGGAAAGCCTTAGGTGTCGTTCCCCGCTTTGCAGATCCAAACACAATGTACTAGCTTGCCATACTCTAGATATAAAAAAGCCCGCATCAATGCGGGCTTTTTAAAATACGTATTGTCACTGTTATCCAAATAGGCTTATACCGAAATATTTAACGGCGACGGTGTTTACGAAAATCACAAAAAGGATGAGTGGAATAAACGTTTTCAACGACACGTCAACGTACTTCTCAAACCAACTGCCTTTGTAGCCTGAACTGCCTTCTTCTAGCGACGCATTAAAGTTTGCACTTTTCCATCGGTAAATAACGAAAATACAAATTAATAGGCCGTTAAGCGGCAAAATAGTCTCGTAGAAAACATCTAAAATGATATCGAACAACGATTTATCAGCCCCTGCATAATGAGCAAGTTGCGTCAGCATTTCTACCTTGCCGAAAGACAATGCTGATAATATGGCTAGCAATATCATAATGCTGCCAAGTAATGTTAATGCCCACTTTCTGCTTACGCCTTTCTCATCCATTAATGCTGCAACGGGTACTTCGAAGATAGACACCAAAGACGTTATAGCCGCAAAAAACACCAATAAGAAAAACAAACTTGCGACGATAGACGCCCCCATGTAGCCAATCGAGTCCTGTAACGCCAGGAAAATGCTGGGCAGATAAGTAAATATCATTCCCACTGACGACTCGCTTAAATCTTCTGGGTTTATAGCAGGATTAAATGAAAAGATAGCAGGAAGGATCATAAGACCGGCAGTAAACGCTACCGCAGTATCCATCAGCGCAACAAGTTTTGCTGAGTTAGGTACATCGGATTTCTTATCGATATAACTTCCGTAAGTGATCAGAATACCCATACCTAAAGAAAGCGAGAAAAAGGCTTGTGCCAAGGCACTATTGACTACCGATGCGGTTAATTTAGAGAAGTCTGGAACAATATAGAACTTCACCCCTTCCATCGCATTTTCGCGGGTAAGTACGAATACCACTAGCCCAATAAGCATTATAAACAGCGACGGCATGAGGAGTTTAGCCGCTTTTTCGATGCCGTCTTTTACCCCGCCTTGCAATATAAGGTACACCACCGCGACAACCACAGCCATGTAAGCAAAGATTGACGGTGAATTAATAAATACGCCGAAGGTATCAGGGTTAGCGAGTTGGTCTAAGTTTCCGCTAACAGCCTCAACCAAATAGCCAAATATCCATACCGTAATAACCATATAAAACACGGAAATCATGAATGGAGTAGCAATGGCTAACCAGCCAGCAATTTTCCATTTCGGACTGTTCTTACTAATATCGCTATAAGCACCAAGGGGGTCTTTTTTCGCATGGCGGCCAACAGACATTTCTGCAAGCATTACTGGCAGGCAGATAGCAAAAACGAATACCGCGTACATTAGCAAAAATGCACCGCCACCATTTTTCGCCGCTCCCACGGGAAAACCAACCAAATTACCTATACCTACCGCTGACCCAGCCGCGGCTAATATAAACCCTATGCGCGATCCGAACTGTTCTCTGGCCCCGCTCATATCCCTTCCTCTTGTTGAGTTATTGTTATGTTTTTCAGGATGGCGATTATTTAAAAGTGACTACTACACGCTAAAGTTATTGGCGTCGACGTAGTGGTATTGCTTACTTATTACTAGTAAGTCAACACGCTGCACCATACCGAAAAGGCATGTTAACAGCAGTCAAATAAAAAGTCTTGAACTAGGGCACATTCACGCGCATCGAAACGTATCACCAAGTTACCACTTGGCCATCCCAATCGATAAAATGACACGCCTGTTCACGGTCAAGCCCGCCACTATGCTGGAACAACTTTTCAGCCGTGAAGGCGGGCGTAAATAGCTTTTTCGCTTTAACGTTTTTCTGAAAAGGAACCGACAACGCAGTATCTACGGTGCCAGGGTGATAACTCACTAACACTGCGTTTTTTAGTCGACGACGGTACTCTACCGACGCAGTTTTAATCAGCTGGTTTAATGCGGATTTTGATGCGCGGTAACCATACCACCCGCCTAGTTTGTTATCAGAGATGCTGCCTACGCGTGCACTCACACACACTACGGTCGCGTGCTGCGAATCCATTATTTTCACTAGGTTTTTCAGCCACATAGCAGGGATAATACTGTTTATGGCGAAATAAGTGCTTAATGCCTTTTCAGACATATCTTCCAAACGTTTCTCAGGCATTAATCCCAGCGTTTCGTTGTGTAGCACACCGGTTGTTATCACTACTGTGTTAAGTTTCCTACCTTCCTCTTTCAAGGTGTCACAAAAGGCTTTTATCGCGCTATCTGTGTGTTCGTGCAGCGAAACGCTTTTGACGCTATCCGGCCAATCATCTGCGTGGAAATCACGCCGACTGAGCGCCAGAACACTATCTCCTGCATGAGCATACTGAGACACCAAGGCACTACCAATCCCTCCTGATGCGCCAACAATTAACGTGTTATTTGTCATTAGGTTCTCCAGGGACACAACGAGCACAAGAGCGCTTTTTTCCCGTTAGCAAATAAGAAATCGTATAACGGTGACGTGCAAATACCGTATAAAACCAGTCTGCAAAAATCCGAATAACGGGCCATCTAAGCGGTGCATATAACCACCCTACTCCAACCGCTTTCCATGCTTGATGCGTAACATCTAACCCTGTAATTATCTCACCACTTGGCAACATAGCGTGTATGCGGGCATTTAACGCATCGTAATCAAGTTCTGGATATTCAGCACTAAACTGCGGGTCTTGGATATCGACCAACGTCAATGAATCCGTTTTGTCTCGTTTTTTGAGGTGGCGCATCTCGGCCATGCACAAAGGGCAGTAGCTATCATAAAAAATAATCATGTGTAACCTCTAATAGCAATCAACGCACTTCAACCCCGTCTAGCAAAGGCCACGGTGGCTACTAACCTAAACACCAAAACAAGGCGCGTGATTTATTTTCAATCTTTATCAATTTATACGCAGCAAAAAGCAGATTACGCATTAAACATGCGTAATTTTATTTGTTATTCGTTAATACGCTAAAAAAAACAGCTTGGATGACTTGAGTTTAGGGTTAAGCAATCCCACACTCACTGCACAGCAACGAAGAGGTTTACATAATGGCAAATTTACAAGTAGCGACACTCGGCGGTGGGTGTTTTTGGTGTATTGAGTCTGCGTTTAATAGCGTTGATGGCGTGGTAAAAGCATTATCTGGCTATGCGGGCGGCGACGCACCATCACCAACGTACGAAGCGGTATGCAGTGGAACTACCGGACACGTTGAAGTCGTACAAGTCACTTTCGATGCAGACAAGATAAGCTATCGAGAAGTCTTAGAGATTTTCTTTGCACTTCACGACCCAACGCAGGTAAATCGTCAAGGGAACGATGTAGGTACGCAGTATCGCAGTGCAATCTTTTATCATGATGATGCACAAAAAGTCGCCGCAGAAGCAATTATTGCTGAAATCGAGCAAGAAGAAATTTGGCCGAACCCAGTTGTGACCGAAGTTACGGCCCTTAATAATTACCACGAAGCTGAGGCATATCATCAGGATTACTTTAAAAACAACCCACAAAACCAGTATTGTTCAATGGTTGTTGCGCCAAAACTTGCGAAGTTTAAAAAGACCTTCGCCTCTCGCTTACGAACAGAGTAAGCAGTAAAAATGAAGGCTATAAAGCAGCAACATCAATAATGTGATCGTGCTGCTTTTTTGTTACATGAAAATGTGTGATGCCTTACTCATTAAACCATTGGTCATTCAACGGTATCGAAAATAGTAACGGTGCTGAAGCTTCATAATAAGCTGCCTGCGGCTCGCACGTTATATTTTTAAGGTAGTTCTTTTTCCACGGATCGTTAATAAGCCACAACGTATTGTCAATAATCGCGAGGCCTTCTATCGATGCGTTATCCATCACATAGGCAGCACAACCATTTTGCGCTTCTACTTCAAATGACAAGGCAATACGCTTTGCGTCTTTTTTACCTGTGGTATCGATAATCCATAATTCGTTGTCGTTACGTGCCGCCGCGAGCAAATAAGAATTCTCGCCAGCCGGTGTGTAAAGCACTAGCCCATTGATAGGGTGGCTTCCCTGCGAAAACATGGGTAATTTTAAAGCGGGTGCATCAACGACTGCAAATTTTTTACTCTCCCAAAATGTGTCAGACACGTTGACAGTAAAGACTCGCGGTTGGCCTGCGGTATCTTTTTCAAGCCCTAGGTACAGTGTTCCGTCACTCGCCATCGCCAGCCCTTCAATGCCATCATTGGGGAAATTACCCACATTTAGCGAAAGCGGGAATTGAAGTGGCCTGACATGCGTCATTGAGATATTCCCGTCTTTGCCTAATTTTAGCCGCACCAATAAGGTTGGGTAGTCTGTAGAGCCTGTGTTCTCATAAGCTTTCTCGCATCGCGGCGACAACGTACCTGTTCTCGTGGCATCTTCGGTAACCGTATAAAAAACCGTATCATCAAACGGGTCTGTTGCTAATGCTTCAAAGTCTGGTGCATTTTTCAAATAACCACTAAAACAACTGCGAGATACTCTCGAGCTCATAGAAAATACGTTACTGCTTGACACTAGCTCAGCATTTGATGGGGTGATGGTGTGCAGTTTTCGCTGCTGCATTTCTACAGCACTACCGTCAGCAATAGTAACAAGCTGTCCGTTCACATCGATAAGACCTGAGGTTTGAGGGTCTAACATTACTTTGCCCTCTTTGTCTTTAATCCACGTTCCAACCGATGTCAGTATGCTATTTTCACTGACTGGCGCGACCGCCACGTTAGTATCATCGAGCTGTGCTTTGTTATCACTACAGCTTGATAACAATACGACCGCAAAAAGAAGACAACTAGCACGTGTAAACATAGGTAATACATTCCTGAAATGAGTATACAAAACGAGCGGCACATCAAACTTTGTTAACGCACCTTTTTATGTAAGCGAGTATATCGAGCATACCGTTTTTAAACAAAAAATAGTAAGGTACATATCAATAGGCTAAGCAATACCCAAAGGGAGTATTCTTCTACAATGCAGCCACTACCTACTGTTCTAGCCGGCCCTATTGTACGTCGTGTTGAAAAAAATGCCTGCCATATCTGGTTCGTCACTAGTGTGCCTAGTACACCGACAATCGCACTAAAACAGGCAGATAACACAATCGACAGTGAGCAAAGCGCAACTTGCCTTAAAGTCGGCGAAAAGGCCTTCATACAGTTAGTAAGTATTCACTTAAAGAGCAGTTTCAAGCCGTCATCTACCATTTCATATTCAATAGTATTCGATAGTAATGAAGAACAGGCATCGTGGCAAAAGCGCGAAGAAAAACTGAAATATAAAAATCAATCGGCGCTTTCATTCCATTTCGCCCCCAGCCCTGAAACCATTTTACATGGGTCATGCCGAAAACCTCATTACGATGGTGACGATGCGCTTGCACAGGTCGATACACTTATTTCGCAATCATTCACTTCAGATTCAAAGCGGCCAGACATACTACTGATGACGGGCGATCAAATCTATGCAGATGATGTGGCAGGCCCAACACTGCAAGCTATTCAACAAGTCATTACGCAGTTGGGTTTGTTTGAGGAGCCCCTTGAAGGTGCGGTGGTAACACATTCATCTGAGCTTGCCACGCATGTGCATAATTTTTATGAACGCGAACAACTGCTGCCAAGCGTATCGACCAATACGGCCTTATCGGGGTTATTTTTTGGCGCGAAGAAGAAACCGGTATTTACCTCGGTTAACGCGCAAAACCATCTTATTAGCGGCGCAGAAGTACTCGCCATGTATTTCCTGGTGTGGTCGTCTGAACTTTGGGAAGACGTTTCATTTAACGCTGACGAGATTGACACCGTACATCGCGACAACTTTAAAAAAGAACAAGGTGTTATTGAACACTTCGTCACTTCACTCCCTTCAATTCAGCGCGCACTTGCCCATATTCCAACCTATATGATTTTTGATGATCATGATGTCACCGATGATTGGAACCTTACCAGAGGATGGGAAGAAGAAGTCTATGCTAACCCTTTTTCAAAACGCATGATTGGGAATGCGTTAACCGGCTACTTATTGTGCCAAGGTTGGGGGAATGCGCCAGAAAAATGTGGGCCGTTAATTAAACGTGCTAACGACATGCTAGCGATAAACACAGGAGACGCCAGAGATACATTTATCGACACCTTGTTTGAATTTGAAGACTGGGATTATCGAATCCATACCACGCCACAAATCGAAGTACTTGATACCCGTACTCGTCGATGGCGCTCTGAGTCGAGACCAAATAAGCCATCGGGGTTAATGGATTGGGAAGCGCTGTGTGAATTTCAGCAGGCCATCATTGGCAAAGACGCGGTTATCGTTGTGTCTGCAGCGCCAATTTATGGGGTTAAAGTGATTGAAGCAATTCAAAAAGCGTTTACGTTTTTTGGCAAAGCACTTACGGTCGATGCGGAAAACTGGATGGCCCATAAGGGTACTGCGAACGTCATGCTTAATATATTCCGTCACTACAAAACACCACCAGAATTCATTATTCTGTCCGGCGATGTTCATTATTCGTTCGTTTATGATGTCACGCTGCGTTTTAGAAGAAACAGCCCTCACATAACCCAGTTCACGTGTAGTGGCCTTAAGAATGCGTTTCCTGAAAAGCTTATACGCAATCTAGATAAATTAAACCGCGCTTTATACGGTCCATCATCTATTTTAAACGTATTTACCCGGCGCAGAAACATGCAGGTAAAACCAAGAAAGCCCAGTATCGGGGGGGGCGAATTACTTAACGGGAGCGCCATAGGTGTATTAAATATTTCACACAATACGTCTTCGGTTACCTGCAAAGCTTTGTTGAGTAACGGTAAAGAGGTAGAATTCCCGCCAGATAATGATGACTAGCCCCACATAGAGGTTTTTGATGAGCAATTCAGCCCTGTCTATTGGTTTATTTTACGGTTCAACAACATGTTATACCGAAATGGCAGCCGAAAAAATTCAAGCACAATTAAACGCGCTTTTTGACGAGGAAGTGGTATCACTTCACGATATTAAAGACGTGAGTCTGGCGAAAACCTCTGAATACGACATTATTATCTTTGGCATATCAACGTGGGATTTCGGTGAACTACAAGAAGACTGGGAATCGCACTGGGAAGACGTTCACACCTTGAACCTAAAGGGTAAAACTATCGCGCTATTTGGCCTTGGCGACCAACTTGGATACGGGGAGTGGTTTCAAGATGCCTTAGGTATGCTACATGACGCTATAGTCCCGTCTGAATGCAACATTATCGGCCTGTGGCCGAACGAAGGTTATGACTTTACAGAGTCGAAGGCCCTGACTGAAGACAAACAACATTTTGTCGGATTGTCGCTAGACGATGAAAATCAATATGATAAGACAGACGAAAGAATTGCTGCATGGTGTGAACAACTTCTTATCAGTCTTGCTGAGTAGCCATACTCGCAACGTCTATTTAAAAGAATACCTTGCGGCTGAGCGCGGTCTTTATGACTGCGCAAACCTGAACATGCGTCGCCCAAAATTTGTTTTTGATTTTTCTTTAACCTGCTGGTTCATGACATAAGCTTGAGAACCTTGGTTCGCGTTGTATTTATCAAACCAGTTGTATACTTGGTCTTTTTTAAGTGGCGTAGTTGACGAGTGAAATTTGCTTACTGACATGTTATTCATTCCTTTTACTTTCTGGACGTTTACCAGATAAGTAATAATCTCCAATCATAGACTTGCGGGTAGAAATTAAGCTGGCTGGCCCATATCGATGAAATCACCAGCCAGCTTAATAAGCGCTATGGCTAACGCTAGTAATTATACCGTTGCTTTTTTCTTAGAACGACGTCTGTTTGCAAACATAAAGACTAAACCCGCGCCAAATGCACTAAATGCTGCAGGTTCAGACACTGATACTGCATCAGGAGTATAATCGAATTCTACCGCTACTTTACCCCATGAGCCGGTAGAAAATACGTTGTTAAAGCTTCCTGTTCCGCCTTGAACCTGATTAAACAAGTTGGTACGTGCATCGGTAGAGAACAGGAAGTCTACTGGCGTACCTTGAAGAAATGCGGCGATGTCAACGTTTGCTAACATTCCTGAACGCTCACCCGTTGTCACGTCGAACTCAAAAGTTTGCGATGGGTCATTTGGCAGCATGGTAAATGTGCCCGGCGCAGAGCTTTGCGCTGACACCAATGGATTTACAAAATCAGCGTTTGCAAACGTAAATGTATCGGCTGCGTCGCTTGCAACCTGCCAGTTAGATGCTAAGAAAATTTCTACATCGGTACGGCCCGGCTCATCGCTACCATTTGTCGATGTACCTTCACTATCAATTTGACCAAATACCATTATATTAACTGCATTCAACGTACCTAATGATGCGTCGAAAGCATTGAGTGATAAAGTTTGAGAAAGTGGCGATACTTCTGCAATATCGAAAGGACTTCCTTGTTGGCCGAACGAAACTTCTTGCGTGATGATGGCTGCATTTGCTGACATTGAAGCCGCTGCTAATATTCCTGCAGCAATAAGTTGCTTTTTCATAATATTTCCCTGTTGCGTAGTGATGGTATATCAAGTGCTGATACAACTAGCGCTGACATATATGCCGCCAAAACCTTTGGCAAGCTCATACGAATAAATTCTGTAGTGACTTTGCAAGAAAAGAACCAATGTCGAAAATAAGTCTCTAGCCCCTTACGGGATAGATATCAAAGGAATATTAATGAGTTATTACGCAGAAGATAAAATAGGCTGTGTGAGTAAATATTACGTACACGTTTGTAAATAAGGGCACTGCCGTGAAAAAATGACGTAAGGTCAGAAAAACGACTTTACGCATAGAAATTTTAGTTCAATTAATAAGATGTAACTAACACAGAGATATTTAGTATTCATTTATTAGGTACGAATAGAGACAATACGTTGCTGAATAAGGCGTACGCACTTATAAATGGGCAAATAAACGTCAAAGATAAGGTTATCCTTTGCAACCATCACAATTATGTAGAGTTAATTAATGAGCCAAGATTCCCGTCCTTCTCGATTACATCAACATTTTTATCGTAATGGCCCTAGCCACCGCGATGGTGCAGATGTCTCGTTCCAGGACATTCGCAAACTTTTTAACTTTTCGACCATCACTATTGGCAGATGGGTTACGGTTCAAGAACAACAGATCGCTGCAAACCTTTTTTTCGACGCATTGTACGATCTATCCGATATTTTAAACGTGAATGAAAGCGTGATCTCATTGAATGGATCCCTATCACTTGCATTTGGCAGCGGGGGGCAAAAGCACGCAAGCGCTCATTATAACAGTGCAAAAAAACAACTCGCGCTGGCTAAAAATGCTGGTGCGGGAGCATTGGCCCATGAATGGTTTCACGCATTCGATCATTATATCGCCCCCCGTATGTTTTCAGCAGTGGCGCCCGGTAGCTTTGCTTCTCAAGCATGGTTGGATAACATACCGATTATCGATCATCCGTTGAACAAACGGTTAAGCGAATGCTTTTCTCGTATGTTTTTAGACGAAAACAACAGGCCCAATGAGTACGTTGTGCGATCAGTAGAGGCTGATCGCGCGTTAAAAATGTATTACTATGCTATGCCACAAGAAATGGCGGCACGATCATTTGAAGCATATGTTCAAGATCATGAACTTAAAAATGCATTTCTTGTGCAAGGTACAAAAAAGTCAACAGAAGCTAGACTTGGCATTTACCCTCATGGTAATTTGCGTACATCGCTCAACGAGGCGTTGACGGTGTATTTTTACCAACTAGGCGCTGCTATTTCACACAAACAATCTTAGATTGTAGTTTTATTACTGTGTAAATTGAGCATTTTTTCAGCAACAAGTGTTAATGAGCACACTGTTTTTGTATAAAACCCTGTTTATTTTTGTTACAGGCAGTATACTAATGTGCTCGAACGTAACAGAAGAAAGAAGACGAGATGAGAAAGAAAAAACATACCTCGGCCGAAGACGAGGCTCAGATTGATATGACCCCCATGTTGGACATCGTGTTCATCATGTTGATTTTCTTCATCGTAACGACCTCGTTCGTTAAAGAGAAAGGTCTTGGCGTTAACCGTCCAGAAGATAACCAAGCTAAAAATGATCAGCCTTCTAAAGCACTTTCAATACGTATTGATGCTGACGGTTCTATCTTTATGGGTGGTCGTGAAGTTGATGTGCGTCGTGTTGTTGCAAACACACAAACGTATCTTGCTAACAACAATACAGATTCTGCAGCTATCCAAGCGCACGAAGATACCGAGCACGGTACGGTTGTTGAAGTAATGAACGAAATTAAAGTAGCAGGTATCGAGAAAGTATCTGTTCTGGTTAAGAAAGGCTAATTTCTTACACCTTCTATAAAAGGCCGCCTTTAAGGCGGCCTTTTTCGTATGTAATCCAATACTAAAGTATCTCTTGCGTTAATGAACGAATTTTGTTCAGATCGTACTATACAGTGTATCTGGTAATCCATGTTGAAAAGTGATTCCAGAATCTGATGTCACTGGAGTCGACTAATGAAACATTCATATTTTAAGCTAAGCGCATTGGCGTTTGCATTATCAAGCAGCGTTAATGTTATCGCTGCCCCTATCGAAATTAGTAATGCGTTTGATTACAACGCGTTCATCTTCGAGAATTTCACAGGCATAAACTCTGATGTTGAGGGAAAACTTGCCGTAGGCGGTAACCTTGACGTTACAGACTTTAATGTCGGCCTTTTGTTACCTACCGATTTAGCTAGCAGCTCGCTGTACGTGGGCGGCAACCTTAATTATAACCGTGGCGATGTTCATGGCGGGCAAACTACCGTCGGTGGAACAATTACCGCAACCCAAACGACCTTTGATGGCGCATTAAACAGCGGCAGCGACACAAGCGTTAACGAAACCGCAGTGGGTAACGGTGGAATAAACGCCGCTGGCAACGTTACGGTAACATTAACAGATAACGTGAATGGTAATATCACTGCCAATAAGTCTGTTGAACTCGCAAATGCAGATATTCTGTCAGGTTCAGTTACACACGGAACCGGGTTTATAAAGGATACTGACAGCCAAGTGAATGGTGGCGTTATTAATGGTACGGGAACAGAGGTTTCGGTTACTAATCTTGATTTCAATGCCATGATTAATGAGGTAACAGATCACTCGTTCGATTATTCACAATTAGCAGCGAATGGTGTTACCACGGTTAACTGCTGGGGTGATGATGATGGTGATGGTTTTGGTGATGCAGCATGTACCAACACCGACACTGACGTACACGAAATATTCTTTAAAGGAAGCGAGAACCTCAATGTGTTCTCTATAGATTCGGCATTTTTAAGCGATCCGGGTAAAAGCATAACGTTCGACTTTTCAACGACAAGCTATAACATCATCAACGTTTATGGCAAAGAAGTTGAATTGTTTGATACAGGCTTTTTCAACGCGGCGTTCAGTGAAGAAAACAGTTACTTTAGGGAAAACGGCCAATACCGAGATAACGACAATAATGTTGGTCAGCGTCATGATGGTTTGTATACCAACAATATCCTTTTCAACTTCGTCGACGCCACATCGTTAAACCTTCATACGGTTGGTGTAAAAGGCAGCATTTTGGCACCCTATGCCGATGTATCGTTTTATAACGGGCATATCGACGGCAACCTTATCGTCAAAAGTTTATCTTCGCCCGAAGGCAGTTTTGATGCTAATGGAGAGTACGACCCTCGAACCGGCCAGGTCAACAACTACCGCTTTGGTGCTATCGATGTCAGTGAACCGGCATCAGCAGCATTGCTATTCGGCGCTGGATTATTTGCATTCTCTCGCAGAAAGTTAAAGCGCAAAGCCTGATAGCCGAGGCGAGGACAACATAAGCTCATCGCTTGTTACGCCCTCGCCTTTCCCTCCCCGGTACCGAATTTGAATGCCTGCTGAGATATCTTCAAACTCTACCGCGTACGATTTTCTGACGTAACCTGCAACAATCCAGCTGTCCGTTATTCTGTACTGGCCTTCGGCTAGAAGCTGTCCCGCAATACCGTTTTGCGTGCTCGCTTCTATTCGTTCACTTGCCAATTCATCATCAATCACGTTATTAGGTAACCCTAAAGGGAAACGTGCTGCGCTACCCTCTTCTATTCGTGAATAGCCTAGTGAGCCTGCCAGCTTCACTTGCCATTGCTTGGCTTCAAGCGTAAGCAGTTCAGTATACATTCCAACACTTACAAACTGCTCAGGGCTGAAATACCCGCCTTGCCCATACGTAAAGCCACTTAGGTTATCCGCGTATGTGGTATAGCTTAAAAACGGACCTACTCGCCAATAATCAAGCTGTGGGCTTATCGCTTCAGCAATATCTTTATTCATATCGATGCGCAAAGAGAGTTGACTGTTATCTTTTATAAATTCCCCATTTATTTGGCTTGCGCTCGCGGTTGCTGCAATCGTCCATAGGGGTTTAATGTTGTGCGCTACGAGCATCGATACGCCATCTTCAATCGCGTAGCCCCAAGGCGCAGTTCGTTCGGCATTAAACGTACCTGTATTACTTAATAAACTATCTTGCTTAGGCTGGCGAAAAACGTTGCCTGCAACCGTCGTTTTAGACAAATACCATGTACCGGATAACTGCCCTGTCAGCGTTGCATCTACAGGTTGATCGAAAAAGCGATACGCCACGTTTGCGTAATAGGTTGCCCCTTCTTTTTGGTACTCTAATTCGCCTCTCACACCTTTATCTTCAAACCCGGTAATACCGCCGAATGGTTCAGAAAGTTGTGAATCACCAAACCAGTCATTCGTTCGAGGTGCACCGCTGTAGCGCTGCCCATAATCTAACGCCACCTGCCATCGAACGCCTTCGTAGATATCACCAATGCTAATATAGCTGTTAAGTTGGTCAAACCGCCCTAAACCGCGAAAACCACTTCGTGAGAGCGAGTGGAGACCAGCAGTTACTGTGAATGCATCTTTGGTTTGCGCCGCAGTTACACGGGGGTCGTGCGCATTGAAAGCAAGCAAGAATTGCTTACGAGGCCACGCAGATGCGTGAAGCTCTGTTGCTTGTAGCGCAGCAATCGCGGGATACGTTTTCGATAACCTCTCAAGGTGCGTTTTATCGTCACGTGATAGTTGATACAACGCAAAGGCAATATCATCATTTGAAGGGTCAACCTGCAGTACTTCTTCAAAGGCCTTAGTTGCAAGGCGAGATTGTGATGTGGCTTTTGCTGACCAGCCTAATAATGCATATTCATCTGAGGTAAGACGTCTTATTTTTTTAAGTTCATGAGCCGCGTTAATGCTGGTTTCATAAGCGTCATTTTCATACGCTTTCACCTGCTGCTGAGCCCAGTAATCGGCACAGCGCTTAACAAACCGTTCGGTATGAGCAAGATCACACGCTAGCTGCCCCGCAGCCAGCATATCGCCCATTGCGGTATGTGTTAACCATAACGATTCACTGTCATTAATCACGTCAAACAACACCAACGCTTTTGAGTATTGCTCTTTGTCGCAATACTGCCATGCCCTTCCCGACACAATTTCTTTAATATAAGGTTCATCGTGCCCGCCAAGCATTGCTTCTAGGGCACTAATCGCATTGTTATCGAGATAACCTTGTACTTTTTTATCAGTGATAATACGCAGCCCTTCCTGGGCTCCTTTTGCTTCATAAGTGCTTCGGCTTAACGTATTTGCATAATCAAAATGAAGCTTTGCATTGTTCCACCATTGCTTATCAATGGCCGTCCACCCTAACACCATATGATAATCAAAATTTGCCAGCGATATCGCTAGTGTAGATAGCTTTCCAAATTGCGCTTCAGAGACTCGCAAACGCTTTTTTTCGCTGAGGCTGGCAAATGCACGTAGTGCGGCATCTTTAGCTGGCTCAGGAATATCAGCAGCCTGATTATTCCGTGATGCGACCGATGTGGAGGGCGATGTGACGCGCTTTGGATTATTCAGCGTGTAAATTGCGCTCAAGATTTCCTCAGGAACGGTCCATGCAGGATATAACACCTGCAACCTTCCCAGTTCATCATTAGCCAGCCTGATTTGTTTTTTTCGAATATGAAACCACAAACCCGTAGTATCAGGCGCTTGCTCGTCAATGGTGGGGATATCGACATTATTCTCTTGGTAAGTGGTCTTTACCTGTGCATAGCTTATATCGCACAGTGCGAATAATACTCCCATAGCACTGGCGGTTAGCGCCGTTCGCATCGTTACATACTTCATTATTTAGCGCTCATCCCCTACCGCAATGGTAGATAGCAATATGAGACTTGCCGAGTAATAGTCCACACGCCGAGTGATGTTAGCGGGGCTATAGGGCTTGTCGAAAATTAGTGTATTTACCGCAGACTCAACGGCTAACATACCGGGCGTCATAAGATATTCAGACGCTGTCGAGTTCACTAGATTAAATGTTGCAGGCGTATTAGGTTTGTCCCACCACCGAGCCAAGTCGTTATAGATGGGCGAGGTCGTAATCCCTCCCCATGCTGAATGAAGAGGGATACGAACCGCGTTGAAGCCATAATCTTGTGAAATAGTATTAGCTAGTGTTATTCCTGAAGGCGTTAAGCGAACCCAATCAGAAGGCAGGTTATGTTCCGAAAAACGCGCGTCGCCAATGAGGACCTCGCCACTCTCGGCAAGCTGATTCCAAATAGCGGGATTGTTCGACACCGCTTTAAATGCATTAAAGGCAGG